>NZ_JAWFZC010000001.1:0-691858 GCF_032550575.1 Dermabacter sp. | reverse complement strand
CGCCCGGTTCCATTCCGAACCCGGTAGCTAAGCCTAACTGCGCCGATGGTACTGCACTCGGGAGGGTGTGGGAGAGTAGGACACCGCCGAACTATTCTTCAGCCGGCTTCGTTCGACGAAGAACGAAGGCGCTATAAAAATTTCATAGAGACGCTGCCTCGAGCAGCATCGCCGAAAGTTTTTCGGTGGTCATAGCGTTGGGGAAACGCCCGGTTCCATTCCGAACCCGGTAGCTAAGCCTGACTGCGCCGATGGTACTGCACTCGGGAGGGTGTGGGAGAGTAGGACGCCGCCGAAATTATTCATCGAGAGCCCCGGTCGCAGCACCGGGGCTCTTTTTTATCTGTAAACCGTCGGAAATCCCTGCTGGTTCCTGCACTAGCGTGACCCTCCCCATTCGCGCGCGCCGCAGGCGACTCTTGCGCTGCACGCAGCCTCAAATCCCGATACAGTTAACGTCTGTAGTTCGTTCGCAGGGAACGGGCCCGTCAGGTAAAGGACAGTGATGGCGAGCTTCACGATGGATGACATCGACCCTTCCCTTGCGGAAGCGATCCAGAGCAGGCTCGAGGCTGTCGAAGATGAGCTGCGCGCTGCCGTCTCCACGTCGGACCCCATGATGCAGGCCACCGCTCCGTACCTGCTCGAAGCCGGCGGCAAGCGTGTGCGTCCGGTGCTTGTCATGCTCGCTGCTGCCTTCGGCGATCTCTCGGCACCTCAACTTGTTGACGCCGGTGCTCTCGTCGAGCTCACCCATCTCGCCACGCTCTACCACGATGACGTCATGGATGGCGCAGAAACCCGTCGCGGTACAAAAGCTGCCCATCGCGTGTGGGGCAACAACATCGCCATCCTCACGGGGGATTTTCTCCTAGCGCGCGCGAGTGCAATAAGCGCAGGCCTCGGCTCGGACATCGTCGCCGTCCACGCGCAGACCTTCGAGCGCCTGTGTTTGGGGCAGCTCAACGAGACGGTCGGTCCGACCGAAAGTGACGATCCGTTCGCTCATTACATCGACGTGCTCTCGAACAAGACTGGTTCGCTCATTGCGACCGCCGGTGTTCTCGGAGCGATGATCTCCGGAGCGCCTGCGCAGGTGGTGGAGACTATGCGTGAATACGGTGAGGCCGTTGGCGTGGCCTTCCAACTTGCCGACGACGTGATCGATATCCGCGCAACGTCCGAGCAATCCGGCAAGACCCCTGGAACTGATTTGCGAGAGGGCGTGCCCACGATGCCCACCCTCCTCTTGCGCTCTCATGTTTCCGAGCACCCCGACGACACGGCGTCAGCAACGTTGCTGTCCTCGCTCGACGGTGATCTCTCGAGCGATGAACGCCTCGCCGAGGTCGTCAGCCATCTGGCCAAACACAATGTCGTCGACGAAACCGAGAAGCTTGCTGAAAGCTACGCTGATCGCGCTCTCGCTCTTGTCGAAGCACTTCCTGCAGGCGCGGCAAGGGATGCTCTCACTGCATTTACCGTATCTCTCGTAAGGCGCCGTGCGTAACGGGCGTGTGAGCCTGCACCGTTCATCGCTTCTCGCTATGCTTGAGTACGCTCCAGGTACCGCGTGCTGAGTCCCCGCGGCGCCTCCTTATCGCGGCTGTACGGCCCGAATGCGCTCACAGCGTTTCGGCCTTCACGCCGTGCTCGACCAAGGTGATGTGAACCAACTCGTGAATGCAGACCTTTCATTGCGTGCCGAACGGCACGGGGGAGATTTCGGTGTGGCCTCGACGGGCGCAACCGACGTTGGTCTCGTGCGTTCCGTCAACGAGGATTCGTTCATCTCCTACGACCCGATTTTTCTCGTCGCCGACGGTATGGGCGGCCACAATGCCGGCGAAGTCGCAAGCGGAATCGTCGCGGATGAGTTCGCCTCGCTCGCCGGTGGAGACTACGTAGAGCTCGAGGACGTCGCCGACGCCATGGTCCGCTCCTATGAGCGCATTGCAAGCCTCGACGATGACTCGGGGCGTAGTGCAGGCACGACCGTGGCGATGGTTGCACTTACGCTTCACGAATCCGAGCCCCACTGGCTCGTGATGAACCTCGGCGATTCCCGCGTCTACATGCTGCGCGACGGTGAATTCTCGCAGATCAGCGTCGACCATTCAGTTGTGCAAGAACTCGTGGACCGCGGCGAGATTACGCTTGACCAGGCCCGCGTCCACCCCTATCGAAATATGATCACGCGTGCGCTCGGCGCCGGCCCCGATACGCGACCTGATTTTTGGCTCATTCCCGTTCGCCTTGGGGACCGCTTCCTCGTGTGTAGTGACGGCGTGACCGGAGAGGTCAGCGACGGCGAGCTTCACACGATGCTTCAGGAGACCTCGGAAGCGGATTTCGTAGCCCAGCGCATCGTGGAGACGGCCGTTGCCCATGGTGGGCGCGACAATGCGACGGCGGTCGTTGTGAGTGCCGTTGAACCCGATGATGCGGGAGTGTACGGGGAGCATATTTTCACGACCGTCGACCGGCTTGAACTGCCCGTGATCACTGACGAAGATGCGCTCGACGACGCTGCGCCTGCGCAGCCGGAGGGCGAGCCTGACACCGGTGACCAAGGCGATCGCGGTGACGGCGCAGAAGCCGTCGGATCGTTCGAGGCCGAACAGGAGCGCCCCGAGGGCGCCTGACGCACCTCGCCTTGTGCCGCACACAACCCCGCTTTTCACAATCGTGAAAGGCGGGGTTTGGCGTATCCCGAATCTTCGCGATTCTTGAGGAGGCCAAGGTGGTTGAAAGGAGGCGGGCCCGTGACGCTGCTTGTCGAGGTTTGCGCTCCCTCACAGCCTCCCGTTGTGCTGGAGATCGCCGCAGATGCCACCGTGACCACGGGGGAACTTACCGAACGCCTGCGGCATCATCTCGGCCTTGAGGGCGATGGCTACACCCTGCGCATTGCGTCAGGGAGTACGCAGGGGGTACCGGGCACGCTCTTCGCCAGTGAGGTCTCGCTTCATACCTCTGGGCTCGTCTCAGGGATGACCCTTGAGCTTGTGCGCACCCCGGGTGCCCGCCCTGAGCTTCGGCGGTCGGTGCCCTCGTCGTGGGAACTCGTGGTCGAAAGCGAGGGAGTGGAGCGCGTGTGTGCTCTCGATGTGGGGCTGTCGTCGCTGGGGTCATCTTCGACCTGCCGGCTCACCCTTGAGGGCGGGGGAGTCTCGAGTACGCATGCGTATATTGAGGCGGGCATCGACGTGTGGATCCACCCTGCTCAAGGGGCAGTGATAGCTCGCGAGGGGGAAGGGGAGGCAGCGTCGATTCGTCTCGCGCCTGGTTCCTATGCCCAGGTGGGGCCGTGGCGTGTCAGGGCTCGCCATAGGCCTGGCGCGGAGGTCGTAGTCGACGATGCGCCCGCGCGTGCATATCTTCCGCCCTCTCGAATTGAGCTCACGCAAGCGGAAGTGGAGATCGCGTTGCCGCGTGTGCCGCGGTGCGGTTCGTCACCGCCAGTTCCGTTTGTGAGCTTGTTCTTACCGCTCATGCTCGCTGGCGTTATGTACGCGCTCACACGGAGCACATTTGTCATCGTTTTTGTGATTGCGATGCCAGCGATGGCGATCGCGCACTACTGGTCCCAGCGCGCCCGCGTGCGTAGGGAATGGGTGGGTGCTGTTCGCGAGTTTGACGCAGCACTTGATGAGGCCCGAGCCGAGGTACACGGTGTGCACGAAACGGAGAAAGCGCGCCTCGAGGCGATGCTCCCGTCGGCAAGGGCCATCCTCCAGTGGGACTCGCCGAAAACTGGAGATCTGTGGGCGCTTCGCGACGAGCACAGCGATTTTATGGTGCTTCGACTCGGCACTGGCCGCATCTCGAGCTCGGTGAGCTTCAAAGGGGAGGCTGGGGCGGAAGGGCCTCGTGCTCTGAGGGGTGAGCTGGATATTCTCCGGGAGCAAGGCTCAACCGTCATCGCGCCAGTGACCATCTCCCTGCGTGAGATTCGCGGGCTTGGCATCACAGGTGAAGGACGCATGTCGCTTGCGCGTGCTCTTGCCGTACAGCTGGGTGGGCGGCATTCCCCTTCCGACGTTCGCCTCGCCCTCGTCAGTTCTCCCGCAGCTAACGCGAGCGCACGAAATCTCGCCTGGCTTCCCCACGTCCGGCGAGCCGGCGCAGGAGGCGTGCTTGTCCTCGAAACCGACGAAAGTGTTGCGGAGTGGGCCGCGCGGCGCATGCCGGGCGCAGTGGAGGACATAACAGAAGCAAATGTCGTCATTGTCGCGTTTGAACCGACCACGGCGCAGCTTACGTCGCTCGCAATCCTCGCGGAGGCGTGGGAGGCGCATGGCGAGATTGGGCCTCGGCTGATCGTAACGTCGGGGGACAGCTCGCACGTGCCGGGCGTGTGCGCGGCTTTAGTCGAAACACTGGCTTGCGGTGCAGTGCTGTGGCATCGAGGGGGTACTGCCCCTGTGACTCTCGAGTCTCTCGAGGGGGTGGGAGAGCAGGCGATTCTCCCGTGGGCGCGCCGCCTGGCACCCTTGGTTGATGCCCGTACAAGGGAGGGCAGTAGTGAAGCGATCCCCGCGAGCGTGTCGCTCCTCGAAGTGAACGGCACCGAACGTCGTCACATCCGTGACCGTATCGCCCGAGCATGGCACGTGAGCGATCAAGCGCAAACCCTCACCCTCGATGCTCTCGTGGGGTACGGCGAGACAGGCCCCCTCACCATCCCACTGCGCACGTGGGGTCCACACGCGCTTGTGGCGGGCACAACGGGATCGGGGAAATCGGAGTTCTTGCAGTCATGGGTTCTGGGTCTCGCTCTTCGGTATTCGCCGCGACGGCTCACCTTCCTGTTCGTGGACTACAAGGGAGGGGCTGCACTCGGGGAGTGTGCGCGGTTGCCGCACTGCACTGGGCTTGTCACGGACCTCAGCCCCGGCCTCGTGACACGTGCACTCACGTCGCTAAAGGCGGAGCTTCGCTACCGGGAAGAGCTGTTGGCCCGCATCGGAGCGAAGGACAGCGACGAGTACGCCGAAAGCGGCGGCACTGACTTGCCCGCGTTCGTGATCGTTGTCGATGAGTTTGCCGCGCTGCGCGACAACTACCCGGAGTTTCTTGACGAACTCATCGACATAGCTCAGCGAGGCCGCTCACTCGGGATCCACCTCATTCTCGCGACGCAACGCCCCGCAGGAATTGTAAGCGAACGACTTCGAGCGAATGTAAGCCTGCGCATCGCCCTTCGATTGAGCGACGCCGCCGATTCAATCGACGTCATCGGGTCAAAGGCAGCCGCTCAGATTTCCCTCGACACCCCGGGCCGAGCCGTCGTGAGCGCGGTGGGGGCGGGCCTTCAGCGCGAGGTGCAGATGGCGTACTCTGGCTCGCGCGGAGAAAGCGACCGGTCCTCGAGGCTCGCGGTCACTCCTGTTACGGCTATGAACATCGAGGGCGTGCCTCGCGATTGGGATGCTGAGCCGAAACGGTCGACGGCCACGCCGACGCGGGGACACACGCGAGAGCGGACGGAGGCGCGCCTCATCGTGGATGAGGCGATCGGCGAATGGTCACGGACTGGTGCCAGGGTACGCTCCCCGTGGTTGCCGCCGCTCGAGGATGACTACGCGGGCGAGGGGCTCGCGAAAGAATGGGGGCTCCCAGCGCCTTTCGCACTCCTTGATGATCCGGCTCGCCAACGCCGCGCGGTCGCGCGAGTGGGAGAGCCCGGATCCGTGTATGGCGTCTACGGTGCCTCCGGAACTGGGCGGAGTACGAGCATCGTGAGCATCGTGCGCTCGACCCGCACGGTAGAGGACAGGCCTCGAGTGTTCGTCATCGATTCGGCAAGCAGAGGCCTCAACGTGCTCATCGACGAGTCTCACGCCGTCGCATATGTGAGGGGAGACGACACCGCCTCGGTCCTAAGAATGCTCCGTCACCTTGCTCGTACTGAGACTCTTTCTCGAGCGTCGATGCTCGTGATCGACTCTTTCGCGGACCTATGCCACGAGGCCCATCCGAGCGATCGCGAGGATATGCTCTCGCTTCTCGGCGCCCTTGCCCGCACGGCGCGCGCACGCAAGCTCACTCTGGTTATCGGGGCCACGGGCCCCAGCGAACTTCCGCGGAGCCTCGAAACATCGTGCACCGAGAGAATTATTCATCGACTCTCGCGGCCCGAGGACTATGCCCTGTGTGGGCCGGCCGTCAGGCTCACCGATGCGGCACCCGTTGGCCGGGCTAGTATCGGTGGCCTCGAGGCTCACGTTGCGCTCTTTGATGAACCGTGCGCGCGCGAGGAGCGTGACCGGAATGCATGCCTCGAGGCCTTTACACTCTCCCGACGGTTGCTTGACGTGCGCGAGGCTCGAGAGCTCGTGCGCGATCCGCGTCGCGGGTTTGTAGGTTTCTCCCATACTGACGGAACACCGGTTTCGCTCCCGCTTATGCCCGGAGGGCTCGTGTTGGGAGGCGCGGCTCATGAGCGCCTCGCGCTGCTCGAGTCGCTTGCGCACCTCGCCCACGATCGTGAAGTCCTACGTGTCCCTGCTCGTGCCTCGAGCGATGCCGAGCATCCGCGATACCTACTCGAGCGGGCGAAGGGCATGGGAGCTGCGGCATTCGTTCTCCTCGAGGACATCAAAGCTCTCGAATCCGACGGCGGTGGCCCCGAGCTGGGTTCCGCTATCCGCGGGGCACTCGGTGCTGGTGCATGTATTTATGGCGGGCTCGAGGGAGGCTCATTTTCGAGGCTCGGATCCGTGGGGCCGGCACTCGCGCAGTCGGGCTGCGGCATTGTTCTCGGAGCGAGCGAAACGGATGTGTTTACCGTGTTCGGCCGCACTCCGCCTCGCACGAGATGGGCGAGCACCCCGGACGTTGCCTGGCTTGTCGAAGGGCACGAGTGTCGACTTATCGTCCCCTCGCTCGTGGCACGCAGCTGCGCGGCATAAATCGCGACTCCGCTTAGCGGAGGCGAACACACTGCGCGACACGACAACAGCACCATCAATGACTCGAGACCACCACACACCACCATCACGAAGGAGCACACCTCATGGGTGAAGGAATGGATCCAGCCGCAGTCGAGCGGCTCAGCGAACTCTTACGGTTCAACGCAGAAAGTTGGAGGCATGCGGGGCAGGAGCTTCGTACCCTCATCGGTGCCCTCTCCTGGAAAGGCCCCGATGCCGAGGCTTTCGCCAATCGCGGCCATGAGGTGTCTGCTCACCTCATGACCGTGAGCGACATGCTCAGACAACTCGCCCTTGCACTGGTAGAGCAGGCGGCAGAGCAACGTCGTGCCTCGAGCGTGGTGCACTAGCCACAACGAGCGTCGAAAAGTTCTGTTCGTTATCCACATCGAAGCCAGCCGCTCTCGCTCCACAGAATGTTCGTGGGCGCTGAGGCCGTAGCGTGAAGGTGTCGGAAATCGACCGTCGTAGACGACATGAGAAGGGAAAACACCATGATGAAGGGAATGGATCCCGGGAGCGTTGAGACCATGGCGGGTGAGCTCGAGTCGCTTGCCGTTTCGCTCCGTGACACGGGAAGTAACGCGGTGAACATGGTCCAGTCACTCGAGTGGGCCGGGGAGGACCGTGAAAACTTCCTGGCGCAGCTGGGCACTCTTGCCCACGCGGGTGACGACAATGCCGCGAGGCTCGGGCTCTTGGCCGAGAACGCGCGCGGGCAGGTAGCAGAACAGCGCGCTGCCTCGAGCGCCGGGTAGCACACACACGCTTCTACACACGACTCAAGGGGGAAACATGAACACGACATTTATCGGTATGTCGCCCGAACAGGGCGTCTCCACGGGCGAGGGCCTCGTCTCGCTCGCAACGGCAACCACGACTGCTCTGAACACCGCACGTGAAAGCGTCCAAGCCGCCCAGTGGGTAGGAGAGGATCGCGACGCGTTCGTCGCGAACTTCGAGGCCCTTGCGACGAGCATCGAAGCGCTACTGACGAACCTTCGCACGCACGGCGAGCAGGTCAAGCAAGAGGCGGCCGAGCAGATGCAGGCCTCGGCTGCAAGCTAGCGTACGCAGCCCCACCGGCTCTCTTTGGTTTCACGCCCTGTGCACGAGGGAAGAAGGGGGGAGGTGCACGCTTGGCGAAAGAGCGGTGCACCATGGGACAGAGGAGACGCACGCGAAGACGAGGGGGAAGAGAAGGGGGAAAGAATGGTGGGCGCCGCGGTTCAAACGGCTGCGGCGCCCACCCACGGGAAGATCCGGCTCGGCCGCGTGCACATCCTGTGAGAGGGAACACGGCTCCCAGCAGCCAATCTGCGTGGACGAAAGCGCAAAGGATCGCTAGTATTGATCAGGTTCGCTTCGCGATATGAAACCTCAAGAGGTGACGTATTCGGCGAGCAAGGCAGGTTACCCTAGCGGCCAAAGGGATCTGACTGTAAATCAGACGGCTCAGCCTTCGGGGGTTCGAATCCCTCACCTGCCACGCAGATCACCTCCACGAAAGTGGCTGTGATCCGCCGCACCGGGGACTTTCCCAAATTGCCTAGAGTGGCAAAACACGGTAAGTTTTCACGCGTTGCCCTGATAGCTCAGTCGGCAGAGCATCTCCATGGTAAGGAGAAGGTCAAGGGTTCGATTCCCTTTCAGGGCTCTGATCGGATGGCGGCCCGGCACCGAAGCATCGGTGTCGGGCCGCAGTTCCGATCGAGCCGGGGTAGCTCAGACGGTCAGAGCGCACGACTCATAATCGTGAGGTCGCGGGTTCGATCCCCGCCCTCGGTACCACTCCAGGTTTCCCTGGCGTGTTGACGTGCCTGCATGACGCAGGCGATAGGACCCGCGTATGCAAGATGCGCGCGAAACGGAAAGAGGCGAGTCATGGCAGCAAAAAGCTCTGACGTGCGTCCTAAGATCACCTTGGCGTGCGTAGATTGCAAGAACCGCAACTACATCACCAAGAAGAACCGTCGCAACACCCCTGACCGCCTCGAGCTCAAGAAGTACTGCTCGACGTGCGCCAGCAGCACGGTTCACCGCGAAACCCGCTGATCCATACGCACATACTCATCAAAAAGCCACCCCGGGTGTGCTCTCCGGAACCCCTCCGCTGAGCCGCTCACGAGGGTGGCTTTTTGCTGTGCAGTACGGTCCGGGGCGCACCACCACGGGCCGCGCTGAGCGACCGGATACGATGAGAACCTATGCGTGCCGTTAGAGGGCCGCACAACCGATCGAAGGGTGAGAACCAATGGCATCGCCGAATCCTGACTTCGCGGGCCGCGTGTACGACAGTGGCCCGTGCGTGCGAGTGTCGGAAACGAAGATCCGCGAGTTTGCCGCCGCTACCGGTAACACGCATCCCCTCACGGTGAGTGAGGATGCTGCACGCGCCGCGGGTTACGAGGCGATTATCGCGCCGCCCACATTCCTCGTGACGCTCGCCCAGGCAGAAGAGGCACGCTACATCAACGACCCGGAAGCCGGAATCGACTTTTCGCGCGTCGTCCACTCCGAGGAGTCCTTCGCCCTCAGTCGCGCGATTGTGGCAGGCGACGAACTCACTCCCAGCCTCACCGTCGAAGCTCTCAAGCAGGTTGGGCCGCACGCGATGGTGACGACTCGTGTGGACTTTACCGATGAGGCAGGCGCGCATGTCGCGAGCGTCCGTTCGTCGCTCGTTGTTCGAGGCGAGGAAGGCTAACCGGCATCATGACCATTCCCACCACTCCCACGCTCGAAACCCTCGCAAAGGGCGATGTCGTTGCACGCGAGACGCGACGTTTCACGCGCGACAGCCTCGTGCGCTATGCGGGTGCTTCTGGCGACTTTAACCCGATCCATTACAACGATGCGTTCGCACGCGAGGTAGGGCTTCCCTCCGTTATCGCACACGGCATGCTCACGATGGGCACCGTGATTGCCCCCGTTCTCGACTGGCTCGGCGATCCGGGCCGACTCGTGTCGTACGAGACGCGCTTTACGCGCCCGATCGAGGTGCCTGCGCTCGGTGGCGTCGACATTGATATTGAGGCAGCCGTCGGACTCCTGACCCCTGAAGAGGGCACCGCGCGCATTGACATCACGGCGAGTGTTGACGGGCACAAAGTGCTGACGAAGTGCCGCGCGGTGGTGAGGCTCGCGTGAAGCTTTCGGACCTCACGACTCTTCGCATCGGTGGCGAGATCAAGCACTACGTCGAGGCACGCACCGAAGAGGAACTGATCGCTGCCGTGCGCGACGCCGATGCGGCGGGCGAGGAACTGCTCGTCCTGGGCGGTGGTTCGAATCTCGTCGCGTCGAACGCCCCCTTCGAGGGAACCGTTGTACGCGCGGTCGGTGAGGATCGCCCGACGTGTATCGATGCGACCTGTGAGGTGTCGACAACAGGCGAGGCGCGGGTCGAAGACCGCACTCCGCTTGCGCCTGCCTGCGGCGGTGCGAGCGTCGAATACTTCGCTGGGACCACGTGGGATGCCGCGGTTGCGTACGCGGTCGAGCGCGAGATGATTGGGATCGAAGCGCTTTCAGGCATTCCGGGAACGGTGGGTGCCACTCCCGTGCAAAACGTCGGCGCGTACGGGCAGGAAGTGTCCTCTGTCATCACTCGTGTACGCACGTGGGATCGGCTCGAGAATACGATTCGGACGTTCTTTGCTGCCGACTGCCAGTTCGCGTACCGAGACTCGATCTTCAAACGTACGCGGATGCCCGGTGGCGGCGCGACCGGCCGTTACGTGGTGCTCTCGGTAACCTTCCAGCACCACCTCGGCTCCCTCTCGGCTCCCGTGAGGTACGCGCAGCTTGCCGAGCGACTCGGCATCGAGCCGGGGCAGCGCGCGCCGATGCGTGAGGTCCGCGAGGCCGTCCTCGACATCCGTGCGCGCAAGGGTATGGTCCTTGATGAGGGCGATCACGATACGTGGAGCGCGGGAAGCTTCTTCACGAACCCGATCCTCACGCACGAGGAGGCTGCGCGGCTGCCTGAGGCAGCGCCCCGTTACGAGGCTGAGGGCGGAATTAAGACGAGTGCCGCATGGCTCATCAGTCATTCGAACCTCGAAAGGGGATTCACGCTCACACCGGATAGGCGCGGTGCGGCACTGTCGACCAAACACTCGCTGGCTCTCACTAACCGCGGTGAGGCAACGAGCGAAGACATCGCGCAGCTTGCGAACCATGTACGCTCCGTGGTCCACGATCGATTCGGGGTGTGGCTCGAGCCTGAGCCGGTGCGTCTGAATGTTCGGATAGGTGCGTAGGCGCGGAGCCGACGCTTGCTCATCTGGCGCTGTTGCCTGGCTCACTAAGTGATTACACTCGAGCAGGACATAAGTCTTAGTACGCGAAGGAGCGCATATGAGCACGCATAGCGATTCGATTGCCACGGTCGACCCGGAGATCGCCAAGGTTCTCGATCAGGAACTGCATCGCCAGCAAACCACCCTTGAAATGATCGCGAGCGAGAACTTTGTTCCGCGGGCGGTTCTTCAGGCCCAGGGGTCGGTTCTCACGAACAAATACGCCGAGGGCTACCCGGGTAAGCGCTACTACGGTGGCTGCGAGTTCGTGGACGTCGCGGAAAACCTGGCAATTGAGCGTGCGAAGTCCCTTTTCGGTGCTGATCACGCGAACGTGCAGCCCCATTCGGGCGCGTCCGCCAACGCGGCTGTGATGCATGCTCTCGCAAGTGCTGGCGACACCCTCATGGGGCTTTCCCTCGCGCACGGCGGGCACCTCACCCACGGCATGAAGATCAACTTTTCGGGCAAGCTCTACAACATCGCGGCCTACGAGGTCGATCCCGAGACCGGCCGCATCGACATGGATCGTGTGCGCGCGCAAGCGCTCGAGGCGCACCCGAACGTGATCGTTGCCGGGTGGTCGGCGTACCCGCGCCAGCTCGACTTTGAAGCATTCCGCTCGATCGCCGATGAAGTTGGTGCGAAGCTGTGGGTCGATATGGCGCACTTCTCGGGTCTTGTGGCCGCAGGTCTCCACCCGAGCCCGGTGCCGTTTGCCGATGTCGTTTCGACGACCGTTCACAAGACTCTCGCGGGTCCCCGCTCGGGCCTTCTTCTCGCCAAGCAGGATTTCGCGAAGAAGGTTGACTCGGCGGTGTTCCCTGGCCAGCAGGGCGGCCCGCTCATGCACGTGATCGCTGCGAAGGCGGTCGCTCTGAAGCTCGCGGCGACCGACGAGTTCAAGGAACGCCAGAAGCGCACGCTCGAGGGCGCGCAGATTCTCGCTGAGCGCCTCGGTCAGGCTGACGCGAAAGAGGCCGGCATCGAGCTCCTCTCAGGAGGCACCGACGTTCACCTCGTACTCGTTGACCTCCGCAAGTCTGAGATCGACGGGCAACAGGCCGAGGATCTCCTTCACGAGATCGGCATCACCGTGAACCGCAACGCGGTTCCGAATGATCCGCGTCCGCCGCGCGTGACGTCGGGTCTTCGCATTGGTACGCCGGCGCTTGCGACGCGTGGTTTCGGTGCGAGCGAATTCACGGAGGTCGCCGACATCATCGCGACCGCACTTACCGGCAAGGGGGATGTCGAGCAGCTTCGAGGGCGCGTTCGTACGCTCGTGGAAAACACACCCCTGTACGCCGACCTCACCCAATACTGAGAACTCACGACGCAAGGAGTAAGGACGCTATGACTGCACAAATTCTTGACGGCAAGGCCACGGCGAAGACCATTAAGGAAGAACTGCGCGAACGCGTGGAGAAGATCGTTGCTGAAGGCGCGGTTCGCCCTGGCCTTGCGACCGTGCTCGTAGGCGCGGACCCGGCCTCGGAGATCTACGTTGCCGGTAAGCACCGCGATTCCGAGGCAATCGGCATCAACTCGATTCGCAAGGACCTGCCCGAGGAGACGACTCAGGAGGAACTCTTCGCAGTCCTCGATGAGCTCAATGCCGACCCGGCCTGCACGGGCTACATCGTGCAGCTTCCCTTGCCGAAGCACATCGATACCGACGCGGTTCTCGAGTACATCGACCCGCAAAAGGATGCCGATGGTCTTCATCCCGTGAACCTTGGCCGACTCGTGCTCAACGTCAACAAGCCCATCACCACCCCGCTGCCGTGCACGCCGCGCGCCGCGATTGAACTCGCGAAGCGTCACGGTATCGATTTCAACGGCAAGCACGTTGTCGTCGTAGGCCGTGGCGTGACGGTGGGGCGCCCCATCGCGTCCCTCCTCACGCGTCGCGAGCATAATGCGACCGTCACCCTCACGCACACTGGCACTAAGAACCTCCCGGAGCTCCTCAAGCAGGCCGACATCGTGATCGCCGCTGCCGGGGTGCCACATCTCGTGAAGGCGGCCGACCTTCGCGACGATGCCGTTGTGCTCGACGTTGGTGTAACGCGTGAACCGGATCCGGAAACGGGTAAGCAGAAGATCAAGGGCGATGTCGAGCCCGCTGCTAAGGAGAAAGTCGCCTGGATCAGCCCGAACCCGGGTGGCGTCGGACCCATGACTCGCGCGCTGCTCATGCAGAACGTTGTCGAGTCGGCCGAGCGCGCGTGGGAAGCCGAAAAGGCTAAGCGCTGATACCCGAGTTGCCTTGCACGTTCACTGTGTAGAACGATCGTGGGGTGACTGACGGCAGGGACCCGTCCTTCGTGGGGCGGGTTCCTCCCCGTCAAATCGGGCGCGAGCGCGCCCGTGGATGAATGAAGGAGTAAGTGTGACTTTCACGGTGGCGACGGTTAACGTCAACGGCATTCGGGCGGCGGCTCGCAAAGGTATGGGGGAGTGGCTTGCCTCGTGCGGCGCAGACGTCGTCACCTTCCAGGAGGTGCGTGCTCCCGAGGACCTCGTCGAGGGACTCGTGGGACAGGGGTGGCGGTCGGCCGCACACGCCTCGATGCTCAAGGGCCGCGCGGGGGTTGCGATTGCGGTGCGCGAGGGGCTCGAAGGAGCGAACGTGGGAGAGGTCCGACGCTTGCTTCCTAACCTCGAGGCGGATTCGCACACCGGCCGCTGGCTCGAACTCGACGTCGAGGACGCACTCGGCGACGGCATGGACCTAACCGTGATTTCCATGTACATGCACTCGGGCAACGTCGACAAGCCTCAAACGATGGTCGATAAGTACGAGATGCTCGAGGGCGCCTGGTCGCGCCTCGAGGAATTGCGTGCGAGCGGGCGCCACGTGCTCCTCACGGGAGACCTCAATATCGCGCACACGAACCTCGACATTAAGAACTGGAAGGGCAACCTCAAGAGCGCGGGTTTCCTTCCCGAAGAGCGCGCCTACATCGATCGCCTGCTTGAGGCGGGGGAATGGGTTGATGTGCACCGCGCGCTCGCTGGCGATGTGCCCGGGCCGTACACGTGGTGGTCGCAGCGCGGGAAAGCCTTCGATAACGATTCGGGCTGGAGGATCGACTACCACCTGGCCTCGAAGGAACTCGCCACGCGGGCTGTGTCCGCACGCGTCGACAGGGCTGCGAGCTACGACACGCGCTGGAGTGATCACGCCCCACTCGTCGTGACTTACGAGTAAATTTCGAGCAGAAAAAGATAGGCGTGCCCCCGGCGAAGGCTGGGGGCACTGGCAGAAAGCGATGTGACAGTGGTGAACACTCGGTGGAGTATCAATCGCCGTGGTTTTGTAGGGCTCGCGAGTCTCGGCATGGTTGCCCTCGCCGGATGCTCGGCACTGCCCGAGAAGGACGCCCCATCGAAAACGCAGCAACCGTCGGAGGCCACGGATGCTCACGATGGCAGCGTGAAGGTGACCGACGCATGGGCGAAGGCAGCAGACCCCGCTGACACGGACATGACGGCAGTCTTCGCGTCCCTCACCTATGCGGGCGGTGCAAAGGAGAGCGTGCAGGTCACAGGCGCGCGATGCGATGCGGCGGACATGTGCATGCTCCACGAGGTTGTGACAGAAAACGGTAAGAGCACGATGCGCGAAGCCGAGGGCGGATTCACGCTCAAGGCCGGCGAGAGCTTCATGCTCGAACCCGGTGGCCCCCACATCATGCTCATGGGGCTGACGAAGCCCCTTGCCGCTGGCGAGAGCATCGCGCTCACCCTCGAAATCGAGGGGATGGATGACGTGGACTTCACCGCAGTCGTCAAGGACTTCGCGGGCGCGGAGGAAAACTATGACGACATGGGCAGTGACGACGGCCAGTGAGACCCGATGGTGACCGGCGAGCTTTTCTCGCCGCAGGCCTCGTAGGAGCTGCGGGAGTCGGTCTTGGCGCTGCGGGGGCGAGCGCGTACCACGCCTCAGCGGAGGAGAATCCCGAGCGCACGGCACCAATCCCTACCGAGGAGGAGCTCGACAAGCGCCGCATCGTGGGCGAGGCGCGCGAGAGCTTTTATGGCCCGCACCAGGCGGGCATCGCTGAGCCACCACTCGCGCACGGGGTCTTCATCGCCCTTGGCCTTCGACCGGAAACCGATAGAAGCGGCCTCGAACGAATGCTGAGGCTCTTAAGCGACGATGCTGCGAGGCTGACGCAGGGGCGTGCCCCGCTCGCCGACACGGAGCCCGAACTCGCCGATGCGCCCGCACGGCTCCGGGTCATGTTTGCGCTCGGTGAGAAGGCGGTTGCGCTCGCCGGTGTTGAGCCGCCCTCGTGGCTGAGGCCGCTGCCGGCGTTTGAGATCGATAGGCTCGAGGATCGTTGGTCGGGCGGAGACGTGCTGATCGCCCTGCAATCGGACGACCCGATCGCGCTCGCCCACGCTCAACGGATGCTGCTCAAGGATTCGCGCGCGTTCTGCACGCTCACCTGGGTGCAAAAGGGTTTCAGGAATGCGCGCTTTGCTGCCCCCACGGGGTCTCAAAGGAATCTGTTTGGGCAGATTGACGGGACAGTGAACCCCGAGGGGAGCGGTCTCGACACGCACGTGTGGATCAACGATGGTCCGTTCGCCGGTGGCTGTTCGATGGTGGTGCGCAGGATCGCGATGGACGTTGACGAGTGGGACCGTGCGGACCGCGTGGCTCGCGAGTTTTCCGTGGGGCGACGGATGTCCGACGGCTCCCCGCTCGCCGGTGGGCCAGGCGAAAACGGCGAAGCCGATTTTGCCGCGAAAGACAAGCACGGTTTTCACGTGATCGGCGAATACTCCCATATGCGGCGCGCGAGGTTGGCGGACGACGGTACGCACCACGAGCATGAGCAGATTCTTCGACGGCCCTTCAACTACGACGACGCACCCACCGGGAGCGAGATCTCGAATACCGGGCTTATTTTCGTGAGCTATCAACGCGACGTCGACGAACAGTTCGTCCCCATGCAACAGCGGCTTTCCGACGGTGACTTGCTCAATACATGGACGACGCCGATTGGCTCGGCTGTGTTTGTGGTCCTTCCCGGGTGCCGCGAGGGCGGTTTCGTCGGGCAGAGTCTCTTTCAGCGTTGACGCACCAGCTCCGTTAGCCTTGGCCTATGACCACCTCCTCCCCGTTTATTCCCGTCATTCCGGCTGGAGGCTCGGGCACGAGGCTCTGGCCGCTTTCGCGTCAGAGCCACCCGAAGTTTCTCCTTGACCTTGAGGGCAATGGTGCGAGTCTCCTCATCAACACTCTCGAGCGTCTCGCGCCCCTGTCCTCGGCGCGGCCAATTATCGTGACGGGGCGTGCGCACCGTGAGGCAGTCGCCGCGCAGGTTGGCGATGGTGCCCAGATCCTTTTCGAGCCGAGTGGAAAAAACTCGATGCCAGCGATCGCGTGGGCTGCCGCGCTTGCGGAGCGCGAGCACCCCGGTGCCATCATTGGCTCCTTCGCCGCTGACCACGTGATCGCACCGAAGGAAGACTTCTGGAAGGGTGTCTACAGCGCGATCGCCGCTGCGGAACTCGGCTATCTCGCGACCATCGGGATCGAACCCACGTCGGCGTCGAGCGCTTTCGGGTACATCGAGACCTGCCCGTCAGATGCGGCCGATGAGGACGCGATTGCCCTGCGCTCCGCGGGAGCTTTAAACGTCGCCCGTTTCGTCGAAAAACCGGACGCCGCAACTGCTGACGAGTTCGTGCGAAGCGGACGTTTCATGTGGAATGCGGGGATGTTTGTTGTGAAGGCGCGTGTGCTGCTAGAAGCCCTCGACGATCTCCATCCCGAGATCAGCGACGCCGCACGAGCTCTCGCGCTCGAGGGGACCGGGGGAGAGCTTTCGAGGGAGGGCAAAGCGATCTGGGCGAGCCTCGAGCCGATCGCGATTGATCATGCGCTCGCGGAGCCGCTCGCCTCGCGCGGGGCGGTCGCCGTCGTGCCCGCGAGCTTCGCGTGGGACGACATCGGCGACTTTCGGGCGCTCGCGCGAGTGGCGCGCGGCGAAAAGGAGAACGAGGGCGGCGTGGATGTCGCGGGGACCGCCAAGGTCGTGAGTGTGGATTCTCGGGCGCGCGTGTATTCGAACTCCAAACGCCCAATCGCTCTGGTTGGTCTCAATGGCATTAGCGTCGTCGAAGCAGGGGACGTTTTGCTAGTCGTGGACGAGGCGAAATCGCAAGACGTCGGGGCACTCGTGAAGCGCCTAGAAGCGGAGGGACTGGAGGGCCTTTTATAGGCTTCTGACGGATGCTCTCCAGATTCCGAGTCTGGGAGTGCATTCAGGTTAACGGAGCGTTACATTAGGAGGAGGACGCCCGGACCCGCCGGGCGTACCCTCAACTGGTCCCCTCACGTTGGAGGCAATCGTGAAGTCCCTTTCCCGCGCGGCCGCACTGCTCGGTGCTGGCGCCCTCGTTCTTTCCGCCTGCGGCACCCCGCCCGAACAGTCCGGCTCCGATTCGGGTGCTGGAAAGGGCGGCGATTTCAAGGCCTGTATGGTGTCCGATTCGGGCGGTTTCGACGACAAGTCGTTCAACGAGTCAGGCTTCAACGGCCTCACGACTCTCAAAGAGGACAAGGGCTACAAGGTGCAGACCGCCGAGTCGTCGAGCGAAGCTGACTTCTCGCCGAACCTGCAAAACATGGTGCAGGGCGATTGCAACCTCATCTACGCCGTTGGCTTCCTTTTCTCGCAGACCCTCAAGACTGAGGCCGAAGCAAACCCCGATACCCACTACGCCATCATCGACTCGACCGCTCAGGATGCCGACGGCAACCCCGTCGAGGTCGATAACGTCAAGCCGATCACGTTCGATACCGCTCAGGCGGCCTACCTCGCTGGTTACGTGGCTGCTGGTACCACCAAGACCGGCACCGTTGCGACCTACGGTGGTGCGAAGATCCCCTCGGTGACGATCTTCATGGACGGTTTTGCCGATGGCGTCGCAAAGTACAACGAAGTGCACGGCACGAACGTCAAGCTCCTCGGCTGGAACAAGGACAGCCAAGACGGCTCGTTCACGGGCGACTTCGATGACCAGACCAAGGGTAAGGCTCTGACCGAAGGCTTCATTTCCCAGGGCGCAGACATCATCATGCCCGTCGCGGGCCCCGTCGGTGCAGGCACCCTCGCGGCCGCGAAGGAAAAGGAGGGCGTCATGGTTGTCTGGGTTGACTCCGATGGCGTGGAGACCAACCCCGACGCGAAGGACGTCATCATCACCTCGGTGATGAAGGAGATTGCAGCCGCAGTCGAGACGACCGGCACGGAGGCTGCCGAAGGCAAGTTCACGAACGAGCCGTACGTGGGCACCCTCGAAAACGGTGGCGTCGGTCTTGCTCCCTACCACGAGTTCGATAGCAAGATCCCCGCAGAATTGAAGAAGGAAGTCGAAGACCTCCAGAAGCAGATCGTCAGTGGCGAGATCGAAGTAACCTCGCCCGCTTCGCCCAAGCACTGAGTCTCGGAACTCAGTCACTTGTGACGATCATCAATAAGTAGACTGGCGGCCGCCCCCTCCCGCGGGAGGGGGCCGCCAGCACGCCCATCCCCCTTATACTCGAATCCACACCCCTCGGGCCCGCGGGGTCCGTGTGACTCACGGAAGGCAGCGCTCGTGAAACTCGAACTGCGAGGCATCACGAAGGTGTTCGGCTCGCTCGTAGCCAATGACCACATTGACCTGGTCATCAACGAGGGCGAAATTCATTCGCTCCTCGGCGAAAACGGCGCGGGTAAGTCCACCCTCATGAACGTTCTGTACGGGCTCTATCAGCCCGACGGCGGCCAGATTCTTATCGATGATCAGCCCGTGCATTTCGCGGGCCCCGGAGATGCTATGGCCGCCGGTATCGGCATGGTGCACCAGCACTTCATGCTCATCCCGGTCTTCACCGTTGCGGAAAACGTGGCGCTCGGCCACGAGCCTACGAAGGGCGCCTTCCTCGACCTCGACCAAGCACGCGCGAAGGTGCGCGAAATCTCCAAGCGCTTCGGCTTCGACATCGACCCGGACGCAAAGGTCGAAGATCTCCCCGTCGGTGCGCAGCAGCGAGTCGAGATCATCAAGGCGCTTTCGCGCCGCGCCGAGGTTCTTGTTCTCGACGAGCCCACGGCGGTGCTCACGCCGCAGGAAACCGATGAGCTCATGCAGATCATGCGTCAGTTGAAGGATGAGGGCACATCGATCGTGTTCATCACCCACAAACTGCGCGAGGTTAAGGCAGTCGCGGACCGTATCACGGTCATTCGACGCGGCAAGGTTGTGGGCGCAGCCGATCCAAGCGCGCCGCAAACCGAACTTGCAAACTTGATGGTGGGCCGTCCGGTGGCCCTCGACTTTGCGAAGTCTGAGCCGAAGGGCGGCAAGGCGGCCCTCAGAGTTGAGGACCTCACGGTCACGGACTCGCAGGGGCTCAAGCTTTTGAACTCCGTGAGCTTTGACGTCCACGAGGGAGAAATCCTCGGTGTCGCGGGTGTTCAGGGCAATGGCCAGACGGAACTCACCGAAGCTCTCCTCGGCCTTCAGGAGAACGTGAGCGGTCACGCCGTCCTGAACGGCAAGGATCTCGTGGGCCTCAGCACGAAACGAATCCTGGACGAGGGCGTCGGGTTTGTTCCCGAGGACCGCACCGAAGACGCCCTCATGAAGTCGTTCTCGGTCGCTGAGAATCTTGTTCTCGACCAACACGACCGCAGGCCTTTCGGCTCGGTAATCTCCCTTCACCCGGGCACGATTCGCACGCACGCCGAAAGCCAGGTCAAGGAGTTCGACATTCGCACGGCCGGAATTGACCTTCCCGTTGGATCCCTCTCGGGTGGCAACCAGCAGAAGGTCGTCATGAGCCGCGCGCTTTCGCGAGACCTTTCGCTCTTTATCGCCTCTCAGCCCACACGCGGCGTTGATGTCGGCTCGATCGAGTTCCTTCACAAGCGCATCGTTCTCGAACGAGATAAGGGAACCCCGGTCATCATCGTCTCGACCGAACTCGACGAGGTGTGCCAGCTTGCCGACCGCATCGCGGTGATGTACCGCGGTGAGATCCTCGGGATTGTGCCTGGAGACGAAAGCCGCGAAGTGCTGGGCCTCATGATGGCCGGGTACACCGCCGAGGCGGCTCGCGAGGCCGTCGCTAACGGAACGGGAACGCTGAGTGAGGGCGCCCTGACCGAGGAAGGAGAGCTCTCGTGAGCGAGAAAAATACCGCGTCGAGTCGCACCCTCGCGCAGCGGATTGGCCGCAGCGAAGTCTCGGTCGTCATCGGTGCGTTCATCATTGCCGCGATCATCGGTAGCGTTCTCATCCTGATCGCCAATGAAGATGTGCGTGAGTCCTTCGGCTATGTCTTCGCGCGCCCGAGCGATTTCTTTGGGGCATCGTGGGCAGCGATCGCCGGGGCGTACGAGGCGATGTTCCGCGGCGCTATCTTCGACTACAACGCGCGTACGACCGCCCTCATGTGGCGCCCTCTGTTCGAGACACTGACAGTCGCGACTCCGCTGATCATCGCCGCCTACGGCATGGCCGTGGGTTTCAGGGCGGGCATGTTCAACATCGGCGGCACCGGTCAGCTCCTCATCGGTGCTGCAATGGCCGGATACGTCGGATTCACGTGGACGTTCCTTCCGCCTGTCGTCCACCTCATTGTCGCGCTTGCGGTCGGTGCACTCGCAGGTGCGGTGTGGGGCGGCATTGCGGGCTTCCTCAAAGCGCGATTCGAGGCGAACGAGGTCATCTCGACCATCATGCTCAACTGGATCGCGGTCTCGCTTCTCGGCTTCCTCCTGACGACGAAGGCCTTCACCGCAGCGAACTCGTCGCAGCCCATCTCGCCGAACGTCGCCGTGAATGCACAGCTTCCCATTCTCATCTCCGGTTACCGTCTGCACGCCGGTATCTTCATCATGCTCCTCGCAGGCGTGTTCATGTGGTGGCTGCTCACGCGCAGCTCGCTCGGCTTCAAGTTCCGGACCGTCGGTGAAAACCCCCGCGCCGCGCAAGTCGCGGGCATCAAGGTTGGCACGACGAGCTTCCTCGTCATGGTCGTCGCCGGCGCACTCGTGGGTCTGGCCGGCTCCGTTCACTTGCTCGGCACCGAGCACCGCCTCACGAGCGGAATCGCCGGCAACGTCGGCTTCGACGCGATCACGGTTGCGCTCCTCGGCCGCTCGGGCCCCATCGGGATCCTCCTTGCGGGTCTACTCTTCGCGGCCCTCGGCGTGGGTGGTCGGTTCATGGAGTCGAACCAGGGAGTCCCGATCGACCTTGTGAGCATCGTCCAGGCGCTCGTCGTGCTCTTCATTGCCGCGCCACCGCTCGTGAGGACCCTCACCGGTCTCTCGTTCCTTGCGCGAGACAAAAAGGACGACGACACACCGGCGGGTAGTGCCGCTCCCGCGACGGAGGAATCCGACGCCTCCACGGCAACCGTCGGAACCGTAACCCCCGCCGCAGCCGGCAGCCACCGGGCAAGCGCACCCGCAGCCGACTCCGCCGACGCTTCGAAGGAGGCATGAGATGAGCGTTCAGGATCCCCGCGCCCTTCCCACGGACGACGTCGTCGTTCTCGACACCGTCAAGGGACGTCTCCCGAACTGGTGGCACATGCCCGTTGCCCTGAGCGTCTTTGCGCTCGTGGCCCTCGCAGGGTTTTGCCTCGGGGCGGTCCCCGGGCACGACTCGACATTCGCAATCGCCCGCGAGTCGATGTTTACCGACATGGGGGTGCCACAGAAAATTTCGATGCCCGCGCAAGCAACCTCGCTGGTGTTGGGCCTCGTTCTCGTCGCCCTCGCGGTCCTTGCGTGGATCGTGCAGGCGAAAAACCTCGCGTGGCCGCGCGGCACGAAAGCGCTCCTGCAGGTTCTCTTCGGAGTTTTGTGGGCCTTTGACTTCCTTGTGTGGGCCGTCGCGGGTCAGGCACTCGACCTCGGCTACCTCCTCCAGGCGACTCTTGCCCTCGCGGTTCCGCTCGTGTTCGGTGCGCTTTCGGGCGTGCTGTCGGAGCGGGCGGGCGTCGTCAACATCGCGATCGAGGGCCAGCTGCTACTCGGCGCGTTCGGCGCCGCGCTCGTAGGCTCGATGACGGGTAGCCCGTGGATCGGCATGATCGCCGCGCCGATCGTCGCGCTCCTGATCGGTGCACTGCTCGCGCTCTTTGCGGTTGGTTACCACGTGCAGCAAATTATCGTCGGTGTGGTGCTGAATGTGCTCGCGATCGGCCTCACGGGCTTCCTGTTTGGAACGCTTATGAAGCAGGATCCGGAACACTTCAACACCCCCATGCGGCTGCCGAACCTCCGCGTTCCCGTTCTCGCCGATATCCCCGTGATCGGCCCCGCGCTCTTTGACCAGAACATTCTCGTGTACCTCATGTGGGTCATCGTTGCCATCCTCACGACCGCGCTTTTCTGGACCCGCTGGGGTCTTCGCGTACGTGCCGTTGGCGAGCACCCCCTCGCCGCCGACACCGTGGGCATTAACGTTGCGCGCACGCGCTGGAGCAATGTTCTCCTGGGCTCGGCCGTCGCCGGCCTCGGCGGCGCGACCCTCACCATTGGCACGAACGTGGCGTTCGCGAAGGAAATGAGCGCGGGCAAGGGCTATATCGCTCTCGCCGCCATGATCCTCGGCCGCTACCACCCCGTTGGAGCAATGTGTGCGGCGCTCTTCTTCGCGTTCGCGACTGCCCTCCAACAGAACCTCGGCATTCTCTCGAGTTCTCTTCCGCCGGACCTTCACAAGGCCACCGTGCCCTCGGAGTTCCTCGCGATGCTGCCGTACGTCGTGACGCTGTTCGCGGTCGCCGGTTTCGTGGGGCGGGTTCGCGTGCCCGCTGCCGATGGCGAGCCGTACATCAAGCAGTAGGAGCCTCGGCGATGACCGACTTCGAACCTTTGCTTGAAGCCGCGCGCGCGGTCGCTGCCCGCGCCTACGTCCCGTATTCGCACTATCCCGTGGGGGCCGCGGGGCTCGTGGACGACGGGCGCATCGTACGCGGGTGCAATGTCGAGAACGCCGGTTATGGTGTGACGCTCTGCGCCGAATGCGGCATGATCTCAGAGCTCATGGCGAGCGGTGGCGGGAAGATCCGTGCGTTCGTGTGCGTCAACCGGCTCGGCGAGGTCATCATGCCGTGCGGCCGCTGCCGGCAACTTCTCGCCGAACACGCGGCGAGCGACTTCACGATCCTGACGCCGAAAGGGGAGGCGAGCCTCGACGAGATGCTTCCCCAATCGTTCGGCCCCGCCGATCTCGATGCTGCCGCGCCCGAGGCGTAGGCGCATTTTCTCAATTGACACAGTCGAAAGGACACCCCATGGCTGAAGCATTTGATGCGGTTGATGTCATCC
The DNA here is from genome assembly GCF_032550575.1 of Dermabacter sp. Lineage (NCBI taxonomy): Bacteria > Bacillati > Actinomycetota > Actinomycetes > Micrococcales > Dermabacteraceae > Dermabacter > Dermabacter sp. The sequence goes on along the minus strand of NZ_JAWFZC010000001.1, from coordinate 668,251 downwards.
ACGCCAAGCGAGACAAGCGCGAGCTCACGCCCGAGCAAATCGCCTGGACGATCGATGCGTACACGCGCGGTGTGATTGCCGAGGAGCAGATGAGTGCGCTCGCGATGGCGATCTTCCTCAACGGAATGAACCGCGAAGAGATTGCGCTGTGGACGAAGGCCATGATCGCTTCGGGCGAGCGGATGAGCTTCGACGCCCTGTCGAAGACGACGACCGATAAGCATTCCACGGGTGGCGTGGGGGATAAGATCACCCTTCCGCTCGCTCCGCTTGTCGCCTCCTTCGGGGTGGCTGTTCCGCAGCTCAGCGGCCGCGGTCTCGGCCACACGGGAGGTACGCTCGACAAACTCGAGTCGATCCCCGGTTGGCGCGCAAATCTCACGAACGATGAAATGATGCGCCAGCTCGAGACCGTTGGTGCGGTCGTGTGCGCGGCGGGAAGCGGCCTAGCCCCCGCCGATAAGAAGCTCTATGCGCTGCGTGATGTGACGGGGACCGTGAACTGCATTCCCCTCATCGCGAGCTCGATCATGAGCAAGAAGATCGCCGAAGGCACCGCCTCCCTTGTGCTTGACGTGAAGACCGGCTCGGGCGCGTTCATGGAAGACGAGTCGATGGCGCGGGAGCTCGCCCGCACGATGGTCGATCTTGGCTCCGATGCGGGCGTCAATACCGTCGCGCTCCTGACCGACATGTCCGTCCCGCTCGGGCGCGCGGTCGGCAACGCAATCGAGGTCGAGGAAAGCGTCGAGGTTCTCGCCGGCGGTGGCCCGGCAGACGTCGTTGAACTCACCGTTGCCCTCGCGACCGAAATGCTTGCCGCAGCGGGTGTCACGGACGTTGACGTCGACGCCGCGCTCAAGGATGGCCGCGCGATGGACACGTGGAAGGCCATGATTCGCGCTCAGGGCGGCGACCCCGACGCCGCACTCCCCGTCGCGAAGCACAGCCACGAGGTCATCGCGCAGTCCGACGGCTGTGTAACCGGCCTCGATGCCATGAAGGTCGGCGTTGCCGGTTGGCGCCTCGGTGCTGGCCGTTCGCGGCCCGGCGAAGCCGTCCAGTTCGGCGCGGGCGTGCGCCTCAACAAGACCGTTGGCGATCGCGTTACGAAGGGCGAAGTTCTCGCGACGCTCCTCACCGATACCGAGGATCGTTTTGCGCGCTCCCTCGAAGCGATCGAAGGCGCGTGGTGCATCGAGGACGTCGAGAATTTCGAGCGCGGATCACTCGTGCTCGACCGGATCGCCTAAAGAGCGAATGGGGACCTGCCCCTTTCGCTGCTCAGCGTGCGGCGTTGAGTTTCGCGCGTAAGCGCGGAAGCACTTCGTCGCGAAACAGCGGGGCAAGGAGGTGCGCCTCGCCCGGCTGGGGGTGGATCGGAAACCACCGCACCTCTTCGATCTCTGCGTGCGCGGTGAACTCCTCGGGGCTCGCAACTTCGGGCGCGAGGAAGACATCGGAAATGAGGAGAGTACCGGCTTCGTTCGCAGCGGCGGTTTGAAAATGCCCAAGGTGCGTGAGTTTTTCCGGATCGAGGCGGAGATTGAGCTCCTCGTGAATCTCCCGCACCGCGCAGTCGAGTGGAGTTTCGCCCGCTTCGGGTTTTCCGCCCGGCTGCATGAACTTCTCTGTCCCGCGCTTGCGGACGCCGAGGACCTGCCACTCGCCTTGGGACTTGCCGTAGAAGCACACGGCAGACACCGTGATTGTGGGCGGTGCCTCGCGCGAGCGCGCGGGTTCGACGGTTGCTGAGCGAGCGTCGGCCTCCCACAGGCATTCAAGCCCGCCAAGGCGGGCGAGGGCCGGCCTGAGTGCGAGGCGGCGCATCCCGGCTCCCGCCCATGCGTCGACATCTCGACCCTGGGAACGGGCGAGTGCGAGACCGCGGCGAACGAGAGTGGGGATCGGCTTGCGCGCCTGGCGAACGTCGCGCACGAAGCGCAAGGCGAAAACGAGGGCGGCGGGACGATCGAGGACGATCGCATCCGCGAGAAGTCCGCGCTCGGCGAGGGCGGTGACGAGTTCGGCTGCGAAAATGCCTTCGGCAATGGCAAGCGGAGATTCCTCCGCACTAAAGATGCGGGTGCCCGTGCGCCGGGACTGCGAAATCGAATACGTGGGAACCTCGACCGCTCCCTCGTAGCAGAGGGTTTCAAGGGCTGCGAGAGCGTCGCCTGCGCGCCACGAGGCCGGATCGTCCCAGTCCACGATCCCAAAGGCGGAGGGTAGACCTTCTTCATCGCCGTCGCGGTAGAAGTCATCGAGATTGAGTACGGGCAAGCCTGAGTGCTCCGCAAGGCGCCCCTTGCCGCTTCCCGAAGGGCCGGAGAGAAGGACGATGCGGCGCGCGGGCGCGCCGGTGCGTGGGCGATGCATCGAGGCGGGGCTTTGGGAAATTGGGGGATGACTCACGGAACCTCATCCTATGCCCATCGGCTTTGAGAGAGCCCCGGTCGGCGCGTGGGAGAATGAACGCATGACAAATCACAACGACAACACCACCGTGTCCTACGACGAGCTGGCCGCGATGATCGACCACACGCTCCTCAAGCCCGAGTCGACTCCGGCCGACGCCGCGGCTCTCGCGCGCGAGGCTGAGAAGCTTGGCACCTACTCGATTTGCGTGTCGCCATCGATGCTCCCGATCGAGACGAGCGTCCACGTCGCGACCGTGTGCGGTTTTCCTTCGGGGCAGGTAGCGCCCGAAGTGAAGGCCTACGAGGCCGCCGATTCGGTCAAGAAGGGGGCCGAAGAGATCGACATGGTCATCAACGTGGGTCGCGCTATCGCGGGCGACAGCGACTTCACTGAGCAGGAGATCCGCGCTGTGCGCGAGGCCGCGCCGTGGCCCGTCATTCTCAAGGTCATCATCGAGTCCGCAGCGCTCAACGATGAGCAGATTGTTGCCTCATGCGAGGCGGCTAAGCGCGCGGGCGCCGATTTCGTTAAGACCTCCACGGGCTTCCATCCCGCCGGCGGTGCGAGCGCCCACGCCGTCGCGCTCATGCGCGAAACCGTGGGTGAAGACTTCGGCGTGAAGGCCTCGGGTGGCATCCGCACACTCGAAGCCGCGAAAGAGATGATCGCCGCGGGCGCAAACAGGCTCGGCCTGTCCGGTTCCGCGGCGATCCTCGATGAGCTAGAGGCGCGTTCCTAGGCTCTAGGCGCCAAGGAGCTCGCTGAGCTCCTTCTTCATAAGTTCGAGCTTCTCGGCCGCGCGTTCACGTGCGGCCGAGAGGTCGTTAAAGCTCGCGTCTGCCGCGATAGGACTGACGACCTCGAGGTAGGCCTTGAGCTTCGGCTCGGTTCCCGACGGGCGCACGATCACACGCGAGTCGTCCTCGGCAAGCAGGAACATGCCGTTTGTGGGCGGCAGGCCCGTGGTCTCGAGCGACCCCTCGGCGAGATCGCGGACATCGACCACAGGCGAGTTCGCGAGCGCGCTCGGGGGAGTCGTGCGGAGGGTGGTCATCATCTCGCCGATGCGGTCGAGGTTGCTCACCCGGATCGAAAGCTGCGAGGTGAGGTAGAGCCCGCATTCGCGCGCAAGGTCGTCAAGGAGATCGACTAGGCTCGCGCCGTGTGCTTTCGTGAGGGCGGCGAGCTCGGCGATCGCGAGAGCCGCCGACATGCCGTCCTTATCCTTGACGACATCGGGGAGCACGCAGTAGCCAATCGCTTCTTCGTACCCGAACGCAACGTTGTGTGCGCGGGCGATCCATTTGAAGCCCGTGAGGGTCTGGGTGCTCGCGTATCCGCGAGCTTTCGCGAGCGCCCCGAGGGAGCGTGAACTCACGATCGAGTTCGCGAATGCCCCCTCGACCTCGCGGTGGTCCGCAATGTAGGTCGCGAGAAGCAGTCCCAGCTCATCGCCGTGCAGCATGCGCCACACCTCGCGGCGCGGGTCATAAATGGCGGCGGCACAGCGATCCGCGTCGGGATCGTTCGCAATGACCAGATCTGCCTCGACCTGTTCGGCGAGTTTTGCCGCGAGATCGATCGCCCCCTTTTCCTCCGGGTTCGGGAAGGGAACGGTCGGAAAGTCGGGATCTGGCTCTTGCTGCTCCTTCACGCTGTGGACATCCGTGAAGCCAGCGCTCTCGAAGGCGGAGAGCATCGTCGCGCTACCGACGCCGTGCATGGCCGTGTGGACGATGCGCAGGTTCGCACGTGCGGCGCGAGCCGCACCCGTATCGGTCGCGTCGCTTCGCTCAATAATCGGGAGGATAGCCTCGACGTACTCGTCGACGAAGGATTCGGGCATCGTCTCCCACCCGCTTTCGGCGAGGGGAATGTCGCGCACCGCTCCCACGGAGGCGATTTTCGCGGCGATATCCGCGTCGGCCGGCGGGACGATCTGCACGCCGTTGCCGTCTTCACTTGCGGCGCGGCCACCCAGGTAGACCTTGTAGCCGTTGTCCCGTGCGGGGTTATGGGAAGCCGTCACCATGATGCCGCAATCTGCACTCTTCGCACGCACGGCGTGCGCGAGCACGGGAGTTGGCCAGTGGTGGGGCATCAGGATGACCTCGTGGCCGGCAGCGGTGAGGATAGCGGCGCTCGTTTCGGCAAACGTGCGGGAGTTGTAGCGCGCGTCGTAGCCAATCACGATGCGTGCCTTCCCAACGACATCGCTGAGGTAGGCGCCGATGCCTGCCGCGGCGCGCGACACGACCGCAACATTCATGCGGTTCGGGCCGGGGCCCATCGCACCTCGAAGACCGGCGGTGCCGAACTGGAGAGTTCCGGCGAAGGCTCCTTCGAGTTCGGCGAGTTCGGCCTCGTTGCCCTCCTCAGCAGCGGCAATGCGATGCTTGAGTTCCTCGCGCGTGCTCTGGTTCGGGTCATCCTCCATCCATGCACGCGCGCGGGAAGCAAGGTTTGGCTCGAGCGCGCTCATCGGTCGCTCTCCTTTGCGATGGCGTGAATGGTGCTGGACAAAAGCTTCGCGAGGCGCGGAGCCGCAGCGTGCCCTGCCTCAACGACTTCTTCGTGGTTGAGTGGCGTGGGGGAGATCCCCGCGGCAAGGTTTGTCACGAGCGAGAAGCCGAGCACGTCGAGGCCTGCTTCGCGCGCAGCCATGGCCTCGAGCACGGTCGACATGCCCACGAGGCTCGCACCGAGAACGCGCGCCATCTGGACCTCTGCGGGGGACTCGTAGAACGGTCCGCGAAATTGCATGTAGATGCCTTCGTCGAGGCCCGGATCGATTGACTTCGCGATCTCGCGCAAGCGCGGTGTGTAGATGTCGGTTTGGTCGACGAAGGTCGCACCCGTGATCGGGCTGTCACCCGTGAAGTTGATGTGATCGGTGATGAGCACGGGACTACCCGGCTTCCACTGTTCGTTCAGGCCGCCGCAGCCGTTGGTCAGCACGAGCGTCGTCGCGCCGAATTCGGCAGCGGTGCGCACGCCGTGAACCGTGGCGCTTACGCCGTGGCCCTCGTAATAGTGGGTGCGGGCACCGAGCACGAGTACGCGGGCCCCGCCGGAAATCTCAAAGATGCGGAGGGTCCCGACGTGGCCTTTGACCGAGGGCTTCTGGAAACCGGGGATCGCGTCGGCGGGAGTGCTGAACAGTTCCGTGCCGAGGAGCTCGGCTGCCCCGGACCAGCCGGATCCGAGCGTCACGGCAATGTCAATCCGCTCGATGCCGGAGGCCTCGCGCAGGACGTTTGCCGCGTCCTTGGCGAGGAGGTACGGGTCGGGTGTCATGTGTGCATTGTCAGTCATGCGACAAGCCTACCCGCGCGGGACCGCCTAATCTTCGATCGAGCAGAGTTGCGCACCCGCGGAAACCGTGGCGCCGATCTCCGCGTCGAGGTTCGTCACAATTCCGCTCCGGTGCGCAAGGATCGGCTGCTCCATTTTCATCGCCTCAAGGACGAGGATGAGGTCACCGTCGGCGACGGTTTGCCCCTCCTCGACGGCGATCTTGACGATGGTTCCCTGCATGGGTGCGCTCACCGCATGGCCGCCGGCCGAGGTACTCCGGGCGCTGCTCGTGCGACGCTTGCGGCGCTGGGGAGTGGCTGCACGAGGCGCGCGCAGAGACGCGGGAAGCGAGATCTCGACCTTGCGCCCGTCGATCTCGACGATGACGTCCTCGCGATCCTCGACGTCGTCCGTGGCGTTCGGGAGAGCGGAGGGGGTGATGTCACCCGAGAATTCCGTCTCAATCCAGCGCGTGTGCACGGCGAAGGGAGTATCCGGATCGCTCGGTGCGAATGCTGGATCGTCGACGACGAGTCGGTGGAAGGGCATGACGGTGGGAATGCCGTCGATACGGAACTCGGCGAGGGCACGACGTGAGCGCTCGAGCGCCTCCTCGCGGGTCGCACCGGTCACGATGAGCTTCGCGAGCATGGAGTCGAAATAGCCGGAAATCGAGTCACCCGTGCGCACGCCCGAGTCCACGCGCACGCCCGGGCCGAGGGGCGGTTCAAAAAGCTTGACGGGCCCGGGGGAGGGGAGGAATCCTCGCCCCGCGTCTTCGCCGTTGATGCGGAACTCAAAGGAGTGTCCGCGGGTCTGAGGATCCACGGGGGAAATTTTCTCGCCCGCGGCGATGCGGAACTGTTCGCGCACAAGGTCGACTCCCGTGACCTCTTCGGTCACGGGATGCTCAACCTGGAGGCGCGTGTTGACTTCGAGGAACGAGATGGTGCCGTCCTGGCCCACGAGAAACTCGCACGTGCCTGCCCCCACGTAGTGGGCTTCCTTCAAAATCGCTTTCGACGATTCGACAAGGCGCGCGTGTTGCTCGTCGCTCAAGAATGGTGCAGGCGCCTCCTCGACGAGTTTCTGGTGGCGTCGTTGGAGCGAGCAGTCCCTGGTAGAGACGACCTGGACGTTGCCGTGGCTATCGGCGAGGCACTGCGTTTCCACGTGGCGCGGTGCGTCGAGGTAGCGCTCAACAAAGCATTCTCCACGGCCGAACGATGCGATTGCCTCGCGAGTCGCGGAGTCGAAGAGCTCGCGCACCTCACTGAGCTCACGCGCGACTTTCAAACCGCGCCCGCCCCCGCCGAATGCCGCCTTGATGGCGATTGGGAGGCCGTGCTCCTTGGCAAAGGCGACCACTTCGCCCGAATCTTTGACGGGATCCTTGGTGCCCGCAACGAGCGGCGCTCCTGCCGCCTGGGCAATATGGCGTGCGGAGACCTTGTCGCCGAGCTTCTCGATGGCCTCGGGGCTGGGGCCGATCCACACGAGGCCAGCGTCAATCACGGCTTGCGCGAAGTCCGCACGCTCCGACAGGAACCCGTAGCCCGGGTGGATTGCTTCAGCGCCGCTTCGCTGCGCGATGTCGAGAAGCTTGTCGATCACGAGATAGCTCTGCGCGGCGCTCGCTCCGCCGAGGGCGTAGGCCTCGTCAGCGACGCGCGTGTGCAGAGCGTCGCGATCCGAGTCGGAATACACGGCGATCGATCGCAGCCCGGCGTCGCGGCAGGCACGGGCAATGCGTACGGCGATCTCACCACGATTGGCAATGAGAACCGTGCGGAACGGTCGATGGAGCGCGGGCTTAGGCATTCGGGATCCTTTTCAGGTGTCGGGCGAAGTGCTCAGCAACCTTCCGAGCATATACCGCCCGTAGACGAAAGAGCTTTACGACGAGGACGTTGGACGCCAAAGGTCAGTGATCGGGAGAGAAATCTCCGCGAGCATCCGGCGAAGAAGCGGAAGCGACAGACCGATGACCGCGTGGTGATCGCCCTCGATGCGTTCAATGAAGGGGCCGCCGTACCCGTCGATCGTGAAGGCGCCCGCAACCCACAGCGGTTCGCCCGTCGACACGTACGCGTCGATCTCGGCATCGGAAAGCTCGGCAAAATAGACATCTGTCGATGCCGTATTGCCGAACGTCGCCCCGGTTCCGCCATCCAGCGGGTCGCGATCATCGATGAGCCAGTGCCCCGAATGAAGTCGCGCCCTCTTTCCTCGCATCTCCCGCCACCTCTCGCGTGCGGCATCTGCCGTGCGGGGTTTGCCTACGAGGGCGCCATCGATCTCGAGCATCGAGTCGCCGCCGAGAACGACATACCCACCTTCGCTCGCCGCGCACGACGCTTCGGCCTTCGCTCTGGCGAGTGTCAGCACTTGATCCTCGAAGGCCAGCTCGCCCGAGGACTCGAGTGCCGCGGCGAGAACAGCTTCCTCGTCCACATCCGCGGGCAGGGTCGTGAACTCGATCCCGGCACGCGTCAGCACGGCCTTACGTCCGGCAGACTGGGAGGCCAGGAGCAGGAGCGGTTCGTGAAGTGGGGTTCCGACGGTTGCTTGGCGGTCGTCGGCCCCTTCGCCCACCCCGGGGAGCCCGCTGTTCATGCACCGACCCCCGCTGCCGTGGGGAGCCGAAAGAGCGGAGCGCAGCACCGAAAGGGGCAGGCTGCCGAGCTCGAGCGCTTCGCGATGGAAGTCGCGAAGAGACGTGCCGCGCGCGAGAGCCTCGTCGCGCAACTGCTCCCAGACTCGCTGGCCGAGCTTGTAGCTCGGGGCCTGGCCGGCCCAACCGAGGTAGCGGTGATACTCGAAGCGCTGAATCGGCTCTTCCATGCGCCAGTGTTCGCGGACGAAGTCCCAACCGCGCTCGTAAGTCCACTGCCCGCCACCAAACTGTTCAGGAACGGGAAGTTCGTTGTGAAGACCGATATCGAGGACGACGCGGCCGGCGCGCATGCGCTGCTCCATGAGCATGCCGAGCTTTTCTCCGTCGGTTGTGAGATAGCCGAGCTCCTCCATGAGCCGCTCTGCGTACAGCGCCCAGCCTTCGCCGTGGCCCGACACCCACATGAACGACGCACGCCAGCGGTTCAGGCGCTCTGCTTGAAGCTGCTGCGTGCCCACCTGGAGGTGATGCCCGGGCACGCCCTCGTGGTACACGGTTGTGGTTTCACTCCACGTGCGGAACGTGTCAACTCCGGCGGGGGTGTCCCACCACATGCGACCGGGGCGCGAGAAGTCCTCGCTCGGGCCGGTGTAGTAGATGCCGCCCGCGCCCGTTTCAGCGATCATGCATTCCAGGCGCGTGAGCTCCTCCGGAATATCAAAGTGCGTCCCGGCAAGATCACGAATCGCCGCGTCGGAAAGCTCCTGCATCCACGCCTTGAGGTTGTCGGTGCCGTGAAGAACGAGCGACTCATCGGCATTTAGGGAGGCCATCGCGGCATCGATAGAATCGCCGCCGCCATTGCCGTAATGCGCATTCAGGCGCGAGGCTACCTGCTTCTGTTCGTCGATCAGGCGCGTGAGTTCCTCAACACCGAACTCGTATGCCTCCTCGACGTCGATCTCTTCGCCGAGGAACGTGCGCGAACCGAGCTGGTAGGCCTCGCGGCCGACGGCGTCCTTCTCGGGAGCGTTCTCCGCAAGCTCCTCAAACACCTCTGCGAGTTTCGTATAGGCCTCGCACGCGAGGTTCACATTCTGTTCAAGCTTCTCGCGGGCCGGGCCCTCAAGGCCGGATTTGGTGACGAGGGAGGGGAAGAAACCGTCGGCCTTCGTAAAGGAGCGTGACTGTTCCGCGCCAATGAGCTGCTGGCGCTTTGCCGCGAGAACCCCCTTCGACGCGGCGTATCGGAGCGATTCGGCGTAGCCCTCGACGGCCGCCGGCACGCGTGCGAGGCGCTCGCTGATCGTGTCCCAATCCTCGGCGCTTTCGTTCGGCATCATGTCAAAAATGCTGCGGATCCCTTGAACGGGGGAGGCGATGTTGTTCACGGTCGCATGCGTGAGGAGCGCGTCGTGATGCTCGAGCTCGAGGCCGAGGCGCTCCCGCATGGCTGCGCGCGTCACGTGATCGACATCGTCGCCAGGATGCTCACGCTCAACGCCGTCAAGGGCGGCGAGCGTCTCGCGCGTCAGTGAAGCACCTTTCTCAAGACCTTCTGGGGACAGGTCGTCCATGAGATGGTCCTGGCCGGGGACGCCGAGGCTCGTGGCGGTCATGGGGCTCAAAGCGATCGAGCGCTCAACAAAATCATTCGCGACGTGATCGGTAGGGCTAGGGGTGCGCTTCGTTGTCATGGCACCACTGTAGTCACGTGAGTCAGCGCTGGGAGAAAATCCAGGAGCTTTGGCCCGCGCTCGCGCGGAGGGAGTGAGCCGATCTGTGGGTGCGCACGGGAGAATTCCATGCCGAGGATGAGCCTCCTGCGCGCTCGGCGATTTCACGCTGGTGCGCCTCTTCTCGCGAAATCGCGCTCATCGCCGCGACCGCCACCGAAATGGCGGCGATTTCTTCCTCGGTAAGGCGGCCCGAGACAAGTTCGACGCTCGGGCGAGGCTCTGCTCCGTCGCTTCCGGGGAATGAGGGAGGGTTCAGCTGCTCGTGAGCGCTCACAGCGGAATGTTCCCGTGTTTCTTTGTGGGCATGGCGTCACGCTTGGTCCGCAGTGCCCTGAGCGCCCGTGTGATCGCCTCGCGAGTCTCGTGAGGTTGGATCACGCCGTCGAGAAGGCCTCGCTCAGCGGCCACATAGGGATTTGCGAAGGTCTCTTCGTACTCGGTTTGGAACTGTGCGCGAAGCGCCTCGGCGTCCTCGCCTGCTTCGCCGGCTGCTTTGAGTTCCTTTCGGTGAAGGATATTGACCGCCCCCTGCGCGCCCATGACCGCTATTTGAGCGGTTGGCCACGCGAGATTGATATCGGCACCGAGCTCCTTCGAGCCCATCACGATGTACGCGCCGCCGTACGCCTTGCGGGTGATGACGGTAATGAGCGGGACGGTCGCCTCAGCGTACGCGTACAGAAGTTTCGCACCGCGGCGAATGATGCCGCCATACTCCTGGCCCGTTCCCGGGAGGAAACCCGGCACATCCACGAACGTCAGTACCGGAATGTTGAAGGAATCGCATAGTCGAACGAAGCGTGCGGCTTTCTCGCTCGCATCGATATCGAGCGTGCCTGCGAGTTGCGAAGGCTGATTCGCGACGATGCCGACGCTGTGCCCTTCGACTCGCCCGAAACCCACGATGACGTTTTTCGCGAAATTCCCGTGGATCTCGAGGAACTCGTCGTCGAGGACCGCCTCGACCACGCTGAGCATGTCGTAGGGCTGATTCGGGGAATCGGGGACGAGGCGATCGAGGGCGCGGTCTTCCGCTCTCGGTTCGAGATCCGATTCGTCGGGATAGACGGGGGCCTCAGTAAGTGTGTTCGCCGGAAGATACGAGAGAAGGTCTCGAACGTAGTCGAGTGCGTCTGACTCATCGCTCGCCATGTAATGCGCGACTCCGGACGTGCTCGAGTGCGTGCGAGCCCCGCCAAGCTCCTCGAAGCCCACGCTCTCGCCGGTGACGGTTTTGATGACGTCGGGACCCGTAATGAACATGTGCGAGGACTTCTCCACCATCACGATGATGTCCGTGAGCGCAGGTGAGTAAACGGCGCCGCCAGCCGCGGGCCCCATGATCAGAGAAATCTGGGGGATAACGCCCGAAGCACGCGTGTTCCGCCGGAAAATTCCCGCGAAGGCCGCGAGTGACGCAACGCCTTCCTGGATGCGCGCGCCACCGCCGTCGAGGATCCCGATAATCGGAACGCCGGTGGACAGCGCGAGGTCTTGAATCTTCTGGATCTTCTTTCCGTGTGCCTCGCCGAGTGAGCCACCGAGAACAGTGAAATCCTGCGAATACACGCACACTTGGCGGCCATCGATCGTCCCGTACCCCGTGATGATTCCATCGCCATCGATACGTTTATTCTCGAGCCCAAAATTGTGGCTTTGGTGGCGCACGAAGCGATCGGTCTCGACAAACGATCCCGCATCGAGGAGTTCCTCGATGCGCTCGCGGGCGGTTTTCTTGCCGCGCGCGTGCTGCTTCTTGATCGCTGCGGCCCCCGCCTCCGTGACGGCCGCATTCTCGCGGGACCGAAGTTCGTCAAGTCTCTCGGCGGTCGTGGACCGCCTCGGGGTCTCGTTCACTCCCACTCCTGCTCCGTCGTGGCCTGGCACAATTGCTCTCGTGAGTGTACGCCATAGTGGAAAAGCGAGGCAGCGAAGAGGGAGTGAAAGGCCGTGAGTGAGCATATGCGTATCGACTACGTGGACTCCTGCACCTCAACCCTCGACATTCTCACCGAGCCGCCCTACGACACGCTCGAAGCGCCGTTCGCTCTCATGACTCTCGATCAGCGCGCCGGGCATGGGCGGCAAGGGCGGCGCTGGCAGAACCGGCCGGGAGAATCCCTAGCGCTCACACTCGCGTGGCCGCTGCCGGGCCCCGAGCGCCGAGGCTGGTACCCGCTCGCCGTGGCCCTCGCCGTTCTCGATGCGTGCGCTGAAGTGGCCCCCGGGGCCGTATTGCCCCGCGTGAAGTGGCCAAACGACATTCTCTCGCTCTCAGGCGAGAAGATCGCGGGAATTCTCGTTCGTCTTGACCGTGGGCGTCTTCTCGCGGGAGTTGGCGTCAATCTCGTGGGGGAGATTGAACGGGGGCGCGAGGGATTGGAGAAGGCGCAGACGCTTGCGAGCATGGATGCTTTGTACGGTGGAGTTCTCGCCGATGCAGATGGGCGCTGCGAGTTTGGCGCCGTGCTCGCGCGAAAAATCGCGCGCATTTTCGCACTTGTCGATCACGGCGGAGAGGACTTCAGACACCTGCAGAGGCGGTATGCTGTGAACTGCCTCACTGTGGGGTCGTCGGTTGTTGTGACGACACCGGCGGGTGCCACCTATAGCGCGAGGGCGCTCGGCATCGATCCAGTGGGCAGGCTGCTCGTCCACAATGCCGATCGAGGTCACCACGCTCTCGATGCCGCCGACGTCCATCTGGCGCGGCCGAAGCAAGTGTGAGCACCAGGAGATGCGGGATTCGAGGACAGAACGAAAGGACCCGATGAGTACCGTCCACGATCGTGAGGAGCCCAACGCATACGTCGCAGGCGACGCCGTGCCGAATGAGCTCAACGAACGCTTCGCGCGCGTGCGTGGCGCCATCGGTGCACTCGAGCGCTCCCTCCTCGACGGCGAACGCGAATACTCCAGGCGGGATCTCGAAGAAGACTTCAACGTTGACCGGCAACTCAGTACCGACTATTGGCGCGGACTCGGGTTTTCCAACGTCGCTTTCGACACGACCGTCTTCACCGAAGACGATGCCGAAGCGATCGCCGACCTCGCCGCTCTCGTCAACGACGGCACCTTGAGCGACGACGCATTTGTCACGATTGTTCGCGGGCTCGGCTTTCATATGGGGCGCCTCGCGATGTGGCTCACCGAAGCACTCGTCGACGATGCCAAGCAACGCCACGGCATGAGCGACACCGAAGCGCGCATGCGCATGCTCGAGAGCGTTCCGCAGTTCGTCGAAATCTTCGAGCACCAAGCGATCCACGTGTTCCGTCGCCAAATGTCGGCCTACACAGCGCGTGCCGGCGCAGAGATTCTGCGTACCTCGACGAGTGAATGGGACGACGATTCTCTCCCGCTCCCGCGCGCCGTCGGCTTCGCGGACCTCGTCCAGTTCACGCGCCTCGCCCAATCGATCGATGGCATCGAGCTTGCGGAGGTCATCAGGGATTTCGAGAACCTCACACGCGACGTCATTTCCGACGGCGGCGGGCGCGTCGTCAAGACGGTGGGCGACGAAGTCATGTTCCTCGCCGATACCCCGGAGGACGGCGTCAGAATCGCGCTGTCGATCTCCGAAAACATCAAGCGTCAGCCGTCGCTGCCCAACGTGCGCGTGGGCCTTGCGTGGGGAAACATGTTCTCCCGCTACGGGGATGTGTTCGGCCCCAAAGTGAATCTCGCGGCGAGGCTCGAAGGTATCGCCGAACCGGGTGCGGTCGTGATCGACGGCGAGACGGCGGATCTGGTCGACCGCGCCTTCCCCGGCGGATTTACGCGCGTAGCCGAATGGACAGAGGAGCTTCACGGGATCGGCGAGACTGCCATTGTGAGGGTCGAACGGGCTGCGGCCTCGCTCATCGAGCGTCACTCGTGAGAGAGTAGAGAGTCGCTTGAAGGTCTGCGCTTCTCACAGCGGGGACACACGCACTCGGGTAAGGATGACTTCGTGACACGACTACTTCTGGTTGAAGACGATTCGGCGATTGCAGAGCCCCTCTCGCGAGCCCTCGACCGCGAAGGCTATTCCGTTGTGAGAGCGTCGAGAGGAATTGACGCCCTGACCATCGCCGCGAGCGAGGACCACATCGACTTCGTGATTCTCGATCTGGGTCTACCCGACATCGACGGCCTCGAAGTATGCAGGAGGCTTCGCAAAGGTGGCCTCGAGGCCCCCGTTCTCATTCTCACCGCGCGAGCCGACGAGGTCGACGCGGTTGTGGGTCTCGACGCTGGTGCCGACGACTACGTGACTAAGCCCTTCCGCCTCGGTGAGCTCCAGGCCCGTATCCGCGCCCTCCTTCGGCGGACCCAGGTCGCAGAAGACACGAGCTCGAACGTGTACGACATCAACGGGGTGAGCCTCGATCCATCCGCGCGCCGCGTGTACGTCGACGGCGAGGAGCTCTCCCTCAGCGCTAAAGAGTTCGATCTTCTCGCGGTACTCATGCGCGAAGCAGGAAGCGTCGTCACTCGCGACGACCTCATGCGGGAGGTGTGGGGCGCCGAGTGGTGGGGCTCCACAAAAACGCTCGACATGCACATTTCGTGGCTGCGCCGCAAACTTGGCGACGACGCGACAAGTCCCAAACGCATCACCACCATTCGCGGCGTGGGTTTCCGCTTCGAAGACACCGACGCCCACTAAGGCGCGCTAGGCGCTCACCATGCAACTTCGAGTTCTCCAGGCCACCCTCATGACCGTGCTTCTTGCGGTCCTCCTGCTTGGCATCCCCCTGGGTGCGGCGTGGCTGACAGCCGTGCGCGACAACCTCTCCGCTCAAGCCGGCACCCTGCTTCAAGACGTCATTTCTGAAACGGATCACCGCCTCAACGAGGGGCTCCCGATCGACGAGACAATGCTCCAAGAGACCGTCGATCAGGTTGTGAACCTCGACGTGCAAATTGCAGTCACGTATCAAAACACGGAACTCGAAGCAGGTGAAGACGCCGGCGCCGATGCTCTCCAACAGTCGGCACAGGGCGTCAACGGCCAGATCGTGACCGTGCGCATTCCCCAATCCGATGTCCGAGCGCACACGGCAAGCGCGTGGGTGCTCATCATCGTTGCCGCGATAAGCGCGATTGCGATCGGCGTGTCGGTCGCGCTGTGGCAAGCGCAGCGGCTTTCCGCGCCGCTCGTTCGCCTCACGAGGCGCGCTGAAGAACTTGGCAGCGGTAGGAGCCGCTCGGAGTGGAAGCCGAGCGGGATCGCCGAAATCGACACCGTAGCGGTCGAACTGACCCGCTCCGGCGCGATGCTCACCGAACGGCTCGAGGCGGAATCGGCACTCGCCTCCGACGCTTCCCACCAACTGCGCACACCGCTCACGGCCCTGTCCATGAGGCTCGACGAAATTCTCGCAACGAGCTCGGAAGAATGGGTTCGCGAGGAAGCGCGCGTGTCCCTCGAACAGGTTGACCGCCTCACCCAGGTCGTCCATGACCTCATCAACGCCCCTCGTTCCTCCCAGCGCCGTACTCCCGGGGTCGTTGATCTCCGCCAAGTCCTCGTCCAGCAGGCGGAAGAATGGAAGCACGCCTTCCGTGGCGCAGGTCGCGAGCTGCGAATCCAGGTCCCGCACGCCGCAGCCGTATGGGCCTCGCACGGGCCGCTCACTCAAGTGATCGCCACGTTGATCGAGAACTCCCTCGCCCACGGCGGGGGAACGACCCGCGTGAAGGTGCGCCGCAACGAGCAATCAACCGTCATCGAGGTCGTCGACGAAGGTGCCGGCATCGACCCGGCTCTGGGCCAGCGCATTTTCGAACGCTCCGTCTCAGGCAAAGACTCGCGTGGAACGGGCGTCGGCCTTGCCCTTGCCCGCACCCTCGTCGAGGATGACGGCGGTCGACTCGAGCTCATTGATGAGCGTCCCGCGCGCTTTGGCATCTTCCTCTCGACGGCACCCGCTCCCGAGGACCCCGAGCTCGCAGACACAGAAGACGAGCAGCCGTCGGACCCCGCCAAGGCCCACGGGCTCGTGGCGCGGCGGGACAAGCGACGCGCCGAGCGGCACCAACGAGAAGCCACCGCCTCCGCGGCGCACGCTCTTGAGGCATTGCCCACCGATGCACGTTCCACCCTGCGTGCCGGGGACGCAAGTGCGGACGGCGCACTACACTAGCGGCGTGAGTACTCAACACGCCCGCAAGTCCAGCTCATCACATGTGGAAGGTGCGCGCTCGCCGCGTATTGGCGTGATCGGTGGTGGACAGCTCGCGCGCATGATGATCCCCGCCGCAATCGAACTCGACCTCGACTTGCACGTCCTCGCGACTACCCCGGAAGAGTCCGCGGCGCGCGTGAGCCCTCACGTCATGCTCGGGCGTCACGACGACCCCGAGGCAGTCACGGCCTTCGCGAGGAGCGTTGACGTCGTGACCTTCGATCACGAACACGTCCCTACGGGCCTCCTTCACGCGCTCGAGCACGAAGGGGTGGTGGTGCGTCCGGGCCCCAACGCGCTCGTGTACGCACAGGACAAGCTCGCCATGCGTGCGCGCCTCAGCGAACTTGGTCACCCATGCCCCCGGTGGTGGCGCGTCGAGACCGAAGCTGATCTCGAAGCCGCCCTCCATGAGAGCGGGGGAGACCTCATCCTGAAGACCGCACGCGGCGGTTACGACGGTCACGGAGTGATGCGGGTGGAGGCACTCGAGGACGCCCGCGAGTGGCTCGAAAGAGGACAGCCGCTACTCGCCGAGGAACGCGTCCCCTTCGTCCGCGAACTCTCAGCGCAAGTGGCGAGGCGTCCCGGTGGTGAGATCGCCACCTACCCCGTGACTGAATCCGAGCAAAAAGACGGGGTGTGCTTTCGCGTGAGCGCGCCCGCACCGAACCTCGCAGCGGAAGTCGCCGAGCGAGCACGCACCCTCGCCGCAAATATCGCGAGCGACCTCGAGGTCGTGGGAATGCTCGCTGTCGAACTGTTCGAGTACCCGGATGGTCGCATTGCCGTCAACGAACTCGCGATGCGGCCCCACAATACGGGGCACTGGAGCATGGACGGGTGTGTCACGAGCCAATTTGAGCAGCATCTGCGCGCCGTCGCAGACCTCCCACTCGGAGACACCACCCCCACCGCTGCGTGGACCGTCATGGTCAACACTCTCGGCAGCACCCGCGAAAACCTCGCCGAAGGTGCACGAGAGGCTCTCGCGAAGGATCCCGGAATCAAGCTGCATCTGTACGGCAAGAGCGTTCGCGCAGGCCGCAAACTTGGGCACGTGACCGCTCTTGGAGCCGATCTCGAGGAGACAGAGCGCCGGGCCCGCGCCGCAGCGCACACCATCGTGACCGGCGACGAATCAAAGGAATAGCACATGAGTAAGAAGCCCCTGGTCGGTATCGTCATGGGGTCCGATTCGGACTACCCCGTGATGAAAGACGCCGAAGAGCAGCTCGCCCATTTCGACATCCCGTGCGAGGTCGAGGTCGTGAGCGCTCACCGCATGCCTGAAGACATGATCCAGTACGGACGATCCGCGCACGAGCGCGGCCTGCGTGCGATCATTGCCGGTGCAGGCGGAGCCGCACACCTGCCGGGAATGCTCGCCGCCCTTACCCCCCTTCCTGTGATTGGCGTTCCCGTTCCGCTGCGGCACCTCGACGGCATGGACTCACTCTTGTCGATCGTGCAAATGCCGAAGGGAGTGCCCGTCGCAACCGTATCGATCGGTGGCGCTGCCAACGCCGGGCTCCTCGCAGCGCGAATTCTGGGTTCCGGAGACTCGGATTTTGCGCGAGAAATCCGCGAAAAAATGGTGAGGTATCAAACAGAATTGCGCGATCTTGCGTACGAAAAAGGCAAAAAGCTGCGGGAGTCCCGCCAACATTGCTTTACGGGTGGCAAGGTGGGGGCATGAGCACAGAGCGTAACTACCGGCTCGCAGAGGGGGCGGACGTTTCACCTGAGGCGAGTGTCGGCGAAGGCAGCTCAGTCTGGCACTACGCGCAGGTTCGCGAGGGGGCCTCACTTGGTGAGAATTGCATCATCGGACGCGGAGCTTATATCGGCTCCGGCGTCACAATGGGGGCGGGGTGCAAAGTGCAAAACTACGCCCTTGTGTATGAACCTGCCGTGCTTGGTGACGGGGTGTTCATCGGGCCCGCAGTCGTCCTTACCAACGATCATTTTCCGCGCGCAGTCAACCCGGATCTGAGCCCGAAGAGAGCATCCGACTGGGAACCGGTGGGCGTGACGATCGAAAAGGGCGCCGCCATCGGTGCACGATCTGTCTGCGTGGCCCCTGTCACTATCGGTGCCTGGGCGCTTGTGGCCGCGGGCTCGACCGTCGTTAAAGATGTCCCACCGCACGCGCTCGTTGCCGGGGTGCCCGCGAAGCGCATTGGTTGGGTTGGTAGGTCAGGTAAGCCCCTCGCAGCAGACCCCGACGGCGGCTGGGTGTGTCCCGAGACGGGCGAACACTACGTTGAAGACGATGTGACCGGTGGCCTCGCCCTGCTTGAAAATGCCGCATAGTTTTATCGATTGAGAAGAAGGACATTGCACATGTCATACAATCTGATTCCTGCTGCGAAGCCGATCATCGGCGAGGAGGAGCGTGCCGCGGTTGACCGCGTACTTGCTTCCGGCATGATCGCGCAGGGACCCGAGGTCGCGGCTTTCGAAAAGGAGTTCTCGAGCGCGCTCGCCGGTGGGCGTGAGTGCGTTGCCGTTAACTCGGGCACGTCGGGTCAGCACCTCGGTCTTCTCGCCTCGGGTATCAAGCCCGGTGACGAGGTTATTGTTCCGTCCTTCACCTTTGCGGCGACCGCTAATGCGGTTGCCGTGATCGGGGCGATGCCTGTTTTCGTCGATATCGATCTCGATTCATTCTGCATGGACCCCGCGCAGATCGAAGCGGCGATTACCGAGCGAACGGTGGCGATTCAGCCCGTACACCTTTACGGTCATCCGGCCGCGATGGAGCAGATCTGTGAAGTCGCGAAGAAGCACAGCCTGTGGGTTGGCGAAGATGCCGCGCAGGCCCACGGCGCGACTCTCAACGGCAAGCAGGTCGGTACGTTCGGTCGCTGGGGCATGTTCTCGCTGTACCCGACCAAGAACATGACCTCGGGTGAGGGCGGCATGGTCTCGTGCGAGGATGCCGAGACGGCACGTCGAATCCGTCTGTTCCGTAACCAGGGGATGGAGAAGCAGTACGCAAACGAGGTCGCTGGCTTCAACAACCGCATGACCGACATCCATGCCGCGATTGGCCGTGTTCAGCTCACCAAGCTGGAGGCATGGACGAAGCGCCGCCAGGAGACAGCTGCATTCTTCGATGAACACCTCGAAGGTGTCGTGGTGCCCAAGGTAGCCGAGGGAGCGACCCACGTGTACCACCAGTACACGATTCGTATTGATGGGGCCAGCGCAGAGGAGCGCGACCGCTTTGCCCAGGCGCTTCGCGAGGAGTATGCAGTGGGCTGCGGCGTGTACTACCCGACTCCCGTGCACCGCCTTGCCTCGTTTGATCGCCGCGACATTGAGCTCCCCGTGACGGAGAAAGCTGCGCGCGAAGTGCTCTCACTTCCGGTTCATCCGAGTGTGAGTGATGCGGATCGCGAGCGCGTGGTTGAGGCCGTGAATGCCGTTGCGAAAGCGGGTGCCTGATGAGCAAAAATCTTCGCGCTGGTCTTATTGGCCTCGGCATGATGGGCCGTCATCATGCCCGTAATCTTCGCGCTCTCGAAGGCGTCGATCTCGTGGCCGTTGCGGATCCTCAAGGCGATCCGCATGGCGCCGCGCCCGGCTACGAAGTCTTGCCAAATGTCGAAGCCCTTATCGAAGCTGGGCTCGACTATTGCGTGGTTGCAGTGCCGACTGCATTTCACCGGGACGTAGCGCTCGCGCTCGCCGAGGCCGGTGTTCATACGCTTGTCGAAAAGCCGCTTGCTTTCGACATCATCGAGGCTGAAGAAATCACCAATGCCTTTGAATCAAAGGGTCTTGTGGGCGCGGTGGGCTATATCGAACGCTATAACCCCGCTCTCCAGGAAATGCGCAAGCGTATCGAAAATGGCCAGCTCGGCGATATTTATCAGATCTCTACCCGTCGCCAGGGGATTTTTCCAGCACGAATTGCCGATGTCGGGGTCGTGAAAGATCTCGCCACTCACGATCTCGACCTCACGGCATTCGTTGCTCGCTCAAGTTTTGCGCGGGTCTCGGCTGTGACGACCGGCAAGTCCGGCAGCGAATACGAGGATATGGTCTCGATTGCGGGCCGCCTCGCCGATGGCACCATTACGAACCACCTCGTAAATTGGCTATCGCCGTTCAAAGAGCGCGTGACTATCGCGACCGGTGAAAAAGGC
Organism: Dermabacter sp.; assembly: GCF_032550575.1. Lineage (NCBI taxonomy): Bacteria > Bacillati > Actinomycetota > Actinomycetes > Micrococcales > Dermabacteraceae > Dermabacter > Dermabacter sp. The sequence continues at coordinate 647,847 of NZ_JAWFZC010000001.1, read as the reverse complement.
GCACTCGTTGGCGACACGTTGACCGCAGATCTCACGTTCCATGCCAACGGCGAGACCGTAAACGAATGGGACGCGATTGCCTCCTTCCGCGGCGTGAGTGAGGGTGATACCGTTCGCTACGCTCTCAACCGCAAGGAGCCTTTGAAGACCGAACACGAAGCCTTCCGCGACGCTGTACGCGGCGACGTCTCGAACATCGTGACGATGCGCGAAGGCCTAAATACGGTCCGCGCCGTGGAAGCAGTTTTGGACTCGGCGGCGGCAGGTCGCACGGTCGAGCTGTAGGGGCCCGGGTGCGCATTCCGCCCTCCTTCGCACGCCTTGGTGCGCATCTTCCCGGCTCCCTCGGGGCGAGTTTTGAATTCGTCGCGAGGAGGGCCGGCCTCGCGCACGGAGACCGCCAGGTCGGAGAATTAGAGCGTACGGTCCGACGCCTGCTGCGCTTTGCCGATCGAGCTTTCGCGAGAGGCGACCTCGATTCGACCACGGGCTTTCTCGTGAAAGTTTTTGAGCTCACCCATCACGTAGAAGTCCGTCATGATCCGTTACGGTTCGCGCAGATTCTTCGTGAATCGAAAGCAGTCCGACGGCTCGGGGAACCGTCGGAAAACTTGTACTCAAGTGGAACGAGTTCTCAAGCACCTCCCGGTCGTCCTGTACGTCTCCTGGTCGTCGCGCATCGGTCGTTTACGTTTGTCGATCGGGTGATCGCCCTGCTGGAAGAGCGCGGGATAGCCGAATGCCGGAGGGTTGATCTTGCCGAGCATGTAGAGGCTGACGACCTTCGAATGCACTCACTTATCCGGGCGCGTCTTGCGGGAGTGACGCGCCCGCTGCCCGAGTCGATGCGTACCGACGTCGAGTGGGCCGAGGCGATTTTTGTGGAATGGGGACATCATGCTCTGGTATGGGCGTCGATAACCGACTTTGGCGAGCTCCCGGTTTATGGCCGTTTCCACCGTTTCGAGGCGTTTACCGCATTTCCGTTGCTCATTGATTTTTCTCGCTTGACCCACACGGTCTTCGTCGCTGACCACGTGCGCAATCTTCTGCTGAAATTGCGCCCCGACCTAGAGGCGAGCCGCACGAGTGTCATCACGAACGCCTTGGACACGGATAGGTTTACCCTCCCCAAGCTTGAGGATGCGCACAGAACGGCGATATTGGTGGGATGGAATCGACCCGTCAAAGACCCTTCATGGGCACTTGAAGTTCTCCGTGAAGTGCTGCGCTCGCAACCCGAGTTTCGATTGCTGTTAGCGGGGGAGGCGCCTCGTGACTGGGAAAGCATTGTTGCCCAGGGCCTGCGCGATGCGGGAACCGTGGAGCTGCTTGGGCAGCGTGACGATATGCCCAGCGTCTTTAGGCGTGCGGGGTTTGTTCTTTCTGCGTCACGACATGAGGGAACTCACGAGGCTGTCGCCGAGGGGGCTGCATCAGGCGCAATTCCCATCGTAAGAGACTGGCCCGAGGCGCGAGCGTTTGGCGGGGCACGAAGCGTTTATCCCGAAGAATGGGTTGTTGAGAGTCCGCAGGAGGCAGCGCAGAAGATCTGTGGGCTCCTTGCGGACTCTGAGTTGTACCAATCGCGTGCGTCGTCGGTGAGGCAATGGATTCGCGAGTCACGGGGCGGGGGAAAGATCGCAAGAGCATACGCGGATATGCTCACAGGTAGCGCTTACAGTTCCTGATCCCCGTCTTCCCCATTTTGTTCCCCGCCATCTGAGAGGACTTCGCCATGCAAGAGGTGCTCGCGCTCGCGTTTGCACTCGCAGTTCTCCTAGTCCCGGGCTGGTCTATCGTGCGCGCACTCGGGGTGCTCGGAGCCCGCTCCATGGTGTATGCTCCAGCGCTCACAGCGCTCCTCATGTTCATCGCGAGTGCGGTGGGAGCTCTCACAGGAATACGCTGGGCTTTATGGTTTTTTGGCGCGTGTGCGTGCGTGAGCGCGCTTGGCACGTGGGGCGTGCGCGCTTGGGCGTTGAAGAAGCACTCCGGCGAGCATAGATCCGACACCCGCGCGACTCATCGCGAAGCTCCCATCGCAGTAGGACTTGGAGTCCTCATCGTGAGCGCGCTAGCGATCGGCTACGGCGCTCTCGGGGCAATGGGAGGTATCCGCAATCTCAACGGTGCCTATGACGCCTTTTATCATTACTCGGCGATCGCAATGATCCGTGACAACGGTGACGCCTTTGCGTGGACTGCGATGCGGGATATGTATGGAGGGGCGAGTGAGTTTTATCCAACGACATTTGATGCGCTTGCGGCACTCATGCCGTTCGACCCGGTGATGTCAGCAAATTCAGTGTTGCTCGCGGTTCTTACGCTCATTCCTGTGACGTCTTTCGGCGTCGCCCTCGTCGTAATCGAACGAGTCGGGGGTGAGCCTGCATCTGCGAAGGAGCGCTGGTCGCAATGGATTCTAGCCGCCTCGATTGGGCTAGCGACGCTCGGGTTTTCCTCGCCAGCGATGATCGGCCTTGTCATCGCTCTTTGGCCTTTTCTCCTGGGTGTCAGTATCCTTCCCACGGCCGTAGCGGCCCTTGCTGACTCACGCGCAGGTGCGCTTCGCTTTCTCGTCCCAGCCGGGGTCTTCGCGGCTCACCCCTCGGCTTTCATCAGTTATCTCGTGGCCCTATGGGCGGCGCTCGTCGCATGGGCTCTTAGGTCAATACTCACTGGTATGCATAAGCGCCGAGCCTGGCTCGTGCTTGTGCTCCTGATAGGTATAGGCGTGGGGTATGTCTTTACGGTCTCCTTGGTCTTCGGCGACATGAATCTCACTAAGCAGGCCCCCCACACAACTGCGACGACGATACTTACCCTCGTCGTCGATCGCCCGAGGGTCCGGGCTATGCCCTTCGCAATTTTTGGATTGGTCGGGCTCTATGCGCTTGCCTTCACCGGGTTGATCACTGGTGGGCCTTGGCGCAAGGCGAGGGAGACGGCAACCGGGGCCGCGATACTCCTCTGTGCTTCAGCGGTGCTGACATTCGCGTGCCAAGAGACCGAGGGGCATTTCGCGATGCTCGCCGCGCCCTGGTATGGCGCTCGAGAGAGGGTCCACGGTCTGTGGGAAATCGGAATCGTTGCGCTGGCCGGTGTCGGTGCAGCGTTTTTCCTCCGTGCCCTGGCCGCGGAGCCCTTCAAGAGGGGAGGAGCTCAGGTCGCAAGCCTGTCTATCGTACTCATTGTTGCTCTCACGGTCGGAGGCTTAGGCCTCACCGGCGCACTCCTTCCGCACAGGCTCCCGCGAACAGCGAGCCTCGCATACACGGCCTGGGGAGAGCAGCTTTATCCCTATGTCACCGCGCAAGAGCGCGCTTTCATCGAACGCGAAGCGGCCAAACTTCCCGAGGAAGTGGTCGTACTCGGCTCGCCTCTCGACGGGACGACGCTTTTCTACTCGCTTGGAGGGCGCAAGGTTGTGTACCCTTCACTTGCGCCTCCGCAGACTCTCGATCAACGCCGCATTGGCCGCTATGCCTCTCAGCTATCGCCGAGCGAGGCCGTGTGTACGTCGATGCTCCGCGAGGGCGTCACCCACGTGTACCTCGATGAATCTGAATTTCCCGGATCGCGCGTGAACGCTCGGGCTTCGAGAGCATATGAAGGAATCTCGTCAATTCCAGAACGCTACCTACACCTCGTAGCTGAGGAGAACGGCTACCGTCTCTACTCGCTCGAGCTTCCTTGCTATCAGCCGTGAAACCTCACTGATTGGCGAGAAGCTGTTCATAAAGGTTCGCGTATTCGCGTCCCACGCGCTCACTACTGAAACGATCGCCGATCACGCTCGCGATCTCGTCACTCGACAATGCGCGTGTTCGGGCATCAACATCGAGTATCGCACTTGCGTAAGCGGCGGGATCTTGACGAGGAACGAGCGCGCCGACACCCGGATCTATGTACTCGCCCTGCCCGCCGGTGGCTCCAACAACAACGGGGCGACCAGCAATGAGTGCCTCGGCCGCTGAAACGAAGAAGTTATCCGCGCGAGTGGGGCCAAAGAAGAGATCGGCGGCTCCAAGTCGTTCGCGTACTTTGTGTGACGGTTGGGACCCCGCAAGGATCACCCGTTCGCTCACCCCGAGGTCGACAGCGTGCGCGCGTGTGGCCTCCTTTAACGGCCCGTCGCCGAGCCATTCGAGCGTCACGTCATAGCCAGCATCTACGAGATGTGCGACAGTGTCGACCGCGATGAGGGGGTCTTTCCGTTCGATGAGGCCACCCGTGGAGATGAGTCGCAAGGCACCGTCTCGTCGTGAGCGTCGCGGTACAAGGTTCCCGGGCTCAACAATGCATGGAACGACATCGACAGGGCGGTCACGGCGTACGTCGCGAATAGGGCGCGCGAGGAAGTTGCACACTGCGCTTACGCGATCGGGAAGTCGGAGGAGTTGCGTCAGAATCGGTAAACCAGAACGGATCGGTCCGGGGAGGGTATCCGGAGTCGTGAGGGCTGACCAATGTTCCGTGTGGAGCCATGGCATTTCGAGGCGAGCGGGTGCAAGCGCAAGGAGTGAAGAAAAAGCCATGGAATGGACGACATCGCTCCCGGAAAGAGCGCGGTTGAGTACGCGGATCGCGCGCAACCAACCGTGCGGATGCGAGGGGGAGAAGGGAATCCGGAGAACTTCGATGCCTTCATGCACGAGTCGGCGGGTCCCGTCGTCATCATGGGGGGGAACCAGATGGATGAGGCGAACATCGGCATGCTTCTGGATCGCGTGGAGATCGCGCACCACGAATGCGCCTCGGCTAGGGCTTTGCCGGGTGGGGAACCAGGTGGTTACCGCAGTGACGATCATTGAGCTGCCTCCTGAATCCCCTCAATGAGAGCCTCGACTTCGCGTTCCCATGTGAGGATTGGCGCTGTTTCGCGCGCTGCAGCCCGGAACGCGTCGCCGTCTCGCAGAACGGTGGTGAGAGCATCCGCGAGACTGCTGGGGTCTTCTAGCGCGACTGTGCGTCCGACACCCAACTCGCGGATGATTGCGGCGAGATCGGGCAAGTCAGCAGCGACAACCGGTAGACCTGCGCGGATCGACTCAAACAGTTTATTCGGCAACGCGAAGCGGTAGCTCAAGCACGTGGGGCGGATATGCACTACGGCGACGTCTCCATCGGCAAGGGCTGAGGTCACTTCGTCGGGAGCGACGGGGCCCACAACATGGATACGATGCTCGATACCTCGCCTCTTCGCGCGCTGGTGAAGCGACTCAATGTAGTCCTCAGATCCGTATCCGAGCATCACTAGGTGAACGCTCGGATCCATGAGTGCAAGCGCGTCGATCGTCTCCTCGATCCCACGTGAGGTAGTGATACCCCCGCCGTACGAAATGATCGGAACATCCGGTGGGAGGCCGGCGAGATCGTGCAGGCGCCCTTCGGAACGATCGGGGACAGGCGCCTTAGAGGGGATATTGCGCACGAGAGCGGGAAGCTCATCGAGGTTGTAGGCGCGTTTGAGCCATGCGGCGATTGAGGGGGAGACTGTCGTGACACGACTGGCACGTGTAATCCCGACCCGCTCAATTGCGGCCTCAACATATGGCGCGATGCGACGCTTGGGAACGTTCCTGCGGCGCCAAAGCTCATGGGAGTCATACACAAAGTTCGTGCCCTTGAGAGCGTGAAGGATGAGCGCTGGAACGAGTGTATTGGCGTCGTTCGCGAGAACTACGTCGTTGTCTTCGCTCAGGAGCGTCCGGGTAGCTCCTGCCCAGTAATACGTGAGAGACACCGGCCCCCACGCGGACACAGCGGCTTTGCGGGCAAAGCGGAGGAGTGCTTGAGAAGCCTGCGATGCGGGACTCTTCTTTTGGGTGCGTGTGGATTCCGCTCGTGCGGGCGTTCTATTAGGTTGCCCCTCGTTTCCTGGAGAGCGCATCGATGTGCCGGGCGCTCCGAAACCGAGTCGTTTTCGCAATCGTGGAGCCAGCGGGCCCGCGATCTGATCGAGTGTGAACGCCGGTACTCGATTGATCACGACATGGTTCCCGCGTGACTCTTTTCCGGCGGGGTGCCCTTGAGCCTCGCGCGCGACGGCAATGATCTCTACTTCTGCTCCATTGTCGGCGAGGCTCCGCGCGGCCTTGAGTACTCGCGCATCGTTATGTGCATCGTTGTAAACCAAGGAAGCGACTCTGAGGTCTTTGAGACGAGCGTGAGGTAGCGAGGTCACGATTTGTCCTTAGGCGAGGGCGAAGGGGCGATGGTCGCAGAAGAGCTTTGAATGTGCAAAGCGGCGCCACTGGTGAGCGCTGATAGATCAACGAGCCCCGCGAGAGCAGCCTGTTCCGCGAATTCAGGTTCTGCGACGACAACTTCATCAAAAGTTCCATGAGCGGCGACAGCACCATCACGCATGAAACAAACTTGGTCACTCTCGCGAATCGTGGCGAGACGATGAGCGACCACCACCACTGTAACTTCGCCGCTCAATGCATTGACGGCTCGTGTGACGGCAGCTTCGGTAGCAGTGTCGAGGGCTGAGGTGGCTTCATCCATGACAAGGACGAGAGGCTCGGCATACAGGGCCCGTGCGATACCGAGTCGCTGGCGTTGACCACCGGAAAGGCTCATGCCTCCTTCGCCGACGCTCGCCCAAATTCCTCCGTCGCGCGCTTCGACGACGCTCAGGAGCTGGGCACGCTCGAGTGCACGACGCACACGGTCTTCATCAATCTCGTCGTTGTTCCAGCTGAGTGCAACGTTGTTGGCGATCGTTGAGTCAAAGAGTGCCACTTGCTGGGGAACGTAGCCCACACGCGAACGCCACGATAGAAGAGCCTCAGACATCGGAATATCGTCGATGAACAGGGCTCCCGATGACGGCTGCATGAGCCCTAGCATGATGTCCACAAGTGTTGACTTTCCGGAACCGGACTTACCCACGAGAGCAAGCGACTGGCCAAAGGGGACAGTGAGCGAGACGCCGCGCACCGCTTCGCTTGAAGTGCCGGGGTACGTGAAGGAAACATTCTCGAGTCGAAGCACCGCAGCGTCCCGGGCCAATGCTTTCCCTCCGAGACGTTCGGTATGCCCTTTGCGGTAGCGCTTTCCAGCCTCAACCTCGTTGAGGACTCGATCCGCGTACGGCATGTTCGCGCCGGTTTGCGCCATGATGGTTTGGAAACGAGTTAGGGAGGGGACGAGCCTGAATCCCGCGACACCGAACAGGGCAAGTGAGCTCATCGCGCCCGTCATGCCGCCCTGTGAGTAGCCAATGAGCGCAGCGATGGCGAGGCCCCCAATGAGACCGATCTCGAGTACGTATCGCGGCAAGGAACCTAGGAATACCTGGTCGGCGCGTGCGCTCGAGGCCTTTCTTCGGAGGGCTAAGACAGCTTCCTCGACCTCTTCGGTTTTGTTGCGAAGAGTGATTTCTTTGAGCGAAGCCACCATCTCGCTCACCATCCGCACGGCTTTGGTCGAAAAATTCCGGTTATCCCTGCCTGCGGCGACGGCCTTGCGAAGAATCCACACGTAAAGAACGAGACCGACAAGTGCGAAGTACACGGCGCTTGTGAGCGCCATGATCGGTTGCGCCACGATAAGCACGAGCAGCACGGCAACTAGCGTGGAGATCTCGCCAATGAGCTGCGTAAAAGGAATCAGAACACCTGAGACGGTTGAGGCCACTCCGACGTCGGTTGAGCGCACGAGATCCGTCGAGTTTCGCGAGAGGCGTTCCGTCCACGGGGCGAAAAAGAATGAGTCGAGGAGCCGCGCTCCGAGATCCTGCTCAAACTGCGCGAAACGCCGCGTCGAGAAACGCTGCACGGCAATGGCGAGAAGGTCCTTCGTGATGATCAGCGTACACACGACGGCGAGCGCTATTCCAAAGTCGCCCGGTGATCGGAGCGTCACTCCGATCACCGGGATGCGTGCGGTTTCACCCGCCAGCATCGGGGCGAGGAGCAATGCGAGTAAGCCGAGGGCGAGAATATCGAGCAACGATAGCGCTGCAAGGATGGCCGAAAAGGTCCAGATAAACTTTTTCGTCCCCGCCGGAAGTGCGTTAAGCAACGCGCGAACCATGGAGAACAACTTTTTCACACCGTAAGCTTAGCGACCCACCTTGCCACCAGCGGACTTTGGACTTGCGTGTGCGTTCAGGAAGGCCGTTTGTAGCTGCGTAGTGCGGCGGCAACTGTGCCGGTGAGCTTGGTTGCGGCTGACGCAGCAATGAAACGGGGCGGTGCATCGGGAAGGAAAAGGTCGCCAACGCGACTCGTGACAAGAGTTGCGGGTGTGCCGTGGTGTCGTCTCTTACGGGAGAGTTCCGCGAGGCTTGCAGCGTCAACGGTTGGATCGAGACAAGCAGCGAGAAGAGAAGCTTCGGCTCTCGAGAATGATCGAACCGCGGATGGGCTAGCATTGAGAAGCCTTTGACACAGCGAAGCTAGATCTTCTCGATCACTACCACTCCAGCTTTCTACGCCGGGACGGTAGTGCACTGTCCCAAATACATGGATGCGGATAAATTTCACGATGATCGCTGCGCGAGTCGAAGGTGCGAGACGGTTGAACCACGGCGAAGCGATGAGCGGCGGAACAAACGCGAGCTGTTCACGAATCGGTCGAACAACATAGGTCACGCGATCCCCGGCATCTTCGCCTATCACGTAGGCCGGCCCCGTGCGGTCTACGGCGACGCGTGCTTCGCATGCGAGCCTCGTCGCAAATGCGACGTCCTCACCAACCGAGAGGCCGGGAATAAATCTCAGCCCTAAGCGCTCCAGCATCGCCGTACTCAAGAGGCCTAGCGGAGCCGACCGGTAGACGAGGCGATCTGTCCGCTCGTGCCGTAACCCTCGGTGAAGCACACGCGCGGGAGGGGTCGGTACGGTCCGCGTCGGAGACCCTAGGGCGAGGTTCGTGAGGACTGCCTCCGCCTTATATCGCTTCGCAAGGCGAAGCCAGGACTCGACGGCCCCCGGTTCGAGCCAGTCATCGGATCCCATCACGGCGCACCACGGCGTGTCGACCGCATCGAGACCGGCATTGAATGGCCCAGTGGGCGAGGAGATGCCATCGATGTGAGGGAGAATCTGCACCCGAGGGCGTAGGTCTTCGGCTATTGAGAGCGAGAGCTCCTCGAGCGGAATATTGTGTGCAACGACGAGTGGGTGGGCGTGACGTTCGTTTCCCTCGAGCACACTTCGCACAGCGCGGTCGAGTGGACGCTCCGCGCTGTGGCAAGCAATGACGACCGTGACCTGCGCAGTCACGAGAGTCCCGCGATTCGATCGACGCTAGCCGCCCATGTAGCTACTTGCGATTCGGCGCTAAGCTCCTTGGCTACCGTGTGGGAATTTGCCTTATACATGCGGACATTCTCGGGAGTGAGCCCCGCGAGCATAGCGGCGAGTCCATCAGCATCGAATCCGGATGCAATACGTCCGAGCGCGTGTTCGTGCACGATACGAGTCATCTCAACGGAGGGGCCGATGGCGAGGGCAAGCCGAGCTTGCACGAAGTCGAAGAACTTGTTCGGTAGGGAGAATTTTTGGTTGAAGCTCACGGGTGGGATCGAGTAGAAGCCCACGTCGTACTTATTGAGTGTAGGAATGAGATCCGTATACGGTACGGGATCGAGGACGCGGATTCTCTCGGGTGCCAACTCGTGTGCTTGCGTGCGCAAATCCTTCACGAGCGAGGGCGTGTTCGGTGCGAGATAGAGATCGAATCTCAATTCTGGTACGCGCGCCACCGCGTCGATCATGATATCGAGACGTCGATCCGGCATCGCGGCGCCCGAATGGACGAGGCGTAGGGGGGCGTCCTCGGGTACTGGTGTAGGCGCGAGGTCATGGAAAGGGCTCGCGTTAGTGACGACATCTGCGTCGATGCCGAATTCGCGCGCGTACTCCTCGGCGAGCCCCGACCCAACGGTGGTCACAGACGGCACCTGCGTGACGTATTGCCGCGTGAGAAAACGAAAATAGGGTGCAACGAACAGCCGCCATCGGCGGAGATCTTCTTTCTGGCGAGGTGAATATTCGTGCAGGTCTGCGTGGATCTTCTCGGGGGAGGTCAGGCGGAGAGCGAGTGGGACGGCTTCAACATCGTTCGCTAAGACGCAGTCGAACGTGCGGCCGGTGAGCCGGCTTAGGCACCACGCCACAACCTCTTGTGACCAGTACACTCGATCAAACTGGCGAAGCATGGTGAGGGGGCGATTTAGCCTCCATGACACCAGAGTAGAAGGAATCTGGATGTGCTCACTCACGCCTTCGGGGGCTGCCTCATAACCGCATGTGGTCACCTCGTATCGCGGAGCGAACTCCTTCACCTGCTTGAGCACGCGGGCGTCCCTTGCGATAGGCGAAAAGGACAAGATGAGCAGACGTTGTTTTTGATTCACGAGCACATCCCTCTCAGTGAAGGTTGAGACAACACGGCCAATCTTGCCATGTCACAGCACTGGACGGCCGCTAAACTCGTGGTGAACCACCCGACATGCAATTCCGGAGCGCGAATGAAAATCCTGTCCGTTGTCGGCGCACGCCCGCAATTCGTCAAACTTGCCGCGATCGCCGATGAAGCAGCAAAGCACGAGGGTATCGAACACATCATCATTCATACGGGCCAGCACTACGACGCCGCGATGAGCGACATGTTCTTCGCCGATCTTAAAATTCCCGCGCCTGACCTGAACCTCGCGGTAGGTTCGGGCAGCCATGGAAGACAGACCGGTGCCATGCTCAGCGCCATGGATGACGTGCTCGAGGAACACCAGCCCGACTGGACTCTCGTATACGGGGATACAAACTCGACGCTTGCCGGCACGCTGAGCGCCGTAAAAATGCACCTCAAGGTCGCTCATCTCGAGGCAGGGCTACGCTCATTCAACCGTCGTATGCCAGAGGAACACAATCGCGTGCTCACCGACCATGCCGCGGACCTTCTGCTCGCGCCGACCGAGGTCGCACGCCAGCACCTTGAGAGTGAAGGGCTCGGGTCACGTACGCGCGTCGTTGGCGATGTCATGACTGATGTGTGCCTGCGCGTTGCGAAGGCAGTTGACGGCAGTCCGCTTCACCTTCCCGAGGGGATTGACGCCAACTCGCCGTTCGCCGTTGCCACCATGCACCGTGCCGACAACACAGATGATCCAGATCGACTCAAGGGTCTCATCACTGCACTCCAAAATGCTCCGCTTCCAATCGCGCTATTTGCCCACCCTCGGCTTACTGCAAGAGCAAAAGAACAGGATCTTGCACTCGCGGGTGGCAACCTCTTTGTAGGGGAGCCGCTTCCGTACCCGGACCTCGTCAATGCGGTTTCTCGTGCGAGCGCCGTCGTGACCGATTCTGGTGGCCTCCAAAAAGAGGCATACCTCCTCGGCACTCCCACAACGACGCTACGCACCGAAACCGAGTGGGTAGAAACGCTCGAAAACCAGTGGAACGTCTTGGCCAAGGAACCGTCGGACCTTAGCGCCGCCCTCCAGCGGCCCCGGCCCCGTGCCGAGCGCCCCCCTTACTACGGCGATGGGCATGCGGCCCGTACCGTCATCGAGGTGCTGCGTGAGGAGGCGTAACCGCGAGAGCGCTGGGCATGTCGTTCTTGCAACCCGGGCATTCGTGCCAGAACCTATTCCCGCGGCGTTTCGTACCCACCAATTAGCGAAGGCACTTGAGAAGGCCGGTATCCGCACGCGGGTGTACACAACTCGCGTCCCCCATCAACCGAGTCGCCAAGAACGAGGCATCACCCGGGTCGTGCGCTGGCCCGTCAAACGCGATAAACAGGGCGCTGTACGCGGCTACGTCTCTTACCTGAGCTTCGATGTCCCGCTATTCCTTCGACTCCTTTTGACGCGACACCTCGACGGTATTATCGCCGAACCACCTCCGACGACAGGCCTCGTCGTCGCGCTTGTTGCGCGCCTCAAAGGCGTGCCATATGCCTTTTACGCGGCTGACGTGTGGGCTGATGCGACTGAGTCTGTCGAAGGGGTCCCGCGCATTGTCAAACGTGCAGTCCGATGGATGGAAGAAACCGTGTGGAAGCGCGCGTCGGTTGTGCTTACCATTTCCGACGGCGTCCGGGCACGAATCGAGGAGCGCATCGGAAAGCGCCCCTCGCTCGAGATGATCGGAAACGGCATCGACACGGAGATCTTCACCCCGGAAGGGCCGGATGCCGGCGAAGAGGGGCCGTACTTCGTGTATGCGGGAACCGTCTCCGAATGGCAAGGTGCTCAGATTCTCGTGGAGGCTTTCGAAAAGGCCCATGAAAAGCGAATGGATGCTCGGCTCATATTCTTTTCTGAAGGCACCAACCTCGAGGCCCTCAAACGTATGGTTCGTGAGCGAAGTGTTGATGGAATCGAGTTTTTCCCGAAGGTCCCCGCAGACGTGGTCGCGAAGTACATGCGTGGAGCCGTTGCGGGCCTGAGTTCGATCACGCCCGGATTGGGGTACGACTTTGCGCTGCCCACGAAAATCTATGCGGCCGGCGCGTGTGGGCGGCCAATCATCCACGCCGGAGCCGAGAATTCGGCAGCAACAATCCGCATCCGAGACAACGGTCTCGGCTACGCGCCGGGCTATGACACGGAGGCGCTCGCGAACGCGATGATCGAGGCCATTGACAGCCAAGACAGGGTCGATCGAGCACATGTGCGACAGTGGACCGTCGGCAATGCTTCGCTCCAATCTTCGGCGGACCGTGGCGCAGCACGTATCTCACGCATGCTCGCCGATTAGGGCACAACTATTGTAATCGCCGGCTCTCATTCGCAGTGGAGTTCGTACAGCGCCGAGTGGCTTGTTGACGCCAGAGGATCCCCAAGGTTCGGAAGGCGCCGGACGGTAAGTGGCGCCATGCCGCTTGCGTAGTAATAGGAGAGTGCATCAACGTAGACGTAACCGATCCCCGCCTGAGAAAGGCGGAAGCACGCACCGGGATCTCGAGGGTCCCCGATGAGTTCTGGTGTACGGATGAGCACGGCATCGCTCTCCGTGTATGTTTGCCCAAGTACCCGAAAATGCACGCTCTGTCCGTTTAGTGCCCAAAGGTGGGAGCCGCCGGAGAAAGGGCTGGCGAGAACCTTCCTGCGTGGATCGAGTCGTCCGTCGAGACTCTTGAGCATCTCGAGTTCTTCCGTATCGAAGAAGCGGCTCCGGTTCGGTGTGTCGAGATCAAAATTGAGGGCCGCGTACGATGCACGCGCGCCTACGCTTGATGCTATGAGAGCAAGGGCGATCACCCCAGATACGCTCGCGGTGATCATCCGGGTAGTGCGGGTTGTTTGAGGGGCCCGGGCGAATAGGCGGACCCGTTCGATACCCGCGACTGCGCACAGGACCGTCACGAGAGTGACGACCATCGACAAACGATCCTGACCTCGATACCAGAGAGTTGAGAGATTCAGCGGGGAGTCGATCGCTGAATCGAAGTAGAGTACGCCCACGACCAGTGCACACACGAGGGGCGACCACGCGCCACGTCGCAAAAATGCGAAGACTCCGATCCAGGCGAGAACCCAGATACCTACCCCAATGGCCATGGGCCACACAGTAAGGAGCCCCGTCAAGAGTTCACCGGCTCCCTGCCACACTGGAACGGCGAGACCGCCGGTGAAATTCTTTGTCACCGGTGAGGCATTAGGCAGAAGAATGATCGCCACGATGGGTGCTGCACATACGGCTGGGATGACGGCAACGATTGTCCTATGCCAGGTTCGGGTGTTGGCGTGACGGAAGGCGCGGATGGCATCGCCTGCAGTTGCGGCAGCCAGGAGAACGCAAGCGGCGAAAAAGGCGTTGGGGTGAACGAAAGCGATACCGATAAGCGCTGTTGTCGTGGTGACGGCTGCTGCGAGCCCACAGCGGATATCGAGGCTACGGTGCCTTACCTGTTTGAGCAAGGTCTGCCAGCTTGCGATTGCTATTGCAAGCGCCCCCGGCAGGAAGGAGAAGCCCGCGAGGTTTGCGACGGGGGACAAGTGCACCCACTCGTTGAGAGGAACCGACGGCGCCAGCAAGGCCAGGCACGCGGCAGACGTTGGAGCCCAGGAGGCGCGAGGCCACAAGATTCTGGCGAGAACGGCAATCCCAACTGTCCATGGAACGGTGGCGAGCGTAATGACCGCAGCGTTGAGGGTGATGGGGGTTGGAACCCCCGGAAGAAGCGCTGCAATATCGTGGAAGCCAGCCGGGTAAAAGCCGGCGCGTCCATCGGTGTAGCCGAGCGATCCAACTTTGAAAACCGAGCCGTCTCCAGTAGATCGTATGAACTCAATCGCGCCCAAGTGGTAAAGCGTGTCCCAGCGCTGAAGGATGGCATCAGGCCCAGGCATCGTATAGAGGATAGGGCCGACAGCCGCGAAAGCACACACGAGGATAGCCGTCGGAAAGACCCAACGGGCGGTTGCGGGTGCAAGCGCGCGAGGCGCGGGAAAAAATGACTCTCGTGTGAGCAGGAGGCGAAGGAGACTAAACGCGAGGGCTGCTACACCGCTCACGCATGCGGCGCTGATGAGGTTCCACTGCTCGTCGAAGCGTGAGCAGACGAGCGCGCCCAAGGCAAACACCCCGGCGGTGAGAGCCGGGCCGGTCGCGAAGGCAAGAAGCCGCGGAACCCGTAGAAGGCGCGCGAATACAAAACCGGGGAGGAATGCTAGGGCAAGTGCACAAGCAGCTGCTCCCGCGAACACACACCAGGCGCTCATGAATCTTTCGTGACGTTCAAGGCGTGATTACGGAATGCCTCAGGTTGTTCCGCTTCGTAGACGGCAACTTTGCGTGCCAGCTTCGTCGTTCGCTTTTCCGCGTTCTTCGTGCGCGCCTCCTGGAGAGCCAAGAAGCCGAGAAGCACGACAACGGTGGCGTAGAGCAAGAGGTCGGTGCCGCGGCCGACGCCCACGAACTGGGCAAGGGCGGTCACTGCGCCGGGAAAGATGACAGCGAGAACCGCGAATACCGCGAATGCAAGAATGAGGAGCCGGCGGATCGCAAGCTGCTTGGCGCCACGTTTAATGAAAAGCCATGCGGTGATTCCGAGAATCCCGAGAATGAGGATGATTTGGATTATTAGCGAGCGACTGTCGAGAACGAGTCCGGTCGGAGAGCTGAGGATGTCGGTCATGAGGCCTTTCCTAGAGTTGAGTTCTCACCGTTGCCTAGCACCAAGCGCGGGGTGCCTACCCAGTTTTCAGCAGCGGTAATGTTCCGCCCATCAATGAGCAGGCGTACACCTGGAATCGTTTCGGCAGTGTACCCGCGATATTCAGGGTGATTCGTTTGCACGATCGCGAGATCGGCGTTGTCGCCCTCGTGCCACGCGTCCCAACCGTACTTAGCGAGTTCTTCATCGCTATAGAACGGGTCGTGAACACGCACGCGGGCGCCCCGCGCCTCGAGCTCAGCAACGGTGGGGAATACGCCTGAGAACGCTGTCTCCTTGACACCGGCTCGGTACGCCGCGCCGAGCACAACAGCTGTGAGCCCTTCAAGTGAGCCGAGGATTTCTTCCGCTCGGCCCACGAGCTTGCCCGGAACCGAGGCGTTGAGTTTACGAGCCGTACGAACAGTCTCCGCATGTGGGTCAGTGGAAAGGTAGAGCCGCGGGTACACAGGAATGCAGTGGCCACCTACCGCAATTCCCGGCTGGTGAATATGTGAGTACGGCTGAGAGTTCGATGCGGCGATGACCTTGTAGACGTCGATGCCGTGGTCCTGGCAGAAGAGCGCGAGCTCGTTCGCAAACCCAATATTGAGGTCCCGGTAGGTTGTTTCGGCGAGTTTGGCGAGCTCGGCGGCTTCTGGTGAGCCGAGGTCCCACACCCCATTCGCGCGATCGAGGTCGGGGCGTTCGTCGAATTGCAGGACCGCCTCGTACAGCTCTCGACCTTTTGCAGCGCCTGCGGGGCTTAGAGCACCGATGAGTTTCGGGTATTTCCTGAGGTCAGCAAAAACTCGCCCCGTGAGAACACGCTCGGGGGAATAGACAGCGAAAAAATCTCGAGATTCCTTGAGGCCGGAAACCTCCTCGAGCACGGGAACGAAGCGCGTGCGGGTCGTGCCAACGGGGAGTGTTGTCTCATACGCCACCACGGTGCCGGGGGTGAGGTATTCGGCGAGCGAACGCGTAGCCGCATCCATGTAGCGGAAGTCCGGCTCCCAGGTTTCCTCGTCTACGAAAACGGGAGCGACAAGCACTACGGCGTCGGCGTCCGGGATGGCATCGGCATAATCGGTCGTGGCGCGAAGCCTGCCAGCAGGTACAAGCTCGGCAAGGCGCTCGGCGAGCTGCTCTTCGCCCGGGAACGGCTCTTTCGCTTCGTTGATAGTCGCGACTTGACGTTCATTCACGTCGACGCCTACAACTTCGTGTCCACTCGCGGCGAACTGCACGGCGAGCGGCAATCCGATCTTTCCAAGTGCCACGACGGCGATCTTCATGAGGCGTGGTCCCTTCGGGGAGTTGAGTTTTTCGAGGCGCTATGCGCTGTTGTCACTACCGACTAGGGTAGCCTTTGCGGTGGCGGTAACGCGCACCCGCGCCAAAAATCGCGCCAAAAATTGTCAATTTTCACGAGGTTTTCTGATGACCCTTGGCCCCGGAGCCGACACGACCTGGTTCGTTATCCCCCTGTATAACGAGGGGAAAGTAATTGGCGATGTTATTCGTGCACTGCGCGAAACGTACCCGTTGGTCGTGTGTGTTGATGACGGTTCGCATGATGACTCGGCGGTCGAGGCAGAGGATGCAGGTGCCGTAGTCGTGCGACACCCCTACAACATGGGGCAGGGGGCTGCGCTAAAGACCGGTATCGACTACGCGCTTCGGGATCCGTCGATGCAGCAAATCGTCACCTTTGACGCCGATGGGCAACACCAGGTGAGCGATGCCGCGGCGATGATCGAGAAGATGAATGCTGAGAAGGTTGACTGTGTGCTCGGCTCACGATTCCTCGATAGCCGCACGAAGCCGGGCTTTCTCAAGCGCATCGTGCTGCGGATGGCGATCGTCTTCACAAACATCACGAGCGGCGTTCATCTCACCGATACTCACAACGGTCTTCGCGTGCTCAGCCGCCACGCGTGCGAGTCCATCTCGATCGAGCAGAATCGTATGGCGCACGCCTCGGAGATCGTCTCGGAAATCGGTCGCAACGATCTCACGTACACCGAATATCCGGTTCACATTCTCTACACGGATTATTCGAAATCGAAGGGGCAGCCGCTGCTGAACGCGATCAACATCGTCACGGACCTTCTCTTTAAGTAGAGAAGATGAGCCTCGCTTCGTGAGGCGCCCCTAGCCTTCGGGCTTCGGTTCGGCCGAGCCGTCGGCAATCGATGAGAAGAAGGCGTGCACGTCTTCGTCGTCAACTTTGATGGCGACACCCGAGTGTTTCGTTTTGAAGCTCGGGTCCTCGATTGGCATGGCGAGAACACCTCCAGAGTTGGGTGCTGCGCGCATGACGAGGGCGGCACTGGCGAGGTCAATGAGGCCGGTGTCGTTATCGGTCACGAGGGCTTTCGTTCCCGCGCTTGCGAGATTCACCTGAGTGAGTGGGTTGAGCAGGACGCCAGGTGAGGATGCTCGTTTCATCAGAGCGCTCACGAACTGTTGCTGGCGCTGCTGCCTGCCTATGTCGGCCGTGGGATCGAAATAGCGGGCGCGTACGAACGCGAGGGCTTGCTCGCCGCCCACGTCGTGGCAGCCTTTGGTCATCTTGAGACCCGAACGCACGTCATCGACATCGCGGTCGATGCAGAGGTTCACTGTGCCGATTGCATTGACGACGTCCTCGACTCCGGAGAAGCCGATCACGAC
Organism: Dermabacter sp.; assembly: GCF_032550575.1. Lineage (NCBI taxonomy): Bacteria > Bacillati > Actinomycetota > Actinomycetes > Micrococcales > Dermabacteraceae > Dermabacter > Dermabacter sp. Next base: position 630,039 of record NZ_JAWFZC010000001.1, on the reverse strand, counting down.
AAAATGATCGATCGTGAGACCCGAGAGTTTCTCAACGGTTTTGACGAGGAGGGGAGCGCCCCCCATCGAGTAGGCGGCGTTGATTTTGTGCGTTCCGTGCTCGGGAATTTCGGCGAGTGTGTCGCGCGGAATTGAGACGAGGTATTGCTTCCCGTTGGGCGCCTTGTGCAGCAGCATGAGAGTGTCGGTGCGCTGGGCTCCGCCCTGTTCGATGTCGGCTCCTGCAAGAAGGTAGGTTTCGCCCGGTGTATCGGCGGCTCCGGAGAGCGCGTCCGTGTGCGCGATTTTCGAATTAGCCCATACCCCGAGGCCAACCGGCCACCCGAGGGCAATAACGAGTATGAGAAGGACGATCGTGCGGGCAAGGCGAACCCCGCGCTTTCGAGACATGCCTCTTCTGCGAGGCGGGCCCGAGGGCGCTGGGTGCATCGGGGGGAGTTGATGCTGCGCGTGCTGCTCTGGGCTGCCCGATGGCTTCGAATTCAGACGCACCGGAGCCGGCCGGGCAGCATTGCGTACAGCTGGCATTTGACGCGTAGGCGTTTCGGCGGTGGGCTCGCTGTGAGCGCCAGACTCTCGTGGACGCGGCGCGGATGGTCGCGTCAGAGGTCGCGCCGACCCGCCCGAGCGGGCGCGCGAATGGCCGGGCCGCGAGCGGCCTGTGCCGGCGTCGCGTGGGAAGTCACCCGTCATCGTGTTCACCTTCAATCGTGTGGGGGGCGGCAAGCCGCACCATGCGCGCTCCCACAGTACACACCGATGACAACAAAACCTCGGACACCAAGGTGGAGTGAGTGAATCTGCCCCGGTGATGGCGTGTGTGCTCAGGCTCGGGACTCACTGCCCGTAAGATCATGCCTAGACTCTGCGATAAACCTGGACGAAAGGCGAGGAGACGACGTGTCCGAAAAAGAGCGACGGCAAACGCCGCCGCGCACCCTCGTTCTCGGTGGTGCGGGCTTTGCAGGTTCCCATATCGCGCGCGAGCTTCGTGAGCACGGGACCCCCGTGGTGACGGCAGACATTCGACCCGCAAGCGGTAATGGCAAGCATTGCGTGCTCGATATTCGTGACGACGAAGCCCTGCGCGCCGCGGTTCGCGGATGCGGCACGGTTGTGAATGCCGCTGGGGTTCCCGACTCCTCGAGCGTGAGCGCACGCACGCTCAACTCGGTCCTCGTGGGAGGCGCGCGTTCGCTCATTGCCGCTGCCGAACGTGAGGATGTGCGAACCCTCGTGTTCATTTCGAGCGGCGCCGTGTACGGCGAGACGCCTGACGGGCATAGTGCGCACGAATCTGACCCACAGGCCCCTACGACCGTCGAAGGGCGCGCTTTCGCAGAGGCGGAACGTCTTTACGGCCAGTGGGTGCGTGCGGGGCGGGGCCGACGCCTGCTGGTGATGCGCGTGGCCGAGCTTTTTGGTCCCGGTTCTCATGCGCGCATCTCGCGACTGATCGCTTCGCTCGTGAACTCTGGGGCAGTCTCGCTCACGCACACGGTCATCGCGCGCCCCCTGGCAAGCGTCGGAACCCTCGCTGGCGCGACGCGCGCCGCTCTCAATCTGAACGTCCCCGAAGGCGAGCCCTACGTGCTCAACGTTGCAGATTCCCCTCGGCTCGACGATCACGAGTTGCGCGCCCTCGTGCGCTCGATTGCGAAAACTGCACCGCTCGCACTTTCACTTCCCGGCAGGCGCCTCATGGCGCGCGCGGGGCGGGCAGGGGAAGCGGTTCGTGCAAGCGGCCTCGAACTTCCCCGTCGAATCAAGCGATTCGCCCTTGACGCGCGGCCGAGCGCCGAAATGTCGCGGGAGAAGCTCGACGCGCTTCTGCCCGCGCGGTCATCGCTCGAAGAGTCCCTCGCCGCGACTGTTCGCTGGGTGCGGGACAACAGCACCTCGAGTAACCCAGCGGACTCAGCCCCCATTCCGGAGCGTTTTGTTCCACACCCTGATGCCACGCAGGAGGACTCTCGACGAGTCGTTGCCGTGGTGGTGACGTACAACCGCGCTGATCTCCTCGGCGAGTGCCTCGATGCACTGCACGCGCAAAGCAGGCCGCTGGATGGCGTCGTCATCATCGATAACGCAAGCACGGACCGTTCCGGCGCCGTCGCCGACACCCACCCGATTGGTGCCGACGTTGTTCACCTCAATCGCAACGTAGGCGGTGCCGGTGGCTTTTGCACCGGCATGGCGCATGCCCTCCTTGAGCACAGTCCTGATTTCCTGTGGATCATGGACGACGACACGGTTCCAGCGCCCGATGCGCTCGAGAAGCTCCTCGAGGTTGAGCGCAAGCTCGATGTTCACGCAAGCGTTCTCAGTTCGCTTGCGGTCTGGACCGACGGTAGGCCGCACCCCATGAATTCCTCGCGTACGCGCCTCGGCACGAGTGACGCCGACCTCGATCGTTACGCACAGCTCGGGGCGCGTCCCATCCGCACGGCGAGCTTCGTGTCGGCGCTCATTGCTGCCGAAGACGTGTGGGAGCATGGACTCCCCATTGCCGACTATTTCATTTGGTCTGATGACTTTGAGTTCACAGGCAGGCTTCTGCGAGACTCCCACGGCTTCGCCGTCGCGTCGAGCACGGTTGAGCACCGCACCGTGAAGTTCTCGAATGCCCAGACGAATCCTGGTTCTAGGTTCTACTTCGACGTGCGCAATCGGTTGTGGGCCCTCACGAAAACCGACTCGTTCACCCCGATCGAGAAGGTTCTTTACGGGGGCAAGAGTGCGATTGGGTGGATGCAGACCCTGGTACGCACTCGCGCGGATGTCCTTCCCGTCGCGCTCAAGGGTCTCCGTGAAGGGCTCTTCACGTCGCCACGACGCTCGAGCGTGGTTCTTGCTGCCGATCCCATGAGTGCCACCGAGATCCGCGCGCTCGAATCTTCGATCGATTCCGCCGAACGCTCACGAAGGGCGCTCACGTGAGTAAGCACGGTGTGCGGAAGATCGAGGAGGACCTCACCGTCCTCATGCCCCTGTGGGAGGGAGACGACCCGGCGTACGCGCGCGAAGCCATTGCCTCGGCGACGGTCGACCAAACCACCGCTCCAGGCTTATTGCTGCTTGCCATCGACGGCCCGCTTCCCGACGCCCTGGAAGACGTCATCGCCGACGTTCTCGAAGGAAGATACGGTCGCGCACGAGTAGTGAGGAATAAGAGCCACGGCGGACTCGCACGCACCCTCGACAGTGCCCTCGAGCAATGCGAAAGTCCGCTCGTTGCGAGAGCCGATGCTGACGACGTGAATCATCCTGAACGGTTTGCGGTGCAGCTCGCTGCTTTGCGGGAGCGGGACCTTGACATCGTGGGCGCGAACATGCGCGAGATCGACGAGTCCTCTTTGCCTCGCCGCGATGAGGCGGGCGAGGAGCGTATTCGCCGCCGCCCCCTCACCCACGAAGAAATCGCGGACTATATGCGCGATCACTCACCGTTTCACCATCCCACGGTTCTCATGCGAGTTGAGGCCGTGCGCAGGGCAGGCGGCTACAGGGACATTCCGCTGATGGAGGATTATGACCTGTGGCATCGCCTGTTATGCACGGGCTCTCGCATGGGCAATGTTGCGGACGCTCTCGTGGATTACCGCGTGAGTACGAACCTCTATCGCAGGCGCGGGGGCCTCGCACTTTTTAAGAGCGATGTGCACATGCAGTGGTCGATGCTCAAGAGCGGGGCAACCAGCGCGCCCAGGGCCGTGAGAAATCTTGTGGGACGCGCGGTGTATCGCGCCGTGCCCGCATTCGCGCGCGACCGCGTGTATTGGCGCGTCATTGAACGCGGTCTTTCAGATACACAGCGGTCATGAACCGGCTAAGTCCCGCTATGTGACGAACCAGCGGCGCGCAGTCGGTGCGCCCTCGAGATTCTGCGCGCGCGACCGCTATTGTGGGATCGACGTAGCAAACCTCGAAGGGAACGACACATCATGAGCACACCCGACCTTCTCATCGTCGGATCCGGCCTTTTCGGCCTTACGCTCGCAGACCGCGCCGCACGCGAACACGGGGCAAAAGTAACCGTGATCGACAACCGCCCGCATATTGGCGGAAACGCCTACAGTGAGATCGACCCTGAGACGGGCATCGAGGTGCACAAGTATGGCGCTCACCTTTTCCACACCTCCAACACACGCGTGTGGGAGTACGTCAATACGTTTACGTCGTTCACGAATTACGTGCACCGTGTGTACACGAACCACAAGGGCATCGTGTACCCCATGCCGATCAACCTCGGCACAATCAACCAGTTCTTCAACGCGGCCATGACTCCGGATGAGGCGCGCGCACTTATCGCCGAGCAGGCGGGCGAATTTGCCGGGCAAGATCCCGAGAACCTTAATGACAAGGGCATTTCGCTCATTGGGCGCCCGCTGTACGAGGCCTTCATCAAGCATTACACGGGTAAGCAGTGGCAGACGGACCCCAAGGATCTTCCCGCGTCGATCATCAAGCGTCTTCCCGTGCGCTACACGTACGACAACCGCTACTTCAACGACACCTATGAAGGTCTGCCCACGAACGGCTACACCGCGTGGCTCGAGAACATGGCGGATCACCCGAACATCGAGGTCAAGCTTGGCGTCGATTACTTCGACGAGTCGCAGCCGTTCAACAAAAAGGACGTGCGCGGCCAACTCCCCGTCGTCTACACCGGACCCGTTGACCGCTACTTTGATTACGAACTTGGTGAGCTCAAGTGGCGCACGATCGATCTAGAGTCTGAAACGCTCGACACGGGCGATTTCCAAGGAACGTCGGTGATGAACTACGCCGATGAATCCGTGCCGTACACGCGCATCATCGAGCCACGCCACTTCCACCCCGAGCGTGATTACGCGAAGGACAAAACCATCATCATGCGCGAATACTCGCGGTTCGCAAGCCGTGAGGATGAGCCGTACTACCCCGTGAATTCGGCGGACGACCGATCGACTCTCCTCGAATACCGCGAGCGTGCGGAGGCTGAGCACTCGACCCTCTTTGGCGGTCGACTCGGCACCTACCAGTACCTCGACATGCACATGGCCATCGGTGCCGCCCTCTCGATGGCTGATAACAAACTTGAGGAGCTTTTGCGCCGCTAGTTGTGCGCATCCGCCGTGACTCCGATGAGTGAAAAGAGCACCATGACTGACACGTTTACCCTGCCCGAAGGGCATCGCGAACTCCACAGGCTTGTCTTGCCGTTCGGCGCGAGCCCCGAAACGATGCCGCTGTACGTTGAGTCTTCGGCACACGTTTCCCCCGTTGACGTCGCCGAGGGGGCCTCAACTGAGATCATGGAGGCTGTCGCGGGGGTAAGGCGCCCCGCGACAAGTGATGTTGAGGAAGGGACGTATACGCGCTCCGGGATCACAGTTCCCGCAGGGCAGACCCGTTCCTTTGGAACCTACTTCAACGCCTTCCCGGCATCGTATTGGCGGCGCTGGACTCGAGTGCGTGATGTGACGCTGACCGTCGCGACAAAGGGCGAAGGCAGGATTGTTGTGCACCGCTCGAGCGCGAATGGCCGTTCGCGGACTGTGGTAACCGAAACGGTGGCGGGCGAAGCTGTCTCGACGTTTACGTTGCCCGTCACTGCTTTCGGAGATGGCGGCTGGTATTGGTTCGATGTTCACGCTTCGGCGGGAGCTCTGGAGGTTAGCGGCGCGACGTACTCGGCTCCGGAGTCTTTGGCACGCGTGCGCGGATCCTTCTCGATTGCCATGACAACCATGAATAAGGTGCGCTACTGCTTCGAGAACATCCGCACGATAGCGAATTCACCGCGACTGTTCGAGCTCCTTGATGTCATGTACATCATCGATCAGGGAAGCGATCGCCTGCGAGATCACGCTGACGAGCTCGCAGAGCTCGAGGAGGCGATGGGTGACAAGCTTCGCGTCATTGAGCAGGGCAATATTGGCGGCTCGGGCGGGTTCTCGCGCGGAATGTACGAAGCCTGTATCGCCGAAAAGTCCACCTACGTGGTGAACTGTGATGACGATATTTCCATCGAGCCGATTTCACTTGAACGCCTTGTGACGTTCGCGGACTTCGCAACGAAGCCCACGCTTGTAGGCGCCCACATGTTCGATCTGAATAACCGCACGTCCATGCTGGCATTCGGTGAAAGCATTGATCGGTGGCGCTTCCACTACGGACTTGCCTTCAGCGATTCAAAGTACAATCACGACCTTGCCGTGCACCCCCTTCGCGCAACTAGTTGGATGCACCGCCGCGTTGATGTGGATTACAACGGCTGGTGGATGTGTCTCATCCCCACCGAAGTGGTACGGGAGATCGGCCTTTCCCTTCCTGTGTTTATCAAGTGGGATGATGCCGAGTACGGTCTGCGAGCGGGAAATGCAGGATTTCCGACTGTCACGTTGCCGGGTGCCGGCGTGTGGCACATGTCCTGGAGCGAAAAGGACGACCTTGTGGGGTGGCAGGCGTTCTTCCACGAGCGCAACCGGCTCATCACCGCCCTGTTGCATTCACCGTATGAGCGCGGCGGCAGGCTCGTGAAGGAATCGCACTTCATGGACATCAAGCATGTGATTTCCATGCAGTACTACACGCAAACGGGCCGCCTTATGGCCCAGCGCGATGTCCTTGCAGGCCCCGAGCATCTTCACGAGACAATCGGGACGACGCTTCCCGAGATTCGCGCACTGGCCGCACAGTTCGACGACGCCGTGCAGAAGAAAGACGTCGACGACTACCCTGACGTGCGTACGAATAAACCGCCGCGCAAAGGGCGGGGCTTTAGCCAGCCTCGTCGACTCCTCATGCCGGCGTGGACGATCAAGCAGCTCGCGAAGCAGGCTTTCACGAAGCCGAGCGAGCTCTCGCTCGAACATCCGCAGGATGCAATTGCGCACCAAGATGCGCGCTGGTGGCGCCTGTCGCACTACGACAGCGCTCTTGTGTCCAACGCCGAGGGCACACAGATCGCCTGGTACAAGCGAGATCCGAAGCAAGCGCGCGAACTGCTCACCGAAGCCGTGCGCACGCACGCTGAACTCTTTGCGAAGTGGAGCACCTTGCGCGAGCAGTACCGCGCTGCAGCGTCACAACTCACGTCGTTTGAGGCGTGGGAGCGCACATTTGCGGCGAATCCCGCCCCAAAGCGTGAGGGCCGAAACGCGTGAGTATCTCCTCCATCACACGCGAGGAAAAGGCTCAGGGTTGGCGAGTACCGGGAAGCGACAAGGGATGGCTTAATCCTCTCTACGAGCGTTTCCTGCTGAGCCTTCTCGTGAAGAAGGAACTTCGGGTGCGCTACCGAGGCAGCGTGCTGGGCATGGCGTGGAGCTACGCGAAGCCCGCGGTGCAGTTCGCGGTGTTCTATCTGGCGCTCGGAGTCTTTCTTCAGCTGAACCGCTCGCTTCCGGCATACGCGGCGTATCTTTTCTCCGGCATCATCGTCATCAACCTCTTCAGCGAGGTGTTCGGGAACTGCACGCGTTCGATCGCGTCGAACGCGCCGCTTGTGTCGAAAATTTACCTGCCGTCGGAACTTTTCCCATGGGCGAGCGCACTCGTGGCGCTTGTGCATTTCGTGCCCCAAGTGCTCGTGCTCATGGTGGGGGCGGGTCTTTTCGGCTGGCGCCCTTCCATCGCTGAGGGGTGGTGGTTCCTCATCGGCATGGTGATCCTGCTCGTGTTTACCGTGGGTCTTGGCATGCTCGCGGCGGCGCTCAATGCGGCGTTCCGCGACGTCGAGAACTTCGTGGATCTCATCATTATGGTGGCGACGTGGACATCGCCGGTTCTCTACGCTCTCGTGATGGTCAAGGACGCCCTCGGCACAAGCGCGTGGTGGGTTCTCTACAGCCTCAACCCGATCACGATCGTCGTGGAGTGTTTCCACGGGGCGTTCTGGCGCCCCATGGCGAGTGCGCTCGATTCGACGGGTGAAGCTGCCCCGACGATTGCTGCGGGCGCCGAGGCCACCCAGCTGTGGTGGGCGGGGCTGCTTATCGCGATCGCGGTCTTTGCCTTCGGGACGTTCGTGTTCGAGCGTTCGAAGCGGAAGTTTGCGCAGGAGCTGTGATGTCTGTTTCTGAATCACCACGCGAAATGGTGCGCATCGAGAACGTGTACAAGGAGTTCTCGCTTCGCCATACGAGGGCGCTGAAGGAACTCGTATTCTCGGCGCTCAAGAGGCAAAAGCTGCGCGATACGTTCATGGCGCTCAACGGGGTCGATGTGACGGTTCGATCGGGGGAGACCGTCGGGCTGATCGGGTTCAACGGATCGGGCAAGTCGACGCTCCTGAAGACGATTTCGGGCGTGCTTTTTCCCGATCGCGGGCGTGTGCGCGTGCGCGGTAAGGTCGCGGGACTCATCGAGGTTGGCGCAGGTTTCCACCCGGATCTGTCGGGTCGCGAGAATGTGTATCTCAACGGTGCGATTCTCGGAATGTCGAAGGCCGAGATTGACGCGTGCTTCGATGACATCGTGGCGTTCAGCGAGATCGAACAGTTCATCGACACTGACGTGAAGTACTACAGCTCGGGCATGTTTTTGCGCCTCGCGTTTGCCGTCGCGGTGCATACCGATCCCGATATTTTCCTCGTAGATGAGATTCTCGCAGTTGGCGATGAGCCTTTCCAGCGCAAGTGCCTTGCGCGGATTCGCGAGATGCAGGCGCATGGCAAGACCATGGTGATCGTCTCCCACGAGCTCGATATGCTCACCGAACTGTGCACGCGGATAGTGGTGCTGCAGAAGGGGCACGTGATCTTCGACGGCGACCCGGTTGAGGCTGTGGAGACTTTGCGCGCGAGCTCCTGAGCGTCGAACGCTTATTCGAGCCCTTCGGCCGCACGCGTAGCGACGTCGAGGCGTGAAAGTGGCGTCACGACCGTGCGCCTTTCGCACCACGCGGCTATCGCGGCTGCTGCGTCTTCGCGATCGATGTCCTCGAGTCCCACTCGGCGGGCATCGCCCCAGGTGGGCTGCGGCGCTGGCTCGGGTCCCGTGAACGTCGTGAGGGGAACTTCGAGGGCGTCTCCTGCCGCTCGCACGGCTTGGACCCAGTCGAGGGCTAGAGGGGGAGTCTCGCCCGGGAACGCGAGGGACAGCGCACGAGCTTCGAGGACGAGGACATCCTCGGCGCGTTCTGCGAGCGCTGTGTCGGGGCGTGACGTGGCGAGGACGTCGATGTGCTCGGGGAGGTCGTCGGTGCCCGCGATGGAGACGTTCGCACCGAGGTGCCATGCCGCAATCTGGAGAACGCTGCGCTTGAAGTGCGGGGGAAGGTCGAGGACAAGCGTGAAGCCTTCGTCCACGAGAAGCTCGTTCGCGAAGAGGTTGATCGATTTGATGATCCAGTTGGCGAGGACGCGCCCGGAAAGTTCGGTCCGTCCGTCTTCGGCGTAGCTCACGAGTGCGGGGGCGCTCCCGGCGGCGGCCAGTGCTTGAAGAAGTGTGCTCATTTTTGCGCCTGCGCCCACGGGTCGATCCATGTTTCGGTGTCGAGGCCCAGGTAGGCCGCCATTTCTGCGGCGAAGCTCATGGTGCCAAGGGCGATCACTTCGCGTGAGCGGCGCTGGATAGCGGGCAGTGCCTCTGTCAGCGGCATGACTTCCCAATCGTCGGGGTAGTTGTCGAAGAACAGGTGGTCTTCGTGCGTCGTCGCGAGGATCGTGCGGTCTCGGTCGAGGAGGGTGAGGATGCTGCGAATATCTTTGATGTCCGGCATGCACACGAGGGTGTGCGCGTCATCGAAGCATCCCGTGTGTCGAGCGTTCTCGAGGGCGGATTCAACGCCTTCGCGCGAGATGGCGGCATCGAGGAGCCAGCGGGTGCCGTGGGCGTAGACGTGGGAGGAGCGGCCCGGGAGGCGAAGGCTCTGCGCAAGGTGGGCGGCGCGTGAGTGCGGGACGGGGGAGTGGGGGAGTCCGACGGCTGACTCGTGGGTGATTGCGGCCGCGGTGTATCCAGTCGCAACGTTCATGGAGGTAAGTGCGCCGAACCCGAGGTCGCGTGGTTCCGGGACTTCGTGCGGCGTAGCGTTTGGCAGGAGTGCGCGAATGGCGGCGCGGGCTTCGAGACATTGTGTAGTGGGGAATACAACGTTCCGTGTGCGGTCATCCCCTGCCCCGACGAGGTTGCATGCAATCGCGTCGATAGTGTCGCCGATGATCCCTTCGTGTTCGAGAAAAATGGGGGTCACAACCAGGGTGTCGAGCCGGAACTGGGAGATCTCGTCGCTCGCGCCGCCCAGGCCTTCCTCTATGACGAGGATGTCGACGCCGCAATTGAGAAGGTGCGCGGCTCCGGCGAGGGTGAACAGGCCCGTGGGGGCGAGGTAGCCGCCCGTGTCGGCAACGGGTGGCATGGCAGTGAGCGCAGCGGCAACGCGGTCGGCGAGGGAGTCGTAGTCGCGAGGCGAGAGCGGGCGGGCGTTGAGGCGGATGCGCTCGCGGTTAGTGAGGAACGGGGGAGAGGAGATCGTGCCTACCCGGTACCCGAGGGACATGAGGTACTGGGTGGTCGCGGCGACTGCGGAACCTTTGCCTTTGGAGCCTACGACGCCGATGACGGGGATTGTGGGCGATGTGTCGAGGGCGAGTTCGCGCGCAAAAAGTTTGGCGCGCGAGCGCGAGCGGGCGTACGGGCCGTGATACGTCTTCCATTCGCGGAAAAACGGCTCGTCCCCTGGGAGGTGGTGTGCGGGCATGTGCGGTTCCTTTGCAGGTCAGAGAGTCAGGCAGCGGACCCGAAGCTGGTGCGGCGCGCTCGCCGCGCCTTAAAGGAAAGGATCATAACCCTAAAGATTCGATTAAGTGGCTTGACGCGCCTAAGTTACATCGGTGTATTTTAGTGCTAACGCCGAACACGTGCGCTTTCACTGTAGCGTCACTCGTAGCGTCGCTGTAGCGTCGCACCCCTCGCGTCTGCAGTAGTCGTGCCTATAGCCCACACACCCGAAAGGACCCTCATGACCCTCCAGGCATTCGAGGACGATGCTCGCCGCGAGCTGACCTTGGTCGAGTTTTCCTCGCTGCTCCCCGAGGGCGAGGGAGAGGGGTCGTGGCAGGAGCGGGCTCTGTGTGCTCAAACCGACCCCGAGGCGTTTTTCCCTGAGAAGGGTGGTTCGACTCGCGAAGCGAAAAAGGTGTGCGTCTCGTGTGAGGTTCGCGCCGAGTGCCTGGAGTACGCGCTTGCGAACGACGAGCGGTTTGGCATCTGGGGCGGTCTGTCCGAGCGTGAACGCCGCAAGCTAAAGAAGCGTGCGATCTAATCGTTCGTCACGGATTGGTGATCACGCCCTGTGAGTGAACGGGACGTCTCCGCACTCATCCTCGTCTCCGCTACCCACGAGATCGGGGACCTTGCACGCACCCTCGAAATGGTGCGTGCGCAATCTGCCCCGCTTTCCTGCGTCGTTGCAGCCGTGCCAGAGTCTGCGCCGAAGGAGTTGCACAACTTCGCTGAGTCGGTCCTCGACGAGGGACGTATTGATCTGCTGCGGGTCACTCCCGCAGGGGCGAGTCGCCCCGACATTGTCGAGGATCTCGTTGGCTCCCTCGAAGAGGCGAAGCGAGCGCGCGATGCGCGTTCCGAGCACAAGTCTTCGCGCGCTTCAGAAGCGCAGGATGGCGCGAGTTCTCCCGATGCGCCGCGGCTTGAGATCAGTGAAGCTGCGGGAGAGAAGGAAAGCGCGCCTCGCAACTTTACTCTGCTCAACCCCGCTTTCGGCGGGGCAGTCCGCCACGAGGATGAGGGCGCGACGCTCGATGAGGAACCGTCGGAACCCACACGCCACGATGAGACTTCCCAGTCCACAGTCCATTCGACACGTGACCTCGAATGGGAAAAGCGCGTGTATCTCACGAGCGGTGCTCGGGGTCGCCGCGCGAAGGACATCGATCTCGACCGCGAAGAGCGGCGCGAGGAGAAAACAGCGACGCACACCGCCCTCGTCCCGGAAAGGCTCAGGGACGATACGAGCGAACTGTATGGAACGAGCGGGACCGGGCGCCGGCGTAAGCGTAGTCGTGGAGCCGAGTCATGGTTGTGGATTCTTGACGCAGCTGCGGCCCCGAACCTGACGTGCCTCGAGGAACTTGAGCGTGCTCTCGACGCCGACCCGACAGTGGGCCTCGCGGGTACGAAACACCTTGCGCTCGAGGACGTTGAGCGCCCCGCGTCGCGACTTGTGGATCTCGGTCTTTCGCTCACGCATTCGCACAGAATTCTCACGAGTGTCGACCCAGGCGAGATCGACCAGGGCCAAACGGACTGGCGAAGCGAGGTCTTGGCAGTTACGTCTCCCGGAATGCTCGTGCGTGCGCGCACTTTCGACAAGCTCCACGGATTAGACCCCGCGCTCACGGCGCCGTGGGATGACATTGATTTTTCTCAGCGAGTATGGCGCGCTGGCGAACGCGTCAGGGTGGTTCCTCAGGCCTCGACGCGTATCCCGCATGACGACCTCACGAGACCGAGGGATTTCCGATACCGCTCCTCTCAGGTGCTTTCGCTCCTCAAGTTCCGCTCGCTCCTGCTTGCGTTCGCGACCCTCCTCGCCCTGCCTTTCGTCACGCTCGGGCGCATGGCGCGAGCGATCACGCGGCACGACGCTCGCGCGGTGGGGCACGAGTTCCTTGCATGCCTGAGAGTTTTTGCGAAGGCTCCCGGCGTCATGAGGCGATCTCGTCGAGCCGCCGGACGCGCTCGCTTGTCGCGCAAGCGCTTGAGCGCGCTGTATATGCCCCGCAAAGTGGCCATGCGCGAGCAACTCGATGCGTGGTGGACCTCTCTGTTCGCCGACGACGATCGAACGCGCATGATCCGCCGCACGAGCTGGGGGATCGCAGGCACGCGTCACGGCCTCGATGATGCCGATTACGGCCGACACACAACCTGGACCATCATTGTTGTGCTCGCGTCTATCGTCGGTGGACTCTTCGCGATTCGGCCGTTGATCGGGGAAGGCACGCTGAGGGGCCCCCACTATCACCCGCTTTCTGCGAACGCGCGAGACAACTGGGACATCGTGACGTCGGCGTGGCTACCCGGAGGGCTCGGGGCTGAAGGGCCGACAGACCTCCTCGCACGTGTCGCAGCCCTCATCCCCGTGAACGGCGCGAGCGTGACCGCGTTTATCCTCGTTGCGGGAATCGCCCTGAGCGCCATTGCCGCGTGGTGGGCGAGCGGCACGATCTCGCGGAGCATCATCGTGCGGATGATTGCCACCACCATGTGGGTGCTCTCTCCCGCTTTCGTCTTTGCCGTGCTCGAGGGGCGCTGGCCGCTCATGCTTCTCGGCATCGCTGTTCCCCTTGCCGCGTTCTTCTTCGCGAAAGCCGTGGGGCTTCCTCACAAGGTGTCTCAGGCAAGCATCCCAGCGGCTGCGGGGGCCGGTTTCATGATTGCCGTGATTTCTCTCGTGCAGCCTGCCCTCGCCCTTCTCTTCATTCTCGGAACCGCGGCTGTTGCCCCGTTCGTTCCTGGTCGCAGGGGGCGACTGTGGTGGTGCGGCTTGCCCGCGCTCTTCCTGCATCTCGGCGAGCTTCCGACCTACGCCACTCGGCCCGAGACACTCCTTGTGAACGCGGGCATGCCCGGCGTGTTCGAGATGCCTGATGCGCTAAGACTCCTTTCCCTTGTGCCTTCCGCAGGCGATCCGGTCGCACGAATGTTGGGGGTCTCGTCGAGCTGGTGGACCTTCGCGATCCTGGCAGCCCCTGCACTGATAGCCATCGTTGCGGCACTTGCCTCTGGATTCCTCGGGCACACCGCCGGTCTCGTCGGTCGAGTCAGCGTTCTCGCGCTCGCGGGGGCCGTGAGTCTCGCGTGGATCTCGCAACGCACCGTCGTAGGCTTCGAGGGCTCGACGCCCTACACCGCGTACCCGGGGCCAGCGCTCATGGTCGCTAGTGGAGCGGCAATCGTCGGCCTGATTTGCCTGGCCGACGCCATTGTGAGGCGCGCCCACGAGTCGAGCCGACGGAGCCAAAGGATAACCTCCTTTGTGCTGCAAGGAGCGTGCCTAACGACAGTATTGGCGTGCGTTGGTGTGTGGGCTGTTCAGGGCAGCGGTGCGCTCGAAGTCGAACGCACGACGGTGCGGGAGATCCCCGCCGTGGCCGCGGATTCGGCGACAGGTGCCAACCGCACCCGCACACTGGTCCTCCACGAGGACACCCGCGGCGAAGTGCACGCGCACCTCGTCAGCGGCGCGCAGCCGAGCATCGACGACTCCTCCGCCGCGGTGGAGACCGCGCGTGCGCGCGCGGCTGAGCGTGGCAATATTTCCGACCAGGCCGATCGCGCACTTGCACAAGCTGTCGCGAGTGCCCTTGGTTCGGCGGCCGCGACGGACGGCAGCGCGAGCCTCGCCGACTTCGCGATCGGCTACATCGTGGTGACGGGTGAGCCCGATGCGCAAACGAGACTGTACGAGACCCTCGCAGCAGCCCCGCAGCTAGAGTTTGTGACTGCAAGCGATGCCGGCGGTTTGTGGCGAGTGACAGGCACGAATGCTCGGGCGCGTCTGATTGATGCATCCGGGGCCGATGCTGAGGCTACTACCCTCGAATCGGAGCGAACAGCGGTATCGGGAACGATCGATGCCGCGCAATCGGAACGCACGCTCGCGCTTGCTGTGCGCGAAGATGAGCATTGGGCGGCGACACTCGACGGCAAGCCGCTCAGCCCCACGACGATCGACACGTGGATGCAGGGCTTTACCGTGCCTGCGGACGCGAAAGGTCGCCTGGAGGTGCGGTACCGAAACGACGTGCAGATGGTCGCTGGTGTTGTCGCCGTCGTCGGGCTCATCGTGTGCGCTCTCGTCGCGGTCCCGAGGCGGATTCGAAGCGAGGAGAAGCGATGACCGATACGCATAAGCAGCCCCGAGCATTCCTCGCTGCCTTCGCGGTTCTCGCCATCGTTGTGCTCGTGGGAAGCGTTGTTGCGCTCGTTCCCGAAAAAACCTTGACGAAGGCGAGTCTCCCAAGCGCGGCTGCGACGTCGACGCGTGCCGCGCGTGTATGCCAGGGGCCAATCGTCGCTCGACCGGAGGGAACACAGACGTCAGACGCGGACTTCGCCGGTGGCGCTCCTTCCCCGCAGGTGTCGATGAACGCGGTCGCAGTCGATCCCTCGTCGAATGCTCTGTACGGAGGGACGCAGTCCTCGCAAACGAATCTCGACCCTGCCTCTTCCGACATGAACGGCAAGGACGCCTCGCCGCGCCTTTCTCGAGTCGATGCGGAAGGACGGGCAGCCGACGTCGATGCCGAGTCGAGCGCTCTCCTGAACTCGGTATACGGCCTCGACTCCCTAGACGCTTCAACCATCCTCACCGCGAGCACCGCAGATGAGACCGCGCCGGTTCTTGATGCGAGCCAAGCCCATGTGACCGGAAGCGGAGATTACCGAGGTTTCGCACTCGCGCGGTGCGCCCAAGCGACGACCTCCGCCTCCTTCGCTGGTCTCACCACGCGAGCGGGCACGTTCGACACTCTGGTGGTGTCCAATCCAGGAACGCGTGCTTCCCGTGCGCGTGTGACCGTGTACTCGGAAAACGGAGTGGAACCGGCAACCCAGGGTTCCGACATCGTCGTAGGCCCGGGAGAAACTGCTCGTGTTCCGGTCTCGACCCTCGTTGACGAGCGCGAAACGGTAGCCCTCGATGTCGAGGTGCGAGGCACCGCACTCGCCATGAGCGCGGAGCTCGTGAGGCGCGAGGGACTCGTGCCTCAGGGGACTGAAAACGTCCAGGCGAGCGAGCCGAGCAGCTCCCTTACGTGGCCGGGAGTGGTGCTCCGTGAGGGAGGGAACGCCCATCTTGCGCTCGCACGCACCGCCCGAGGCGGCGAACCCGGGGATGCGGCCCAGGTCCGCTCTGAGGAGGCGTTCGCGACGGCCCGGGCGTTCGATGCGCAGGGCAAGCTCGTGAAAGAGTGGGATGTCAAAGACCCGGGTCAGGGTACAACCGTAGAGATTCCGCTCGACGGCCTCAATGCTGGAACTTACACAATCTCCTTGAGTGCGCGAAGCGCCGTCGCAGGGTCGTTGCGCTCGTCGATTGCAAGCGGTGCACGGCAAGGCGACACGGTTGGTCTTCCGCAAGACTTTGCCGAGTACGCCCCCTCGGAAGCGATCGATTCCGCTTCGGTTCTCGCACTCGGGCATGGAGCTGAAGGCGGAAGCCTCACGCTCAACTCAGAGCACGGGGCGCACGTGAGTGTCGCACCAATCAGACGCGACGGGACGATAGGCGCGAGCACTTCCGTCGATATCAAGGCTGGGCACTCCGTAACCGTGAACCCCGATCAACTGGGAAAGGACCCAGCCTCGATCGCCGGTCTCCTCGTGGTGTCTCAGGACGGAGGGGCTTATAGGGGAGCCTGGTCGCAAACGGCCGCTGCGGACGATGGCGGCACACTCGTCACGACCCTTCCCCTCGCCGCAAACGCTGCCCGGGCAACCGGGATGACTGTCAACCTCGAGCCTAGGTAAGCACGAGCGCCACAAGCGCGGGGCGTCTCACGCGGCCCACGGGTCGATTTCGTCGACTCGCTTCCCGAGGGCAACCGCAACGTTCTCCAGTACAACGACATAGATGAGCTCGGCGAGTTCCTCGCGGTTGCCAGCGCGGGATTCGATCGCACGCCGATACAGGACGATCCGTGGACGCGTGCGGCGGTCGCCCGGGAAATAGCGGCCGAGTGGAGGAGCGTGAAGGGCGGAAGTATCGAGCGGAACCTCTTCGATGAGGACTTGCAAGTACTCGAGTTTTGCGTACCTCTCGTAGAGCGGCCCCATCGCCTCGGCAACGAGTGCATCGAAGCGGTCGCTCGGCGTGGCAAAACCCGGAAGATGCGAGGGAATGAGATCGCCGCGGAACCCGCGCCCATGCCGATCTCGGCGACGCAGCCGGGCGTTTCGTGTGAAAGCCATGCCATAAGCCTACGCGTGGCGGCCGCGTCGAGTGGTTCACGAGCCATCGGGCCGTAAGATGGACGTCGTGTCTGCCCGTTCATGCTCCAAATCCTCATGTTCCCAACCTGCCGTTGCGACGCTCACTTTCGTGTACGCGGACTCGACCGCAGTCATTGGCCCGCTCTCGCGCGAAAGCGAACCGCACACCTACGACCTGTGCGCGAGCCACGCCGCTTCGTTCACGGCGCCCAGGGGTTGGACAGTCGTGACGGCTCCGGCGCCGCTTGAGCCCGAAGATGATGTGCTCGCACTTGCGCGCGCCCTCGCTGACGAACCAGAAGCCAAGCCGAGCTATGAAGACGTAGGCCACAGGGCAGGCACACAGGCGTCGGACCCCCGGCCCCAAGGGCGAAGGCGGCTCACCCTCGTGAAGGATGAGAGCGATGAGCGCTGAGGGCGAGCGAGATCATGCAGCGGCTCTCGAAGCGATAGTCGGCAGCTACGACATTCGCGGCGTTGCCTACGAAACTCTGACGCCAGAAATTGCAGGTGCGCTGGGGGCGGCCTTTGCCGACTTTCTCGATGCCGGCGACATCATCGTCGCGCACGACATGCGAATCTCGAGCCCTGACCTCGCCGAGGCATTCGCGCGCGGAGCGGTGAGGCGCGGCTCAACGGTCGCGTTCGCGGGCCTGAGCTCGACGGATCAGCTCTATTGCGCGAGCGGACTCTTCGCCGCGGCGGGCGCGCAGGTGACGGCATCGCACAATCCGGCGCGCGACAACGGCATCAAAATGTGTCGTGCGTATGCGAAGCCCGTGGGGAGGGCAAATGGCCTGTTGGAGGTGCGCGACGGTGCGCACGCATACCTGGATAGAGGTTCCATTCCTGTTCGCGAGGGCGGTCGCATTGAGCGCCTCGATATGCTCGACGACTACATCGACACCATGCTGCGGCTTGCGCCGCTTGAGGGCACGCGACAACTGAGGGTTGTGGTCGATGCGGCTAACGCGATGGCAGGGCACACGGTCCCCGCGCTTGCGAAGCGCCTTCCCACCGTGGAGATTATTCCGCTCTTCTTCGAACTCGACGGAACGTTCCCACATCACGAGGCAAACCCTCTCGACCCCGCGAACCTGAGGGACCTGCAAAACGCGGTGCGCGAGAACGGGGCAGATCTTGGCCTTGCGTTCGATGGCGATGCCGATCGCTGCATCGTCGTGGATGAGCGAGGTGAGATCGTTCCCCCGTCGGCGGTGACCGCAATGATCGCGGAGGCCGAGATTGCGCGTTCAATGCTCGACGGTCGCTCGCGTCCGGTCGTGATCGGCAATGCCGTGTCGAGTCGAGCGGTCCGGGAGGTAGTGGAGGCCTCAGGCGGCGAGTTCGTCCGCACGAAGGTAGGCCACTCGATCATCAAACAAGAAATGGCGGATCGCGACGCGGTTTTTGGAGGCGAGCACTCCGCCCACTACTACTTCAGGGAGTTTTTCTTCGCTGATTCAGGGATGCTCGCGGCGCTTCATGTGCTCGGTGCACTGGAGCGAAGTGGTGCACAATCCTTGAGCTCGCTCTTGGAGCGCTACTCGCCTTATGCGGCAAGCGGTGAAATAAACTCTCGAGTCGACGAACCGGTGAACGAGATCCTCGAACGCGTTGCGCGAGTTTTTGTCGAGCGCGGTGCGCGACGCGACGACCTCGACGGTGTGACGCTCACCCACTGGGATGAAGCGGCTGATCCACGTGAGCAGTGGTGGCTTTCGGTTCGGCCATCGGGGACCGAGCCGCTCGTGCGGCTTAACGTCGAAGCTGCTGAGGAGGCGACCATGCAGCACCTGCGAGATTTCGCGCTCGCGCTCGTGCGCGGTGAGGCGGAGGTACTCGGCGAGGTTGCCCCGCACGGCGAAGGCGAAAAGGAGAGCAACATGTCGCCAGATGAACGGAACCTAGAGGGGATGGACTGGGTTGGCAGCCTCGTGCGCTGCCCCGAGTGCCACGCGAGTCTTGACCTCGGAAAAGGACTGATCGTCTGCGAGTCGTGTGGGTGCCGCTACGAGCGAGAGTGCGGTATTCCCATGCTCCTGTCGCGAGACGTTTCAAGCATTCGCGACTAACAAATTTCCACTGTTACTGGTTTCTGGCAGGATAACGGCATGAGCACACCCCCTAGGATCCTTGCGATTGACGATGACGCGGCCATCGCCGAGATGGTCTCGATTCTGCTCGAAGGGCGAGGCTACAGCGTTGTTACGGCCCCCAACGGGCGTGAGGGCCTCGCCATTCTCGAGCGTGAAAACATCGATCTCGTTCTCCTCGACCTCATGCTTCCCGTGATGGACGGCATCGAGATCTGTCGGCACATTCGCGAGAGCTCAAACGTTCCGATCATCATGCTCACGGCACGTACCGAGACCGAGAAAGTGGTCGAGGGGCTTGAGGCAGGTGCCGACGACTACCTGACGAAACCCTTTGAGCCCGAAGAACTCGTTGCGCGCATCCGTGCCCGTGTGCGCCGCGCGCCTCATGGCGAGGCTGAGGTTCTTACCCTCGGCGACCTTGAGATCAACGTTGATCGCCATCAGGTCATCAGGAACGGCGAGACGATTCGACTCACCCCGATGGAGTTTGGGTTGCTCTTGCAAATGACGCGTCATCCCTCGCAGGTATTTAGCCGAGAGGAGCTTTTGCGCGAAGTGTGGGGCTATCAGCATTCGAAGGATACGCGGCTCGTGAACGTTCATGTGCAGCGCCTGCGTTCGAAGATCGAAATTGACCCCGACAATCCGCGCTTGATTGTGACGGTTCGCGGCGTGGGCTACCGCGCGGGTGAGTAGTCTTCGCGAGCGCTTCTTCCCCCCGGCTGTAGCGGATGAGTCACAGATCAGTTCGCGAAGCGCGGGGCGTGTCCGCTTTCGCGATTTCTCGACATGGCCGATCGCCGCGCGCGCGGTTTTCGCGACGATGCTCTTGTCGGTCCTCGCGATCCTCGTGGTCGAAACGTTCCTCTCCACGGCGATTTCTGACGCTCTTTACGAGCTCAGACGCGATCGGTCGCTTGAACAGTCCGAGGCGTTGCGTAGCGCGCTCGTGAGCGACCTCGAGCCTCTCGTGGGCACGTCGGTGAACGAGCGCCAGGACGTGATCATTTCGTTTATGGAGGGGGCGACCGTCGGGGATCCGAAGGTCTTTAAAGGACTTGCGGTGATACCGATGGGGAGTACCGCGGGCGAGGCAGTGACGAACAACGGGGCGCTCACGGCGTTTGTGAGCGAAAAGTTCGAGCGCGAGCTCGACGCCGCGAGTGACCAATTCGTGTACCGCAGCATTGAGTACGTCGAACGTGGAGACTCCGGACCCGCGATTCTCGTGGGAGCGACGATCGATGTTCCCGGAGCGGGCCGCTACAGGCTTCTCATGCTGTACTCCGTCAATCAGGAGCAAGAGACGCTCGACCGCGTGAACACAATTCTTGTGATTGGCGGCGCTGTTCTCGTGCTGCTTTTCTTCCTCGTGTCCCTCGCGATCTCGCGGATCGTGACGACACCACTCAAACGCGCCGCGCGGGCCGTCGACCACATTTCGGAAAATGACCTGGATTATCGCCTCGCGATTCAAGGCGGCGATGACCTTGCGCGAATGGGGACGAGCTTTAACAACATGGCGGCTTCGCTCCAATCCACGATTACCGAGCTCGTCGAGCTTTCGGAGCTTGAAAAGCGTTTCGTCTCAGACGTCTCTCACGAACTTCGCACACCATTCACGACGATCAAGATGGCCGCCTCAATGCTCGAGATGGAAAAGGACTCCTTCAGCCCCTCGGGTAAGCGCAGCCTCGAACTGTTGGAGGAACAGGTGACGCGTTTCGAGTCGCTCATTGCGGACCTTCTCGAAATTTCTCGGCACGAGGCCGGAACCGTGGAGCTCGAGGCTAAACCAACATCGCTGGAGGGGCTTGTCGACGATGTCGTTGAGCAACTCGAGCCGATCGCCACCGAGTACGCAGCCGATATCCGCGTACAGCACTTGAGCGTGGATACCGTCGGCGACATGGATTCGAGGCGCATCGAGCGCATCGTGCGAAACCTCCTGACCAACGCGATCGAACACGGTGCAGGTGGTGTGATCGATGTGCGTACGGCTTCGCGGGGTTCGACTCTTGCGCTCACTGTGCAGGATTTTGGCGCAGGCCTTAGCCCGGAAGAAGCGACCCGTGTCTTCGATCGTTTTTGGCGTGCGGCGCCGTCGCGCACGCACACCCTCGGGGGAACGGGGTTGGGCCTCGCCATTGCACACGAGGACGCCGAGGCTCACGGGGGGCTTCTTGAGGCATGGGGCGTCAAGGGGGAGACCGCCGTGTTTCGATTGCTGCTCCCGCGCAGTCCCGGGGCGAAGCTAACCGCCTCGCCGCTCGCGCTCGTGCGGTCGGCGGAGAAGGGAGAAGCCGAATGAACAATCACTTTTCTCTCTCCCGCGATGTGTCGCGGCGTGCCGTGCTCGGCGGGGCAGGAGCCGCTGTGCTTGCGGGGTGCGCCCGCATCCCCAATTCCTCGGACATCCACACGGCGCCGGTGAGGGGAATCGGTCTCGGCGCGCAGGGTAATGCCGCGGTGGCGCCCCCGGATCAGGGGGCGACAAAGATCGACATCGTGCGCGGTTTCCTTGCGGCTCATCTTGGCGTCGACGACGGTAACCGCATTGCTCGCGAATACCTGGCGGGGAATGCGCGCGAGGCATGGAATCCTTCGACGGCGATTGAATTCGCCGAGTCGGAGGGGCTCGTGTTTCAGGAGCGAGAGGGGAACGCGGTCGCGGTCACGGTGCCGGTCGTCTCTAAGGTTTCGGCTACGGGCGCACGCACCACGAATCTCGAGGCTACACGGGAACTGGCGCAATTTCGGCTCACCGAGGTCGATGGCGAATGGAGAATCGCGGAGGCTCCCGATGCGCTCGTTCTGGGGGCGGAGGACTTCGCCCGGTTGTACGAGCCCGTCAACGTGTACTTCGTTGCGAATGCAGGAAACATGCTCGTGGCGGATCCTCGATGGTTTATGCGTCAAACGACGTTCGCCTCCGCGTTCAATCGGCTTGCACTTGGGCCGGCTCCCTACCTCAAGGGGGCCGTGCGTTCCGCACTTCATGAAGGCATCGTGATTGCCTCGAGCGCGCTGTCAAGAAATGAGGCGGGGGATCTCTTGGTGCAGACGCCGGTCTCGGTCCTCGAACTGCCCGAGAGTGAACGGGCGCTCGCACTGGCCCAAATTTCCGAGACGCTTCGGAGTGTCAAGCGCGTGTCGTCGGTCGTCTTCATGAACGGTCGCGAAAAGGTTTCTGTTGCGCCGGAGACCTACCCGATGAAGGCATCGGTGGGACACAGGCTCTACGGATCGGGCGACAGCGGCATCATCTCTCTTGCCAGTGACACGGGAGGGGCATCGCTCGTACCCGCTTTCGCGTCCGAGACCGTGCGCTGTGGACGCGTGAGTTTACGCGGCCGTTACGCAAGTGCCGTGAGCCTTGATCGACGCGAACTTCTCGTTTCAGCGCTGACAACCAAGGCCGAAGTTCGCCGGGAAACATTCGGTGAAGCCCTCTGCAGCCCAAGTATCGACCAGTTTGGATACGCCTGGACGATGCCGGAGGCTGGAGGGCCGGAGCTTCTCGCGGTCCACCCCGATCCTGAGCGCGCCGTGCGAAAGTTTGCTGTGGTGTGGGAGTCGACCGAGGACGTTGCCTTCACGTCGATGTCCACAGACGGGGTGCGTTTCGCTATCGCGCATGGGGTGCCGGGAGCCCTGACCTTGAGCATTATGGGAATTGTGAGGGAGCCCGACGGTACCCCGACGGGTCTTGCGGAACCACTTCAGGTGAGCGTTGCCCTCGACAGTGTTCAGGGCATCGCGTGGTACTCCGAGGAATCGATCCTCCTGTGGGGCGCGTCGGGTGCGAGCGCCATGCCTGTTGCCATCGCGTGGAGCTTGCGCACGGGATTCGAGCAGGTGAGTGAGCTTCGTGAGAACACGACGTCCGTTGCCGGCTCGTCCGAAGCACGGCTGCTGTTTGTCGGCAGCGACGACGGGCAGGTCGTCGAGAGAACCGTGGACTCGTGGGCGCACATCGACGCTCGTGGGCGGGATATCGCCCTTTATTAGTGCGGCAGTGCTTGCCCGGTAGCCGTCGGAACGCCCTCCACAGCGACGTTCCATCCTCAGCATGCCGAGGAGATTCATCAGCTGACCGAGAAACACGGTCGAATGGAGCCATGAGACGACGCATCACCTCGGCGCTCGCGCGCACCCTTGCATGGGCACGTCACACTCTCGTGCCGTTTTCGTGTGCGTGCGGAGAACCAGGGCTTCACATGTGTGATGAATGTGCGAGTGCCCTCTCGAGTGGTGCTATCCGCGTGGAAAGCGTATGCGAAGAGGTCTGCGAGGCACGGCCAAGTGCCGACGGCCGCGAGATCGAAGCGCTGCCGATGTTTCCCGTGGTCACTCTCGCCGAGTATGAGGGGCGCGCGAAGAGCCTTGTCCTCGACTACAAAAACGGAGGGCACTTCGCGCTCGCCCGATACTTCGGTCCTCTCCTTGCAGATGCCCTCGCCGAGTTCGCGGAGCGATGCGCCCACAGGCATATCCTCGTCGCGGTACCCTCGCGCAGCGAAGCAGTGCGGCGCAGGGGAGAGGATCACATGCGGCTCCTCGCCGAACACGTGAGCGCACACGCGCGGGTGCGCCTAGCCCCGGCGTTGCGACTCAGTGGACCGAGCCAACACTCGCAAACGAAGCGCGAGAGGGCGGGCGGGCGAGGCCGCGTGATCGGGCCGAGGAGAAGCGACGAATGGGAGGGGCTGCGCGGCGTTTCGGCGGTCATCCTTGATGACGTTGTCACGACAGGCACAACTCTGAAAAAGACAAGCGATGCTCTCGCAGGACTTGGGGTGCACACCTGCGCGGCACTGACGCTCGCGTCTGCGAGGGTTCCGCGCACACACGTTCCCAGTCTACTCGTGTGATCTGCGGTACGTTTTCAGTCAGAAGCCTCATAATTGAGAGACCACAAAGCGGCAGGGACGCCGCGAACCTCGTGAGGAGGAGGTGAACCACCCACCCGTAGAACCGGGCGGATCGTGGCCGCCCACGCACTTCTCAACTCTGGAGGATTTCCATGGATATCAATGTTGTTGGCCGCAAAATGGACGTTTCCGAACGCTTCCAGCGTCACCTTGAGGACAAGCTCAGCAAGGTCCCCCAACTAGCGCCAAGCGCAATGCGAGTGGACGTTGAAGTTTCGTCCGAAAAGAACCCGCGCCGCGCCGACGAAAGCGAACGCGTTGAGCTCACGGTCCATGACGAGGGTCAGATCATCCGCTCCGAAGCACGCTCCGGGGACCTGTACTCTGCACTCGACCTCGCTCTTGACAAGCTTCATGAACGTCTCCGCCGCCTCGCGGACAGGCGAAAGGACCGGCACCGTGGCCGCTCCAAGGGACATGGCGCTGATACCGAGACGCTCCGCAAGATGCAGGCTGACGCGGACCGGATCGAAGAGCTTTTCGCCAAGGCCGAGTCAGGACCACGCGAGGAGAATGATGACAGCGACGCGGAGGCACCCGACGACCCCGCACTTGATTCGCCCATCGTCATTCGCGAAAAGAAGCACAAGGCCACGCCGATGAGTATCTACGACGCCCTCTACCAGATGGAGCTCGTCGGCCACGACTTCTACCTTTTCATTGATGAGGAAACCGCCAACCCGAAAGTGGTGTACCGCCGCAAAGGATGGAACTACGGCGTTATCGAATTGGAATAATTGTGACCCGCCGCGAAAAATCCAGCTAAGTTGCGGTTTTTCCGGTGTGTGATGCCTTACTCCAGGGGGTCCGGACGCTCAAGTAGCGCGCGGACCCCCTTTGCCACGTAGACTGGCACGGTTCGCGCTGTTATCCGCAAGGAAACCGCGCCGTGAGTGTTCCGCACGCGCGCGTGCATGACGAGATCCTCTAAGGGAGTTTTCCAGTGGCCAAGCTTTTCGACGTCATCCTTCGTGCCGGTGAAGGCCGCGAGCGTAAACGCCTCGCCGACATCGCTCAACGTGTCGATGATATCGAGGAAGGCTTCCTCGAACTCACCGACGATGAACTTCGAGAAGAGACGGAAAAGTTCAAGAAGCGCCTCGCCGACGGCGAAACGCTCGACGACATCCTGATCGAAGCCTTCGCGACTGTTCGCGAAGCCGCACGCCGCACACTCGGCCAGCGCGCCTACCCCGTGCAGCTCATGGGCGGCGCTGCCCTCCACCGCGGCGAGATCGCCGAAATGAAGACCGGTGAAGGCAAGACCCTCGTCGCGACCCTGCCCGCATACCTCAATGCGCTCGCCGGCAAAGGCGTCCATATCGTGACGGTCAACGACTACCTCGCGAAGTACCAGGGTGACATCATGGGCCGCGTATTTCGTATGCTCGGCCTCACAACCGGCGTGATCGTCTCCGGCCAGGATCCCGCGGAGCGCCGCAAGCAGTACGCCGCCGACATCACCTACGGCACGAACAACGAATTCGGGTTCGACTATCTGCGCGACAATATGGCGCACTCGGTCAGCGACAAAGTGCAACGCGGCCACTTCTTCGCCATTGTCGACGAGGTTGACTCAATCCTTATCGATGAGGCCCGCACGCCCCTCATCATTTCCGGCCCGGCCACGGGTGATGTGAACAAGTGGTTCGCTGAGTTCGCGCGCGTCGCAACTAAGCTCAAGCGCGACCGTGACTACGAAGTCGACGAAAAGAAGCGCACCGTCGGCATTCTGGAGCCGGGGATCGACCTCGTCGAAGACCAGCTCGGCATCGACAATCTCTACGAGTCGCTCAATACCCCGCTCATTGGCTTCCTCAACAACGCCATTAAGGCCAAGGAGCTCTTCAAGCGCGACAAGGACTACGTCGTCATGGACGGCGAGGTCATGATCGTCGATGAGCACACGGGCCGCATTCTTTCTGGTCGCCGCTACAACGAAGGCGTCCACCAGGCGATCGAAGCCAAGGAGGGCGTCGCGATCAAAGCCGAGAACCAGACGCTCGCGACGATCACCCTCCAGAACTACTTCAAGCTCTACGACAAGCTCGCGGGCATGACCGGTACCGCCGAAACTGAGGCTGCCGAGTTCATGGGCACCTACAAGCTTGGTGTTGTCCCGATTCCCACGAACCTTCCTCTTCAGCGCATCGATCAGATGGACCAGATCTATCGCACGGAGAAGGCGAAGTACCGCGCGGTCGTCGCCGATATCGAGGAGCGCCATAAGAAAGGCCAGCCGGTTCTCGTTGGCACAGTGAGCGTGGAAAAGTCCGAGTACCTTTCCGCGCTGCTCAAGAAGAAGGGCATCCCTCACAACGTCCTCAATGCTAAGAACAACGAGGGCGAGGCTGCCGTTGTCGCGATGGCGGGCCGCAAGGGAGCCGTCACAGTCGCGACCAACATGGCCGGCCGAGGCACCGACATCATGCTCGGCGGAAACGTCGAGTTCATGGCGCATAAGGAACTCGAGAACCGCGGTCTCAGTGCTGAGGAACAGCCCGAGGAATACGAGGCGGCGTGGGACGACGCGCTCGAGAAAGCCCGCGAACAGGTCGCCAAGGAACACGATGAGGTTGTCGACCTCGGTGGTCTCTACGTTCTTGGCACGGAGCGCCACGAGTCCCGCCGTATCGATAACCAGTTGCGCGGCCGTTCGGGCCGCCAGGGAGACCCCGGCGAGTCCCGCTTCTACCTGTCACTTCAGGACGATCTCGTGCGTCGCTTCTCGCAGGGGCGTGCCGAACAGATTCTTGAGCGCGGAGGCGTTGACGAGGACACGCCGTTGACGGGCAGGATCGTGACAGGGTCGATCCAAGGCGCGCAAAAGCGTATCGAGGCGCAGAATTTCGAGATTCGTAAGAATGTCGTGAAGTACGACGACGTTTTGACGAAGCAGCGTGCCCGCGTGTACGAGGACCGCAACCGCATTCTCGAAGGTGAGGATCTCGAAAACTCCATCACTGGCTACATCGACGACGTCGTGGGAGCGCTCGTGCGTAACGCGACCGCCGGCAAGAGCGCCGAGGACTTCGAACTCGAGGAGCTTTGGGGCTCGCTCAAAGCGCTCTACCCCGCCTCCATCACGGCCGAGGATGTCGTTGAGGAAGTTGGAGGCAAGGAAAACCTCACGGCAAAGCGTCTTGAGCGTGAGATCCGCTCGGACATCGCGATTGCCTATGAAAAGCGTGAAGACGAGCTTGGAGAAGCAGCGATGCGCCAGCTTGAGCGCCGCGTACTCCTTTCGGTGATCGATCGGCGCTGGCGCGAGCACCTCTACGAGATGGACTACCTCAAGGAGGGAATCGGTCTTCGCGCTATGGCCCAGCGAGATCCGGTTGTTGAGTATGCGCGCGAGGGCTTCCTGATGTACAACGACATGGTCGCTGGCATCAAGGAAGACGTCGTGGGGTACCTGTTCAATCTTGATGTCAAGGTGCAGCAAGCACCCAGCAAAGGGCAGGTTCCCGAGAAGGTCGCAAAGCTCGTGCGCGAAGCTGCCGCTCAGGCAAAGGCTGTGCCGGGTGGGGCGAAAGCCGGGTCTGGGACCGCGAACCAAGCCGGCGACTCCGAGGGCATCGAGATCGCGGCGAAAGGCCTTGGCGAAGGGCCGAAGGTTGAGGACTTCTCCTACAGCTCCGCTGAGGGCGAAGCAGCCACCGAGCGGCCGCTCTCGCGTGCCGAGCGTCGCCGCAAGGAGCGCGAGGAGCGTAAACGCACGAAGAACAACTGACCTTCGCCGTCGGTTAAAGCCTGCTGACGTGCGTTAGCCGAGTTCGAGAGTTGTGATTTTCCAGCCGGAACGCTTCTTCTCCCACCTCATGCACACGAACCTGGGGCGAAGGGAGTCTCGCACGACCGAGTTCGCCTCGATCACGCTGTCGCTGACTTGACATATGTGCACACCGCCGACACTCACGCGTGGGGCGACTTTGATGCCAGCAGTGTGCCGGTAGGCGTTGACGCAGGAGACGCGTTTGGCGAAGTTTTCCTGTTCTTGCGGAACGAGAACTTTGCTTAGCGACGTGATGGGGCGATAGCCGTTGAGTACCTCAAGTGCTTGACGCGAGACTGCCTCGACGAGCCTGCGTGCCTTGATGTCGTCGTCGAATGGGGTTTCGATGCGCGGTGACGGGGAATGAGGATTGGTGAGCATGGCGTGAATCTTTCTGCGTGGTGCGGCTAGCGATCAAAGGTTGAAGTTTTGGCCGGGGAAGATTAGATCGACGTCGTCGATTTCGGGATTGAGCGCGGCGATTCTCTCGATTTCGCGAACGATAGCTCCGTTGGTGGGGCGTTCACCGTTGAGGCTGGTGAGATGGCGCTTTGCGATCGTCCATAGCGTGTCGCCCTGCTTCACTGTGTAGGTATCGCTCGAACGTGGCGCCGTTGCGGTGCGAGCGGCGGTAGGAGCCGGAGATGCGTTTTCTTGCTCGATAGCGTTTGGGGCAGCCGCTGGCGCTGGGAGGGCCTGCGAGGCGCCGCTGTACGCCATCGATTGCGAAGGTGTGGGCTCCGCGGTCGTCTCTAGGCTTGGGATGATGCCCGAGTCTGCCTCTCGTGGAGCCCAACCGAGGGTGGTGACGTCGGATAAAGGGATGCCTTCACTATTGCCGATAGCCTCCACGGGGTTGTCTCTTTCCCCCGAATCGGAGGCGTGCGGAGTGGCTGTGGCAGACGGGGGCGTTGGTGCGGCATCGGCGAGAGCCCGTGTGGGGTCGCCAAGGGAGAGGGCTGTTGCCGAGATCCCAAGTGCGACGACCGCGAGGCGCGCGGCTCGCGGAGACCAGAGGCGTAGAGCCTTGAGAGCGAATGTGCGGCGAGAGGAGTGCCTGGGCGCGGTGAGCGCGCACGAGATGAGAATCCAGGTCACGCTTAAGTGCGCGGTGAGCGCGGCGAGCCCTCCGGCGCCTAACGCGAAGACCGAGAGCGCGAATTTTCTGGTGCCTTCGCTCGAGTGAGCGCTATGCAGCGCGAAGGTGAGTGCACCGACAGCGGCGACGCTCGCGATGAGCCACGCGAGCGCCTTGGCGAAGGCGCGAGTTTTTCGAATTGCGACGGGTGCCAATGTGGAGAGCTCGGTGGACTGGAAGCTCTCTGCGCGATGGCTGTGTGCGGTCAACGTCGTGGTCACAGTGTTCCCCCTATGCGTGAGTGCGACTGCTCGCGCGCAGAAACGTCGAAGCTTTGCTGAAGCAGCGGAAAGCCTCTCGGGAGTACTGAGCACGTACGCACCATTTGATGCAGTTTGATGAACTTTGATGTTCATGAAGGATGTTATGTGCTTTTTGGTGGATGTGCAAGAGGTCACTGTGGAGAGTGCGATACCTTGTCGCCATGAGTGCCGATGACCGTCTCGAGGATCTCGATCGCTGGCTCGAGCGAGAGCGCCTTGAACGCATTCGCCAAGACGCGCAGGAGCTCGCCGAAGCAGAGCGTGCGGAGGTGGGACTCCTCGACCGAATCGCGGGGACCGCGGGGCAGGCTGTGACGATAAGTCTTTGCTCAGGTCGGGCATACGAGGGGCGCATGCGACGTGTCGGCCGCGATTGGATCGAGCTCGATGCTCTCCACCCCTCGCGCACAATGATCGTGAACGCGGCGAAAGTCGCGTGGGTGAGTGGCGCTCTTGGTCGGGTGCGACCCGGTGACGAGCGGCGACCGCGGCTAGGGCTGCGCAGTGCTGTGCAAGAAATGGCCGAAACTGGGCGTCGTGCAGTGATCGTGACGGTGGCCGGGGACCTTACCGGGGTGGTGGCGCGAGTTTTCGCAGATCACTGCGAGATCAGGGCGGTCGCAGGGGCCGACGCTTCCAGGCGGACGCAGAGCGTTATTTCCGTGCCGTTTTCCTCGCTCGAAGCTATCTGGGTCGTTTAGTTCTATCGCGTGCGCTCGGCGGTGCGGGCGCTGTTGTGCGCATGAATTTCCGCTTCGGTCTCGGCGTAGGCGCGATCGACGAACGCGCGTAACTCTGCCTCTTCAACGCGCCACTGGCCGCGCCCTCCAAGTTTGATTGCGCGCAGACTTCCGCTCCGCACAAGCGAGTAGGCCTGCGGTTTTTCGATCGCGAGGATCTCGCACACCTCATCGAGCGTGTAGAAGTGCATTGGCATGGTGCTCCTCGGTCAACTTGGCTCTCCACTATTTTTGCATGAACAGTCATCCGGATTAGCGACCCTGTGGATAAGTGTCGACGGGTTGGTGCCCCGGCAGTTGTCCACATTTGGAAAAACCGCTCGCATGCTGCCACGACTGTCGTTATGCTCGTCGTGAACTACGTGGTTCACGAACATTGGGGGGTCAATGGGGGAGCGCACGCGCTTTCGACGCATCAGAAAGAATCCATACCGCGATACCCGCTTGCTTACGGGCGCTGCACTCGTGTTAGGTAGCACTCTCGTCGGGGGCCTGGCATTCACGATGGTGTCCTCGAGCGAAGACGTTCTTGTCGCGACAACCGATATCGCCGAGGGTGACGTGCTCACACCCGAACAATTTACGGTGGCCGAGGTCCGCATGGGGGAGAGTCGTGAGCACTACGTGCACAAAGCCGCCTCGATCGCAGAGGGAAGCGTTGCCCGTGAAAGCATCGCGCGAGGAGAGCTTCTACCCCGCAGCGCCGTCGGGCAAGCGGCAGATTCATCGATGCGTCCCGTTACCATTCAGGTCGATCAGCCAGTTACGTCTTCGCTCAAAAAGGGTGCACTGGTTGACGTGTGGGCTTCCGGTGGTGAGGATGCAGCCAATTCGACGATCCTCGTGGAGGGCGCCGTCGTCCGTGGCGTTGATGAGGGCGGCGGGCTCAGTGGGCGCGGCTCGCGAGTTGAGGTCCTCATCCCCTCCGCACACGTGGCAAGCGTGCTCGATGCACTCGGAACAAAGCGCAACCTCTATGTTGTCGAAGCGCCGGGGCTTTTTGAGGATTCCGAATGATCGACATCCTCGTGTGCGCGTCGGGTGCCGACGAAGTTCAGCTGGTTTCGACCATCGCGCAGCGACTTTCCACTCGTTGCCGTGTGCTTAGGCGGTGCGTTGACCTTACGGAGCTTCTTGCTCTCACACGAGCCGAACTCGGCGATGTTCTCCTTCTCGATGTTGATGTTGCGGGGCTTTCGCGTGAAATCGTCCACGAGATCAGGCGTGGGGGAACCGGCGTCATTGCCGTGACGTCTCAGTCGAGCCGCACCGATCCTGCGACACTTGGAATCACCCTCGAAGTGCACGGCGGAATCGATGCCGATGAGCTCTACGACTTGCTCTTGCACGCGGGGCTCGAAACACAGGACCCCGATCACTCTACGTGGACCCAAGAGCCAAGCACCGACGAGGCGGCCTCTCCAATGCTGACCGTATGGGGCCCCGAAGGCGCCCCCGGGCGCTCCTTCGTCGCCGCACATCTTGCGCACGAACTGTCGCTTCTCAGAGGCGAGAGCATTCTCATCGATGCCGACACCTACGGTCCGTGCCAATCACAGATTTTCGGCGTCCTTGATGAAGTGCCCGGGCTCGTCGCCGCATGTCGAGCAAGCGATAAAGGCGCGCTCACAGCCGAGCTTGTCCTCCAGTATTCTCCGCTCGTAAGCGAAGACCTCCACCTCCTCAGCGGAATAGGCGTCCCGTCGCGTTACATCGAGGTCTACGACAATGCCCTCGAAGCGGTATGTGGAAAAGCTCGAGAGGCGACGAACACCGTCGTCGTTGATGTCGCCGCGCCACTGGACCACGAGGGCAGCGGGGGTGACTTCGGGGCTCAGCAACGCAATGGCACCACGCGAACCGCGCTTGCGTCGGCTTCACACCTGATCGCCGTTGTGGCCGCTGATCCCATTAGCGTGACGCGCTTTGTGCGTGAAGCTCCCCAGGTCATGGAGCTCGCGCGGAATCCCGTGACCGTCGTCGTCAACAAACTCGACTCAAGCGTGACGCTCGCGAGCATCGAGCGGACTCTTCGCGCGCGCCTCGATTTTGATACGTGCCTCGCCCTCCCGCTCGATGCCGCGGTAGCCTCTCGCGCGAGGTGGGACGGCGTCCTCCTGTCAGAGTCTGCACCGAAATCGAAACTTCGGCAGGCGCTCACGCGGCTCGCCACTCACGTCGACCAGAATCTTCTTCGGTAGTCTTGAGGCCTCAGCTGTTACTAGCCAAGGAGAGGCACATGCGCGTGTTCTGCCCTGTGGATGCGCTCGCGGGAGATACGAGCGTTCTCGATATGACGGTCCCGACGTTCGACCTTCCCGCAGGCGCGCGGGTGTGGGGTGTGCCGGCCTCGGCGACTAAGGGGCTCGCTGGTGATGAAGCCGAAGAGCGCGAATTCGAGGCGATGTGTGAATGCATCCTGTCCCTCGCCCACGCGCACAGAAGTGGGGGCCGGATTGCGATCGCAGCGTTTGACCTTCCCGATCGCGCACTCGAGAGCGACGCCTCGGCCGACGTTGGCGAGTGGTCGCACCTCCTTAAGAGCGAGGCGATAACGGTGCCGCTACGGGCCTATCTCATCACCCAGAATTCGGCCGCTGAGGTTGCCGACGACCCCTACGCTCCCGATGTGTTGTGGTTCGACGCGAGCGAAGCCAGCGCCGTCAGGGAGTTCCTCGAAGCCTAGCGCTCGTTTGCGAGGACGTCGTTGGCAAATGCTTCCTCGGTGTCGAAGGCATCGCCCGCTGCTTCGTGTGCGGCCTTTTCGATTGCGCCTCCCACGAGGGGAATTTTTACGCTGAGGTTTGCCTCGATGCTCATGCGCGAGCCGTCGCCGCTGCCGCTGAGAGTAAAGTCCGCCGAAAGGTCGACCGGAAGAGAGGCGACCGTCGCGCGTAGGCGCCCCGTCCGGGAGCCGCCGTCGGGAGCGTCCCAGTCATGCACGATGGTCACGTCGAGGCGCCCGGGCAGGAAACGGCTGAACTTGTCGTGGTCGATCTGCTCGCGTGGCACAGTCGCCTGGATCGTCGTGGTGAAGGCGCTGTCGGGATTGCCCTGGACATCCACGTGCGTATCGTTCACGCCGAGCCTTCGCGCACGCTCAGCTGCGTGCTCACTGCTCGCGTAGAAGCGTGCGACGCGCTCGACGCTCGCGCTGTAGTCGATGGTGTCGTGGAGTGTTTTCACTGTCGTCTCCTCACATCTGGTGCTGACCTAAGACTAGCGGCGCGCGGCGAGACGAGCGTGTGCGCGGTGCCGGACTCAAGCCGTGAGGCAGTAGGCTTGAGATATGGCTCCCACCGTGAACAACGTGCTTACCTATGACGATGAAACGCCGAGGCCCGAGGTTGAGTGGCTCCAGCTTCTCCTCGGTGATTGGCAGGTCGTCTCGGACCTGCTGGGTTCCGATCTCGTGCTGTGGGTGCCGCGCGAAGAGGGGATGTGCGCGACCGCGCATTCGCGCCCGGCTAACGGCAGTACGGTGTATTTCGAGGACCCGATCTCGAGTGTCTACACGCGTGAGGATTGGCCTGAGCTACTCGCGGCCTATGACAATGCGGGAGCAGGCGTCGACGATGTCGACACATTCGTGACGGTCGAGCGCGAGTCTCGCCCCGCATTCGTGCGCTTTGCCCCCGTTCGTCGCAAGGGCGTGGTCCTCGCGATCGTGTCGATCGAATCGTTTACATCGCCCGCCGATGCGCGACTCGCCGCCGCGGAAGTGGAGCAGCATCGGCTTGGCCGAGAATTGCTGCTCATGATGGGGGAGGGGGCGTTCCCCATTAAAGGGGCGCCCGTTCCGCCCCGCCGAGGGGCTCCCCGTGTGGGTGATGGTTGGGTGTCGGTCGATAGCGAAGGCGTCGTAAAGGCCGCCTCTCCGAACGCACTTTCCGCCTTCCACCGCTGCGGGATGCAGGGAGACATGGTGGGGTCTCTCCTCGCGGAGCTCGCGACCGCCGATCTGCAATCTCGAATTCCCGTCGATGAGTCGCTTCCACTGGTGTTGACGGGGCGCGCTGCGTGGCGCGTCGACATGCAGGCAAAAGGCGGGATCCTGTCACTGCGCGCGATCCCGATCACGCGCCGGGGGCAGCGAACGGAGGCCATCATTCTCGTACGCGACGTGACCGAGGTGCGCCGTCGCGAAAAAGAGTTGATGACTAAGGATGCGACGATCCGCGAGGTTCATCATCGCGTCAAGAACAATTTGCAAACGGTCGCTGCGCTTTTGCGCTTGCAATCGAGGCGCATGAAGTCCGACGAGGCGAAGGACGCGTTACTTGAGGCGATGAGGCGCGTCTCGACGATCGCACTGGTTCACGAATCCCTCCTGCAGGGCAGCGAAGAGACCGTTTTGCTTGACGACGTGATCGATCGCTGCCTGCGCCTCGCGGTCGATGCCGCCTCGGCAACGGTGCATGACGGTGACCACGCGAGCGGCATCGGGCAGGTTACGGTCACGACTCACAAGGTTGGCAAGGCAGGGCTCGTACGCGCGGAGGAGGCGACCCCGCTGGCGCTTGTCTTGACGGAGCTCGCCACGAATGCCGTCGAACACGGACTTTCGGAAACCGGAGGAAACCTCACGATCACGAGCGAGCGGAGCGGAACCCATCTCGTGATTGACGTCGACGACGACGGCAAAGGGATGCCCAGCAGGCCCGAGGGACTCGGCACGAACATCGCGCAAACACTCGTGCAGGGGGAGCTTGGTGGCGTTCTCACCTGGGAGAATAGGCCCGACGGTGGCACGCGCGCCACGATTGATGTGTATCTCGACCCGATCTCACGCTAAGGAGTGGGGAGGGCAAGTCCAGAGTTGACGCGGCTGTACCTCGCGGCAGTAACGCCGCTGGATACGGTTCGAAAAATACGCCTGTGTGTAGTGGCCGTTAGGCGACGCGTCGCGCTCGCGCGGTACGGCGCTTAAGCGAGCGGCGCTCATCTTCGGAAAGGCCGCCCCACACGCCGGAATCCTGGCCGGATTCGAGCGCGAACTTCAAGCAGATGTTCATGACCTCGCAGCGTTGGCACACGGCCTTGGCTTCCTGGATCTGGGTGATCGCCGGTCCCGTATTCCCGATGGGGAAGAAAAGCTCGGGATCTTCGGTGAGGCATGCAGCGCGGTGGCGCCAATCCATCGGGTCACTCTCTCTTTCCAGTGCATCGTGACCGTAGTGGGGTCACAATGGCGTGTGGCCCAGTGGGCCTCGACATCAATGCATATCGCCTCTCACACGGTGGTGTCGAAGCGATGTAGTACTCCATTGTTCCTGGCAACGTCGCTAATGGACAAGGATCTAGCGAGAAGATCCCTCGTTATCTTTTCCACACCGCCTGCATCTTGCCAGCGGCGGCCACACGGCGTACCGGGCATTAGGGTGGGGGCATGACTTCCGTTAGCGGTGCCCCCGGTTCCAAGGCGCAATCTCAACGCCCCACGCACCCGCTGCGCCGCGTGAGCGCTGCGCTTCTCGTGGTCGAGGCGCTCCTGCTTCTCGCCGCTGCGCTCTATGCCCTCGTGACGCTCCCCGCTCAGTCCCCGAAACTCTCAACGCTCGCCGTGGGACTCACCGCATGTCTAGGGATCTTCGCCCTGATGGTCGCGCTTGCCGCGCGTTCGCTCATGAAACGCGGTCGCTACGGCGTGAGCTTTGGAGTGACATGGCAGCTTTTTCAGGCGCTGATTGGGGGAAGCCTCATCCGTGGAGGTCTCCTTTGGGCTGGCTTTACTGCGCTCGCCCTCGCGATTGCGCTGTTCGTTCTTCTCATACGCCCTGAGAATCGACCCGATCGCGAGCTCTTTATCGCCGACGAAGACTAAGCCGCCGACGGATCTAGGCAGGCGTCGGATTCTGCCGATCAATGAGGTGGGCGCCCTCGTTCGTCACGTTTCCAACGTCGTTTCCCACTTGGTAGGCTTCAAGCGCTTGAGCTGGGAGCTGCCCTTCAGAGCCATTGATCCAGGTATGGGCGTCGTTCCCCGTTGCGAAAGACTCGAAACCGAGCCAAGTTTCGCGGCTCTCGGGGTTGAGGAAAACGGGCATGCGGGAATGGATTCGTTCGAGTTGTCCCTCGGCCGCTTTCGTAATGATCGTCGCTGTGAGCAGCCATTCGGCTTCTGGCCGCGCAGGATCTTTCCACCATGACACGAGGCCGGCTGCATAGAGGAGTGGGGCGTGCGGATCGTGGAGGTAGTGCGGGTTTTTCCCGTTCGGTCCCGATTGCCATTCGTAGTAGCCGTTCATGGGAACGAGAGCGCGATAGCGGCTAAGGGAGCCGCGAAAACTTGGCTTTTCTCTGAGAGTTTCTCGCCTCGCGTTAAAGGTTTTCGCGGAGAACGAGAGGTCTTTTGCGAACCGTGGGACGAGGCCCCAATGGGCGGTACGCACAGCTCTCGTGAGCGTGCCGGTATCGCGTTCGACCCCCTCGGTCACGACATAGATCGGTGTCGTGGGAGGGATGTTGTAGCGCGCCGCCAGGTGCGGATCGGCGCGATCGAGGGCGCCGATGTCATCGAGAAGCGGCTCGATCTCCTGGAAAAACGCGAAACGCCCGCACATGGCGACGCCGCAGCCTAATCCTGCGCGTCGCGCGCGCTGTCCTCGGTGGTTGAAGCCGCGGGCTCCTCACCCGATGACTCGTCGCTTTCGGAAACGGAGAAGACATCCTCGTCGCCCTTGCGAAGCGCGTCCTCACCCGCGAATGTCGCCGTGTAGTTGCCTTGGTTTTTGTAGAGGTTGCCGACGCGGATTTCGCGACCTTCCTCAACGATCTTGGCGTATTTGAGGTCGGCTTTGGTGGGCGGTTCGGCGCCTCGACTTGGAAGTTCGAAACCGTCCTCGGCGGGCATACCAGCGGCGAGCTGGCGGCCGCGCAAAACCTCGGCGTCAAACGCCGCGCCGAGAATGAGCACGATGCTCACGACCCACAGGACGAACAGGATTGCCATGACGCCACCGATGGCGCCGTAGCTCGAGTAACTCGCTGCGGTCGACATGTAGATGCTGAGGGCAACGAGCGCGAGGGCAATGCCCACGATGGCGAAAATTCCACCCGGCGAGATGAAACGGTACTTGTGCTCAAGGTTCGGTGTCGCCCAGTACAGCAGCGACACGACAGCGAACAAAAGTGCGAGCATGAACGGCCACTTCACCCACGCCCAAATCGGGATAAAGGTGTCGGTGAGGAAGGACAGAAGATCCGGCATCTGGATCGCCGAGAAAATGGGTCCAAAGAGGGAGTCGACCATGCTTTGGTTGAGCAACATGGAAATGAAGAGCAGGAGGATTCCCACGATGAGTGCGGCAGTGACCGCGAGCATCGAGAGGTTGAACTTGACGGGGCCGCGGGTCTCCTCCACCCGGTAAATTTTGTTGGAGGCTCGCGAGAATGCCTTGACGAACGCCGAAGCCGACCACAGGGCGGTCACGATACCGATGATGAGAGCGATCGTGCCTGAGGAGGTCGACCCGAGGAGAGATTTGAGTGTGGATTCGATCGGGCCGCTCAGATCGCCCGAGCCCTTCGCAATGTTCGACTTCGCTACTGCATCGGTAATCAGCCCGACGATTTCGTCTTGGAAACCGCTTAGTACGAGTGCAGCGAGCGAGAAGAGGGCCAGGAGGGATGGGGCGATGGCGAGGACGATGAAGTACGTGAGCTGAGCGGCGAGGTCCGTTCCGCCCGCTCTAGAGAATTCCGTGAGAGTGCGCTTAGCCGCGTACGTCCATTCGGTCTTCGACATCTTTGCTTCGGCCGCGGTATCGCGGGTGGAAAGGCGCGTTGCCATGCGGTCATCCTCTGGGACGGGGAACGGGACGACGCGAGTCTATACGGCCGATCTGCACGTATGCCGCACCGCACACGCACCCGCAGTCTGGATAACCCAGGAATACTTATCCACAATTGCCGAACAGCGTTTCGTGTGCCCTCAAACTCTGGTACAAAGATGACAGAAAGCCCCAGGGGGACGGGGCACGGGGAGCCTTGAGCAGGCGCCACGATTGCATAAGGGGGGGGGAACCCATGCACGACGCACTCGGCATCATCGAGGCCGAAGCTCGCCAAGCGATTCGCGAGCAGGGTCTCGATGCGACATCGTCGTCACTCGATGACCTCATCGCCACAGTCGTCAACGAGTACGACGCCAAAGCTGCCCGTGGTGAAGTCCCTGCGTTGCGTGAGCGCGAGTCGGCCGTGGGGGAAGTGGCCGCACGCATCGGAGGTTTCGGTGCCTTGCAGACGTTCCTCGACGATCCGGAGATCGAAGAAATCTGGATCAACTCGCCGAGCGAAATCTTCGTCCACCGGCACGGCGTCAGCGAATTGACCCCACTCGTGCTTTCGGCCGGCGAAGTTCGCGGGCTCGTCGAACGAATGCTTGCGCAAACGGGTCGCCGCCTTGACCTCAGTACACCATTCGTCGACGCACTTCTCCCCAGCGGTGCGCGCCTTCACGCCGTGATCCCGAATGTCACGCGCAAGCACTGGTCCGTCAACATCCGAAAGTTCATCTCAAAAGCACACTCCCTCGCAGACCTCGTCGCGTTAGGGTCCCTCACGCAGCAAGCTGCCGACTTCCTCGACGCAAGCGTAAAGGCAGGGCTCAACATCATCGTCTCCGGGAGCGTAGGCGCAGGTAAAACGACGATGGTCAGTTGCCTCGGCTCGGCCGTCTACCCGCGCGAAAGGATCGTGACGATCGAGGAAGTATTCGAGCTCAATATCTCGGCACGGGACGTCGTGGGCATGCAGTGCCGGCAGCCGAACCTCGAAGGCGTCGGCGAAATTACGATGCGTCGCCTTGTGAAGGAGGCGCTGCGTATGCGCCCCAGCCGCATAATCGTTGGCGAGGTTCGCGAGGCCGAGTCGCTCGACATGCTCATCGCGCTTAACAGTGGGCTTCCAGGGATGGCCACCATTCACTCCAACTCCGCCCGCGACACGATCGCCAAGCTGTGCACGCTCCCGTTGCTCGCGGGCGAAAATGTCAGCGGCTCGTTCGTGACGCCTACCGTCGCGAACGCAATCGATCTTGTCGTCCACCTCGATCACCTTCACGATGGCACGCGTCGAGTGCGAGAGATCGTTGCCGTTCCGGGGAGAGTCGAAGATTCCGTAGTCGAGCTCGGGCACATCTTCGAGTTCCGTCGCGGCCGGCTATGCAGGGGCGACGCATACCCGCCGCACCCCGAACGGTTCGAACGAGCCGGCTTCTCGCTATCGACCCTCCTTGGAGACAAGCGATGATCCCGGGCTTTGCTGCCGGAGCCCTCTTCGGCCTCGGGCTCGTGACGATCTGGTCAGCGTTTTGGCCCCGTGAAGCGAGGAGGCCGGTGAGGGTGGGCTCGCGTACCCGTATTGAGCAGCGAATCCGCGACGATTTCGCCCGGATCGGGCTCTCGAGCGCACGCCCGCATCACCTTCTTATTGCGTCGGTGCTCACCGGTGGCGTGGCTTTCATCCTCACTTTAGGACTCAGCACCGCGATGATCCCGAGCGTCGCGGCAGGGGTCGGCGGAAGCCTTTTCCCCGCATGGGCGCTGCGAGCACTGGCGAGGCGTCGGCAAGAAAACCTCCGCGAAGTATGGCCGGAAGTAATCGACCTCGTGGGATCGGCTGTCCGCGCGGGGCTCTCCCTACCTGAATCACTTGCCCAACTCGCCGATCGCGGGCCCGAGCAACTGCGCTCGTCATTCGGTGAATTTGCGAGGGAATACCACGCTACCGGCGATTTCTCCTACAGTCTCGATCGCCTCAAGGTGCGCTTGAGCGACCCTGTTGCGGATCGCATCATCGAGGCACTGCGCATTACGCGAGACGTGGGCGGAACCGATCTCGGCACGCTTCTACGCACCTTGTCATCGTTCCTTCGTGAAGATGCGCGCGTGCGCTCCGAGCTCGAAGCGAGGCAGAGTTGGACGGTCAACGGGGCGAAGCTTGCCCTAATCGCCCCGTGGGTGGTGCTCGGGCTCATGATTCTGCGTCCCGAAGCCGCAGAGGCCTACGACTCCGCCGCCGGCGGCATGCTGATCATCGCTGGTGCGCTCGTGTCGTTCTTCGCTTATCGCCTCATGCTCGCGCTCGCGCGCTTGCCGCAAGACGAGAGGGTGCTGCGCAAATGATCATCCGCGACAATACGCTCACGATCGTCATTTTGGGGTGCACCCTCGGCGCACTTTTCGGCCTCGGCCTCGCTCTCGTGATCCTCGAGAATCCGTGGCGGCGACCTCGGTCAGTTGAAGCTCGCGTCAGCCCTTACATTAAACGGGGTAGCGCGCGTGGAGCACTCGATTTTCTCGAGAACAGTGCACGGGTGCATCCCCTCATTGACGCTAGCGTGGGCCCGTTTCTCGAGAGCGTGCGCGCCTTTGCCGCGCGGGCGCTCGGGAGCCAACGTGAGATCGAGAAGCGTCTCGCGCTCGCGGGCGGTCGGATCACCTATCGAGATTTCAGAATTCAGCAGTTCACCTGGGCGATAGTGGCGTTCGTGGCGAGCGCTGCCCTCGGGATGGGGCTGTTCGCGCTTGAGCGAGCGCCGCTCATTGCGCTCCTTGCGCTTGTCGTGATCGCGAGCGTGACCGCACCGCTCGTGCGCGACTACCTCCTCACGAGCGCGATTTCGTCGCGGAAGCAGGCAATGGCGCGCGAATTTCCCACTATTGCCGATCTGCTGGCCCTCGCGATTTCAGCAGGGGAAGGCCCGATCGCGGCGATGGAGAGAGTCGCGCGCACCTCTCAGGGAGAGCTTTCACGGGAACTCGCGATTGCCGTCTCCGAGATCCGCGCGGGAGCGAGCCTCGAGGACGCCCTTATCAATCTTGGGACCCGCTCCCCGCTCGACTCCCTCTCGCGGTTCGCGGAAACCATTGCCGTCGCCCTCGAACGAGGCACCCCACTCGCAGATGTCATGCGCGCGCAAGCGCAAGATGCCCGCGAGCTTTCGAAGCGGACGTTGATGGAGAGCGCAGGACGGCGCGAGGTGTACATGCTTCTGCCCGTCGTCTTCCTCCTCATGCCGCTCGTCATTGTGTTTGCGGTCTTCCCCGGCATCACCGCACTCCAGGTGGGGCTATGACAGGTATGGCCCCGCGTTTTGCAATTTTGGTATCCCACCTCATTTCGAAGGAGAACCCCGTGTCCATTAACCGCTCAACCTTGATTGACAATGCCACCGCCCGCACCCCGCTGCGTGAGCGCATCTCCCGTGCGACCGTTCGTGCTTTCTTCGCGGCGCGCGAGCGCCTTGCCAGTGAACGCGGTGACGTTCCAGGGTGGGTCCTCATCACTCTCATGACGGCCGGCATCGTCGTGGCTCTATGGGCCGTGGCATCCGATGCCCTCGTGGGCTTGTTCAACCAGGCCATGAGCCAGTTCACCGAGTAGCGTGCGCATGCGTATACGTCGATTGCATCGGCGCCTGCGCGAAGAACGGGGCAACGCGGTCGTGGAGTTCCCCCTCATCGCGGCACTCGTGGTGGCGCTTGGCCTGAGCCTTCTCCAGCTCGCCCTCTTCCTTCACGTGCGCAATGGACTCACGGATATCGCCGTACAGTCGGCGTACCACGGGGCGTTGCTCGGTAACGATCCGAGTGACGGCCTCGCACGGGCCTCAGAACTGGCCTCTGCTCGGTTTCAGCAACTCGGTGACGTGGACGTCGAAGCGCGCGAGCATGCGGGCGTGATTGAGATAGAAATCCACGCGGCCCTGCCGCTCATCGGATTTTTCGGACCGAGCAACGCATTGCACGTCGTGGGACATGCGGTGGACGAGGATGCTCTCTAGGTTGGGCGCCGTCGCGAAAGAAACGTTGCATCGGTTGAGGGATGCATCGGGGAACGCGGTCGTCGAGTTCACTGGACTATCTGTCGTCCTCCTCATTCCGCTCGTATATCTCCTGCTCACGTGTGCCTCGGTGCAGTCCGCCTCATTCGCCGCCGACACCCTCGC
Organism: Dermabacter sp.; assembly: GCF_032550575.1. Taxonomy (NCBI): domain Bacteria; kingdom Bacillati; phylum Actinomycetota; class Actinomycetes; order Micrococcales; family Dermabacteraceae; genus Dermabacter; species Dermabacter sp. The sequence goes on along the minus strand of NZ_JAWFZC010000001.1, from coordinate 588,190 downwards.
GCGGCAGATCGCGCGGGTGTATTCCGTCCATGACCTTGCCGAGGGGCGCGAGGAACGCATCGCGGGCATCGTGGCTGAAGTGGAGCGCGACTACGGTGTCGAGGTTGAGGCCGGGGACATCGCAGTGTCGTGTGAGTCGGTGTCATGTCCGGTTGCGGGAGAGGTCGTTTCGGTGGAGGTGAGCCTCGCGGCGCCCATTCCCGGGCTCGGAGTGATCGGTCTGGACTCCTCAATCGTCGACGTGAAAGGCCGACACGCGTTGATTGCTGAAGGAGGCACGCCATGATCCGAAAGCGTCGCCTGGCGCGATGCAGAGGGGAGCGCGGCAACGCCAGCGTCTTGACGATAGGCGTCAGCGTCGTGGTTTTGATGGTGATTGCGTTCGGCATCGCCGTGACCGGTGTCGAGATCGACCGCAATCGTGTCCAGTTCGTGGCGGATGGCGCGGCCCTATACGCAGCGGGGGGAGCGAGCGAAAACAGGCTCTACGATGACGCGGGTGACCCACGTATTCCTACGGAGGCCGAAGCGCGCGAGCGCGCCTCTGCCTATCTCGCGCAGTACCCGCACCAGTTTTCTCGCGTGAGCGATATGGACATTACAGCGCTTGCCCTCTCGCCGAATGGTGAGGTGAGGCTGTCCCTCGAAGCTCGCGTGCACCCGCCGCTCGTGGGGTGGATTTCTCGTGCGCTCGACTCTCCCATCGTTGTGCGCGTGGACTCATCGGCGCATGCGCACTAGTGCGGACCGCCGGTGCTGGTGTGTAGCGGGCCGCATTGGCCCGGGCGCGAGCGTCGCGTCCCTGCCGTGCGGTGAGTGCGTAGCGTAGAGTGGATGTTTGTGAGTTCTGATTTTTCTGCCGAGATTCCCCACCTGCGTTCGACCCTCGAATCGATCGAGAAGGTCACCGATCTTGATGCGCTGACCGCTAGAATCGCCGACCTCGAGAAGCAGGCGGCCGCCCCCGATCTGTGGGATGACCCGGAGGCGGCTCAGAAAGTCACGTCCGATCTCTCGCATGCGCAGGCGGAGAAGCGCCGCGTCAGCGAACTGTCGAGTCGAATCGACGACCTCGAGGTCATGGTCGAGCTTGGCGAGGAAGAAGGCGATGCCCAGTTCGCCGAGGACGCTGAAAAAGAACTTGCCGCGATTCGTAAAGCGCTTGACGAGCTCGAGGTTCGCACGATGCTGAGCGGTGAATACGATCAGCGCAACGCGGTCGTGACGATTCGCGCGGGCGCCGGTGGTGTTGATGCCGCGGACTTCGCCGAGATGCTGCTGCGCATGTATTTGCGGTGGGCTGAACACAAGGGGTACCCCACCAAGGTCATGGACACCTCGTATGCGGAGGAGGCCGGTCTCAAGTCCGTCACCTTTGAAGTGAGTGCGCCATACGCGTATGGAACGCTCAGTGTCGAGGGCGGGACGCACCGCCTCGTCCGTATTTCCCCGTTCGACAACCAAGGGCGCCGTCAAACCTCGTTCGCCGCAGTCGAGGTGATCCCGCTCATCGAAACGACCGACAGCATCGAGATCCCCGAGAATGAACTCAAGATCGACGTGTTCCGTTCGTCGGGTCCGGGTGGCCAGAGCGTGAACACGACCGATTCGGCCGTGCGCATGACTCACATCCCCACGGGCATTGTCGTTTCGATGCAGGACGAGAAGTCGCAGATCCAGAACCGTGCCGCGGCTCTGCGCGTGCTTCAGTCGCGACTCCTGCTCCTGAAGAAGCAAGAGGAAGACGCCAAGCGTAAGGAGCTCGCCGGCGATATCAAGGCGAGCTGGGGCGACCAGATGCGCTCCTATGTCCTGAACCCGTACCAGATGGTGAAGGATTTGCGCACGGAGTACTCGGAAGGCAATCCCACCTCGGTGTTTGATGGCAATATCGATGGCTTTATCGAGGCCGGTATCCGCTGGCGCGTCGAACAGGCACGCACGGAGGACTGACTCGCCGGGGTAGAGCTCGGCCCGTACCCGCACGGGGCCGACGCTTGCTGAGCTCACATGGGCGCGAGGCTCAGCGCGCTGCCTCTAGCACCTCTTGACGAATTCTTGAGGAAAACGTGACCCGTGTGACCGGCCTGAATCCGAAGATTTGAGGTGGGCCGTGGTTAGGGTTGACGGGTACTGACCCTCGTAGTGCCCGCGGACATCTCGAGGGGAGCTGTCGACCCGCCCAGATGGGATGAGCCTGTGATTCGTTTCGAACACGTGACGAAAACATATCAGCGTAAGAGCGCGCCCGCCCTCACTGATCTGTCGATCGAGTTTGAGCGTGGCGAATTCGCTTTTCTCGTTGGGGCTTCAGGCTCGGGAAAATCGACAATGCTCAGGCTCATTTTGAAGGAAACTAATCCGACCTCTGGTTCCATTTTTGTGGCGGGCAAGGACCTTTCGCGTCTGTCGAGCTGGAAAGTTCCCCGGCTCCGCCGTGAAATCGGGATGGTATTCCAGGACTTCCGTTTGCTGCCCTCGAAGACGGCGTTCCAGAATGTGGAGTTTGCGCTCCAGGTCATTGGGACTCCGGGCAGAGTGGTGAAAAAGCTCGTGCCCGAGGTTCTCGACATGGTGGGCTTGGCAGACAAAGGAAAACGGCTTCCGCATGAGCTGTCTGGTGGCGAGCAGCAGCGTGTTGCCATTGCGCGTGCGTACGTGAATCGGCCCACGATCCTTCTTGCCGATGAGCCAACGGGCAACCTCGATCCGGAAACGGCCAAGGGGATTATGGATCTTCTCGCAGACATCAACGATCGCGGAACGACCGTTCTCATGGCTACTCACGACGAGAAAGCAGTGAATCGCTTGAACAAACGTGTGGTCGAACTCGTCGATGGGCACGTTGTGCGTGATGAGAAGCGCGGCCACTATCGAGGATCCTCCGATGAGAGCGTGATCTCGGGCGCGGTACCCGATGGTGAGGCAGCGGGGGAGCGACAGCCGTCGGACTCCGCGACCGGAGGAAGTGTGCGCGCCTCAGACGTAGCTTTCGAGCGGTTTGACGAAACCGCGAGCGGTGACGAGCGCATGGGCGATTTCGATCGCGCCTTCGAGGAATCGGATACGGGCGAGGAGGATGAACTCGCATGAGGCTTCGCTACATCCTTAAAGAAAGCTTCGGAGGGCTTCGTCGCAACATCGCGATGGTGATTTCCGTCGTGATTGTGACCGCGGTTTCGCTCACGTTCGTGGGAGCGGGGCTTCTGATGCAGAAGCAGATTGTCGCGCTTCAGGACATCCTCGTGAAGAACTCGCAAATTAGCGTCTATATGTGCTCTCCGCATTCGACGGCGACATCATGTGCCGGCGGCGCTGCGACGGACGCACAGATTGCCGAGGTCCGTGAGGCGCTCAAGGGTGATATTTTGGGCCCGTATATCGCGTCCGTGGATGAGCGCTCCCAGGAGGAAGCTCTCGAGGTGTACCGCGATCAGTTTGGCGGTGAGAGCTTTGCGCAGGATTTCACTGCCGAAGATATGCCGGTGAGTTTCCACATCACGCTTGTGGAGGCGGAGCGCTCGAGTGCTGTCGTGGATTTCTTCCAGGGGAGAGAAGGGGTCGATGAGGTATCCGATCTTCTCGCGGTATATGCACCGTTTATTTCGATCTTGAATCAATCAACTGTCTTTGCGATCTCTCTCGCTGTCGTCATGCTGGTGGCGGCGGTGCTCCTCGTTGCGACGACGATCCGTATGTCGGTGGCGAATAGAAGGCGTGAGATTGCGATTATGCGCCTTGTAGGCGCGAGCAATATCTTTATTCGCTTGCCATTCCTTCTGGAGGGGGCTGTTGCCGCACTGATCGGCGGAGCGCTGGCTACCGGTGTACTTTCGCTCGCCATTAAATATCTTGTGGAGGGCTGGCTCGCTCCGACTCTCGGAGCTGATCTCATCCACATGACGATGTCGGACCTGTTGTGGGTAGGACCTATTTTGCTCGCGCTCGGTGCTATTCTCGCGATAGGCTCGTCCGTCGTTTCGCTCAACCGCTATTTGAAGGTGTAGGCAGGTTCTGGATATGTCGAATGATGAGGGGAAAATGAATTTTCTTTCTCGACGCGCACTCGTGAAAGGTGCGTCGTTCGCTGCCGTTCTCGGCCTAGCCTCGTCAGGCATTTTTTCGCACGACTATGTGCTCGCTGACGATATCGACGACAAGAAGAAACAAAAGAAGAGCGTCGACGAAAAGCTTGCAGCGTTGCGCGAGGACCTCAACGAGGTTGACACGGAGCTTGCCGACGCGTACCTCGCCCTCGCCGAAACTGAGTCGAGGATTCCCGATGCACAAGCACGCCTCGACTCTGCGCGCTCCGCGCTCGAGGCGGCGAAAGCTGAAGACGCTCGCCAGGCGAAGCGGCTCGAGGCCGCGCAAGCCGAGGAGAGTGAAATCCGGCAGGCCGTCGAAAGTGGCCAGCAAAAGATTTCGCAGTCGAACGAGGACGTCTCGCGCGCCTCTATCGAGGCGTATAAAGGCACGAGTGCTCCCAATCCCGCGTCGATTTTCTTGAATTCGGAGAATCCGCAGGACGCGGTCGATCGAACGATGAACTACCGCCTCACGCTTCAAGCGCAGGGCGCGAAGCTCACGGATCTTCGCGGTCAGCAAGCCACGAACGTGAACTCCGCGGACCGACTTGAGGCGATCCGTGCCGAGATCGAGGACCTCAAGAAGAAGTCAGCGGCTGCGGTCGCCGAGCGCCGCCAGGCCGAGAGTGAAGCGGCGCAGGCAAAGAAAGACCTCGATGGTCTTTACGCTTCGCAGAAATCTCAGGCGGCGAACCTCGAAACGCTCAAGGACAAATATCGAGCGTCGGAATCGGCCCTCGAATCCCAGTCGAGCGCTCTCGAAACAGACATTCAGCAACTCATCGAAAAAGAACGTCAGGAGGCGCTTGCGCGCCAGCGCGAGCAGGAGCGGAAGGCTCGGGAGGCGCGCGAGGCTGAAGAGCGTCGGGCAAAACGCGAGCGGCGTAAGCCCCGCAAGATCTCCGCGCCGAAGCCTGAGAGTGGCGGTGGCGCATCGTCGGGTGGCTTCCGCGATCCCGTTTCGGCGCGCCGCAGCTCGATGTTTGGCTATAGGTTCCACCCCGTGTACCACACGCGCAAGCTCCACAAGGGTATGGATTATGCGGCGGCATGCGGGTCTCCCGTGGGGGCGATGGCTGCGGGGAAAGTCCTTGCGACGACTTACAACAGCGGCGCCGGCAACAAGGTCATCGTGAGCCATGGCCTGTATAACGGTCAGATCCTCACAACCTCGTATCACCACCTTCAGGGGTTCGCGGTCTCTGCCGGCCAGCGGATCGAGGCTGGGCAGACCGTGGGTTACGTCGGCTCCACGGGAGCTTCGACCGGCTGCCACCTGCATTTCGAGACGCACCTCGACGGCACGGCGCTCGACCCCCGCAAATTTGTGGGATACTAGGCGGTCAATGTGTCAGCAGGTGTGGAGGGATGAACGTGGCCACGAAGGCCGGAAAGAAGCAGGCGCCCGTAGCGCCGGAGCGAAAAAAGCAGCTCATCGCCTCGAATAAAAAGGCGCGCCACGACTACCACATCGATGCGACGTGGGAAGCCGGCGTGGTCCTCCAGGGAACCGAGGTGAAGTCGCTGCGCGAGCGCGGCGCGTCTCTCGTTGATGGCTACTGCTATATCGACAACGGCGAAGTGTGGATGGATGCCGTGCACATCGCTCCGTACGTGCGGGGTACGTGGACGAATCACGCGGCGCGCCGCAAACGTAAGCTCCTGTTGCACAAACGCGAGATCCTGAAACTCATGAATAAGACTCGCGAAAAGGGGTACACGATCATCCCCCTATCGATCTACTTTCTTGGCTCGCACGCCAAGGTCGAGATTGCGCTTGCTCGCGGCAAGAAGGAGTGGGATAAGCGCCAAACCCTGCGCGAAAAGCAGGATGCTCGCGAGGCACAGCGTGCGATGAGGCGGCGCGAGATGCTCAGCTAGCGTCGGAAATTCCCGCCCGTCCCGGACGGGTGGCAGGAAAACGGGTCCGACGGTTGCTCGCCGGGAATAGGGTCTTGGTGTTGCGCGTTGAGAGCTGTATACTGAACTGCTGCGCCTTGCGGTGCAGGAGATTTTTGATAATCACATAGGGTGTGCGAATCAGGCACGCATCCCACCCGCATATGCGGGTGCAGATTATCTGGCGCGTCCCGCTGTGGGCGTCGCCACCCGATACGGGGTCGATCGGTTTCGACGGTAGTTGTCCAGCGAGGGGAAGCGGGCCGAGGATCCAGGGTTATCTCGCTAACGCTCCCTGGAAAACAATAAGTGCCGAACCTAAGCGCACTGACTTCGCTCTCGCTGCCTGATCAGCGACAGCAGTCTGGACCGTCAGGGATTGCCTTCGATCTGACCTGTCCATCATCTAGAGGGCCACTGCTTCCAACCCTGGTCACCGGGGTTGGGTGAACACCTTAGAGTGACTGAGCCTGTCAGCGACGTGTCCGTGTGAGCGCTGGGGCTGAGAAAACGATTTCGCGGACTGCGCCCGGAGAAGCCCTGGCTTCGCACTATCGGACGCGGGTTCGATTCCCGCCGGCTCCACGATGAGGGCGCCCACTATGCACAGTGGGCGTCCTTTTTTGTTGCTTTGTGGATTGGGCAAGCCGGTTCTGGCCCGCGTTGATATGGTGGAGCCAGTGGTGTGTATGACTACAACACCTTTAGATTTGTCCATTGGGTGAAAAGGCATGCATATGAGCAACTCCGCGGATCTCGCTATTGCAGATAGATGGGACGCCGAGGACTTGGGCTGCGGCGAGCTTGTCATGAAGCTTCGCTCGCGAATGCTCGCCCTGAATCCGGGAGAAATCTTCGAGCTGATCGCCACCGACGAAGGCGCGATCATCGACATCCCCGCCTGGTGCAGCCTCACCGGGCACACTCTTGCCGTGGCACAGCCGCCGCGGTTTTTGATCCGACGAAAGGATTCCTGACATGTCCAAGATCTGTGTGAGCATCACCCACGCCAAAGACGATGTTGACAAGGCGACGGTGGGTTTCGTTATCGCCAATGCCTCGATCGCCTCCGATCAGGAAACCGTCGTGTTCCTCTCCTCCGAGGGGGCGCGGCTCGCTGAAGAAGGCTACGCCGACGACCTTCACGAGGAGGGCTTCGCGCCGCTCAAGGAACTGATCACCAACTACGCCGAAGCTGGCGGCACGATCTGGGTCTGCTCGCCGTGCTACAAGAAGCGTGGACTGGACGAAGGCAAGCTCATCAACGGCGCGACGATCGTCGGCGGCGCGAAGCTCGTCGAGTACATGTCCCAGGGCGCTAGCTGCGTGAGCTACTGACGGCTGCCACTCGAGTACCGCCATGACGAACGCTCAAGAGTTCACCCCGGCCACCTTCAAGGACGGCTTGAAAGGCCACACCAGTTTTGACGGTGGAGATCTGGATTGCGGCAACGGACTGCTGTTGCTGATCCGCAAACATCTGGATCCACTGGATCCGGGAAAGTTCCTGGAGATCGCCTCCGTGGATTCCACGGTGGAGGTCGACTTGCCTAGCTGGTGCAGTATGACCGGGAATGACCTGGTCGATACAACTACCACGACCGTGCAGTTTCAGGGCCGCGAACTCACCCAATGGCGGTTCTTGGTGTGCAAGGGTGCCTACGAGGGCGCAGCGAGCACGCCTCAGCAGGAGAACGCCCCCGAGGCACTCGCACCCGCGGCAGGCAAAGGAAAGAAATCCCGTAAGCGCCCGCAAATGGCGATTACGCAGGAAGTGGTCACGCCACATATTCCTGCCGAGCTTCCCGAGCCTGCTGCGGCGCCCGCTCTCGAGCCCCTGGCCGTGCACACTATGGGCAGCTGGCCGCGGCCGTCGTGGCTGATTCGCGCACTGCATGAGCATCTGGAAGGTCGGCTCTCCCAAGAAGAGTTTGACGCTACCGCTGATGACGCCGTGCAGCTTGTCGTGGCAGCGCAAGAACGCGCCGACGTCGACGTCGTCACCGACGGTGAAATGCGCCGCGATAACTATTCCAGCTTCGTTGGGGGTCTGCTGCAGAACTGTCAGCTCATCCCCATCACGGACCTGTTGCCGTACGTTGATGATCCGGTGCAGTTCGAGCGTGAGCTGCGCGCCCTCGATGTGCCGGCAGGGGAGGTTCGCCACCCGGCGGTGTTCGGGCCGCTCGGCCGCGACAGATCCCTTGCTGTGCATGAAGCGCAATACCTGAAGACCATCACCGATCGCGCGGTGAAGGTGGATCTTCCCGGCCCTTATCTCCTCACTCGCACCATGTGGATGGAGTGCGTATCTGATCGCGCCTACCCCGACCGGGAAACCCTCGCCACCGACGTGGTCCGGATTCTGCGGGAGGAAATCGCCGAGCTTCTCGCCGCAGGCGTTGCGTTGGTGGAAATCGACGAGCCCGTGCTCAGCGAAGTGGTCTACGGCAACGAAGGCGGCGGCGGTCGTACATTCATGTGCGGGGCGCTCGGTGAGCGTAAAGCAGTGCAGCCGGAGCTGGAATTTGCGCGGGACCTGATTACGCAGGTAGCGGAGGGCTTTCCCGCCGATCGCCTGGGTATTCACGTGTGCCGTGGCAACTGGACCCCCGATGAGTCCAAGGCGCTTTCCGGAGACTACGCGCCTTTGCTCCCGCTACTGTCATCCGTGCCGATCGGCAACGTCATTGTGGAAACATGCACGCCGCGCGCGGGGGACTGGGAGCATCTGACGGGCCTGCGCGAAGACCAGCGCATCGGTATCGGCATCTTCAACCAGAAGGCGCCGCAGGATGAAACCTTCGAAGCTGTGCTCGAGCGCGGGCGTGCCGCAGTGAACATGTTCGGCAAGGATCGAGTGCTCCTGAATACCGACTGCGGCTTCGCGACGTTTGCCGATAATCCAATTGTGGCCGGGAAGCAGGCTGAAGCGGCAATGACGATGCTCGCCAAGGTGCGCGACGCCCTGCGGTAGAGCGTCTCGGCGCCTTCGTGCCCTGCCTCGTTAGCGCTCGGGCCGTGCAGCGGGGGCGTTCGACAGCCACGTCGCGCGCATTGCCTCGGCGAGCGGACGCAGATCGTGGCGCATAATGCGCTGCGTGTTTGCGCTCGGAGAGATGCCGAGCCGCGCCGCGGTATCGCCGTTTGATTCGCCCTCGAGGATTCCGCGTAAGCTTCCGCAGGCGCTACCCTTGAGCGCGCTCACGTGTGCGTCGATCAAGTGGCACAGCGCTTCGGGTGGGGGCGTGTCGTGGCCTTGCGGGGCTTGTGTTCCGACGGTTGCCTGGCGACCGTCGGACTCTTTATTTTCCGAGATTGCTGCACTGAGCCCGGTTCGTATACCTGAGAACCCGGAGGTTTGGGCGAGTTCTTCTGTACGCTCGAGGGCCTCGCGCGCGGCCCACCAGGCGGAGCCGTCCTGGATGCCGGCGCCTTCGTCGATGATGCGGATCTCGCCGGCTCCGATTCCGAATCGGATGTCGATGTCATGCTCGCGAAGGTGGAGCCTGAGGATGTGGGTGGCGCGAAGGGCGTCGCCGTGGGTGGCGAACACGCCTTGAATTTCGTCGCCGACGGTAGGGTGGAGGCGTTCGTGTGATGGTGTCTGAATCGCGTTGAGCGCACCGGTGAGGTGTTCGTGGAGCGCGGTGCGGTTGTGACCGCGAGAGTTGACGATGTCGCCGATGACAGCGACGGCGTAAGCCTGATCCTTCACTGGTGCCATATGTAGAGAATAGCTTAATTAGTCCTAAATGTAGGAAATGCCTAAACGGGTGGTGTTGTGACGGTTGTGTGGAGCGCACTTGCGCTAACTGTATGCGGCTGTGGTGCTGTGGCGGGCAATGGGGTTATCCGCGCGCTTTTGCGGCGCATTGATGAAGGTGGGGCTCGCGTCGCCGCCGCGCAGGGGACCCTCATGGGGGCGCAAAAGGAATTGCCGGGAGGGCGATGGATCGGCATTCTTGAGCGAATTGCCGTCTACGTCTCGATTGTTGCAGGCTTCCCGCCGGGTATCGCTGTCGCGCTTGCCGTGAAGGGGCTCGGTCGGTATCCGGAGCTGCGCGCAGAGAAGGAGGGGCGTGAGGCGGCTCGCGTGGGGGAGTTGTTCATTATCGGGACCTTTGCCTCGGTGCTGTGGGCTGCGGCGTGGGCGGGGGTTGCCGTGGGGGTGTGTGCGCTCATTGCGGGTGTCGCGTGATGGCGAGAGTGGGAACGATTCGCAATAAATAGGCATATTGCAATATGCTCATGGATGTGGTGTGATTGTCGTATGGAAGACAGCATGCAGATTGAGCACGCCGCACGAGTATTCAAGGCGCTTGGCAACACCTCGCGTCTCGAGATCGTGCTGCACCTCGCTGAACGCGAGTGCACAGTCAAGGAGCTCGTAGATCTCACGGGCCTCTCGCAACCGCTCGTCTCCCAGCACCTCGGGAAACTCCGCGAGGTGCACGTGGTGAAGGGGGAGCGTGAAGGAAGAGCGACGAGGTACTCGATCGCCGATGCCCATGTCACCCACGTCATCCACGACGCACTGGCGCACGCACAAGAAGGAGAACGCCATGACTGACCACAAAGCCGAACACACCCCCACGGAGCACGCGCACGGCGAAGGCTGCGGCCACGAAGCAGTCCAGCACGGTGACCACGTGGACTACAAGCACGACGGCCACCTGCATGCAGAGCACGGCGACCACTACGACGAGCACCAGCCGCAGGCTGAGCACACCGTCGCCGATCACCAGCACGGCGAGGACTGCGGACACGAGGCTGTCGAGCACGACGACCACGTTGACTACGTCCACGACGGCCACCGTCACGCGGAGCACGGCGACCACTACGACGAGCACTGAGCAAACGTCGGGACAGTACGCTCGGGGGCCTAGGCCTCAACCGGTGTTCTGATACGAGAAAGGCCCGGCACGGATGCCGGGCCTTTCGCTATTGGGAGTGGTCGGAGGTCAAACCCCCGTGGCCCCTGTGCAATTCAGGGCAATGGGGGAGGGAGCTCGGGTCAAACCCCCACAACCCCTATGCAATTCAGGGCGATGGGAAACTCAGTTTTCGGCGTCGCGAGCCGCGACAAATGCCTGGACGGCGCGGTCGATGTCCTCGCTCGTATGGGCGGCCGAGAGTTGCACGCGGATACGTGCCTTCTCCTTCGGCACGACCGGGTAGCTGAACGCCGTGACATACACGCCGTGCTCAAGCATACGATCGGCAATGCGGCCCGCGAGGGCGGCGTCGCCGAACATCACGGGGACGATGGCGTGTTCGCCCTCGAGCAGCTCAAACCCGGCTTCGGTCATAGCGCTGCGGAAATGCTCCGCATTCTCGAACAGCTTCGTGCGAAGCTCACCCGAATTCTTCACGAGGTCGAGAGCGGTAATGGTCGCCTCGACGATCGCCGGCGCGAGCGAGTTCGAGAAGAGGTAGGGGCGGGCGCGCTGACGCAGAACATCGATGATCTCCTGATGCGCCGACACGTACCCGCCGCTTGCGCCGCCGAGGGCCTTACCGAACGTGCCCGTGTAGATATCGACGCGATCCGAAACGCCGAAGTGCTCGGGAGTGCCCGCACCCGTCTCGCCCATGAAGCCCACGGCGTGAGAGTCGTCCACGAGCACGAGCGCGCCGAACTCATCGGCGAGGTCGCAGATCTTGTCGAGCGGAGCGAGGTATCCGTCCATGGAGAAGACGCCGTCGGTCACGATGACGGTGCGGCGGGCGCCCTTCGCAGCCTCGAGCTGGGCGCGAAGATCGTCCATATCGGCGTTCTTGTAGCGGTACCGCGCGGCCTTCGACAGGCGGATGCCATCGATGAGGCTCGCGTGGTTGAGCTCATCGGAAATGATGGCGTCTTCTTTCGTAAAGAGCGACTCGAAAACGCCGCCATTCGCATCAAAACACGAGGAAAACAGGATCGTGTCATCGGTTCCGAGGAACTCGCTCAGCTTCTGTTCGAGGACCAAGTGGCGATCCTGAGTGCCGCAGATGAAGCGCACGCTCGCCATGCCGAACCCGCGCTCGTCCAGGGCGCGCTTGGCAGCCGCGATGAGCTCGGGGTGATCGGCGAGCCCGAGGTAGTTGTTCGCGCAGAAGTTCAGGACGTCGCGGCCTTCTTCATCGCGCGCAGAAGCCGCCGAGACCGCATTCGACTGCGGGGTGAGAATCGGGCGCTCATTCTTGTACGTTCCTGCCTCGCGAATGGCGTTGAGTTCCGCGGTCAGCTCGTCTTTCATGCTCGTGTACATCGATACTCCTTAAATGTTTTCCCAGTCGAGAACGATCTTGCCAGCTTCGCCTGAGCGCGCGAGCGCGTAGGCATCCGCCCACTTTTCAGCGGGCAGCACGTCGGTCACGGTCGAGAGCACGCGCTCGCGAAGAATCTTCGACGTGCGCACCATAGCGTTCATGGCGTTCCACGTTTCGAACATTTCGCGTCCGTAGATGCCCTGGAGGGTGAGCATGCGCGTCACGACGGTCGTCCAGTTGATCTCGAACTGCTTCGAGGGCAGGCCAAGCATGGAGATTTTGCCGCCGTGGTTCATGTTGTCGATCATGTCTTGGAGTGCGCTTGCCTGCCCGGAGATCTCGAGGCCGACATCGAAGCCCTCGCGCATGCCGAGGGACGCCTGTGTGTCGCGGATACTCGTTTTAGAGACATCAATCTGGGCATCCGTGCCCATGTCCTTTGCCATCGCGAGGCGGTGCTCCTTGACGTCGGTGATCGCGATGTAGCGTGCACCGGCGTGCCGAGCAACGGCGGCGCACATGAGCCCGATCGGGCCAGCGCCGGTGATGAGAACATCCTCGCCAACGAGTGGGAACTTAAGCGTCGTGTGCACGGCGTTGCCGAGCGGATCGAAAATCGCGCCGAGCTCGGGCGTGATGACCTTTTCGCCACCATCGTTGTGATGAACCCACACGTTTTGCTGTGGGATGACGACGTACTCGGCAAACGCGCCATCGCGCTGCACACCGATCGAACGCGTGCGGATGCACATGTGGCGGCGTCCCGCGCGGCAGTTGCGGCAAATGTCGCACACGACGTGGCCCTCGCCCGAGATGCGATCGCCAACGCGCACGTCCACGACGTCGTCACCGATCTCGGTGACCTCCCCGTAGAACTCGTGGCCCGGCGTGAACGGGACCGAATCGCACATGTCCTGTGCGGAAGCATCCCACTCGAGGATGTGCAGGTCGGTGCCGCAGATACCGGCGCGCATGACACGCACTTTGACATCGTTGGGGCCGACCTGCGGCTCCGGGATGTCAACGATCTCGAGTCCCTTTTGTGGGGCGGACTTGCGAAGGGCTTTCATAAGAACCTCTCTGTTCGGTAGGGATGCGCCTCAATGGTAGGGGTGTCGTGCTGAACGAGACTCGGATGCGGACGCACCTGCCGCATGTGAGGGATGCTTGTGTCCACTCCCACGGACGAATGCGGCGATCCGGCGACTACGATGGAGGCGATATGACCTCCAGCAACGAGAATACTGGCGCGCGCCCCGGTACGGCGAAGCCGCGTCTTGCGATCACTTACCCCGCTGACCTTCCCGTCTCTCAGCGGCGTGAGGAAATCCAGCGAGCGATTCGCGACAACCAAATCGTGATCGTCGCTGGCGAGACAGGCTCGGGCAAAACCACGCAGCTTCCGAAAATGCTCCTCGAACTCGGCTACGGTGGCCGCGGGCGCATGATCGGTCACACGCAGCCCCGAAGGATCGCCGCCCGAAGCGTCGCGAGTCGCATCGCGGAGGAATTGGGCGAGAGGCTTGGCGAGGGAAGCGTCGGATACCAGGTGAGGTTTACGAAAAACACCGCCACATCCACGCGTCTCAAGGTCATGACCGACGGCATCCTCCTCTCGGAGATTCACGGCGACAGGCTGCTGAAGAAATACGACGCCATCATCATCGACGAGGCTCACGAGCGCAGTCTCACGATCGACATGCTGCTCGGCTACCTCAAGCGCATCGCCCGCCGTAGGCCCGAGCTGAAAATCATCATTACCTCGGCGACAATCGATCCCGAGCGCTTCGCCGAATTCTTCGGAAAGAAGGATCGCGCGGGTGACCTGCACCCCGCCCCCATCATCGAGGTGTCGGGCCGCACCTACCCCGTTGAGGTGCGCTACCGGCCGCTCGTCCTCGAGCCCGAGATCGGTGAGGTGGACGAACTCGCAGACATCCGCAGCGAGGAGCGCGACCTCACCGAGGCGATCGTCGATGCGTGCGATGAACTGATCGCCGAGGGGCCCGGCGACATCCTTGTGTTTCTCCCGGGTGAGCGTGAGATCCGCGAGGTGGGAGAGGAGCTCCAAACGCACGTGAAGAAACGAGTGGGGGCGGCGAGTCGAATAGACGTTCTGCCTCTCTTTGGCCGCCTCTCAGAGCAGGACCAGCAGAAGATCTTCAGCCCGCCGAAAGACGGCCGCCGTCGGATCGTTCTCGCGACGAACGTCGCGGAAACCTCCCTCACCGTTCCGGGCATTAAATACGTCGTCGACTCGGGCCTCGCGCGCATTTCACGTTACTCGCAGCGCACGAAAGTGCAGCGCCTCCCGATCGAGCCGATCAGTCAGGCGAGCGCGAAGCAGCGTTCGGGGCGATCCGGGCGCACGAGCCCCGGCATAGCGATTCGCCTCTATTCCGAGCAAGATTTCGACACGCGGCCCGAGTTCACCGAACCAGAAATTCTTCGTACAGCCCTTGCGAGCGTCGTCCTGCAGATGACCGCTCTTGGGCTCGGCGACATCGAGAGCTTCGAGTTCGTCGAAGCCCCCGATAAGCGCGCGGTGCGTGATGGCGTGCGCCTCCTCGAGGAACTCGGTGCGATCCGCAGCGAGAAAAATGCCCCCGGTGGACGAGCGCTCACGGCGATCGGCGAGCAGATCTCGCGATTTCCGCTCGACCCGCGTATGGCGCGTATGCTCCTCGAAGCCGATAAGCGCGGTGCACTCCGCGAAGTCCTCGTGATCGTCGCCGCACTCTCGATTCAGGATCCGCGCGAGCGTCCCCTCGAGAAGAAAACGCAGGCGGATCAGCTGCACGCGCGTTTCACTCACGATACGAGTGACTTCCTCACCTACCTCAACCTCTGGCGGCACTTGAGCGAGCGCCGCAAGGCGCTCTCCAACTCGGCATTCAAGCGCGAAGTCAAGAGCGAGTACCTGCACTACGTGCGTATCCGTGAATGGTGGGACCTCCACGCGCAGCTCAAAGACATGTGCCGCGACGTGGGGCTGCGGCCGTCGGATAACCCGGCGAGCGACGCGACCATCCACCAAAGCCTGCTGGCCGGGCTTCTGAGCCACGTGGGGCTCTACGACGAGCGCACGCGCGACTACCAGGGCGCGCGCAATTCTCGGTTCGTGATCTGGCCCGGAAGCACGATCGCGAGAAAACGCCACGATTACGTCATGGCCGCGGAACTCGTGGAAACATCACGCCTGTTCGCCCGCACGGCCGCGAAGATCGATCCCGCGTGGATTGAGGACGTCGGCCCTCACGTCATGAAGCGCAGCTACTCCGAGCCGCATTGGAGCTCGAAGAAGGCAAGCGCGATGGCGTACGAAAAAGCGACCCTGTTTGGCGTCCCGATTTTCGCGCGCCGCCCCGTCGCCTACGGCCGCATCGATCCCGAACTTTCGCGCGAGATTTTCATTCAGCATGCCCTCATCGAGGGGCAGTGGAACACCCGCCACCACTTCTTTCGCGACAATGTGCGACTCATAGAGGAACTCGAAGAGCTTGAAAACAAGGCGCGGCGCAGGGACCTCATCGCGGGCGACGCCGCCCTGTTCGAGTTTTATGACGCGCGTATCCCCGCGAAGGTGACGAGCGGGCGGCACTTCGATGCGTGGTGGAAGAAGCAGCGTCACGAGACTCCCGAGCTCTTGCATCTCACTCGTGAAATCTTGCTCGAGGGCGACGCGGAGGACCACGCCGCAGGTTTCCCCGACACATGGGTGCAGGGGGACATCACGCTCGCGCTTCGCTATGCATTCGAGCCTTCGGCTCGAGGTGCCTGCGACGGTGACCAGCCGAAATCGACGGCCCACTTCAAGGATGGTGTCACGGCCCTCGTTCCCCTCGCCGTGCTCGGCAGACTCGAGCCGAAGGGCTTTGATTGGCTCGTGCCTGGCATGCGCGAAGAGAAAATTGCCGAGCTCATTCGGACCCTCCCGAAGCCAATTCGCCGCCACCTCATCCCCGCGCCGGACAAGGCACGCGCCGTCGCCCAGATCCTGCGCGACGACGACCCGAATACGGGCGAGCGCTTCGTCGAAGCTGTTGCCGACGAACTCGTGGCACTTCCCGGTGTCCCCGACGACCTGCCGCTCTACGGCGATGAATTTGATGCGAGCAAACTTCCCGCGCACCTTCGCATGCATTTCTCGGTGCGCGATGATCGCGGGCGCGAGATCGGCTCGGGCGATGACCTTCTCGCACTCAAGAAGGCACACCGCGCACGTGTCGAATCAAGCGCGGCCCGGCAAGCCGAGTCCTTTGGCGACCGCGATCTCGACGGATTTCCTGACTTCGAGATTCCCCGCACGAAACGCAACCGGCAAGGTGGGCTCAATGTTGTCGTGTATCCCGCGCTCAAACTCCGCGAGGATAGCGGCGGTGTGAGTGTCGACCTCACCGCGATGCCGACTGCCCTCGATCAGCGCCGCGAGCACGTCCGTGCCGTGACGCACCTCGTGACCGAAGCCCTCGGGTCGAAGTCGGCGCAGGTGCTCGGCTCGCTCCCGAATCCCACGAAGCTCGCGATTTCTCAATCCAGTTACGGGAGCGCAAAGGCGCTTTTGAGCGATGCGGCGCTCGCCGCGAGCGCCGAGTTGATTTCCCGAACGGAAAACGGTGGTCTTGTGTGGACGAAGGCTGAATTCGACGCGCTCGTCGAGGCCGTGCGTGCCGAGCACGCAGGCCTTTCACGCACGCTCGTGCTCGCCGCCGTCGACGCTCTCGCTCTTCACGCGAAGCTTCAGCGGGCTATTTCCAAAGTGTCGAGCCTCTCGGTGCTGCAGCAGCTCACCCAGATCCGCGAGCACGCCGACTCACTCACCTCCGGGAGGTTCATTTCGCGCACGCCTGCGCACATCGTTCCCGAGATTCCTCGCTACCTGAAGGCAGACATCCACAGGATCGAGAAAATGCAGGACAACCCTGCGCGCGATGCCCAACTTGCGTGGCAGATCGAGGATCTTGTCGGCATGTTCGAGAAAGCGAAATCGAAACTCTCGACCGAGGCGCTCGAAAGCGATGAGGCGCGCGAGATTCCCTGGATGCTCGAAGAGCTGCGAGTCTCGTTCTTTGCGCAGCAACTTGGAACGCGGTACACGGTTTCGGAAAAGAGAGTGCGCCGCGCGATTGCGGATCTTCGCTAAGTCCCGGCGGAAAGGTCGCGGCCGTGGAAGGATGAAATCATGGCTACGCACACACCTGACAGCACCGAACCCACGCGTCTTGAGACCGGAACCGAAGCCGTCGAACGTCGCATTTTTGAGGCCCACGAAGGCGGAAAGCTCACAGTCGAGCCCACCGCTCCGATCGACAACGCTGACGACCTCGCGATCGTCTACACGCCGGGCGTGGCCCGCGTCGTCGAGGAAATCGCGGAAAAGCCCGAGAAAGCCTGCGAGTACACGATCAAGAAGAACACCGTCGCGGTCGTGACCGACGGCTCCGCCATCCTAGGGCTCGGCGATCGAGGCCCCCTCGCCGCGCTACCCGTGATGGAAGGAAAGGCGGCGCTCTTTTCACGTTTCGCGGACGTGGATGCCTTCCCGATCTGCCTCGATGCGCACGAGGTTGAGGACATCGTCGCGCACGTCAAGGCGATCGCACCCGCTTTCGCGGGAATCAACCTCGAAGACATCTCCGCGCCGCGCTGTTTCGAGATCGAAGACCGACTGCGTGCCGAGCTCGACATTCCTGTGTTCCACGACGACCAGCACGGTACCGCCGTGTGCGTTCTTGCGGCGCTCACGAACGCGCTCACGATCGTGGAAAAGCCGATTGAAGAGGTCCGCATCGCGATGTCGGGTGCGGGCGCTGCGGGCACGGCAATCCTGCGGCTTCTCCTTGCGGCGGGCGCGCGCGATGTGATCGTCACAAACTCGAAGGGCATCGTTCGAGAGGGTCGCGAGGCCGGAGATCGTCTCGAGTGGATCGCTCGCCACACGAACCCTCGCAAAGTGGAGGGTGGGCTGCGCGAGGCCGTTGAGGGAGCCGATGTGTTTATCGGTGTGAGCGTCCCGAACATTCTCGATGAGTCGATGCTGAGGAGCATGAACGAGCGCGCGATCGTCTTCGCGCTCTCGAACCCCGTGCCCGAGGTCGACCCTGAGATCGCCTGGAAGCACGCCGCCGTCGTAGCGACGGGACGCAGTGATTTTGCGAATCAGATCAACAATGTCCTTGCGTTCCCCGGTGTGTTCCGCGGGCTTATCGACGCCCACGCGTGCGAGGTCACCGACGAGGCACTTCTCGCGGCGGCCCAGGCGATCGCCTCCGTTGTCAGCAACGACGAGCTTTCAGCGCGCCACATTGTGCCGAGCGTGTTTGACGAGCGCGTCACGCCCGCGGTTGCGCGCGCCGTGGCCCGCGCGGGGGAGCCCCGCTAGGATCGAGGCATGAGTACGACACGCATTCGCTTCACGGCCTCGATCTCGGACCCGAACTCCCCGGACCACGGTGCCCCGCAGGCACCCGCTGCCCCCGGCGCTGCGCCGAGCTCGACAGCGGTGCTCGAACGTGAGGAACAGACGGAGGACGCCGATCCAGGCGATCACGATCGCTTCGCTCACTACGTGCAGAAGGAAAAGATCGCGAAGGCCGCGCTAAACAACTCGCCGGTGATCGCGCTGTGCGGCAAAGTGTGGGTTCCTGGCCGCGACCCGAAGAAGTACCCCGTGTGCCCGCAGTGCAAAGAGATCTACGACGGCATTGGTGACGGAAGCAACTCGGGCGACGGCGAGGATAAAGGCCGAGGTAAAGGCGGCTTTGGCGGCTTTCGGGGGCTTTTCGGCTCGGGTCGCTGAGATGCTCTAGCCGCTGCCGGGTTTATCGTGGATGGCGCTTATGAATGCCCACGATTCTTCCGCTTCGCCCGACCTGTTCTCGAGCTATCTGGAGTCGACGCGCACCAGCGAGCAACACGCGCCGGCTGTGCACACCCAGTCGACCCCCCGCAAGCCCTCGTCGTTTGCGGCGCAGCAGATGCCGCCCGCATTCCCCGAGCGCGCAGCGTGGGGCACGGCGCCGAAGCTCCGTGCGTGGCAGGCCGAAGCCCTGAACCTTTACCAAGAGCGCCAGCCGCGCGACTTCATGACCGTGGCGACCCCGGGCGCCGGCAAAACAACCTTTGCTTTGCAGATCGCCGCGGGCCTGCTCAAGGAAGGGGTGGTGCGCCGCGTCACCGTGGTTGCCCCGACCGAGCACCTGAAGACCCAGTGGGCGGATTCCGCGCTACGCGTGGGCATTCAGATCGACCCGAACTTCTCTAATTCCCAGGGTCGGCACGGCGATCACTATCAAGGCGTTGCCCTCACTTACGCGCAAGTGGGGGCGAACCCGAGGTTGCACCGAGCGAGAACCGAGGCGGCTCCGACCCTCGTCATCCTTGATGAGATCCACCATGCGGGCGACGCGCTCACGTGGGGCGATGGTGTCCGCGAGGCCTTTGACCCCGCGAAACGTCGCCTCGCACTCACGGGTACCCCGTTCCGCTCGGACGATGCCCACATCCCCTTTGTGCGCTACGAACCTGACGCCGAGGGGTTCATGCGCTCAAAGGCCGACTACACGTACGGCTACCGTCAGGCTTTGCAGGACCACGTGGTGCGGCCCGTGTTGTTCATGACGTATTCGGGGCGAATGCACTGGCGGACGAAGAGCGGGGACGAGGTTTCGGCGCAGCTTGGCGGCCTCGAAACGAAAGACATCATGCAGCAGGCGTGGCGCACGGCGCTCGATCCGAAGGGCGAGTGGATCCCCACTGTTCTTGCGGCCGCCGATCAACGCCTCACCGAGGTTCGTCGCGGCGTGAGCGACGCGGGCGGTCTCGTGATTGCGACGGATCAGTCCACTGCGCGCGCGTACGCGAAAATTCTCGAGCGCATCACGGGTGAGAAACCCACTCTCGTCCTCTCGGATGACGCGACCGCGGGCCGCAAGATCGAAGAGTTCAGCACCTCGCAGGATCGCTGGATGGTCGCGGTGCGTATGGTGTCCGAGGGAGTCGACGTTCCGCGCCTTTCCGTGGGCGTGTATGCAACGTCGACTTCGACCCCGATGTTCTTTGCGCAGGCGGTGGGCCGCTTCGTGCGCTCTCGCACGCGTGGTGAAACGGCGAGCGTGTTTCTTCCCTCGGTTCCCGTTCTTCTCGGCCTCGCGAACGAGATGGAGGTCGAGCGCGACCACGTCCTCGATATGCGCGAAAAAGACCAGCTTGACCCGGAGACAGGCCTCGATGAGGAGGCGCTGCGCGAGGCCAATCGCGAGGAGAAGGCGAGTAGTGAGCTTGAGGGCAGCTACGAGGCCCTCGAATCAGATGCCCACTTTGACCGCGTCCTCTTCGACGGTGGCGAGTACGGGACCCTCGCGATGGCGGGGAGCGAGGAAGAGCAGGCGTTTTTGGGAATCCCAGGCCTGCTTGAGCCAGAGCAAGTGACGACGCTCTTGCGCGAGCGTCAAAAGAGCCAGCAACGGCGTTCGTCAGCGCGCTCGAGCGCGCCCGCGGCAGCAACGCACCGCGACGTGACGGCGCTTCGCAAGGAGCTCAGCTCGCTCGTATCGGGCTGGGCGCGCCGCACCGGAACCCCGCACGGTCAGGTGCACAACGAACTGCGCCGCCGCTCGGGTGGCCCTGCGGTTCCGCAGGCGAGCGCGGAGCAGATTCAAAAGAGGATCGACATTCTTCGCGGCTGGTTCGTGGGCAAGAAGTAGCCCGACGCTTGCCGGGAACTATCGCTTCCCGGCGTTTCGCAGGTAGGCAAGCTCCTCGAGGGAGTGGACGACCGGCAGCGCGACATCGCCGTCCTGCCCCGTGCGGATATGCGGATCGGCGAGTGCAAGTTCGTCGAGAGCACGCTCGTGCACACTGCGTGCGGCTTTGATACGCTCCCATTGGCTGCGTGAGTCGAGAACGTTGCCGCGCTCGACGAGGCGTGTGAGAAGAGGCCGGGAGCCCGGGGCTTGCGATGGCTGATCGCCCTGGTTATCGGCGAGGACGAGCTCGGCGCATGCCTCACCTTCGGCGCCGCACACACGATAGGCGCGTTTGCTTCCCCCGACGGTGGCCTTTTGCGCGGACTTCTTCGCGACGGCCTCCATCTCGCCGGATAAGTTCTCGCGTTCGACGAGTTTGAAAACGAAGCCCTGCGCGGGGTGATCGCCGCCGGTCACGAGGCGAGTGCCGATCCCGTAGCTGTCGACGGGGCTGTCGCGAAGTGCAAATACGCGGTATTCGTCGAGGTCGCTTGTCGCGGTGATTGAGGTGCGCGTCGCGCCGAGCGCATCGAGCTGGGCACGCACCTCGCGGGCCGTTTCGCCGAGGGCGCCGGAGTCGATGCGCACCGCGCCGAGGTCGGGGCCCGCGATGGCTACCGCGGACTCGATCGCCGCGGAGATATCGAATGTGTCCACGAGCAGGCTCGTGTGCGCACCTAGCGAGTTTACTTGAGCCTGGAAGGCTTCCGCTTCGGTATCGAACACGAGAGTGAAGGCATGGGCGGAGGTGCCCACGACGGGAATCCCGTAGGTTCGACCGGCCTCGAGGTTCGAGGTTGACGAAAATCCCACGATGGCCGCGGCCCGCGAGGCGGCGACGGCGGCATCCTCATGCACGCGCCGCGAACCCATCTCGATGCACGGGCGCCCCGCCGCAGCCTGGATCATGCGCGAGCCCACGGACGCAATCGCCGAGTCGTGATTGAGGATGGAGAGCACGAGAGTTTCGAGAAGCACGCACTGCTCGAAGGTGCCTTCGACGCGCACGACGGGGGAGCTCGGGAAAAAGAGCTCGCCTTCCGCATACGCATCGATGCTGCCCTCAAACCGGTAGTCCGCGAGATAGGCGAGCACGTCCTCGGTGAACTGCCCCGTCGACCGCAGAAAATCGAGATCCTCAGCCTCGAAGCGAAACGATTCGAGCGCATCGAGAATACGGCCAATCCCTGCGAACACGCCGTAGCGTCGCCCCTCGGGAAGCGAGCGGGTGAACACCTCGAACACGCATTGGCGATCCGCGACACCGGCATCACGCGCGGCTTGGATCATGGTGAGTTCGTACAAATCGGTCTTTAGTGAGGTCGTTGGCACAGAGCAAGCCTAAACGAGGAAGCCGGGTAGTCTTAGTGTTCATACCCGTAGTGGAGCCCGAAGTTGAGAGGCGAGGGAGGAAACGCCGTGCGCGAAGACCGCCAGAGCGAGTCCCTGGCAAGCGTCGGAACTGAAACCGACCGAAAGTGGAACACCGTTGTGCTAAACGACGCCGTGAACGAGCAAACGTACGTGACCTACGTGTTTCGCACTCACTTCGGGTACGCCCGCTCCAAGGCCCACGCGCTCATGATGCAGGTCCATACGCAGGGGCGTGCGATCGTGTCGTGCGACGGGCGAGAGACCGCTGAATCTCACGTGGGTGCGATGCACGAATTCGGCCTCCTCGCGATCCTCGAGGAGGCGTAGTGGCGCATTCGTTCATCGCGCGGGCCGACGGTCGACTGATGTGCAGGCTCGAAGCGGAAGAGCGCGCCGTACTCGCGCAAGTAGCGGGCGAAATTACCGACCTCATTCGCGCCGATCTTGAAATCGGCGAGAGTGATGAGACCGGGCAACGCCCGAGCGAGGTGATGTCAGAGGACCCGCTCGCGAGGCTCGAGGCTGAAACTTCGCGCGCGCGGACGGAGGCCCCGCGCGACAGCGCAACTCAACGGCTTTTTCCGCCCGCGAGCGAGAACGATGAAGAGGCGGGCGAGTACCGGCGCCTCACGCAAGGCAACCTCGCCGATGCCCATATCGCGAACTTGAGCGTGCTTCGCGCGAGCCTGGAAGTTGCCGGCGACATCGGGGGCGAAGGGCCGCACGATGAGATCGTGATCGAGCGCTCCGATGCGGTCTCATGGCTCAAGGCGCTCAATGTTATTCGCCTCGTTCTCGCGGACCGCATGGGGATCGAGAACGACGGTGACTTCGAAGCGCTCCAGCTTTTGTGTTCGAACGACCTCGAACAGGTTGAGGCCGAGCCGGGAGTTGCCGGTTTGGAGTTCCTCGCGACACTGTATGAGTTCGCCTCGTGGCTCCAGGCGACGTTGATCGGGGCCCTGAACGCTCGCTCCTAGATGCCTGTGA
Organism: Dermabacter sp.; assembly: GCF_032550575.1. Taxonomy (NCBI): domain Bacteria; kingdom Bacillati; phylum Actinomycetota; class Actinomycetes; order Micrococcales; family Dermabacteraceae; genus Dermabacter; species Dermabacter sp. The sequence continues at coordinate 564,834 of NZ_JAWFZC010000001.1, read as the reverse complement.
GATCCCTTGCACGGGTGGGCCGAAGCACTCTCGGTCAGCGCGCAGATCGATAGATTGAAAGCGTGAACGATTCACCCATCGGGATTTTTGATAGCGGGATCGGCGGGCTCACTGTCGCACGCGCGATCATCGATCAGTTGCCGAATGAAGAGCTTTTCTACATCGGCGACACGGCCCACACGCCCTATGGCGACAAACCGCTCGCGAAGGTGCGGGAATACGCTCTCGGGGTCATGGACGAACTCGTCGAGCACGACGTCAAGATGCTCGTGATCGCATGCAATACGGCAACCGCGGCGGTTCTCGCCGACGCGCGCGAGCGCTACAGCGTTCCCGTTCTCGAAGTCATCAAACCGGCCGTGCGCCGCGCCGTGTCCGTGACCCACAACAAGCGGATCGGCGTGATCGGTACGCGCGCGACCGTGAAGTCGGGGGCCTACCAGGATGCCTTTTCAGCGGCGCTTGACGTCCATGTGGAGGCCGCAGCCTGCCCCCGCTTCGTCGAGTTCCTCGAGAGCGGGACCGATTCGGGCGAGGAGGTCCTCGCTGCCGCGGAGGAGTACCTCGCGCCCCTCAAAGCAGCGGGCGTGGACACGCTCGTGCTTGGCTGCACGCACTATCCGCTGCTCGCCGGCGTCATCAGCTACGTGATGGGGCCGGACGTCACGCTCGTGTCGTCCTCGGAAGAAACCGCAATCGACGTGTACCGCACACTTCAGGGTGAAAACCTCATGCGCACGGCGGCCACCGCGCCGAGCCACATCTTCGCTGAGACGGCGCCGCGCGTGGGCCGCACGAGCAACTTCGCGCGCCTCTCGCAGCGCTTCCTCGGCCCCGCGATTACCCACACGACCTCCATCCCCGCCCGTGAGGAGAATGCATGAGCATCGAATTGACAGTGGTGGGCTGCTCCGGCAGCTATGAGGGTCCGGGCGAGCCGGCCTCGTGCTACCTCGTGACCGTGCCCGGTAAACGCGGTAAGCCGTTTCGCATCCTCATCGATTGCGGCAATGGTGCCCTCTCTAACCTTCACAAGGTCATCGACCCGTCTCACATCGACATCATTCTCATCTCGCACCTGCATGCGGATCACTTCCTCGACCTCGCGGGACTCGAGGTCTACCTCGCCTATCACCCGCTCGTCAACTGTCCGACGGTCCGCGTTTTCGCGCCCGAAGGCATCGACGAACGTTTGAGCGCCGCGACCGGCAATCCCGACCCCATCCCGCCCGGCGCAATCCGCGCCCCCTACGAGTTCATTGCGCTATCGGAGGGGGACAGTATCGAAGCGGGGCGTGCGATCATCACGGCAGTGCCCGTGGAGCACCCCGTTCCCGCATTCGGCTTCCGTATCGCCGTGGGCGACACCGTACTCGCTTACACGGGCGATACCGACGTGTGTGAGGGCGCCTCGGCTCTCGCAAGTGGCGTTGACCTTCTCTTGTGCGAGGCCGGGTACGTTGAGGGGCGCGACGACCACTTCCAGGGCATCCACTTGACGGGCAAGCGTGCGGGAATTCTGGCGCGCGAAGCCGGGGTGAAGAAGCTTGTGCTGACCCACATCCCGCCGTGGACCGATCGCAAAGTCCCGCTCGAAGAGGCGAGGGCCGAGTTCGACGGTCCTCTCGAACTCGCCGAGTCACTTCGCACCTACACGCTTTAATTCCCAGCTCGCGACCAACGAGGAGAAAGCCATGACCGAGCAGATCACCCGAGTCGACGGACGCACCGTCGATCAGCTCCGCGACGTGAGGATCACGCGCGGTTGGCTTGACCACGCCGAAGGCAGCTGCCTGATCGAATTTGGACGCACGCGCGTGCTATGCGCGGCGAGCTTCACGGAGGGTGTGCCGCGCTGGAAGAAGGGCAGCGGCACGGGCTGGGTTACGGCGGAATACGCCATGCTTCCGCGCGCGACCGGGAGCCGCTCGGATCGCGAGAGCGTCAAGGGCAAGATCGGTGGGCGCACCCACGAAATCTCGCGACTCATCGGCCGCTCGCTTCGAAGCGTCGTCGATATGAAGGCGCTTGGCGAGAACACGATCCAGCTCGATTGCGATGTTCTGCAAGCCGACGGTGGAACGCGCACCGCAGCAATCACGGGCGCGTATGTCGCCCTCGTCGACGCGATCACGTGGGGCAAACGCCATGCCTCGATCCCGGTGCTCGCCGATGTCCTGCGCGACTCCGTGTCGGCGGTGAGCGTCGGCATCATCGACGGCATCCCGATGCTTGACCTCGAGTACCGCGAGGACGTCAAGGCTGAAACCGACATGAACGTCGTCATGACCGGTTCGGGCGAGTTCGTTGAGGTACAGGGAACAGCCGAGGGAGCACCCTTCAGCTACGACGAGCTGAACCAACTCCTTGGCCTTGCTTCCCAGGGCTGTGAACAGTTGATCCAGATGCAGCTCGCGGCCTTTGAGGAACGCCAGTGAGTACCGACGCGAAGATCGTTCTCGCGAGCCACAACGCCAAGAAGCTCAAGGAACTGCGCGAGGTACTCGCGGGGGCGATCGACGGCTTCGACCCGGCTCTTGTCGTCTCCAGTGCCGAATTGGGTCTCACCGACCCGGTTGAGGATGGCGTGAGCTTCGAGGAGAACGCTCTGATCAAGGCACGTTCGGCGGCGCGAGAGAGCGGCCTCATCGCGATCGCCGATGACTCGGGTCTTGCCGTTGATATTCTCGGCGGAAGCCCGGGGATCTTCAGTGCCCGCTGGTCGGGCCGCCACGGCGATGACGCCGCCAACAACGCCCTCCTTCTCGCTCAGCTCGCCGATATCGCGCCGGCCCACCGCGGGGCGCAGTTTGTGTGTGCGGCCGCGGCGGTCATTCCCCATTCCGACGGTGGCAGCGCTCGAGAGGTGGTCGAGCTCGGCACGATGAGAGGGGCCCTCCTTCGTGAGCCGCGCGGTGAGGGAGGTTTTGGCTACGATCCGCTTTTCGTCCCTGAGGGGTACGAGAAGACGTCGGCTGAACTCACTGCCGAGGAGAAAAACGCGATCAGCCACCGCGGCAAGGCGTTTCGCGCGTTGGCCGGGCGACTCGCGAACCTGATCTGATTCCCGCGGGGCGCTTGCGTGCCTGAGACGCTAGGCGTGTGCTGCTAGTTGATGCCCCCGGCTGCAAGGGCGCGGCGCACGAGAATCGCATGCGACTGCTCAAGCTCGTTCATGACGGCTGACTCAAGGATCGTCGCCGCATCGAACCACCCGAGATCCAGTGCATCTTCTTGCGGGGCGCAGTCGCCCTCGACGGGAACGATGTACGCGAGTGAAACCGCGTGCTGGCGCGGGTCCACGAACGGCGACTGGCCCGGGGTGGGGAAGTATTCCGCAACGGTAAAAGGCACCATCGACGTGGGGACCTTCGGAAGCGCCACGGTACCGAGATCCTTCTCGACGTGGCGAATGATGGCCTCGCGAAGGCTCTCGTGCACGAGGACGCGGCCAGAGACGAGGGAGCGAATGATGCGCCCGGAACCGTCGGCGCGAAGAAGCAGACCGATGTCCTTGATCGCCCCGTAGGGGTCGAGTCGAACGGGGACGACATCGATGTAGAGGATCGGGAGCTTACGACGGAGCTCACGGATCTCGTCGTCGTCAAACCAGTTGGATTCGGTTCCCACTGCGGTGCGCGTCATCGTGACTCCTCGGCGGTGTGGCTCGGTGCTTTTTCGGTTGTCGGGCGGTACTCCTCGAGTGCGGAGCGTTCGGCGAGCGGGAGGGTGGCCGGGTCAATGCCGCTTGGCGCGTCCCAGGCGGGATCGAAGCGGGGGAGCGCACCCTCCTCGTGTGCCCATTCGAATGGTTCGCGTAGCGAATAGCCCGCGATCATAGGGACTCGCCAGAGCGTGGGGGAGACCTCGAGGAGCGTGAGCGAGGTGTTAGGGAGCGAGGTGAAGTCGCGCTGTGCGACGGCACTGGCCAGGTATCGAATGAGAGTCCCGTGCGCGACCACGAGAATCCGTCCATCGGGGTGCTGCGCCGATACGTCGCGCACCGCTGCGCATACGCGCTCGAGGACGGCATCGACGCTTTCCCGGTCGGGAAAATCACGCTCTGGATAGGCCGCGTAGGCCTCGGCGCTGGGTTTGCCTTCCGCCCAGCCAAAATCGACTTCGCGGAACCCCTCGTGGACGCCGATCAACGGAAGGCTGTGGTCGGTCGCGATCACTTCGGCGGTGAGGCGGGCACGAATGAGAGGTGAGCTCATGACGCCGTCCCAGGCGAACTCCGGGGTGGAATCGAGAGCGCGATGGGCCTGCTCAACCCCGGTCGCGTTGAGGGGAACATCGCTTGCCCCCTGGAAGATGTGCGCGAGGTTCCAGTCCGTCTGGCCGTGACGGACGAGGCCAATCAGGGTCATCGCTTCCTCCTCAACGCTGGCGCGTTGTCGAGATGAGAGGGAGTACGCACGGGGGGACTTGAACCCCCACGCCCGAGGGCACTGGAACCTAAATCCAGCGCGTCTACCAATTCCGCCACGTGCGCATACCCGCCTAGCCTACCCGGCCAAGGGGTCGCGGTGAAAGTCCAGCCGACGACCGGTAGACTCGAGCGGTACGACCACGCGACCATACATCCCGGGAGGAACTCGTGGGAAAGAAGAAGGAAAGCCTCGAGGAGATGAAGGGCGAGGCCCTGCGCCGCCAGGACAATCTCGCCGCTGACATCGACGAGCTGCTCGACCGCATCAACCCCGTCAACGCCATCCAGCGCTGGAAGAACGAAGCTTCGGATACCGCGAAGTCTTTTTTCGTCGCCGATAGCGGCGCCGTGAAGCCCGCACCGGTCGCGGGCCTCATCGGTGGTGCTCTCGGCCTCCTCGCGATCACCGCTGGCGCGATTGTCCTCGTGACGCGCACGCCGAAGGACGGCGACTACTTCGACCGGGACTACCGTCAGAAGTGAGTGACACACCCGCGCTTCCGCTCCGGATGCTTCACGACCGCCTCCTGGTCGAGCCGGATCCCGAGGGCGAGCGCCGCAGCAAGTCCGGGATTCTGATCCCGGCAACCGTAAGCGTGTCGACTCGCCTGTCATGGGCGAACGTCGTCGCCGCCGGTAGCAACGTGCGCCAGGTGCGCGTAGGCGATCGCGTGCTCTTTGATCCGGGTGACCGTGCCGAGGTCGAACTCGACGCGAAGGTATACGTGCTCCTTCGCGAACGCGACGTACACGCCGTGTACGAAGATGCGCACGAAGGCGACGTTACCGGCCTCTATCTCTGAACCTCTTGCTCCTCCGATTGGAAGGAATCATTCATGACCACCACAAAAACCGCCGTCATCACAGGTTCGTCGCGAGGCGTGGGTGCTGACACCGCGAAGATTCTCGCCGCGGAAGGTTACAACGTCGTCGTCAACTATCGTCAAAAGGCGCCGCGGGCGAACAAGGTCGTGAAAGAAATCGAAGAGGCCGGCGGTCGCGCCGTAGCCGTGGGCGCCGACCTCACGAACGAAGAGGATCTCGACCGCCTCATGCAAACGGCGATCGACGAGTTTGGTTCGCTCGATCTGCTCGTTCTCAACGCCTCGGGCGGTATGGAGAAGGATCTCGGCGACAACTACGCGCTTCGCCTCAACCGCGACGCACAATCGAACGCACTCACCGCTGCGCTCTCGCGCATGAATCCCGGCGGTCGCGTCATCTTCGTGACGAGCCACCAGGCGCACTTCATCAACGAGGTTGACACCATGGACGCGTACGATGCGGTCGCGAAGTCGAAGCGCGCGGGCGAGGATGAGCTGACGTCGCGCATCCCCGAGATGAGCGAAAAAGGCGTGAGCTTCGTTGTCGTTTCGGGCGACATGATCGAGGGAACGGTCACGGCAACCCTCCTCAACCGCATGGAGCCGGGTGCGCTCGAGGCACGTCGCGAGGCAGCCGGGAAGTTGTACTCGGTGCGCGAGTTTGCAGAAGAGATCGCGAAGCTCGCGACGGCCGACCTGCCCACGGGGCACATTGAGCTCGTGGGCGGCGCACAGGACTTCCTCGCGCAGGTGCAGTCGAACTAAGGATGTGAGGGGCGAGAGCCCTGGGGTAGAAGGAAGTTATGGAACTCATTGTTCTGGCCCTCATCGGACTCACCGTCCTCGTTGCTTCGGCGCTCTTTTCTCGGCGAACGGGGATCGCGGCGCCATTGCTTTTGCTCGTGCTCGGCATTGCCGCGAGCTTCATCCCGTGGGTTCCGGACGTCGAGCTCTCGAATGAGGTCGTTCTTTTGGGGATCCTCCCGCCGATCCTCTTCGCCTCGGGGCGCAACGTCCCCGTGATTGAGCTTCGGCGCAATTTGAAGCCGATCGCGTGGCTCAGCATCATCATGGTGATTGTGCCCGCGGTCGTCGTGGGCCTCATCGTGAACGCGCTCTTCAGCGAGATCTCGCTCCCGCTCGCGATCGCTCTGGGCGCCGCGGTCTCTCCTATCGACGCGGTTGCGGCGACGAGCATAGGCCGAAGGCTCGGCTTGCCCGATCGCATCATGACCCTGCTCGAGGGCGAGAGTCTCTTTAACGACGCCGCGGCACTCGTGACGATGCGCATGGCCGTCGCGGCGCTCGCCGCGGGGTTCTCTTTCGTCGAGGCGAGCCTCGGCTTCCTGTGGGCCGTTGTCGGTGGCCTCGCGATCGGGCACGTGGTTGGCAGGATCATCAACTGGGCGCGTGGCCGCCTTGGCGATCCCATCCTCGTGACGGTCGCGACGATCGCAAGCCCGTGGGCGTCGTACATCCCCGCGGAGCAAGTGCACGCCTCGGGCGTGATTGCGGTCGTCGTCAGTTCGGTTGTCATGACGCACCTTGCGCCGCGTTCGCTCAATGCCGAGGAACGGACCATGGTGAGGTCGACGTGGGCGACCGTGAGCTACGTGCTCGAACACGCGGTGTTCCTCCTCATGGGCATGCAAATCACGCTGCTCGTGAGCGATTCCAGCTCGAGTGGCGGCATGGGGCGCGTGTGGCTCATGGCCCTCGTGGTCCTCGTTGTGCTTATTGTTCTGCGTGCCATTGGCGTGGCGGTCGTGGTGTGGATGTCGAACCATCGCGAGGCCCGCGCGCGAACCCTCGGCCGTTACCTCAAGGATGGGCTTCCTGAAAAGGGCGAGGAGCGTGCTCGTGCGCGCTTCGGAGAGAACTGGGAGCTCGAGAGTTCTCGTTGGCTCAACCGCACGCGCGCCGATATTGATTACGCGCTCACTGAACAGATCTCCCCGAAGGGCGGGGTTGTGCTCGCGTGGGCCGGTATGAGGGGCGTCGTGACTCTCGCTGCGATTCAAACGCTTCCGTACGTTGCCGGTGGTCAGCTCGTTGAGCATCGCGGCACCGTGATCCTCGTGGCCTTTCTCGTGGCCGTAGCCTCGCTCTTACTCTTCGGCGGCACGCTCCCGTTCGTGATCCGTTCCACTGGCCTCGCGGCCCCCGGCGTTGATGAGCGCAGGAACGAGGAGAAGATGCTCGTACGGAGCATGCTCGAGACCGTGAACCGAGAACTCGGGCCCCTTGCCGAGCAAACGATCGACGGGGAGCCCGTTCCGCCGCACGTCATCACGAAGCTTGAAAGGCGAATGGCGGCGCTCAATAACCGCACGAACACGGAAGCTCTTCGGCTCGAGAGGGATACGCGCGATGTCTACTGGGCGCTCTTCACGCGCTATCTGGAAGCACTTCGGCTTGCCCTCGAAGAGGAACGGTCGGTGGGCGCCTACTCTCATCACGCGTTTCACGCGGTAGAGGACATGCTCGATAGGTTCGAGGTCAACGCGCGTTCGCGCGTGTGAGTGGGGTGCCCGACGCTTGCCTTCCTTCTAGAGCCATCCTCGTTCGTTGGCGCGCTTTGCGGCGGCAGCCTTCGTCGCGGCGCCGGTTTTGTGGATAGCTGAGGACAGGTAATTTCGCACCGTTCCCTCGCTCAGGTGAACCTTTTTCGCGATGGTCGAGATCTTGTCGCCGTCGCGGGCGATGCGCAGGATTTCTTGCTCGCGTTCGGTGAGGGGGTTTGCTCCGTCGAAAAGCGACTCGGTCGCGAGCGCGGGATCGACGACGCGCCCGCCAGCGTGAACTTTTCTGACGGCTTCGGCGAGCTGATCGGCGGGAGTTTCCTTCACCATGAAGCCGCTTGCGCCGGCATCGAGCGCGCGGCGAAGGTAGCCGGGACGGCCGAAGGTCGTCACGATGAGGCAACGCACATCGAGTCCCTCGCGTGCGATCGCGGCAGTCGTCTCGATGCCGTCGAGGCCGGGCATTTCGATGTCCAGGAGCGCAACGTCGATGTCGGTTGTGCGCGCAATCGCGAGTGCCTCTTCGCCGTGTGCCGCTTGCGCGACGACCTCGATGTCGTCTTCGAGACTCAGGAGCGCCGCGAGTGCGCCTCGTACCATTGCTTGGTCGTCCGCGATAAGAACCCTGATCACATTCGCACCTGTACTGTCGTTCCGTCGTCGCCGCCCGTGAGCGTGAGCGTTCCGCCCGCGTCTTCGACCCTTTCGCGTAGGCCGCGCAGGCCGTTTCCGCTCGTGCCCGAGAACCCTACGCCATCGTCTTCGATATCGATGCTGCGGGGATGAATCGTGATGACCGCTTTTTTGGCGTGCGAGTGGCGCACGATGTTCGTCAAGGCCTCGCGCAGGCCCCACGCAAAGAGGGTCCTGTACTGCGGGTCGACGTCGGTGGCGTCGCCGCGTACCGTGAGCTCGATCCCGGCTTCGCGCGCAACGGTTCGCGCCTGCTCGAGCTCAGCCTCGAGCTGCCGCACGCGAAGACCGAGCACCGTGGAGCGCACATCGGCAATGCCCTCGCGTGAGAGTTGGGTGATGAGGGCGATTTCGCGTTTCGCCGCTGCCGAATCCTTATCCACGAGCCGCTCAGCGAGTTCGGATTTCAGCGCGATCGCGGTGAGAGTGTGCCCGAGAACGTCATGGATATCGCGCGCAACTCTCTCACGCTCGTCCAAAACAGCCTCCTGCGAGGCGACTCGCGAATCGTCGAGGGCAGCCTTGGTGAAGAAAACCGAGCCCGCGCAGCCGAGGAACACGCCCGAAGCGATGATGCCGAACGGCAATAGCCAGAACTCTCGGGCGAATACGGGGTAGGCGAGAATCGCGATCACGACGCACGCGCCTGCGATGTAGCCGGGGCGCGGGGGGGGGGAGGAGGAAGACCGTCACGGGCACGACGAATACCGCGAGTGAGAAGGCATCCGTGCCGATCAGAAACATTTGCGCGACGCACATCGCGATGAGCAGCGCGATGAACGCGACGCTTTGCCACGTGAGCGATTCGGTGATCCTATCGGGATCGCGAAAGTGCCGAATCATCGATATCGCATAGAGCGCGGCAAACGCGAGCGTCAGGAGGATCGACAGTGCGCCGGCAAGCGTCGGGGGCCCTCCCTGAAAAGCCGTCACCAGCGGAAAGGTGAGGAAAAGGAGCCACACGAGCGACATGGCATACGCGATGACGCGCCTGCGCTCCACGGTGGCTCCCTGGTCCCTGTTCTCGAGCATTACTGCCTTTCGCGAGTCTTCCGGGCAAGCACGAGGGCAAGGACCACGAAGATCACGAGCCACACCGCTACGTTGACGAGGCCGTACCACAGTGGGTCCTCGTAAAAGCCCGGGCCGGTGGAATACATCTTCCCATGGGTGACGGGGTATCGCGCGAGCATCGCGTAACCGTAAAGGGGCGTGAATCGACCGATCTGGAGAAGCGTGCCGCTGAGGGGGATGAAGAGATTCCCGAGGAAGCCGAACAGCACGAGTAGTCCGGTGGAGGCGTTGGCAGCGCCCTCGCTTCGCATGGCGAAGGCAAAAATAAGGCCGTAGAAGCCAAACATCATTGACCCCACGAAGAGAATGAGGAACGAGACGATCCAATCCTCGAGCGGGGCCTCGGCTTTGGTGAGGGCACCGATCGCATACACGATCACGAGGGGGAGTAGAGCGATGACGCTTCCAACCCCCACCTTGACCGCGGCGTAGCGCATGTCGCTCAGCGGCGTGAGTCCGAGCTGCCTGCCCCAACCACGGATTTTTTCAACGCCAGCCTGCGTGGCAATGCCGGTTGTCGCGCTTGCGGCTCCGTACGCGGCGAGGGCAATCATGATTGTCATTGCGATATTGCCATCGCCGATCTCGATATCGGCAAATTCATTCGTGGTACCGATAGCGATGTAAATGATGACCGGCAGACCGACGATGAAGAAAAGATTGACGAGATCCCTGAATTGGCGCTTGAGTTCGATCGCAAACATTAGCTGACCTTCCGATCTTGTGTGAGGCGAACAAAGGAGTCTTCGAGGGAGGGGCGTGAAATCTCGAGTGCGCTCACGCCATCCATGGCGAGGAGGAACCGGGCCACGCTGTCGCTTTCGCTGCTGACGGTCGCCACACTCGAACCATTGATCTCAACGCGCTGGCTCGGAAAACGCCCGCGAAGGGCGGCCATGACAGTTTCGGGATGGTTCGCGCACACGCGCACCTCGCGCGCGCCGGTGAGATCGCGAATCTGATCCGTGGGGCCGTCGGCCACGATCGAGCCCTCGGAGATGAAAACGACGCGCCGGGCAAACTGCTCGGCCTCCTCGAGGTAGTGGGTGGCAAAAATGACGGTGCGTCCGACGGTTGCTTCGGCTTGCATGCGATCCCAAAAGCTGCGGCGAGCGGTGACGTCCATCCCGGCCGTTGGCTCATCGAGGATGAGCACTTCGGGGTCAGGCAGGAGAGCAAGCGCGAATTTGAGGCGTTGCTGCTCGCCGCCTGAACACGCCTTGACTTTGCGATCCGCGAGGTCCGTGATGCCCGCGAGCTCAAGAGCACGCCGGCCCATCGTGGGCTTCGGAAAGGTCGAGGCGATGTAATCGACGGTTTCTCCCACCGTGATGTCGGCAATGAGTCCGCCCGTCTGCAAAAGCGCGGAGACTTTGCCGGCCTTGATCGCTTCGTGCGGCGTGGTGCCGCACACCCGGATATTTCCCGACGTGGGGTGCGAGAGGCCGAGCACCATGTCGAGCGTCGTGGTTTTTCCCGCGCCGTTCGGCCCGAGAAACGCAAGAATCTCGCCGCGCTCGACCGTGAGGTCGATGTCGTTGACGGCAAGCACCGAGGGGAATTGTTTACGGATCCCCGTGATCTCCACTGCTACTTCGTTCATGCCTCAAGTCTTTTTCAGGCACGAATTTCTCGCTATCGGAACCTGTCACGACATTGACGTGACAGGTGTCATGAATCGTCGTGCGTCGGCGGTTTAGATCCGCGACCAGCCGAGACTCGACGGCCCGATCGTGGGTCGCCAGCCCGTTTCGCGCATGAATCGAATCGAGGAGACCCGCAGCGAGCGGCGTTGCACGTCCATTTTTGCGGGGAGTACGGCCTGGGTTGCTGCGGGAAAGAACTTCGCATCCATGCCCGCGCGCGCCTCACGACCGAGGTCCTTCGCCCATCGTGCACGGGTAATGGGCTCGCCGCCCACGTTGTAGAAGCCGGATCGGGCATCGAGGGCCGCGAGGAAGGCTCGGCCCGCGTCGATGTGGTGCACGAGAGTGATGTAGTCGCTCGGCTTGCCGAGGAGAACCGCTTCGCCCTCGCGAGTCTTGCGAAGAGCGTAGGTGGTGCCCGGGTCGCGGCCGTACAGCTGCCCGAGGCGGAGGATGACGGCGCTGCGTCCATTTTCCGCGAAGTCGACCGCCGCGCGCATTTCGCGCACGCGGGGTTTGAAGGCCTGGTTTTTCACGGCGAGAGGGTGATCCTCGCTGATCCACTTGCTCCCGTTATCGGGGTACATGAACATCGAGGATTCTTGGATGAGTTTGCGAACGCCCGCGCGTGCGGCTGCTTTCGCGATTGCTGCGGAAGCCTCGAGGTGGAGACGGTCGTCCTCGCGCCAGGCGAAGGGGCGAAGTGCGCCCATTCCCGTGGGGATCTTCGCGAGGGTGTTGATCACGACGTCGTGGCCGCGAAAGGCGCGCTCGAGGTCGCTTGCGGAGAAGACATCGGCGATGACGCCGTGAGCGCCGCGCCCCTCGACAATGGGAAGGCCGCGCTCGCGACGCGTGACACCCGTGACTTCGTGCCCGGCCGCGACGAGGGCCTCGACAGCCTGCTGCCCAAGGACTCCCGTGGCACCCGTGACTGCGATCCTCACCGCTCAGCTCCTTATGGTTCGGCTACGACTCACCGTCACAGTCTAAGTGGCGGCACTGAATGTGTGCTTCGGCATAAAAAGCCAGGCTCGATTGGCGCAAGCGGCACAGTGCGGCGTAAAGTATTTCTTCGTTAGGCGCCATTAGCTCAGTTGGTTAGAGCAACTGACTCTTAATCAGTGGGTCCGGGGTTCGAGTCCCTGATGGCGCACGACACGGAAGCCCCCGCTCGGAAGAGCGGGGGCTTCTTCATTGTTAACGGCAGTCATCCCATCGAAAATGATAGAGATCGGCACACCGAAGTATTCCGCCACCAGTGCCACCTCAGCCGCCTTCCAAGGTGAGTCGCCGCGCAACTTCATAAACACAGAGTTCTGCCCGATGCCAAGCACATCTGCTAGGTCGGCGTTCCTCATGCCGTGGAGTGCTACCAGTGCGCGAGTGGCCGCAGAAATTCGTTCGTCTACCGTTTGCTTTATGATTCCTACCTGATTCAGTGTCAACATACCCTCAGGGTGGGCGCTAACTGCATCGTTACCAATTTGTATTTAAGATGGTGCGAGATTACTAAAAATAGTAGTCCGTTGTCCTTATGACTACTAGTGCTCGAATTGCAGACATCCTGCTCACACAAAAGGGCTACCCCGGACTTTATGACTGGGCAATGGACCAAAGGCGTTCCGTTCGGCCTGCGACCTGGGACGAAGTCGCATTGTCCTTACGAGCCGCGACTGACGAAAAAATTAACGTTCGCGGCCAAATGCTTCGCCGATGGGGTGAAGCTGCCGAGCAAGCGCGTGAGTCCGACGAGGGCTCGGCGCAGTAGGCGGTAGCGCGATGACTGACCAAGCGAGGTTTCGGGGAATCTTGGGCGGGCTAGCCGAAGACGGCTGGCACGGCGAAGCAGGTCCTGAGTTCGTGGAGCTCATCGGTGAAGTGCTTTCAGCTAAGTCTTCGACGCTCGAATGCAGTGGGGACTGCGTGAGCGAAGCGGTCTTGGTTGTGGCTGGCTGCGGTGGCGGTGATTTAGGGGTTTTCGCGGCGCGGTTGCTGGCGATGGATAACCCTCTCGGTTACGTGATTACGAGTGTCGCGACGAATCTTGATCGGGCTGCGGTTGAGGACGTGATGGGGGTTGGGTCTCGTCAGGTGGGGCCTGGAGTTGAGGCGGTGACACGGTTTTCGGAGCTGTCGCGTGCTGATGACGGCGACGGTTTTGACCATGTGCTGATGCAGGATGCGTGGGCTCGTGGTGTCGCGGGTGGCTCGGTTGCCACGTTTCAGTGGTGCTCATGGGCATCTGGGGGCGTGGGGATGCGGCGCGGAGTTCTTCGGCTTCGGCTTTCGTGGTGCCGGACTTGTTGCCGGCCTCGGCCTCGGCCTGGCGGACCCAGTTCGTCAGGCAGGAGAAGCTGGTGCCGAAGTCCTCGGCGATGTCCTTCAGGTGGGTGCCGTGCTCACGGTTCAGGGCGACACGGACGACGTCATCGCGGCCAGGTTAGTCGGGAAATAGCCTCGGCGGTATGCGCCTCCACAAAGGGCTATCGCCGCCCGACTACACACCTCGTTTGTTCACGAAATCCAAACCGATCTCCGAGAGCAACACGTTTGACCAACTCCCCATGCTTGGTCCTTAGAACTGGCCCGGAGTTCAGAGGAAGCTCACTTGAGATCTTGACCACACTAGAGTCGGCTGCTAGTTTGACTCAGGGGTGACCAACCGGTGCCTTCCGAAAAAGCCACAGGAGTACAGTAATGACGCAGGACTCACTGGACTATTCGGAAACCTACATCGCCTTTGATTCAGGGTGCGGGGAATGTAGCGCCATCTCTCACTCACTGGAGCAGGAAACCAACGGCAAACTCCTCGCACGACCTCTTTCCGACCCAGAGGTCGAACAGATCCGCATCAACCACTTCGGCCCAAACCCGCCACACATCCCCGTGGCGATCACGTTCAATCGTACTACCCCAAAGGTATACTCAGGCCCGCGGCTTGTTGCTCTCATGGCCCGCCGCTTTGGCCCGACTACGTCCCTTCTGTTGGCCCGAATTATCGGAGTTCACCGCAATAATGAACATCTAGCATTTACTACTCCTCATGCGGAGCGACGGTTCTTCAGTAGGCGCGCCGCGCTTCAAAGCGCAGCCGGGCTCGCGGCCGTCGCTACCATTGCAACCATCCATACACGGGTTGGCTCAGGGGTGGCGCATGCCCTCGAGCCGAAGCCGCTAAAGTCCAAGACTAGTGGTCTCGACCAGCCCAGCATCGACGAGCTGATGCAAGAGCTTTCGGAAGATAGCAACACAAGAGCTGCCCTCGCCGCACTTGACCTCGACCTGGCAACGAGTCTCCCGCGGAGCACAGCCATCGCTCAGAAGGGATTACGTGGTAAGGAGGCCACCGAGGCCGGGCAGCGTCCCGATGCGCCCGAAGCAATGCAATCGGAGTTCGCCCGGACAAGCTTCAGCGACGGCTCCCACCGGTCCGTCGCAGCCCTCCAGCTTCCCGACTCTCGGTTCCTCGTTTATACAAAAGAGACCGCCGAAGACGGCTCCACCGGAGTCGGCGTCGAAATATATAGGTATGACCAGGAAAACGACGCTCTCTCCCTTTCAGCCGCAAGTGTCAATGGTCGCGCGGAAAAGCCAATCCCAGCTGCCCAATTAGCTGCCACGTACGATGCTCACACAGCGAGAGCATCAAAGAAAGATCCTTGTGGCGGTTGCGCGAAGACGAACTATCAGGTGAGTGGATCCTGCCAGTCAAAGAACGTCATGCAGTGTCTGGAGCGAGCAGCAGGATGCGCTACATGCGCGGCACCATGCGCCTCATCTCCCACCGGCGCCGGTATCGCCCTCTGCCTAGCGTGCGCCTTCGCTTCATGCGGTCCCGCGTTGCGAGCATGCTGTTCAAAGTTTGGCGCCCCCAATGTCTGCGTTCCGTGCATGCGCCTTCCCTAACACGACGGCCCGAGAGATAGGAACCGCCATGATGAAAGACCGGTTAATCGGTGCGCTATTCGGCATATGCTTGGGCGTATCGAGTTCCATCGCAGTAAGTGATGCCTTCACTCAACAGACGCATGCTATTTGGTCCAGCATTGGGGCACTCGCAGTCCTTGTCGCGACCGGGGGCTTCGTGTTCAAGGCACGCAGTGCACACTCACAGCCGTCGCCGCCACGAGAGGCAGAACGCGGACCGAACCGCAGCACGCGCACTGCGGCAGAGCCCAACCGGGTCGACTCCTAGGGCCTCGGGCGGCTGAAAACGCCCCCGCGGCGGGTGCGCTGCCGATGCGATCACATTCGGCAGCGCACCCATCAACAGGCAGATGTAGCCGACGCACGAGCACCTCCCAACAACGTATGCACCAGGCTCTTCCTCGGCGCAGGAGTTTAAGCGCGATTTGAAAAGCAATCAGGAGGGACTGCTGCGCGGAAAGGTGACATCTGATCTGGCTTGCCCGCAGGGCGGCCTGGAACGATGTGCCCTATGCCCGCTCCCTACCCTCGAGAGTTCCGCGATGACGTCGTACGGGTGGCCCGGTCCCGTGAGGACGGCGTCACGCTCGCGCAGATCGCGAAGGACTTCGGAATCCACGAGATGGCGCTCCATAAATGGATCCGCCAGGCCGATATCGATGACGGCAACCGCCGACCCCGCTCACACGAACACCATGGGTGCGGGTGGCCAAGTGTTCCTTCCTGGCTCACCCGTGCCCATCCCCGGCAACGCCGCCCACGGTGACCAGTTCATTCAAGTCTTGAGGTTGTTCGCTTTCGGATGCATACTGACTATCGTTACGTCATTACCGATAATCGTTACATGTCACGATTGGTTGGCCGCGCCAGTGAAGGCGCACTCATAGCACTGCTCCTAGGCTGCCTCCTGCTCCAGATCCTTCTTCCCGAGCTAACCGAGGCCTTCGGAGGGGCGTACGCGGAGACCGCGCCTCTCACTCTTCCCTACGCGCTTGCGGGAATAGCAGCTCTCTTCTGCCTCGAGTGCGTGCTTGTCATTACTTTTTTCCTCGTGCGGGAACTGCGAGCAAAGCAGCTACTGCCACTGCGAACTCCAGATTTTCTGCTGGGTATAGGTGTCCTTTTCTGTGGAGTATTCGGAATTCCAGCTTTAGTGCTACTTCATCTTCTTGCGGTCGTGCAGGTAGGTGGGCCAGGGATTGTTCTACTTCTGGCAGCGAATGTCATTGTTGGTGTAGCGTCGGTCTGCTTTACTCTCGCCCTGAGGGCCTCCGCACGGTCCTACCTTGCTCTGCAATCTGACATGCAAGGTTTAGTCTGATGACCATCAGAGTAGATTTAGACATTTTGCTAGTCTAGAGGAAAATGACGGTTAAGCAATTGTTGGAGCGTGTAGATATTTCTCCGACAAATCTAAGTGTCCTAAAAAATGGTCATGCTCGGGCCATTAGGTTCTCCACGTTGGCGGCTCTGTGTCAGGCGCTCGAGTGCGAGCCCGGAGACATCTTGCGCTTCGACCCAGAGCCGCCAACGAATTGAACTATCTCTACGCAGCTCCTAGGGCCTTCCGATATGTGGATTGACCCGCGTTGTGCTGTAGTGTCATTTGGTTTTTTTGTTGCAACCGGATGCAAAGTGCCCCAAATGCTATGTGAAACGACCGGTTCTGGTCTCCAGTCGCCTATGCCGCTGTGAGCACTTGCGTTTGAGCATGATTGTTTCCCTGCGCGTTTATTTCCGCGCGCATGCCAAAACTGCCCCTTGGGAACGCGGCGCACATACCCCTACCCGCAGCGCTTGCCCTCGCAAAGGTACGGCAACATGCGGCCTGCATTGAACCCACGTAGGTCGTAGGCCGGATGAATTGACACCCCCAGTGGTTACGAATGCCACCAACGAGCGTCTTGCTCAACGTCGATTCCTTCAGCGAGAAGTCGTGAAGTCAGCTCATCAAACTTGTTATCGAGTTTGGCGGCTGTTGAAGGTGATGGTCGGACGAGACCAGTCTCATCCGCATACGCTTCGCACATCTCTTCGGCCCACTGCGCGAGAGCATTGGCGAGATCGGGAGATATTTGGGAGCGGATGTCTGGATACGGATCGCTGCCGGTCGTGCTGCTAAATATCGGCCAGCTCGTGTAGTCCCAACCAAAGGTGATGCGTTCCATCTTGGTGCATTTTAGCAGCACTGCGGGCAGGCGGAATGGAAGTGATGATTTTCTTGGTCTTTTGAGAGGTCGCAACAGACTCTTCCGCGATTATTGCGGCTGCGCAGCTGCGGCCGCGGCTGAAGAGCTCACCCATAACGTCGTGTTCGGCTGCGGTGTACGGGTTCTGCGCGATGGAGGAGGGCTCAGGGAGCCCTTTTAGCTCGGCAATTCGGTCACCTTCGACCTCGTCATGATCCGTGATGATGAAGGAGCGGAAAACATGGGGGTTCTCCTCGATGTAGGGGAGAGAGCGGCTCCTCGACTCGTCCGGCCCGCGACCGCTTTGTTGACGCCATCGAAGGGGCTTCGGCTCCGCCAGTGCGCGTCGATCCCGCTCGCGAAGGATATGCACACGGCCAATTACACGGAGGAAAACGACTCGGGTGGGAGAACACCTTAATCAGTGGGTCCGGGGTTCGAATCCCTGATGGCGCACGACACGGAAACCCCCCGCTCGAAAGAGTGGGGGTTTTGTCGTTCCCTCCCGCATGCGCGCTAAACTGGTGGCGCATGTTCCGGGAACTCGGTGCAATTCCGAACTGGCGGTGAAAGCCCGCTAACCCGGGCGCGTTTCACTCCGTGGGGCGAGCCTTGGGCCTGACCGGTGGAATTCCGGTGCCGACAGTACAGTCTGGATGGGAGGTTCATGCGGGCGAAGCATGCCGCTTTTACGCGCCGTGCTCTCGCAAGTTTCCCTTCTCCCGGATCATCGATTGAGATGAGCGATGCGGGAGGCGAGGACCATGGGCATGAATCAGCCCCCTCACGACGCCGCGCGCGAAAGCGCCCTGCTTGAGGGGTGTGAGCGCGCGCTTGAACAGGCGCGCCGCGGACCCCTCGGTGCCAATCCGCGCGTTGGCGCAGCGCTCCTAAGTCCCTCCGGGGAGCTCCTTGTCACAGGTTTTCACCGAGGAGCGAGAACCCCGCATGCCGAAGCAGATGCCCTCTTAGCCGCCCGGGAACGTGGCCTCGATGTGCACGGTGCGACCTGCATCGTGACTCTTGAACCGTGCGCCCACGCCGGCCGTACGCCCTCGTGCGCGCGCACTCTCGTCGACGCCGGCATCGGCCGCGTTCTCTACGCCGTTCGCGACCCGCACGACGTCGCCGCGAACGGTAGTGCCATTCTTCGTAGCGCCGGCATCGACACCCGTCTGTGGAGTGACGCGCTGCCGGCTAGCGTCGGAAGGGACCTCACTGCCCGCGCAGCGGAACTGAACCGCCGCTGGTTCCAGGCCACGCGTGAGTCGCGTCCGTTCGTCACCGCAAAGATCGCGCAAACCCTCGATGGATACGTCGCAGCGGCCGATGGCACGAACGCGTGGATTACCGGAGAGGATGCCCGCGCAGAGGGCCACGCGCTCAGGAGCGTCGTGGATGCGATCGCCGTGGGCACGGGAACCGCGCGCGCCGATGACCCTGCACTCACGGCACGCGACGCGCACGGCCGCCTCGGCGCTCGTCAACCGCGCCGCGTGGTGATCGGTGAAAGCCCGCTCGAGCCGCACTCACGGCTCGCGAAAGCCGTACACGGCCCTGAACACGCACGCCCCCTTCTTTATCGCACGCGCGATATTCGCGGCGTGCTCGAAGACCTGCGCGCCGACCACGGAGTTGAGCACCTCCTTATCGAAGGCGGTCCGCGCCTCATATCCGCGGCGCTCAAGCTCGACCTCGTCGACGACCTCTGGATCCATCAGGCTCCGACCATGCTCGGCGCGGGCACGCCCTCCGTCGCGGGCCTCGGTATCGGAACCCTCAAGAACCGGCTCGACTTCGACATCGTTCCCGAATCACTCCATGTGAGCGGTTCAGATCTTCTCTTCCACGCGATCCCGCGTGCGCGGCAGCAAACTCCCACGAAAGGTGAGTGAACAATGTTTACAGGAATTATCAGCGCGAAGGGCACCGTGACGGGGCTTGAGAAAGGGGCGGACGACACGGCGCGCCTCACCCTCGCGGCACCGGCACCTCTGCTCGACGGCCTCGCGCTCGGCGGATCTCTCGCCGTGAACGGCGTGTGCCTGACGGCGATTGAAACGCCCGAAACCCAGGGCGAGGAGGCTCGCTTCACCGCGATCGCCATGGGGGAGACCCTCGCGCGCACGAGCCTCGGCGACCTCGCCGTCGGAAGCCGCGTGAATCTCGAGCGCTGCACCGAGGTCGGCGCCCGCCTCGACGGCCACATCGTGCAGGGGCACGTCGACGGCGTGGGAGCCGTTGCCCGCATTGACGATGAGGGGACGTGGCGCCGCATGCGCATCGAGATCCCCGACAACCTTGAAGAGCAGGTCGCCGAAAAGGGCTCGATCACCCTCGATGGTGTTTCGCTCACCGTCACGGCCGTGAATACGCCGGGGGAGAGCCCCGCGTTCGTCGAGGTGGCCCTCATCCCCGAGACGCTCGAGGCTACGACGCTCGGCGAGGCAACCGTCGGAACCCGAGTGAACGTCGAGACCGACGTAATCGCCAAATACACGGCGCGTCTAGTAGCCGTGCGCGCCGCTCGCAAGGAGTGCACGAAATGAGCTTTGCGATTGACCTGACTCCTATGGACGAGGCGCTCGCCCTGCTGGCGCGCGGAGAGATCCTCGTGGTGCTCGACGACGAGAACCGTGAAAACGAAGGCGATCTCATCATGGCCGCCGAGCTCGCGAGCCCCGAGAAGGTCGGTTTCTTTGTGCGGCACAGTTCCGGGTACCTGTGTGCGCCCATGACCGCTGAGCGCGCCGCTGCCCTTGAGCTTCCGCTCATGGTTCCGAACAGTGAGGATCCGCTGCGCACCGCCTACACGATTAGCTGCGATGCGCGCGCGGTTGAAGCGACGGGTATTTCCGCGGTGGATCGGGCGATCACTGCGCGTACGCTCGCGACCGCAAGCGCGGCAGACCTCATTCGCCCAGGTCACGTCCTTCCCCTCATCGCGAAGGACGGCGGCGTGCGCGAGCGCCCCGGCCACACCGAGGCCGCTGTTGAACTCACGCGGCTTGCGGGCCTGAGGCCCGTGGGGCTCATCGGCGAGGTTGTGTATGACGACGGATCGATGATGCACGCGGAAGCCCTCGCGGCGTTCGCTCGCGAGCACGGGCTGGGCATCATCACGATTGAGCAGCTCACGGCGTATCTTGAGGATCGCGACGCCCGCGAGGCAGCCCAGTGAGCGAGGTGCGCGTTTGCGGCACTGAGCCGATTCAGATGCCAACGCCTCTCGGCACGTTTGAGGTGCGTGCGTGGCGGGGTCGCGATGCGGAACACGTGAGTCTGCTCGCGCGTGGCGCCGCTTGGCCGGGGGAGGGGTCCGACGCTTCCCAGCCTCCTCTCGTGCGCGTGCACTCCGAATGTGCGACGGGCGATATTTTCGGCTCGTACCGGTGCGATTGCGGCGAGCAGCTGGAAAAAGCGCTCGAGACGATCCAGCGCGAAGGCGGGGCCGTGATCTACATGCGCGGCCACGAAGGGCGAGGCATCGGTTTATTCGAGAAGATTCGCGCCTACCACCTTCAGGATCTCGGTGACGACACGGTCGAGGCGAATGTCCACCTAGGCCTGCCCGTCGACGCGCGCCGCTACGACGATGCGGCGGACATTCTTCGCGCCCTGGGCATGGGGCGCGTGCGTCTCATGACGAATAACCCCGAAAAGGACGGCGCGCTTGCGGGCCTCGGCATCGACGTTGCCGAGATCGTGCCGAGCGTCATCGCACCGCGCGTGGCAAATAGGCGCTACCTTGAAACCAAACGCGAGAAGATGGCGCATCGCCTCGCCCCCTCGCACGACTAACCCCACGACATCGAAGGAGAACCCTATGGCTGGATACGGCACCCCCTCCGCGGCGCTTGGCACGCATGATGCCGGCCCGGCGACGATCGGTATCGCGGCGGCGAGCTGGCACGCGGACATCATGGATGGCTTGCTCGACGGTGCCAGGCGCGCGGCCGCCGATGCGGGCTGCACGGTGACGGAAGTTCGTGTGCCCGGCTCGTTCGAGCTCCCGGTTGCCGCGCAAGCGCTTGCGCGCACGTGCGATGTCGTGGTTGCGCTCGGCGTCGTGATTCGCGGCGAGACCCCGCATTTCGAGTACATTTCCGGCGCGACGACGGAGGCTCTCGCACGCGTCGCCCTCGATGAGTCCACCCCCGTGGGCAATGGCGTGCTCACGGTCAATACCCGCGAACAGGCCGTTGACCGTTCGGGTGTGGAAGGCGCGAGCGAGGACGCTGGCTATGCCGCGGCCGAGGCGGCTATCCGCACGTTCCGCGCCCTCGCCCCGCTTTCTGACATGCGGTGAGATTCACATCCCTTTCTCCTGCAAGGATTCGCGAAGTCCCGGGGTGGCCGGGTAAAGTATTTATCCGTTGCGGGAGACCCCGCACAATGGTGGTCGTAGCTCAGTTGGTAGAGCTCCTGGTTGTGGTCCAGGCGGTCGCGGGTTCAAATCCCGTCGATCACCCCGCTAAAGAGCCCCTCGAGCGAGGGGCTCTTTCCTTTAAGCGCGCAAAACCGGCACTCGCGAAATGAGGACACATGAGCGACACAAAGGCCCTCGTGGGAGAGGGCGCTGCCTCGAGCGTTGTGCTCGCCGACAACCTCGAGGTACTCCGCACTCTCCCGGACGAGTCGATCCAGCTCATCTACATCGACCCGCCGTTCAACACGGGCAGGCGCCAACAGCGCCAGTCCCTCCAGACTGTGCGCGCAGTCGACGGCACCGAGGGCTCGCGAGTCGGTTTCAAAGGGCGCAGTTACACGAGCATCAAGGGCGCCCTTTACGGTTACGACGACGCGTTCGAGGACTACTGGGAGTTCCTCGAACCGAGGCTCATCGAGGCACATCGCGTGCTCGCCCAGTCGGGAACGCTCTACCTCCACCTCGACTATCGCGAGGCGCACTATGCGAAGGTTCTCCTCGATGCGCTCTTTGGCCGCGAGTCGTTTCTCAACGAGATCATCTGGGCGTACGACTACGGAGCGCGTACGAAGAAGCGATGGCCCGCGAAGCACGACACGATCCTCGTGTACGTCAAGGATCCAAAAAGCTATTTCTTCAACTCGGAGGACGTCGATCGCGAGCCCTACATGGCGCCTGGCCTCGTCACGAAAGAAAAAGCGGAGCGGGGCAAACTTCCCACCGACGTGTGGTGGCACACGATCGTGTCACCCACGGGGCGCGAAAAGACCGGCTACGCGACCCAAAAGCCCGAGGGGATTCTCAGGCGAATCGTGCAAGCGAGCAGTCGCGAGGGCGACTGGGTGCTCGATTTCTTTGCCGGCTCGGGTACGACCGCTTCGGTCGCGCACAAACTGGGCCGACGGTTCCTTGCGATCGACTCGAACCCGCAAGCCTTCGACGTGATGCAGCGAAGGCTCGCGGGGTCGAACGCGCGGTTTATCGAGAGCGAGCTTCCGTAGCGACGGCGTGAGCGAGAGGCGGCCATGCGGGCAGGCGCGGAATAAGCGTGACCTGGTAGGCGTGGTAGATGTCGGGCTGGCCCTTCCAGGTCGTTTCGCTGATCTCGCCCGTGGCGGTGAGCTCGTGGACCCAGCTGCCGAGCCTGCCGGGAACGATGGTTGTCGTCTTCGCCCACTGCCACCAGGACTCATAGCGTTCTTCCCAGGCAGCATCGCCGCTCGTGCGGAACAGCACAGCGGCCGCACCGATGGCCTCAGCGACGACCCAGTGCATGCGTTCGTGCACGACGGGTGAGCCATCCCAGTCCACCGTGTACGGGAAGCCGCCGTCACCATCGATGCCCCACGTCTCACACGCTTTCTCGGCGAGGGCGAGCGCGCCATCGCGCAAAGCTGAGGCGCGTTCCTGGGCCCGGGTGGCGTCGGAAAACTGCCCCTCGAAACCGGCTGCGGTGTGCAGGGCGAGGCGCGCCCATTCAAACGAATGGCCGATCGTCGCACCATAGGGACGGAACGGGTGGGCGGGCTCCTCCCGGTTGTAGTCGGGGCGGGGCTCCCACGCGGTCGTGAAGTGCTCGGGCAGGAACCAGCCGTTGTCCTTCGCGAATGCGAGCGCGCGCTCGACGATGACCGCGGCGCGCTCGAAAAGCTCGAGGCGGCCGGTCGCTGCCGAGGCTGCGAGAAGCCCCTCGACACTGTGCATATTCGCGTTGATCCCGCGGTAGTCCTCGCAGTTCGAGAAATCGCGCGAGTAGGTGTCGGCAAACATCCCGTGTTCGGATTCGAAAAAGCGTGCATGCGCCTCGAGCGCGGTCTCGAGGAGCTCTTCGGCGCCGGGGATTTGTGCCTCGACGAGACTCGAAGCGGCGAGTACCACGAACGCGTGGGCGTAAGCCTGCTTCGAATCATCGACCGGCTCACCCGTTTCACGGGCGATGATCGAGTAGAAACCGCCGTGTTCGTCATCGTGGAACGCGCCCGAAAGCGCCGAGAGCCCGTGGGCTGCGAGTTCGGCAAAATCGCGAGAGGACTCGGTGCCGCGGATGCTCGCAAGAGCGAAGCAGTGCGTCATGCGGCAATTGATCCACAGTTCAAGGTCGTGATCCGGGTCGAGAGTGCCGTTTGAATCGAGCCACCCGAAGCCATGCTCCGTGCGCGAAGCCGCGCCCCACTCGAGTAGATCCGTCCCCACCTCCTCGAGCCACGCGGCATGCGCGGGGTCGGTCTTCATTGCCTCGAGAAGGAGGGGTGTCGTCATTGTCAAAACTCCTGTGTGGTGTGAGAGTGCGGGAAGAGTCTACTGAGGGGCGATCTCGAACTTCTTCGAGGCTGCTCGGGCCTCGTCGCTCGTGGGGCCGGGCTCCTTCACGAAGAGAACTTCGCGGTAGTACTTGAGCTCCTGAATCGACTCGCGAATGTCGGCGAGCGCGCGGTGGCCGCCGTGTTTCTCCGGCGTATTGAAGAACACGCGCGGGAACCAGCGCTTGGCGAGTTCCTTGAGGCTTGAGACGTCGATCGTGCGGTAGCTCATGAACTGGGCAAACTCCGGGAGGTCGCGGTCGATGAAAGCACGGTCGGTGCCCACCGAATTGCCCGCGAGAGGCGCCTTGCCGGGCTCGGGGCAATGCTCCTTGACATAGGCGAGGCACGCCTCCTCGGCTTCGACGAGGGTGATGCCACCGTCGAGCTCCTCGAGCAGACCCGAAGTCGTGTGCATGTTCCGCACGAAATCATCCATCGACTCGAGCGCGCCTGCCGGGGGTTTGATGACGACATCCACCCCTTCGCCGAGGATTTCGAGGTCCCCGTCGGTCACGAGAACGGCGACTTCGATAAGAGCATCGTTTGTCTTATCGAGGCCCGTCATCTCGCAATCCACCCAGATGATGCGGTCGTTACCTGGTTTCGTCGTTGTAGAACTCACGCCTCTATCGTAAACCCGAGTTCACACTGAACACC
The DNA here is from genome assembly GCF_032550575.1 of Dermabacter sp. NCBI lineage: Bacteria > Bacillati > Actinomycetota > Actinomycetes > Micrococcales > Dermabacteraceae > Dermabacter > Dermabacter sp. The sequence goes on along the minus strand of NZ_JAWFZC010000001.1, from coordinate 540,135 downwards.
CAATGGGACTCGATAGGGTTTCACCTGTGCGTATGTGCTTTGCGCATGCCCCGCACGTCAGCGTCGAAGAAAGGTGGCCACCATGGCTGAATACACTCTTCCCGATCTCGGATACGACTACGCCGCTCTCGAGCCCTCGATCTCGGGCCGCATCATGGAGCTGCATCACGATAAGCACCACCAGACGTACGTCAACGGCGCGAACCAGGCGCTCGAACAGCTCGCGGAAGCTCGCGACAAGAACGACTTCGGCACGATCAACCAGCTTCAGAAGAACCTCGCGTTCAACCTCGCCGGCCACGTGAACCACACGATCTTCTGGGAGAACCTTTCGCCCGAAGGCGGCGACAAGCCCGAGGGTGAGCTCGCTCAGGCAGTCGAAGAGTTCTTCGGTTCGTTTGATGGCCTGCGCGCCCAGTTCACCGCTGCCGCGCTCGGCATTCAGGGCTCCGGATGGGCGATCCTCGCATGGGATTCGCTCGGCGAGAAGCTCATCATCGAGCAGTTCTACGACCACCAGGGCAACCTTGCAGCGGCAACCGTGCCGCTGCTCCTCCTCGACATGTGGGAGCACGCTTTCTACCTCGACTACCAGAACGTCAAGGCTGACTACGTGAAGGCATTCTGGAACATCGTCGACTGGGCCGATGTCGCTGAGCGCTTCTCGCGCGCGACCTCCCAGACGAAGGGCCTCATCACCCCGGTGGCCTGAGCATCTCAATTGTGTGGGTGGGGCGTCGCGACGGCGGCGCCCCACCTTTGTGCTTTCGCGCGCTATGCCCCATCGGCAGCAGGCACCAACACGCCACAATCATTCTTCCGCCGCCACTCTTCTCGCGTTGGTGGTGCGGTAGGGATCGGAAGGTCGCTGTTGTTACGGTGGAGTCATGACCGAAATCGAATCTCAAGACCCGCCCACCTTCGAAAGCGAGCACACGAAACCGGCAGGGAAGCCGGGCCTTTTTAACGGCTCCACGCGCCACGGGCTGCTGGGGGATCTTTCCCTTCGGCATCCGTGGGACATCCCGCTGTTTGCCGTGGGAGTTCTCATCACGTGCCTTCTCTTCGTCGCGTGGGTCGGTGCCGTCGTGTTCATCATTTACATGGCGGCGACGGGAAAGTGGTCGAGCATCCAGCCCGCCTTCGAGGGGGAGTCGGCAGACGGCGGGCTCTCGAACCCCTACAGCCCCATCTCCATCGGGATCCAGCTGTTCGTTGCCTTCATGTTGATCCCATGGGTGCTATGGATCGCCCGCGCGCTCATGTACGCGCAGCTTCGAGCCTCCGGCGTGCGCATGAGCCCCACGCAGTTCCCCGAGGGATACCGGATGGTCGCCGAAGCTGCCGAACAGTTCGGAATGCGCCGCGTACCCGACGCCTATGTGCTCTCCGGTAACGGCATGATCAACGCCTTTGCCGCCGGCCACGGTTATAGGCGCTTCGTGTGTGTCTATTCCGACCTCTTCGAAGTGGGCGGCAAAGTCCGCGACCCCGAGGCCCTTCGCTTTGTGATCGCGCACGAGGTTGGCCACCACGCTGCCGGCCACACCTCGTATTTCCGCCTGCTGTTTTCGAATTTCATGATGCGCATTCCGATCCTCGGCAAGGCCCTGTCTCGTGCCCAGGAGTACACGGCCGACAATTACGGCTACGCCCACGTGCCCGCGGGGGCACCCGGAACGATGGCCCTTCTCTCGGGAGGAAAGTACCTCAACGCGCACGTCAACGTGCATGAGCTCGCCGATCGCGCCGCAACCGAAAAAGGCCTGTGGATCCACCTCGTCAACCTCTCGGTGACCCACCCGGTCATCACGTGGCGCGCCCACGCTCTACGAGATCGCTCCAAGCCCGGGCGGATGTGGCTGCGTCCCAAGAATCGAATCTTCGAGCCCTACCTTCCCGCCGGCTCCACCTTCAGCGGCAAGTACCCGACCCCCGAGGAGGCGCTCGCACTCCTTGACCGGGCCCGGGCAGAGGGGCATGTGATCGGGGAGGAACAGTTTGGTCGCTTCCCCTTCGGTCAGTCCTACCCCGAGCCGCAGCAGATGCGTCCGCTACAGGTGCGGCAACCGTCGGCCGAAGCGGCTAACCCTCTCGTATCCCGCAAGCCGGGAGCCCACTGATCCGCACGGATCACAAAGCGAAAGCGCCAGTGGAGAACACTGGCGCTTTTTCGCGCCCCCAGCAGGACTCGAACCTGCAACCTACGGATTAGAAGGCCGTTGCTCTATCCATTGAGCTATGGAGGCATGCCGCGCGGGCGGATCCAGTGTACCGGGAGCGCACGGTGGAGCCGAATGCGCGGCGGCTCGCGCTCCACAATGCAGTGCCCTCCACGTACATGTATGAGGCTCTTTTCGAGGACGCGAGCGAGCGGCATGCTCGTGGGTGAGCGCCGCACCAGGCGGCGACCGATCCCAGGGGGAACTTCAATGAACGCAATCGTCACAACCATCCAGGGCAACGCGACCGCGGATGCCACAATCTTCAAGTTTGATGGTGGCGGCTGCCGCACGTCCGTTACCGTCGCCGTCAATGATCGGTACTACGACGTGCAGGCGAAGGAATGGAAGGAACGCAAGCCGGAATACGTGCGCGTGCAGGTGCGACGCGAATCGCTTGCGAACAACGTTGTGCTATCGGTGAAGCGTGGCCAGCCACTCCTGTGCACGGGCCGCCTCGTGACACAGACGTGGGAGGACCGTGACGGCAACACTCGCACGGAGCTTCTCATGCACGCCGATCACGTCGCGATCGACCTCACCTACGGAACCGCGCAGTACGCGAAAAGTGCGCCGTCGTGGGTGGATGAGAACACCGGTGAGGTTCGCACCACTTCACCCGATGCCGAAGATGAGGCTGCAGAGGCCGGGGAGAATGAAACGGTGCATGCTCGACTGGAGAGCCATGCAGGCGTTGAGGGGGAACTCAGTGAGAGCGATCTCGAGGCGCTCACCGAGGTGGAGGAACCCAGCTACGCCTGAACGTGGAGTGGAGCGTCGGCTTCCGCACGTGCGCTTATGCGGGGGTGCGGGGTCCGACGCTTGCTCGTTTCGCGCGTTTACTCGGTTTGCGCTGCGGCGCGAGCATTCGGTGAGTCAATGCCGAGGCTCGCGCAGAGTGCCGCGACGAGTTCGGGGATCAGGTCGCGGCCAACGCGGAGATCCTCGCCTTCACGTGCGACCGCGCTGAACGTTTCGCCCGTGTTCAAGGCGCCCGCGGCGACGAACACGGGTGCGGGACCTGCGCCGGGCGCGCCATCGATCGCGCCGCGGATGCGGGCTTGAATGTAGCCGCCCGCGCAGCCTTCGGGCCAGAGCGCGTGTTCGAGCTCGTCGGCGACATCGCCATGCTGTGTGCCGGTCTCGATGCTCGTGAGATGGTGGGGGTCGCCGCTGGCGAGGTCGAGCGTCTCTTGCGGGAGAAGGCGAGAAAGCTCGGGGCGTTCCTCGAGAAGGGCTTCGGTGCTGAAGAGGGCGAAGCGCGCGATGTGTTCGGGTCCCGGGGAATCCTGTTCGCGCGTGTGGCGAACGAGCTCGAGTACCGCGGCCGCGAGGGCCCCTTCGGTTTCGCTCAAGTTGAGGTCTCGCGTTTCTGAATGCACAGCGCTTGCTCCTTACTGGGACAATAGTGGCACTTGCCTCTAGGCGGGGTGAGTACTCCTCCCACGATAGTTCCCCACGATGTGAGCCGAGGTCGCCGTTGAGTTTTACGAATCCCTTTGCCGGTGCTGCCCAGCCAGGTCCAAGGCCCGCGGGCTCGGCGAGTAAGAAGAACGCGAAGAAAGTTTCGCCGCTCACGATCACACTCGTCGTGATCGTTGCGCTGATCGTGGCGTTTGCATGGTTCGCCGAGGTTGCGACGAGCTACATGTGGTTCGACCAGCTCGGCTTCAACGACTTCCTCGTGAAGAAGTGGGTGACGGAGGGGATCTTGTTCCTCGTGGGGCTCGTGGCTGTTGCCGCCCCGATTTTCGTATGCCTGTGGGTGAGCCACAAGTACAGGCCGCAGATCGTGCCCGTCACCCGTGAAGACATCGCGATCGCGGGGTTCCGCGACGCGGTCGAGCCGCTTCGCAAGATCATCACTATCGCTGCCCCGGTAATTCTCGGGATTTTTGGTGGACTGACCCTGACTCGGCAGTGGCAAGAGATCCTGCTCATGCTCAACCAGGAGCCGTTTGGGAAAACCGATCCGATCTTCCATAAAGACATCGCGTTTTATGTGTTCACCCTTCCCGTGGTCGAGACGGCGCTCGGGCTCGTCAATTTCGTGATTCTCGCGAGCGCGTTCGCCGCCGTTCTCGGGCACTTCATCTACGGCGGCATCGAGTGGGATCAGAAAAAGGGCCTCAAACTTACTCGCGCAGCGCGCACGCACGTGGGCATCATCGCGATGGCGTACATGCTTGTGCTTGCGGCCCAGCACTGGTTCGAACGGTATGCGGCCCTCACTGCCTCGCACGAGAAGTTTGATGGCGCCGCCTACACCGACGTTCACGCGCTGATCCCGGGGAAAACGATTCTCGCGATTTCGGCGATTATCGTCGCACTCCTTCTGCTCGCGTGGATCCTCAAGGGCAACTGGAAACTTCCCGCTGCCGCGGCGGGCCTCATCGTGCTTTCGACAGTCGCGGTGGGCATGGTCTACCCCTACCTCATTCAGACGTTCAAGGTGGAGCCGAACGAGCGCAATCTCGAAAAGCCGTTCATCGAAGAGAACATGGCTGCCACGCGCGCGGCGTATGGGCTCGAAGACGTCAACGAGATTTCCTATCGCGCAAAGTCGACGGCAACGTCGGGTCAGCTGCGCGAGGATGCCGCGACGACGGCGCAGATCCGCCTTCTCGACCCCGCGGTGGTGTCGCCAACATTCGGCCAGCGCGAGGCGAACCGACGCTACTGGGGGTTCGAAGAGACACTGAGCGTGGACCGCTACGACATCGACGGGCAAAAACAAGACACCGTGATCGGCGTGCGCGAGCTACGGCCCGACAAGCTCGAGCTCTCCTCGCAGTCGTGGGTGAATCAGCACGTCGTGTACACCCACGGATTCGGCGTTGCTGCGGCCTACGGTAACCAGCGGCGCCCCGATGGCGAGCCCGCCTTCTATCAGTCCGGTGTTCCCGGCTCGGGCAAGCTCGGCGACTTCCAAGAGCGCGTGTACTTCGGGCGTCATTCGCCGAGCTATTCGATCGTCGGTGCCCCCGAAGGCGCCGATCCCCAGGAGTTCGACTACCAGTCCGGAACAGATGGCGATGATCAGGGCAGCCAGGTTTCGAACACCTATACCGGTAACGGTGGCCCGAGTGTCGGCAACTTCTTTAACCGAATGCTGTTTGCCATTAAGTTCCGCGAGTTCAACATCTTGATTTCGAGCTACGTGAACGAAAAGTCGCAGATCCTCTACGATCGCGACCCGCAGCAGCGCGTGAAAACGGTTGCGCCGTTCCTGTCGCTCGACACCGAGATGTACCCGGCAGTCGTGGACGGCAAGCTCAAGTGGGTCATCGATGCCTACACCACGAGCGATCGCTACCCGTACGCACAGGCCACTAATTTCGACGCTGTCGTGACCGACTCGAAGGTTAACGGCGCCGATACGGCCGGTCTTCGTGAGCGGCGCGTGAACTACATGCGTAATTCGGTGAAGGCCACCGTCGACGCCTTCGATGGCAGCGTGACCCTGTATGCCTGGGATACGGAAGATCCCATCCTCAAGGCGTGGGAGAAGTCCTTCCCGGAGTCCGTCAAGCCCTCGAGCGACATCTCCGGTGAACTCATGAGCCACCTTCGCTACCCGGCAGATTACTTCAAGGTGCAGCGCTCGATTCTCGGTAAGTACCACATCGACAAAGCCGAGGATTTTTACGTGGGCCAGGACTTCTGGCAGACCACCCCGGACCCCACCCAGGCGCGCGATAGCGAGAGTGGCTCGGCGCCGCTTCAAGCCCCGCACTACCTCACGATGCAGATGCCCGACGAGAGCGCGCCACAGTTCACGCTCTCCTCGAGCTATATCCCCGAATCCGGCCAGGATGTTCTCACGGGCCTGCTCGCTGTCAATTCCGAGACGGGGACGAAGGCGGGCAATCCCGCGAAGGACTACGGCAAGCTCACGCTCCTCGTGCTCCCGAGCTCGAATCCGGTGAGTGCCCCGCGCCAGGTGCAGAATACGTTCAACTCCAACCCGCAGGTCTCGAATGAGCTGAACCTTTTGCGGCAAGGCAACTCGAAGGTCATCAACGGCAACCTGCTTACGCTTCCCGTTGGCGGCGGTCTCCTGTATGTCCAGCCGGTGTACGTCATGAGCTCGAGTGCAGGTGGTGGCACCTCGTATCCGCTGCTGCGCAAGGTGCTCGTGAGTTTCGGTGACAAGGTGGGCTACGCTGACACGCTCGACGAGGCGCTCGATGCCGTCTTTGGCGGCGATTCGGGCGCGAGTGCAGGCGACGCCGAGGTCCCCACGACGGGCGAGGCTAAAGCCGTCGAAGACGCGGTCTCGGATCCGGCTAAGGGCGGCAACGACGGAAAACCGTCGCCATCGCCAAGCCCCGAGCCGAGCCCCAGCCCGAGCGATGCCCCGGCACCACCGGCGCCGGCTGAAGGTTCGGGCGACCCGAAGGCAGATCTTGACGCTGCGCTCAAGGATCTTGATGCCGCTTGGAAAGACGCCGAGTCTGCGCGTGCTCAGGGTGATTGGGCGAAGTACGGCGAGGCACAGAAGCGTCTGAAGGATGCCATTGAGCGCGCCGATGCGGCAAACGCCCAGCTCTCTAATGGCGGGAATTAGAGAGGAAACGGGAGTGTAAACGGGGCGTGAACGTGAACTACGGAACGTTTACGCGCTCAAAACTAGACTCCGCGGTGGAGGCCTACTAAGTTAGAGATCACCGACGCGGGGTGGAGCAGTTCGGTAGCTCGCCGGGCTCATAACCCGGAGGTCGTAGGTTCAAATCCTGCCCCCGCTACCAGTAGAGGCCCTCGCCAGCATTGACTGGCGAGGGCCTCTTTTTTGCCGATTTCTTTATGGAGGATGGACCGGCACCACCACGCGCCGAGCGACGGCTCGACCTCGAAGTTTCCAATGTTCGGGAGGGCTGGCGGACTCCGGGATCAATCCGGGCTCGCGATGCGCGTGGGCGTGATGGTTCGTGAATCGCAGGGGAGTACACTCGTGGGCGGCGAGGCGCGCGCGGACAATGTTATTTAGCTGTGCAGGTTCGTGCGAGTACTCGCTTTCCAACACTTTCGACGAAGGAAGAATTGTGTCGCCGCTTCTTGAAACCCGTCCTATTCGCCGCCGCACCGCTCTCGCCGGACTTTCAGCTGGTGCCGTCGCCGGCCTCGCTGCCTGCTCGAATGCAGGGGATGGAAAGAACGGCGATAAGGCCTCCGGTAAGGGTGGCGCGCAGTCACCGAGCACGAGTCCCGAACCGTCGACCGAGTGGACGAGCGCAGATGCTTCGCTCCTCGAAACGGTTGACGTTACGCTCAACCCCGAAGCCGAAGGCAAGACCGTCACGACCCCGCGATTTCCGAAGGCACGCAATCTGACCCAGGCGACCGAGGTCGTGCGAAACCGTCTGCTGCGCGAGGCGCACTGGGGCGACATCGAGAAGGTCGAGATCAAGGCTACGATTCTCGCCGCCGCTCAGGACGTCGTGGGCGTCGCGGTTGTGGGGAGCCTCGGCGACGAGGCGGATGTGCCCTGCTCGATCTGGTACGACGCACGAAAGAAGCAGTCGTTTGCCCCAGCCGCGCTTATCGAGGCCGCGAAGTGGGGCGAGTTTGCGAAAGCCGTCCACGATGCCGCAGGCAAGGCCAAGGTTGATGCCTCGGCCGTCGATAAAGCTCTCATTGACAAGAGTGCCCCGTACGGCAATGGTCCGGCGATGGCGTTCAATCCCGAGGGCAAACTCGTGCTCGCGTTCCGTACGGGAGCGGCCGGTGCGGCCCCGGCACGGCTCGTCGTCGACGCGGAACCGTTCCTTTCTGATCTTGGAAAGCTCGCGAAGGACGCGAGCGCAAAGCCCGCGAAATTCACGGGTGAGCCGAGCGAAGAACTCGAACACTTCACGCCTAAGCGCCATGTTGCAAAGCCGATCGATTCGCCGAACCGACCGTCGGACGGTTCCGAAGCGGCAAGCCCCGCGGCATCGGATGGAGGGCAGTCCGACGGCGCCGAAGGCGAAGGCGCCTCGACTGAGGTACCGTCGCCCACTCCCGGTGGGGCTGTGCGCCCGACCACCGCGATCGGCTACGACGTGTTCCTCGAGCACTGCGTCGCTCTGACCTACGATGACGGCCCCGGCGCCCGTACTCCCGAGCTCCTTGACGTCTACAAGAAGGCGAAAGCGGCAACGACGTTCTTCGAAATGGGCAACAGCATCAAAGAACACCGCAAGACGACTCTCATGCTCGCGGCAGCGGGCTTTGAACTGGGCAACCACTCCGTGACCCACCCCGACCTCAAGCGCAAGTCGCGCGAGCGCGTGGAGAAGGAAGTCAACGAGAACTCTGATCTTCTCGCCGAGACCACGGGGTTCGAGCCGCTTCTGTTCCGCCCGCCGTATGGCAGCCACAACGAAACCGTGGATGAGATTGTTGCCTCTCGCGGCATGGCGATCGTCCAGTGGGACGTCGACACTCTCGACTGGAAAACGAAGGACACGGCAAAAACGATCGCGGCAGCCGTCGAGGGTGCAAACGCCTACGCCGAGCCGATCGCTCTCATGCACGATATTCACGATTCAACCGTGGACGCGGCAGAGCAGATCCTCAGCCAGCTCAACGACGCCGGCTACATTGCCGTGACGGTCAGCGAGCTGACCCTGAACACGGGAGGCCTCGAGGCCGGACACGCCTACTGCTCCGGCACCGGCAAGAAGCAGAACGGGTTCAACTGTAAGGGCTGACCCTACGAGCCTTTGCGTGAGCGCCCGAGTGGCTGGTCAAGCACGTCGACTGAGAGGAACGCGCGGCGGAACTCTCGCTTGTTGAGTGTGACCCAGGCACCCGGGCGCCACGGATTACGCAGCACGATCTCGCCGGTATTAGGCTTCGCACCCACAACCGCCATGACGTGCATCGGCGGAATAGCTCCCGACTGTCGCTCGCGCGAGAGCGCGGGGGAGAACATGTGGGTGGAGGCGACGATGGGCCGCTTCTTGGCGAGAAGATCCTCGACCTCGCCGGGGGAGGGAAGCGTGAGACGCGTCGAGGCGCGCACGCCGCTAAGCGCCGGAAAGCCCCATTTCGCAAAGCCCCGCGCAATCCAGGCGTATGATCCCGCGAACTCCGCTGCGCACGCCTTCTCGAGAATTCCGGGCCAGCCGGGGCCGCCCCCTTCTTCTGTCGCGTAGGCGAAGTGGCCACCTTCGGTGGCAGGAAAGCGCATATTCACGCTGCGCCACGCCGGGGCGCCTTCTACGAACACACGCGCGAGCGTTTTGGGTGACCCGGGCTGAACCTTGATGGCGTTCGCAAAAAACTCGGGATCGAGCGCGTGGATTGCGAGCATTGGCGCCATGAGCCAGCAATCGCCCAGGGAACCCTGGCGCGGCCGCCGCGAGAAATTCAGGACGCCGCTCCAAGCCTCGTAGTGATCAGCGTGCGGCCCCAGCGGCGGCTCCCCACTCTCGCGGGCATGTGGCGGGAAGAGTGCGGTCAGCGTGTGGCGAATCAAGCGTCGGACCCCTTTCGCAGTTAATAAAACCCGGGCACGAGCGCAAAACGCACGTGCCCGGGCCCTTCAGGCGATCATCCCGCCTAGCGGAGAAATCAGTGCTTCTCGGCCTTCACGAGCTTCTGGCCCGTGCGCTCGAGAACGCCAGCGAACCATTCCTGGTCCACGTCGAAAGCCTTGTGACCGGCGATGCGCTCGAACTCGATCGCGCGAAGCTGGTCGCCCTTTTCTTCGTCGTGGCCGATCACGCCGGTGCCGCCTTCAAGGGCGACCTGCACGGCGAGGTCGGTCATCGACTTGATGAGGCGCAGGTCATCAGCGTTAGCTTTCGCAGAGCGAGCGAAGTAACCGGACTTTTGCACCATGACCTTCTCGGCACCGAGGCGCTCAGCGAACTGCTTCGCGAACCACTGGCCGGGGTTGATCTTGTCGAGCTTCACGTGGCCGAACGGATCGCGCTCGACCTCCTCGCCCTTGGCTTCGAGCTCGGCGATGATCTCGGGGATGCCGGCGCCCTCCGAGAGGAAGATATTGACGCAACCGACCTCGTCCATAACCTTCTTGAGACGCTCCGCCTCACCCTCGATATCGAGAGCAAGCTCGGGCAGGAATACGGCGTGGACATCCCACCGACGCTCATCGTGGCCGATCGACGGCAGCCACTGCTGCTTCGAATGCCAATCCTGGTAGTAGCGTGCGGCCTCCGCAGTGAGGTAGCCGCATGCGCGGCCCATGGTCTCGTGGATGATGAGCATGCGCGGGTTCGAACCGTTCTCCGCAATGATGTTCTGCGCGAAGAGGGAGGTCTGTTCAGCGGCCGTGCGGGCACCGAGCGACTGGCGGATGGGGACGATGTCGTTGTCGATCGTCTTCGGCAGACCCACGACCTGGAGCGGGTAGTTGTTGTCGGCGAGGTACTTCGCGAGGTCGGCGGCGGTTGTGTTCGTGTCATCGCCACCGATCGTGTGGAGCACGTCAACGCCGTCAGCCTTGAGCTTGTTCGCAGCGACCTCGAGAGCATTCTCGCCCTCCTTGATGAGGCCGCGCTCGACGAGGTTCTTCGCGTTTGTGAGCTTCACGCGCGAGTTGCCAATGGGCGAGCCGCCGTAGTTGTGCAGGAGGTGCGCGTTCTTGCGGGCCTCATCGTCGATCACGATCTTCTCGCCGGAGAGCAGGCCCCAGTAGCCGTGCTTGTAGGCGATGATCTCGATCTCGGGGTTCAGCTCGTTATAGCGCTCGATCAGGCCGCCGACGGCGGACGAGAGGCACGGGGCGTAACCGCCCGCGGTCAGGAGAGCAACGCGCTTGACGCTCATGAGGGTCCTTCCCAGGTGGTGTGGTGCGCGGCGATAACGCCGCACGTGTGCGCCACTATTCTACAGTTTTCTCCTTCGCGTCTGCCGAGGCAGAAGCCTAGCGAGAGGACTGCAGAGCCTCGAGGATCGCGCCGTGAAGTGGCCCGTTACTTGCGATTGCACTCGCCCCGTAGGGGCCGTCTGTGCCGTCGAGATCGGTGAATCGCCCGCCTGCTTCGCCAATGATCGGTACGAGAGCCGCCATGTCGTGGAGCTTGAGGGAGGGTTCGATCGCGGCGTCAATTCCCCCCTCGGCAAGGAGCATGTAGCTCCAAAAATCGCCAAACCCGCGGGTGCGTTCGACTCTCTGAAGGAGGTTCACGAACTCGCGGAGTTTCCCGGCGCGGGCCCAGCCCTCGAGGCTCCCGTAGGACAGCACGGCTTGCTCAAGATGCTCGGTGGAGGAGACATGAAGGCGTTGGGCGGCAGACAGGCGCGGGCCCGTGAAGGCCCCGGCTCCGACGGCTGCCCACCACCGCCGATTCAAAGCGGGCGCTGACACGACGCCCACGACGACCTCGCCGTCTTCCTCGAGGGCGATGAGCGTCGCCCACACGGGAACGCCGCGCGCGAAGTTCGCGGTGCCGTCGATGGGGTCGATGATCCACTTTCGGTTGCTCTCGCCGTGCGAGCCGAACTCTTCGCCGATGACCTGGTCGCGGCTGCGGGTACGAGAAAGCTGAGCGCGAATGAGTTCTTCCGCCGCTCGATCGGCATCGGTCACGATCGAGTCGTCGTCCTTGCGCTCGCGCGTGAGGTCTTCAGACTTGAAACGCGACATCGTGAGCTGGTCGACGGAGTCGGCGAGAACGTGGGCGAGGCGGATATCGTCCTGGTGTGCCGAGGCCATACGTGGTTTCTCCTTCGCTCTGGTGGGCAGCTACAGGGCCCAGGGGTCATTGGTGCGCAGCGTCGAGTTGAGGCGCCTGAAGCTTGCGAGTCGGGCGGGGCCGGCGCTTCCCGCGCGCCCGTCGGCGACGAGTGCATCGAGGGCGCAGCCCTCGTCGGCACTGATGTGGGTGCAGCCGCGCGGGCACTCCTCCATGAGGGGAGCGAGGTCCTCGAATGCGGATTCGAGTTCTTCGGGGCTCACGTGGCCAAGGCCGAACGAGCGTACCCCGGGCGTGTCGATCACCCAGCCGTCGCTGCCCGGAAGGCGCAACGCGAGGGCGGAACTCGAGGTGTGGCGCCCGCGGCCCGTGACGGCGTTGACATGGCCCGTTGCGCGGTCGGTGCCCGGCACTAGCGCGTTGATGAGCGTCGATTTGCCGACCCCCGAGTGGCCCACGAGTACGCTCAGGTGCCCGCTGAGGCGTTCGCGTAGCGCGTCGATACCGGCGATGCTGCCGTCGGCATTCATGTGAGTGGTGAGGTGCTCAATGCCGAGCGGCGCGTACCTTTCGAGGAATGTCGCGGGGTCAGCAAGGTCGGCTTTCGTGAGGCACAGCAGCGGAGTGATGCCCGCGACATAGGCAGCGACGAGGCAGCGGTCGATCATGCCTCCGCGCGGTTCGGGGTTCGCGAGGGCCGTCACGATCACGAGAGTGTCAGCGTTAGCGACGAGGGGGCGCTCGCTCGCGTCGTCATCGTCGGCGCTTCGACGCAGGAAGCTCGTGCGTTCGCCAACCTCGACGATGCGGGCGATCGTGTCGGTGCGCCCGGAGGTATCGCCCGTGAGACGCACGAGGTCGCCGGGCACGATGGGGGTGCGCCCGAGGGAACGGGCACGCATGGCGGTCACTGCGCGTTCGTTCGCGGTGCCTTCCTCAGCGATGGTGCGCCAGCGGCCACGGTCGACTCCCACGACACGCGCGGTGATGGCATCGGCATAGGTGGGGCGTTCCTTCGTGCGGGGTCGGGAGCCGCGACGATTGGGGCGCGAGCGCACCGAGGATTCATCAAAATCCTCGTAGTTTGTGAGATTTCCTGCGCGCCTCACCACGTGTTCCCCGCGGGGCTTTCCGTGTGCAGCATCGAGGTCCACATCCCCACGAAGTCGGGAAGGGTCTTGTTCGTCGTGTCGACGTTCACGACCCGAATGCCGGGAACGCGCAGCCCGATGATCGCGGCGGCGGTTGCCATGCGGTGGTCTTCGTAGGTTTCGAAAACGGTGCCCGTCATGGGGCCCGGTGTGATCTCGAGGAAGTCCTCGCCCTCGTGAACGCGCGCGCCAAGTTTTGTGAGCTCGACGGCGAGGGCGTGGACGCGGTCCGTCTCGTGGCCGCGCAGGTGTCCGATGCCTGAAAGGCGACTCGGAGTGTCGGCGAGAGCGGCGAGGGCTGCGATGGTGGGGGTGAGCTCGCCGACGGCCGACAGGTCAATATCGATCCCTCGAAGGGGACCCGTGCCCGAAAACTCGACGTCCGGCCCGATGCGCTCGACGCGCGCGCCCATGAGGGGGAGGATCCTTCGGAATTCATCTCCCGGTTGGGTTGTCTGTTCCGGCCAGTTCTCGATCGAGACGGTGCCGCCGGCAACGAGGGCCGCCGCGATGAACGGGCCAGCGTTGGAAAGATCGGGCTCAACGGTAACCGGATCGGGCAGGCGCAGCTCGCCTGGTGTCACGGTCCATTCGTGATGACCATCCGTGACCTCATGGCGAGCGTCGATGCCGCACTCGCGAAGGAGTGCGAGGGTCATCTCGATATGGGGGAGTGAGGGGAGGCGCTCGCCGACATGGCGAATGGTGAGGGGGGAATCGGCGCGGACGGCCGTGAGAAGGAGGGCAGAGACGAACTGGCTCGAGCCGCTCGCATCGATCGTCACCGTGCCGCCGCGAAGGCCGTTGCCGTGCACCGTGAAGGGCAAGAACCCTTCCTGGCCGTGGCATGTCACCTCGACGCCTTGCTGGCGAAGCGCATCGAGAAGCGCTGCCATGGGGCGCACGAGCGCGCCCTCATCGCCCGTGAACGTCACGGGTCGGCCCGAGAGCGCGGCAAGCGGCGGCACGAAACGCATGACCGTTCCCGCAAGGCCGCAGTGAATCTCGAGCGGCGTCTCGTCATCGATGCTCGGTGCGCCGGGCATGAGCGGCTCCACGACGAGTGCGCGATCACTCTTGCGCACATTCCCGCCGAGCGCCTCGAGCGCCTCGATCATGAGGTGTGAATCGCGAGACGCAAGTGCCCCCACGAGCGCGGTGGGTGTGCTCGCAAGAGAGGCGAGCACAAGCCACCGATTCGTGAGGGACTTTGAGCCGGGAATGCTGACGTGAGCGTCGATGGGCCCGTGGGCAACGGGCGCCGTCCACTGAACGTCAGACACGGAAAACCTCGAACTCAGGCAGCGCGCTTGATCTTCTTCGCGAGCGTGCGGTCGAGCTCGTCGAGGCTCTTCGACGACTTCTTCTTGTTCTTCTTAGCGGCCTTTTCGAGCTCGCGCTGCTTTTCGGCAGCGGACTTCTGGGCGCGCTCGATGGCCTTGTCGACGCGGTAGGCGAGCGAGGGCTTACCGTCGGTGTCGACAGCCGCGAGGAGAATGCCACCAAGGAGGCCGAGGTCACCGGCGATCGCACGCAGTTCCTCGGTGCGCTCGGTGCCCTTGAGCTCCCAGACACGCTTGCGGCCTGCGAGGCCGACCGTGGTGGTGAGAAGGAGGGTGGCGGAGGCAAGGCGCGGCTTTTTGTTGAGCGCGAAGGCAGCGCCAGCGACAGCGGCAAGGCCACCGGCGGCGCGAAGAATCGTTTCGGCGTCGGTCGGGAGCGGGCTCTTGGAGACCTGCTCGTCGATGTCGGCGATCGTTACGGGAAGAGCATCGAGAACGCGATCCGGGCGGATGGCGGTCTGCACACCCTCGAAGATGAACGGTGCGGCGAGAAGGGGGCGTGCGATGCGGCGAACGAGGGACATGCTTTCCTCAGCTTCCTTTGTAAAGCCATGCGAATCGGAACACGCCAAGACTACCGCACCGCATGAAACTCCCACCTGAACAGCGTAGAGTCGAAGCGATGAGCGAGAACGAGAAGTTCCCCGGTCCGGGGAGCGATGTGGAGGGTGCTGTGGAGCGCGATGAACAGGCTGCCGCAGCACAGGCGGACACCGAGTCACCCACGACGCTCAGCCCCGAGGAATTTGAGCACGAGGCGCTCAGTCACATCGACGCACTGTATTCGGGTGCGCTTCGCCTCACGCGGCATCAGCACGACGCCGAGGACCTGGTTCAAGATACCTATGTGCGGGCATTTCGCGCTTCCACGAGCTTCAAGGCGGGGACGAACATGCGCGCCTGGCTTTTCCGCATCATGCACAACGCCTTCATCTCGTCGTATCGAAAAGCGCAGCGCCGCCCCAAGGAATCCGGAGGCGAGCAGGTTGAAGATTGGCAGCTTGCCCGCGCAGCCTCTCACGACAGCACGGGGCTTCGCAGCGCTGAAGCCGAAGCACTCGCGCTCCTTCCCGAAGGCGATATTCAAGACGCGCTGAACGACCTCCGTGACGACTACCGCGAAGCGGTCTACCTTGCGGACGTCGAAGGGTTCTCATACAAGGAAATCGCCGAGATCATGGGCACGCCGATCGGCACCGTGATGTCGCGTATCCACCGGGGGCGCGGGCTCCTGCGCGCTTCGCTCGAGCAGTACGCGCGCGAGCGCGGCTATTTGCGCGATTCCGATTCCGCCGCGGGCGAGGAGACGCAAGCGTGAGGGGAATAAAAGGTGCATGTGAGGCGTTCAATGTCCGTGTAAATGCCGCGAGACGCGGCACCGAGTCGGCAGGGCTGAGACCAACGAAAGGGGCTACTCGTGGGTGATCCAGCGCTTGAGCGCCTCATGGATCGGGTCGATCGCGCCCTCACCGGGCGGCTGAGCGACGCCGAAGCGGTTGAACTCGAAAGCCATCTTGGAGAGTGCGCCGCATGTGCGCGAGAAATCGAGCAGGCGCGACTTGTACGCCAGCTTTTGCGCGCGTCATGCGCGGGTCGTGCCTCCGAAGAACTTCGCGAGCGCGTGCGTGGCTCGGCGCGCACCCTCACCTATCGCGAGGTGCGCGTGAGCTATGGGCCCGACGGCACCGTGCGCAGTGAATCGATCGCCGTTACCCGCACGAGTGAGGGTCCCGCGCGCGGCTGACTGCTCCGCCACCATCATCGAAGAAACGCCCGGCTGACATCGTCAGCCGGGCGTTTTACGGATTCGCGTGCCGAGCGCGTTGCTCAGGCGCCGGGGCGCTTACCGTGGTTCGCGTTGTTCTTCCTACGCGACTTGCGCTTGCGTCCGCGCTTGCTCATGGCACTCTCCTTCTCGTTCGATTCGTGAGTCACTGCCCGCACATCAGGTGCGAAGGCAACCCCGGTATTGTCTCACACTTCACGCGCGTGACCGCGGGGGTCATGCCGCGAGGGGATCAACATCACGCGGGGTTGATGCCTACTGCGCCGCGAGGAATTCCGAGAATTCGCCGTGAAGCACGAGCCACGTAATGAGCCCGTATCCGGTTTGCGACGGCAAATCGCGCGGCGAGCGCGCGACATCGGCGAGGAATTGATCGTGGTGGGCAAGCGCGGCCGCTGGGTCCACGTAGGGGATGCGGCGGCGTGCGCACACGTCGTGGAAAGCGTGCGAAAGCTCCAGGATCGCGTCGGTGCGTTCACGGTCCTTCGAGGGGGCAGGGCCTACGACGAAGACGGGGATCCGAAGGTGGCCGAGGCCGTCGAGGACCGTTGCGAGATTGAGGCGCGAGCGCGCGATGCTGATGCCAGCGTCGAGGTCGGCGCAGCCGAGAGCAACCACGACGCGGTGCTGCGTGTCATCGCTTTCGCCCGTGTTGTGAGTGTCGAGCAAGCGAGTGACGTCGGCTTCCCATCGCCGTGCGAGTTCCGCGGTGGTTTCGCCGGGGATCGCGGCGGTGTAGGAGTCCACGAGATCGCCCGAACCATTGTGCTGGGCGAGGGCGCGCGTGAACCATCCCATCGCGCGCTGGTCGCCGGCGCCGGCGAGCATTTCATCGCCAAGCGCGATGACGCGAACGCGCGGCTGTGCTGGGGCGGGGGAAGAAGTCACGTGCGGTCCCTTCGGTTGGCTTCGATGGCGGTTGCGGCGGTGGAGGCCTTGGGGCGGGGTTCCGACGCTTGCCCACGACCCGATGGTGCTCCTACGCGAGTGGGATTTCCCTCTACCTCTCGAGTGTGTCCTGTGAGAAGGCGCGGTCGAGAAGTTCGCGTTGCTCAACAAGGTGCCTCTTCATGGTACCCGCTGCGGGGCTCGCCGAGGCGGGGCGTGCGAGCACGTGCAGCCGCGCGGAAATGTCGCGGGGAAGATTCATCGCGAGGTGGCCCCACGCGCCTTGATTGAGTGGCTCCTCCTGGACCCACGTGAGCGGGACGTCGCCGAATGGAGCGAGGGCGTCGCGCAGCGCGTCGCTCGGGAGCGGGGCGAGCTGCTCGAGGCGCACGATTGCCGTGGTTTCATCGCCGCGCTTCTTTCGCTCCTTGTCGAGTTCCCAGTAGATCTTGCCCGAACACAGCAGCACGCGCGTCACGCTCTCGGCGTTGCGGCCTCGGTCGGGAACCACCGGCATGAACGTTCCGGAGGTGAATTCTTCGACGCTGCTCGCTGCAGCTTTGTTCCTCAGCATCGACTTGGGCGTGAGAACGATGAGGGGGCGCTTTTGTGGGCGTTTTGCCTGTCGGCGAAGCAAGTGGAAGTAGTTCGCCGGCGTTGAGGGGGCGACGACGCGCATGTTCTGTTCGGCGCACAGTTGGAGGAGGCGTTCGGGGCGCGCGGAGCTGTGGTCGGGGCCCTGGCCTTCATACCCGTGGGGGAGCAGGAGCGTCACGCCGGAACGCTGACCCCATTTTTGCTCGCTGCTTGCGATGAACTCGTCGATGATCGTTTGGGCGCCGTTCGCAAAGTCGCCGAACTGCGCCTCCCACAGCACGAGGGAATCGAGCGCTTCGACCGAGTAGCCGTATTCGAATCCGAGGGCCGCGAACTCGCTCAGCGAGGAATCGAACACGCTGAACGTTGCTTGCTGGCGGTCGATGTGCTGCAGCGGGGTCCACGTGTCCTGGGTTTTACCGTCGATGAACACGGCATGGCGCTGGGTAAACGTGCCGCGCCGTGAATCCTGGCCGGCGAGGCGAACCGAGCAACCTTCGACGAGGAGAGAGCCGAATGCGAGGATCTCTCCGAAGCCCCAATCGATGCCGCCTTGGCGGCTCATCGCAATACGCCTGGTCGCGAGCTGCGCGATCTTGGGGTGCGGCGTGAACTCGTCGGGGTAGGCGGCGTGGGCGTCGGCGATCTTCTCGAGGATGTCACGACTCACGCCCGTGTCGAACGCGGGCGCTTCGTGCGGTGGTTCGCTCGCCTGTTGCGAGTCGGGCAGCTCGAGCCCGCGAACGCTCGCCCCCGTCACACGGGCGCCCGCGCGGGAGCCGGCGAAAGCGTTTTCGAGGTGAGAGTGGAAGTTCTCGACGACGCCTTGAAGCTCGTCGTCGGAGAGGTCGCCTCTCTCGAGCAGCGTTGCCGTGAACAGATTGCGTACGCTCGGCTTGTTTTCGATGATTTTGTACATGAGCGGCTGGGTCATCGACGGGTCGTCCCCCTCGTTGTGACCGCGGCGGCGGTAGCACACCATGTCGATCACGATGTCGCGGTGGAAGCGCTGACGGTACGCGAATGCGATTTCAGCAGCCCGCACGACGGCCTCGGGGTCGTCGCCGTTGACGTGGAAAATCGGCAGCTGCGTGCCCTTCGCGATGTCGGTCGAATAGAACGAGCTGCGCGATGAATCCGGCGATGTCGTGAATCCGATTTGGTTGTTGACCACTACGTGAATCGTGCCGCCCGTGCGGTACCCGCGAAGCTCGGAAAGGTTGAGCGTTTCGGTCACGACACCCTGGCCGGCAAACGCCGCGTCGCCGTGCACGAGGATCGGCAGGATGGGGAAGTCGAGCGTGCGGTTCGTGGAGCGGTCTTGTTTTGCGCGCACGATCCCCTCGAGAACGGGGTTGACGGCTTCGAGATGGCTCGGGTTAGCGGCGAGATACACCTTTGTGCTGTGACCATCCCACGACGTGAACGAGCCCTCGGTGCCGAGGTGGTATTTGACGTCGCCCGAACCGAGTTCATCGGCATCCTCCGTGCCTTCGAACTCCTGGAAGATCTGCGCGTGGCTTTTGCCCGCGAGATTTGCGAGGACGTTGAGACGCCCGCGGTGGGACATGCCGATGCACACTTCGTCCATCCCGGCGCGCGCAGCGCCCGACATGATGGAGTCGAGGAGCGGGATCATCGCTTCGCCGCCCTCGAGCGAGAAGCGCCGCTGGCCCACGTACTTCGTTTGAAGGAACTGCTCGAAGGCCTCGGCGGCGTTGAGGCGGTCCATGATGTGCGTGAGCTCTTGTTTCGTGAACGGCTCGCGAGGACACTCAATTTGCGCCTGGAACCAGAGTCGTTCTTCGGGGTCGGTGAGGTGCATGTACTCGACCCCGGTTGTGCGCGAGTAGGCATCGCGAAGCTTCTCGATGATGTCGCGAAGGGTCGCCCTCTCGGTTCCGCCGAAGCCGCGCGTGGGGAATGTGCGGTCGAGGTCCCAGAGCGTGAGGCCGTAGGTGGAGACGTCGAGGTCGGGGTGTTTCCGCTGGCGATATTGGAGAGGGTCGATGTCGGCGACGAGATGCCCGCGCGTACGGTACGCGTGGATGAGATCCATGACGTGCGCGAACTTTTCCTGCTCGGAATCTTTGAGCGGGTTGTCGGGAACCCATTGGATCGGCTCGTACGGTACGCGCATCGAAGTGAAGATGCGCTCGTAGAAACCATCGAGGCCCATGAGCTTGGCCGCCATGACCTTGAGGAACTCGCCGGAGGTTGCGCCCTGAATCACGCGGTGGTCGTAGGTCGAGGTCAGTGTCATGACCTTTGAGATGGCGAGCTGTGAGAGTGTCTCGGGGCTTGCCCCTTGGAACGCCGCCGGGTAGTTCATAGCGCCCACGCCCACGATCACGCCCTGGCCCTTCATGAGGCGCGGCACCGAGTGGACGGTGCCGATGCCGCCGGGGTTCGTGAGCGAGACCGTCGTGTCCTCGAAGTCGGCAATTGTGAGTTGGCCCGCGCGGGCGCGCTTCACGATCCTGTCGTATTCATTGCGGAACTGCCGGAATGAGAGGCGGCCGGCGCCTTTAATGTTGGGCACGACGAGGCCTCGGCGGCCGTCGGCCCTGCGAATATCGATCGCGAGGCCGAAGTTGATGTCTTCGCGCGTGAGAAGCGTGGGCTTGCCGTCCCGCATTTCAAAGCCGTTGTTCATGTCGGGGACTTCGCTGATCGCCTCGACCATCGCGTAGCCGATGAGGTGGGTGAAGCTCACTTTTCCGTCGCGCATGCGGCGCAGATGTCCGTTGATGACCTCGCGGTTGTCGAACATGAGCTTGACGGGAATGTCGCGCACGCTCGTTGCCGTGGGAATCGTGAGCGATTCGTCCATGTTTTTGACGATCGCGGCGGCGGGCCCGCGCATTCGGCTCGGCTCGGGTTCGGTTGGTTCGAACGCGGTGAGGGCGGGGATTTCGGTGGTCGGGTTGCGGGGGCGGTCCGACGCTGACGAGATGCCGCTGTGGCTGTGGGTCACCGTCGACTCTTTTTCACGCGAGCAGCGTTCGGCGGGTTCGGGCTTGGCAGCCGGGCGTGCCTCAGCGGGCTCGTGAGCCTTTGTCGTTGCGGCGGTCTCGGGGTCCGGGTGTGTGCCCGTGCGCGGGTGGGACGTGAAATACGCGGCCCATGTGGGGTCGACGCTTCGGGGGTCCTTCTCGAACTGCGCGCGCAGCTCGTCGACAAGCCATTGATTCGGCCCGAAAGATTCGTCCGATGCTTGTTCGTGGGCCTCATGCACAGACCATCGCCTCTTCCGATGTGAGAAAACTTCTAACGACCAAGACTAACGGAATGTGCGCTCTTCACTTTGGGGAGTGCTCGGTAGCACGACACGAATCGTTGAACTCGGATCTCTCGCGCCACGCCCGGGATGGTCGATGACGTCGATCGTTCCGCCGTGCAGCTCGACCGCCCAGCGGGCGATAGCGAGGCCGAGACCCGTACCGCCGCTGTGATCGGGGCTCCCACCTCGCTCGAACCGCTCGAAGACGGTCTCGCGGTCGGCCTCGGCGATTCCGGGCCCCTGGTCTCGCACTTCTATGGCAACATGCTCGCGGTCCTCGAGCCTCCACGCCCGCACGTAGATCGTTCCTCTGCTCGGCGAATGCCTGGACGCATTGTCGAGGAGGTTCGCGATGACCTGGTGGATGCGTGCGGGATCGGCATCGACGGTCAATTCTTGCGGCTGCACGTCGATCACGAAGCGCACGTCGCGCTCTTGGGTCCGGGCGGCAAGCTGAGCGGTATCGACAGCCTCATGCAAAAACGGCGTGAGTTCAATCCGCTCGCGTTCGATATCCACGACTCCCGCTTCGAGTCTCGAAAGGTCGAGCAGGTGGGTCACGAGCCTTGTGAGGCGTTCGGTTTCATTGAGCGCGATCGCGAGGCTTTCCGTCGTGGCGGGGGTAACGCCGTCGACCATATTTTCGAGTTGACCCCTCAGCGCCGCGACGGGCGTGCGAAGTTCATGGGAGACGTTGGCCACGAGGTCTCTGCGTAGCTCGTCCGTGCGGGCGAGCTCGGCGGACATTGAGTTGAAGGCCGACGCTAGCTGGCCCACTTCGTCGCGGGATTTTGTCGTGACACGCCTGCCATAGTCACCCATCGCCATCGCTTTTGCGGCGACGGTCATTTCCCGCAAGGGACGCGTCATGCCACGCGCGAGGATCTGGGTGACGAGGAGCGCAGCGAAAACCGTGAGGGGAATGAAAAGCAGGGGGCTCAGTCCTGCGGCCGATCCGGCCCAACCGAGGAGGGCAGCAACGAGCACGGAGACGGCAACGATGACCCCGAGTTTGACCTTGAACGCGCCAAAGCGCTGAAGGGGCGATCCGTCGAGAGCCTGCGTCGGAACCTTCACGCGAGCGAGCCCTCCGGAACTTCGAGCGCGTACCCGACCCCGTGCACGGTCCTCACAAGATCGCTTCCGAGTTTGCGGCGAAGCGCCTTGACATGGGAATCAACCGTGCGCGTTCCGGTTGCATCGACCCAGTCCCATACGTCCTCGAGGAGCTGCTCGCGCGTGAGCACGGTTCCGGGGGCGAGTGCGAGGCACACGAGCAGGTCGTATTCGGTGGGGGTGAGGTGTGCCTCGGTTCCGCCCCGCGTGACTCGCCTCGAATCGCGGTCGATGTGGAGGTCGCCGAGCTCGATCGTGGAGGGCGCATTGGCGGTTGCGGGTGCGGAGGAGCTTCGGCGCACGCGCCGCACGAGAGCTTTGAGTCGAGCGACGAGTTCGCGCATCGAGAAGGGCTTGGTCATGTAGTCGTCGGCTCCCACACCGAGCCCCACGAGCATGTCGGCCTCTTCATCGCGGGCCGTGAGCATGAGTACCCCGAACTCGCCGAGACCACGGACTCGCCGACACACTTCGAGCCCATCGAAGCCGGGGAGCATGACGTCAAGGACGACGGCATCGGGCTTGAAGTTTTCGATCGCCGTGACGCCCGAGGGGCCATCGTGAGCGATGGCGACAGCCCAACCTTCAGCGCTCAGGCGGTCGCTAATCGTGCGTGCGATCGTGCGCTCATCCTCGACAACGACGATCCGGGCGTGGTGCTCCGCGGCGCTCGCGGGGGTGATTGAGGTCCTCATCATGCTCCCAAGCCTATTGTGTGAATCGACCCGTCACTGTGAAGGAATCGTGCACTATAGTGGCGCCTACGATGAACGAGAACGATTCACCCCCTCGAAGTTGCATGCCCCCTCACCGAGGTCGCTCGTGCGGCGCTTCATTCCTGTGTGTCGTGAGCGGTGAGCGGGCATCATGACCTGGATCCTCCTCGGCGTGGGGCTTCTCCTCACCGCCGGCACCGCTATTTTTGTGGCCTCTGAGTTCTCCCTCGTTGCGCTCGATAAGCACACGGTTGAAAAGGCCGTGGCGCGCGGTGATAAAGGCGCGAGGGGCGTCATGAGCGCTCTCACGCACCTTTCCACGAACCTTTCGGGTGCCCAGGTGGGTATCACCATCACGACGTTGATCTTCGGTTTCGCGGTTAAAGACCCGCTGACCGAAGTCCTCTCGAGCCTACTCGCCTTCACCGGCATGGAAGCATCACTTGTCGCCACCACTGCGCTCACTCTCGCGATGGTGCTCTCCTACGGTTTCTCGGTCGTGTTCGGTGAGCTCATCCCCAAGAACCTTGCGATCGCCGCGCCTTTTGAAACGGCGAAGATCGTGGCGCCCCTTCAGCACGGCTTCACGATCGCGCTCAAGCCGCTCATCATGATGTTCAACGCGACCGCGAACTTCTTTTTGCGCTTGCTTGGAGTCGAGCCGCAAGAGGAGCTCTCGGCTGCGCGCTCACCCGCCGAGCTCGATTCGCTCGTGAGGCACTCGGCCCAGGCGGGCACGCTCGATGAGGGCACGGCGATTCTTCTTTCGCGCACGCTACAGCTGGCCGATCGCACTGCCGCCGACGTGATGACGCACCGCGGTGCGATGATCAGCATCGATATGAGCGAGCCGGCGTCGGAAGTGCTCGCCCTCACCGCTGACTCCGGCAAGTCCCGCTTTCCCGTGACTGACGAGAGCGAAGATGACGTTGTGGGTATCGTGCAGGCGCGCCAGGCGATCAAGCTTCCTCGCTCCGAGCGCTCGAGCACGAGCGTGAAAGAGATCATGAGCGAGGTCGTACGGGTTCCTGAAACCGTCGGTCTTGATTCTCTGCTCGAGGACCTCCGCGCCCAGGGTGCGCAGCTCGCCGTCGTGATCGACGAATACGGCGGAACCGCAGGCATCGTCACCCTCGAAGACGTGATCGAAGAGATCGTGGGTGAGGTATCTGACGAGCACGACACCGATGAGCCCGAACGTTTCGCGCAGGGCGGGATCGACGAGTGGACCCTCTCGGGCCTTATGCGACCCGACGAAATTCGCCGCGATATGGGCGTGATCGTTCCCGAATCGCCCGACTACGAGACGCTCGGCGGGCTCATCATGGACCGCCTCGAGCGACTCCCGCAGGTTGGCGACGTCGTGGAGGTCCCCGGCGTACGATTCGCGGTCACTGCGCTCGACGGCCGACGCGTGGACACGGTCGATATGAAACTGCTCTCTGACGAAGCGCGTGCACGCGTTGACGACGAGGAGGGGGACGACCATGAGTGATCTTTCCGCGCTCCTCATCGGCCTTGCGATGCTCGTTGGTAACGCCTACTTCGTGGGGGCCGAGTTTGCCGTCATGAGTGTGCGCCGCAGTCAGCTCGAGCCACTCGCGGCCGAAGGCAAGCCCGGCGCGAAGACGGCGCTGTGGGCGATCCAGCATGTCTCGCTCATGCTCGCAACCGCCCAGTTCGGCGTGACCGTGTGCTCCGTGACGCTCGGTGCGGTTGCAGAACCCGCGATCGCGCACTTGATTGAACCGATCTTCGAGAGTTTCAACGTTCCCGAGGCGCTCGTGCACCCGATCTCGTTCACGATTGCGCTTCTGATCGCGAGCTACCTTCACGTGGTGCTCGGCGAAATGGTGCCGAAGAACCTTTCGATCGCGCTTCCGGTGGGCTCGGCGCGGCTCCTCGCACCCCCGCTCGTGTGGCTCACCAAGATTCTCCGACCCGTGATTTGGCTTCTCAATGCCACCGCGAACGCCTCGCTGCGTCTCATCGGAGTTGAGCCACAAAACGAAGTATCCTCACAGTTCACGGCCGAGGACATCGCCGCGATCGTGGACGAATCTGAACGCGAGGGGCTCCTTGACGATGAACAGGGTCTGCTCAAGGGAGCGATCCAATTCTCCGATCACGTTGCGGGTGATGTCATGGTGCCCATGGATGATGTGGTGACCGTCGGCTACGGCATCACCCCCCAGGAGTTCGAGGAGATCGTGGCGCGCACGGGCTTCAGCCGCCTCGGCGTGAAGAACGATGCGGGGGACCTCGTGGGCTACCTGCACCTCAAGGACATGATCGTGCTCGATGACGAGGACCCGGCCGTCTACACCACACCGGTAAGCCCCGGGAAGGTGCGCGCGGTCGTGTCGGTTGCCGACGACGACGACGTGGAAGAGGTGTTGCGCGCGATGCAGTACAACGGTGCGCACATGGCTCGCGTCGACTCCGCGAACCATCGCAGCGTGGGCGCGGTATTCCTCGAGGACGTCCTTGAAGAGCTCGTGGGCGAAGTCAATGACGTCATGCAGCGTCAGCGGCTCGGGGGATCGCGACCGACGGCCGCGCGCCCCTCACCCGCACAGTAAAGACGTGTGACGCTCGTCACGGGTGACTGTGGGCAGTTAAGTGCTGTGGAGGGGCTTTGCGCGCCTGAACCGTGATGGGAGAGACGCCGACGGTAAAAATTCGGCAATCACTCGGCCAGGTGGGACGGTTGGGGCTCTTCGCGGGCCTACGTTAGTAGTGGCTTGAAAAGCGGAGCTTCCCCCTCCGCAAGAGCTCGCGCGAGAGATGCTCGCGCGACCACCGAACATTGGCAAGGCAGAAGGACACTCAACGTGGCGAAGCATCGCGCAGCCGGAAGGGCACAGATGAGGCCCCTCCAGCCGGCACAGGGGACACGACGCAACTCGGAGGCTGCGAGCTCGGCCATGAAGGTCGGCGTTGTGGGCGCCCTCGCCACGGCGACAATTGCCGTTCCTCTCGCCGCTGCCGCCGCCGATCAGGGCACGGCTCTTCCCTCGAGTGTCGAGGCCACATCGCAGCCCGTCGCCTCCAAGGCGCAGGAAGTTGCTTCGCCTTCTCCCGTTGCAAACGCGGCGATCCCGGCAGCCACCCAGACTGACCAGGTCAGCTACGCGGATAGCACCATCGAGGGGAACCTTGAGGCCAAGGCTGATTCGCCTCTCACCGGAAGCGCTCTCAATGCTGGCGATGTCGCCGGCGAGGGTCAGTGGCAAAAGCCCACTCCTGGCGCGCCTATAACGTCACCGTTTGGCTACCGCATTCACCCGACTCTCGGGTATCGCAAAATGCACGATGGCGTTGACTTCGGCGCGAACTGTGGCACCCCCGTCTACGCCGCTGAGTCCGGCACCGTCGAGATCGCCGGGTACAAGAGCTCCGGGAGCGGCATTGCCGTCGTGCTCGATCACGGCAACGGTGCTCAGACCGAGTACTACCACCTTTCATCCGTATCTGTGAGCGCGGGCGACACGGTTGAGAAGGGCCAGCAGGTGGGCAAGGTTGGCTCCACCGGCCGCTCGACCGGCTGCCACCTTCACTTCGGCCTGAAGAAGGGCGAAAGCCACGTCGATCCGATGTCGCTGTGGCGTTGAGCCCGGTCGTTCTTGGAGTCGAGTCCTCGTGCGATGAGACCGGCTTCGGCATTGTCAGTGAGGGAAAGCTTCTAGGTCAGGGGCTTGCCTCATCCGCTTCGAAACACGCGGAATTCGGGGGAGTCGTTCCCGAGATCGCTGCACGCGCGCATCTTGATGCGGTTGTCCCCACTCTCCAGATCGCGCTTCAAGACGCCGGCGTTGAGCCGAAAGACATCACGCACGTCGCCGCAACCTCCGGCCCGGGCCTTGCCACGGCCGTACACGTGGGCCTCGCGGCGGCGAAGTCGATCGCGTGGGCTCTCGATAAGCCTCTGTACGGCGTCCACCACCTCGCTGGTCACGCCGCTGCCGACACGCTCGAGCACGGCCCGCTTCCCGATCACAGCATCATCCTGATCGTCTCTGGCGGCCACACGTCTATTCTCGAGGTTCGCGACCTCGTTCGTGACCCGATCGTGCACCTCGGTGACACTCTCGACGACGCCGCGGGTGAGGCCTTCGATAAGGTTTCCCGCCTGCTCGGTCTCGGTTACCCCGGCGGTCCCGCAATCTCGAAGGCTGCCCTCGAGGGGGACCGCGAGGCGTTCCGGTTCCCGCGCGCGATGCTCCGTGCGGGTGATCACCCGTACACGTTCTCGTTCTCGGGAGTGAAGACGGCCGTGGCCCGGACCGTGGAGCAGATCGAGCGCACCGGCGCCGCTGTTCCCGTCGCGGACATTGCTGCATCCTTCGAGGAGGCGGTCGTAGACGTGCTCGTGACCAAGGCTGTGAAGGCGTGCCAGGAGAAGAAGCTGAGCACCCTCGTCATGGTTGGTGGCGTCGCCGCGAACCGGCATCTTCGCAAGAAGGCGCAGGAGCAGTGCGACAAGCTCGGCATTGAGCTTCGTGTGCCACCGCCGAGCCTGTGCACCGACAACGGCGCGATGATTGCCGCCGTCGGCGATCTTCTTGTGCGCAGCGGCGCCGAGCCGAGTGGCCTCGGTATCGCGGCGGATCCGTCGGCGGTTCTTCACGGCGCCCAGCTGCCTGTTCCCGCCTAGCGCATCACGTTTCGCGCCCTCAGGGCGCGCCCCGTGCCCGATCTTGCTAGACTGGCACGGTTGCCCGCGTAGCTCAGTGGATAGAGCGTCTGCCTCCGGAGCAGAAGGTCGTAGGTTCGAGTCCTGTCGCGGGCGCCACTATTTTTTTGCCGTCGCGGTAGAGTCGCCTCATGACGGATACAGAATGGGTACCGGCCCTCACGATCAATGGTGAAACCTCGTACGAGGCGAAGCATGAGTGCGAAATCGGCCTAGAGCGCACCCTCGAGCGCATGGACGGCGAGAATCTCCACTCGCTCGTGCTGTGGCACTATCCGGCAGACGAGGATTTTGCCATCCCCGACTATCTCGACCAGTACCTTCAGTGTGCGGGCACTGCCGAGCGCCTCACGATCGAGTTTCGTTACACCAGGTCCGACGGCACCTACGTGCACTTTGTTCTCTGTCGCGAAGAGCCGGAGGGCGATGAAACTTCGGCGATCCATCCCCGCTACCCGAGCATCCAGGTTTATCCCGAGGATGTCTGGACCGCAGCAGAAGCCGCCCCCATTTTCGATTACTACGCCCGCGAGGTGATGATTCCAGATTGGGTGCTGGGGCGGGAAATTGACTTGTGAATCTCAAAGGCGTTTTGGCCTGAGAGGGTTCTTCGCATGACCTAGGGCACCGCTGAGGCAGAAGCAGTGGTCGTTGAGCGATGGTGGGTTCGAATCCTGTAACGGCCCCCAAGAGCCCCAATTGCCTGCGATTTCCCCGCCGAAACGACGGTTGATTCTCGAGTCATTTTTGCCAAACTACGCTCAATGTGGCGTAGCTTCCGCGGGCAGCTTCGCAGAACCCCTGAGGAGTCTCGCGTCGCCGCCGCCGCGTCGGCGCCGAAACTTTGCTAGCATGACGCCAACAGTTCAGCCCGCCACGATAGTAGTCGTGAGTGGGCTGGATTTCTTCGATGGGGCCGGGTTGGGGAGAGAGTACCATCGAGTGTCGGTATACCAAGTCCGACGATTCCTACGTGCACTTTGTTCTCTGCCGCGAATAGCCGGAGGATGATGAAATTTCGGTGATCCACTCCCCCATTACCCGAGTAGCCAGGTTTACTCCGAAGAAGCAAAGACCGCGGTCTACGCTGTCCCCATCTTCGACTAATCCGCCCGTGAGGTGATGATTCCTGATCGGGTGCTGGAGCGGGAGGTGAAGATATGAGACCCGATCAGAGTCTCATGAACGGGTTGCTCGGCGACCCCTAGTCAACAGGCGCCTTGCAAGTGTTCTAAGGGGTTTATGTTCGAGTGGAAGTGCGTCGGGCGTGGTCGATTGAGTTCGGGTCGGTGCTACGGCCGCTTGCCATGCATCCCATGCGTACTCGAGTAGCTCTGCCGGCACTCCCCAAGCTTTACAAAGCTGCTCATCTAGTTCAAGAGTGTCCAGGCCGGTATTCCAAGTAAGCGCGCGTGCGTGAACAATTGCTGACGAGTGATTCCAATAAAGGCTGATATTCTCCAGAGCTTCAGATCGTTTGCTGCCGTACCACTCTGCTGCCAACTCGAAAAGATCACTGTCGGACTTGTGTGAGCGAGCTTTGAGCCCCAACTTTTCCAACTCATCACCAATGGCTTTTTGATACGACTTAGCCGTGTTGCTCAGATACGAGGTATCGACACGACTCTTGTGATCAAAGTCTATCTTTGAGAATTTCGTAAGAGTATCAGCGTCGTCATTCATGATCTGAAGTGCTCTCTTTCGTCTTTCCGTGCGTGATTCTCCGCTTAATATGTAGAGTGTACGTACTGCGGCAATCGCGGCTGTGCGGGATAATACGAAGGAGGGCCGTAGGGAGAGTCCCCCAGCGGTCGCCATTAGGAAATTGTGGTGGGCAACGTATGCCTCGCCACCTTGAGAAAGAATTCGCCATGTGAAGGTCGCCAGGTCGATCTTCTCCCCAGGGAGAGGGGTAGGGTCGTAGAGCTTCGCGGACTCTGACAGTGGCGCTTCGCCTGGGTTATTTATCCGGCGAATCCAATTTTCACCGTTTTCGATGATGAAAGCTTTTAGCTCGCTGCTCATATTTCAAGTTTACACAATCATGATCTTCTAATTGAGATGATCGGAAGAATGGTGTCAAGCCCTGGGATCTTGGTCTTGAGAGTGAAGTTGCTTGGGGCGGTGCGGTGTTTATTCGTGATCGATTACAGACTTGATACGTCTAACTGCACTGAAAGCTGATCTTCACGACTACGTCGATCGCTGGTTTGGTGTGGCGGTTGATAGTGGAGTGTTAGGAGCCCACTCGACATTTAGTGATTGTTGTGGATGATTAGGTGGACGCCTTCGATTGTCTCGCTGGCAAGGGCGACTTCGTCAAAAATCCAGCAGCTCCTGGACTCCCCGGGGCGGATCCACTTAAGGAGCGCGGCGTTGTGCGCCGCCCGTTTCCCGGACGAGTCCAGCAACCACTGGACCTGATGCTGCCAGCCTACCCATCTTCTCTTTCGTGTCCAGTGCTTGGAGTGGTGATTTTGCTCGGCGCGTAGGTCACGGTCGCGGGATCCGAGTCCTGGACGCGCTTCGTGGCAGCGCGGCGTAGTTCCAGGTGTTCGCCTAGGGTGCCCGCTAATCCCAGCCTGCGGCTATGAGAGAATCGAACGGTCAGTTGCATGAATTACGGGAACGGGCGATGACCGACACTTCTGAACTTCTCGATTCGATCACTCCGAAACAAACGGCCAAGGTGAACGTGTTGGAGAGGGCGGTGTGGCAAACTGCCGACGATTTCCTTCGCCTCATCGTTCCCGCGGAAAACTACGGCGATTACATCATCCCGTTCACGGTGCTGCGTCGCCTCGAAGGAAGGCTCGAGCCTACGAAGCCTCAGGTACTCGACCTCGTCAGTCGCGAGACCGCGAAGGGTACGCTTCCGCATGTCCTTGCGATGAAGATCGAGAGTCTGTTTGATTTGCGGTTCTGGAACACTTCGAAACTATCGCTCGAGCGTCTCGCAACCTCGGACGACGAATTGAACTCCGGGCTGAAGCAATACCTCCACTCGTTCTCGGCAAACATCCTGGGCATCTGGGATGCGTTCGAGTTCGAAAAGCTCATCGACTTCCTTGATCGCAACGATCAACTGTGGAACATGGTGAATCATTTCGCCTCGATCGACATGAGCGACGCAGCCCTCCAGGATCACACGATGGGTGACATCTTTGAGAACCTCATGTACCGCTCGTTCGCCCGCAAGGCGAAAGATGCCGGTGAGTTCTATACGCCGCGCGATGCCGTGCGGCTTATGACCTCGATCCTGTTCACTTCGGACGACACGGAGCTTGAAGACGACGGCATCATTCGCACGGTTTACGATCCGACGGCCGGCACGTGTGGCATGCTCATTACTGCGCGCAACGCGCTCCGCAAAATCAACCCGGGCATCGATGTCGTGATCGCGGGCCAAGAGCTCAAGGAGTCGTCGTATGCACTCGGCAAATCGGACCTGCTCATGCAGGGGTTCAGAGATCCGGAGGTTCTCAAGTTCGGTAATTCCCTGACGAACGATCAGTACAAGGATCAAAAGTTCGATTACATCCTCGCGAACCCTCCCTATGGCTCGTCGTGGAAGGCGTTCCAGGGAAAAGTCAAAGAGCTTCAAGAGCTGGGTGATCCTCGGTTTTCGGAGGGTCTGCCGTCAGTAAGTGATGGGCAGATGCTCTTCCTCATGCACATCGCACACAAACTCGCCCCCGCGGATGGTCCTACCAAAGGCGGGCGAGCCGCAGTCGTCACCAACGGCTCCCCGTTGTTTACCGGCGATGCAGAGTCGGGCCCTGATGGCATCCGTAAATTCCTTATCGGTGCCGAGGGCGGCAACGACATCCTGGATGCGATTATCGCGCTGCCGAACGATATGTTCTACAACACCGGCATCGCGACCTACGTGTGGATTCTCGATCGCAACAAGGAACCCCGCAGGCGGGGGAAGATTCAGTTCATTGACGCGACCGAGATGTGCGCGTCCATGCGCAAAAACATGGGCCAAAAGCGCGTGGAACTCAGTGATGCGAATATTCGGGAGATCACAAAGCTCTATAAGAACTTCGAACCGAACGAGCACTCGATCATCGTCACTCCCGACGAACTCACGTACCGCGACGTGCCGATGTTCAAGACTGCCCACTATTCGGTGTCTGTCACCGATGAAACGGTCGAACAGGCGCTTGAGCATAAGTCGGCATTCTCCGAGCATGAGCCAGTCGTTCGCAACATGGCTGGCCGAGCGTACAACGAGCTGCCGAAGGCGCTGAAAGCCCAGGCGAGAAAGCACGGGGTCAAGATGGGCGCACTTCTGCTGAAGCACATCATGGCAGCACTCGCAATCGTTGACGAAAACGCACCAGAATCGCTCGATGAGAAGGGGAATCCTGTCATTGATTCCTCCACTAAACTCACCGAGCGGATCCCCTACACCGAGAACGTTGCTGAGCACATGAAACGCGAAGTGCTCCCGTTCGTCCCCGACATGCAATGGGATGAATCTGCCGCAAAGGTTGGCACGGAGCTGCCCCTCACCCGCCTGTTCTACAAACCCGAGGAGACCCGGTCCCTCGAAGAGCTCGACGCCGCAATAGCTGCCTCCCTCGAGCGGATCTACACGAAGTTCAAGGACGTGCGTTCAGATGACTGACTGGCAACCAACGCCTTTTGGTGCGCTATTTCGGAGACTTCCCCGAAGAATTGGGCATCCTCATGAAGAGCTGCTATCGGTTTATAGAGACTTCGGCGTTATTAGAAAAACTGATCGAGATGATAATCATAATCGACCTGGCGCGTTAGAAGATTATCAACTTGTACGACCAGGCGACTTGGTATTTAATAAGATGAAGGCATGGCAGGGGTCGCTGGGGATTTCATCCATTCGAGGCATTGTGTCCCCTGCGTATTTTGTCTACGAGCCTTTGTTGGACAATGATTCGACTTTCATGCATTATGCGTTACGTTCGCAAGACTCTATTGATTACTATGCAGCACACTCAACGGGTATTCGTGTTAATCAGTGGGATTTGAGTCCGGAGTGGCTCGACATGATGAAACTTCCGGTTCCCGGATATGCCACTCAGCGACGCATCGCGGACTACCTCGACGATGAAGTTCGCAAGATAGACGACCTCGCCACAGAGCTTGGTGAATTGATTGAAAACCTGGAACTGAGGAGGGGGGCGAAGACTGATGCGCTCGTGAATGCTTCAGGCAGCAACGATTTGCCGCTTGGGATCATTGCAGACATAAAAATCGGTAAAATGCTTGCGGCGTCCTCGGATGAAGAAAGCAAAGATTTGCCGTACTTGCGTGCGGCTCACATTCAACCTGCTGGTCGACTGGATCTAAGTGTTGAAGAGAAGCGAATGGAATTCTCTGCGGCTGAGCGTGAAGCCTTCTCCCTTCGAAAAGGGGACATCTTGATCGTGGAAGGCGGCGCCGGGTACGGACGTAGTGTGTTGCTTTCTGAAGATCTACCTAATATGGGATTTCAGAACTCTGTAAATCGGGTTCGAGTTAAAAAATCCATGGTAAACGCAAAGTTCGTGTACTACATGTTGCAAAGCGCCAAGATGAATGGTCGTATCGAAATGGTGTGTGACACTGCGACGATCCCTCATTTCACTAGTGAGAAAGTGTCGAGATTTCGGATCCCGGTTCCTTCCCTTGAGAAGCAGCGGGAGATCGCGGACGAGCTGGATCGCGAGACTGCCGAGATGGACTTCCTCATCAAGGAGGCCACAGAGCTGATCGAGAATCTGAAGGCGCGTAAGACGGCGCTCATTACTGAAGTGGTGACGGGACGGAAGAAGGTTTAGATCATGGTGAACCCGATTCACGAAGAGGCAATGGAGCTCACGATCTGCCGTGCTCTTGCGGCGCAGGGATGGATCTGGAACGAAGGCGCGAACGATCGCGGCTTCGACCCGGAACTCGGGCTGTTCCCGGAAGACGTGCACCACTGGCTGGCCACGCAATACCCGCGCGAATACGAGCGCGCAATTCCCGTTGACGCAAGTGAGGTAGAGCAAAAATCGCGAGAGAGCAGGCTGCTCGGGCGGCTCGCGAAAGAGCTCGATCGGAAACCACGCCTCGATGGGATCACCAGGAAAGTCGACGGCGGGCTGCTTGGCACGTTGCGCGACGGATTCTCGTTCACACAGGCCGATCTCGGAACCGTAGCTTTTCCCGACATGGCGGGATTCTTTCCCTACGACCCTGCGAAAACAGACGCCGTAGAAAAAGCCCAGACGAACCGCCTTCGGGTGCTCCAACAAGTCCACTTCGAAAAGGGCAACGGGAGCGAAATCGACCTCGTTCTGCTCGTCAACGGCATCCCCGTTGTCACGATGGAGCTCAAAACCGACAACACCCAGTCGATCGACGACGCCGTCGCGCAATACCGCCGCGACCGAAAACCCAAAAAATCTTCGCGCCCGCTCTTGAATCCTGGTCGGTGCCTCGTGCATTTCGCAGTCTCCTCGAGCGAAGTCATGATGACCACCGAACTCAAGGGCAAAGACACCGTGTTCCTGCCCTTCAACCAAGGCACCGAAGAGGGCCGCGCAGGAAACCCCGCCAACCCCGAAGGGTACCGCGTCGCATATTTGTGGGAGAAAGTGTTCTCGCCCGATCTGCTGCTGCGAATCCTCAAGGACTACGCGCTCTGGGAACCCTCCTCCAAAGGCAACGACGGCAGGCTCGTATTCCCACGCTTTCACCAGTTGCGCTCAGTGGAACGCGTCACCGAAGACATGAGCAAAGGTGCCGCCGGAAGGCGCTACCTCATCCAGCACTCCGCCGGATCAGGCAAAACAAAAACCATCGCCTGGCTCGCCCACCGCGCCAACAAAATGCTGCACGAAGACGGCTCGAAGCTGTTCGACTGCGTCATCGTCGTCACCGACCGCACGTCACTCGACCGCAACGTCGCCGATGGTCTCTCGCTTTTGCAAGCCGCCGAAGGCATGGTCCAAAACATCACGAGTGACGACACCTCAAAATCGGAAAAGCTCCGCCACTACCTCACGCAAGGCAAGCGGATCCTCTCCACCACAATTCAAACCTTCCCCGCCCTCGCGAAGCTCATCGAAGACTCGCCGGCACTGCGCGGGCGCAGGTGGCTCTTGATCATCGACGAGGCCCACTCCTCGCAGCACGGCAAAGCCTCGCGCTCCCTCCTCGAAACGCTCTCGGACCTCCCTGGCGACGTCGCGGAAGCCGCGCGACGCGCTGCCGACGACGCCGCTGATGAGGGAGAGGAAAGCGACGGCGGCCTGACGCGCGTCGAAAAGGACTACCGCACTCGGCTCGAAGATTCGGCTGTCGCGAAAGCCACCAACATCACAATTGTGGCGTTCACTGCGACGCCGAAGGCGCGAACGCTCGCCGTTTTCGGCGAGAAAGATCCCGAGAACGTCGATCGGCGCTACCCGTTCGACCTGTACTCGATGGCGCAGGCCATCGACGAAAACTTCATCCTCGACGTTCTGCAGAACTACATCTCCCTCGATCTCTACGCGAGGATCGAAGACAAGCTTGGCCGCGAAGACGACGTCGTGCTGGGGGAGGCCACCGCTGCGCTCGTGCGGTTCGTGCGTTCGCACGAAAAGACCATTCATGCGAAGGCTGAAGTGGCAGTCGAACACTTCCACAACAACGTGCGACCCCTGCTCGGTTCAACCGCGAAGGCCATGGTCGTGTGCGACGACAGGATGGGCGCCTACACGTGGTTCAGGGCAGTGCAGGACGTCATCGCGAGTAATCCGAAGTACCAGGGGATGCAGGCCCTCGTCGCGTTCTCCCAGCCGCTCGACGTTTCCAAGGATCCCGACGTTGAGCAGATCGTCACCGAATCCTCGCTCAACAACGAGAACGCAGCCGACGGTTCCCGGCGCATGGAAACGACCAAGATGTTCGATGGGGACAGCTATAAATTCCTCATCGTCGCCAACAAGTTGGTGACCGGGTTCGACGAACCGCGACTCTCCGCGATGTACGTCGACAAGCCGCTCTCTGGAGTTCTGGCCGTGCAGACGCTCTCGCGGCTGAACCGCACGTTGCCCTCGAAGAATAAAACCAAAACCTACGTCGTGGACTTCGTGAACTCACCCGAAGCGATCCTCGGTGCATTCCAGCCTTACTATTCGCAAGCGACGATCGACACGAGCGTCGACCCGAACGCGCTGCCCGATCTCGGGCGGCTGCTCGACTCCTCGCCCTTTTACGACAGAGACGAAATGGAGGCGGTCGCGAACGTCATTCTCGATCGCGACATCGACGTGAGGCGCAAGGACTCGCTCCTTCAAGGCAGGATCGGCCCGATTGTGACGCGGTGGACGGACATGTACCACGCCGCCATCCTTAATGACGACGCTGACGCCAAAGCCATTACCACCGACTTCCGCGCAAACCTCGTGAAATACGTGCACGCGTGGGACTTCCTCAGCCAGTTCATCGACTTCCAAGAAGTCACGCTCCACAAGCGCGCAATATTCGCGGACATCCTCGCGCGCAACCTCAAACTCGGAAAACGCGCAGAAGCAGAAGACTTCGTGACCGGTGTTGACATCGTCGCCACCGCTGTCACAGGCGACGTCGAGCACGGCGAGTCTCTTGAGCTCGACATCGATGAAGCGCGCACGCCGCTTCCCGTTCCTGGCTTCGATGGGCGCGTGTCCTCCGGCAGTGAGAGTGATCCGCTCCAGGGAGCATTTCAGCTGGCAGTCGAGCAGGTGAATGAGCTGTTCGCTGCTGCGGGAATCGACATTTCGAATTCGACGAGTCGGCGCAACGTCGGTGCCGTGTGGGAGCGCCTCGCGGGCGATCACGAGGTTGAACAGCTTGCGAGCAAGAACTCGGAAAGTGCGCTCTCGAAATCCCACACAATGCGCCGAAAGGTCATCGAGGCACTCTTCAGCGTGGACAGCGACAACGAACAGTTCTCGCAAATGATGCAGGGGAGCGAGGACGCACTCGACATCTTCGTCAAGGGAATGTCGCGCCTCGCCGCCGCTGCAAATGAAGACAAGAAAAACGGTATTGAGCCGCGAGAAGGGGAATCCGCGGTCGAAAAGCGGCTTCGCGGACTCCTTGATGTTTTGCGCGAGAACACCGATGGCAGCATCGTGGAGGAAAAACTTGCGATGAAGCTCGATCAGGCGCTCACAACACGCGGCAGCACCAACGTGTTCGAGGTCCTCCGCGCTGAGTTCGTCGCGAACGCCCTGCCCGTTGACGGGGTGCTCTTCGAGCGCGTCGCGACGTACGCGATGCAGAACTACTAGGCGAATGATCCCGCGCGAGCGGTGAAACCTTGAGACCTAAAGTTTCACGAACGCCTCGGCGGTGACACTTTAGGCCCTAAGGTGTCACGCCCGCCCTACTCCGCGCGCTTCGCGAGCAGCTGCCCGAGCAGCTCCTTGACCTCTTCCGGATCGGCGATGCGGAAGCTCGCCGCGGTCTCGCCGCCGCCAACCTTGATCGTGAGGTCGCTATCGCTCGCGCGGTGGAACACGGATTCGTCGGTCACATCGTCGCCGAGGTAGAGCCACGCATCGCACGCGCACGCGCGGGCGAGAGCTTCGATCGCCTCGCCCTTCGTGGCGGGGATCACGGAGAACTCCACGACGGCCTTGCCGGGCGTGACCTTCGCGTGGCGAATCGAGCGCGCGTATTCCAGCGCTTCCTCAGTCGCGTTCGCGGCGCCGCGGCCCTTCGCATTGCGCGTGTGGAGCACGGCCGCGGTCGGCTTCTTCTCCACATCCGTGCCGGGGTACTTGCGGGAGATCCGCTGGAGGGCCGCCGTGATCGAGGCGAGCTGCGAGCGGCGCTCATCTGTCATCGAGAGCGACGACGAATCGAGAATTCCCGCATCCATGCTGTCGGGGAGCGCCCCAACCTCGGCGCCGTGCGAACCAATCAGCACAACCGAGCTCGGCATCTCCGTGAGCGAATCGAGATCTTCGAGGGAACGGCCCGACACGAGTGCGACGTTCGTGCCATCGAGGCCCGAAAGGGAACGAAGCGCCTGGAGCGACTCGGGAAGGGCACGCGCCTCGTCGCGGTTCTCCACGATTGGCGCGAGAACACCATCGAAATCTGAAGCGATCAGCACGCGCGGCGTGGCCGCAAAAGCCTCGAGTGCAGAATCGAGCTCAGCGCGAGGCGGGCAAGCGTCGGCACCGAGAATGGGGCGGGCCGGAGCCTTCCTGGCTTCCGCACCGCGATCCCCACCCACGCGCTCAAGCGCCTCGAGGAAGTCCGACGCCCACCGCTGCACATCGTGATCGAACACCTGGCGGCGAAGAGAGCGCATGTTGTCTTGCTGCTCCTCCTCGCTCATCGCGAGAGCGTGGAGAATCGCCGACTTGAGCTCGTCAATGTCGTGCGGGTTCACGAGGGTTGCGGCGCGCAGTTCGTCGGCGGCGCCCGTGAATTCCGACAGCACGAGAACGCCGCGCTCATCGATGCGGGAAGCCACATATTCCTTCGCCACGAGGTTCATGCCGTCGCGAAGGCTCGTCACGAGCACCACGTCCGCGCACATGTACAGCGCGGTCATGTCGGTGCGGGGGAACGTGCGGTGCATGTACGAGATGGCGGGGCGGCCAATCGGGGCGAAGTCACCGTTGAGGCGTCCGACGGTCAGCTCGATTTCATCGCGCAGCTGCTTGTAGGCATCGACTCTTTCGCGTGACGGGGTCGCGACCTGAATCATCGTGACCTCGTGCGGGTCGATCGCGCCGTCGTTGAGGAGCTCGCCGTAGGCCTTGAGGCGGTGGCGGATGCCCTTCGTGTAGTCGAGGCGGTCGACGCCGAGCACAACTTTCTTCGGGTTGCCGAGCTGCTCGCGAATTTCCTTCGCCCGCGCGAGCACGGCCGGGTCCTTCGTGAGCTCGTCGTACACGCTCACGTCAATGGAGATCGGGAAGCAGCGCGCTTCGACCGTCCGGTCGTCTTCAAGGCCGAGGCCCGGGACGATGATCTGGTGCTCGTTCGCGCGGTAGCCGAGCAGTTGGCGCACGCACGTCGTGAAGTTAATAGCGTCGCGCTCGCGCTGGAAGCCGAGCAGATCCGCGCCGAGAAGACCGCGCAGAACCGAGTCTCGCTTTGGCAGCTGCGCGAAAAGCTCGAACGGGGGGAAGGGGATGTGGTTGAACCAGCCGATCGTCACGTCCGGGCGGAGGCTACGGATCATCTCGGGAACCAGTTGTAGCTGGTAGTCGTGCACCCAGATCGTGCCGCCCTCAGCCGTTGCGGCGGCAGCGGCCTTCGCGAACTTCCGGTTCGCCTCGACGTAAACGTCCCACCACGTGCGGTGAAAGTTCGGGTCGGCGATCACGTCGTGGTAGAGCGGCCAAAGCGTGTCGTTCGAAAAACCCTCGTAGTACTTTTCGACCTCTTCGGCCGTGAGGGTCACGGGCACGAGATGCATGGTGTCGATGTCGAATGGATCGATGTCCTCATCTGCGCCGCCGGCCCAGCCAACCCACGCGGCCGATTCCGCGTTGCGCATGACCGACTCCATCGCGGTCACGAGACCGCCCGGGCTCGTGACCCACTCGGTCGAACCATCGGGGGCCGTTTTGCGATCGACCGGGAGGCGATTGGCGACGACAACGAGGGATGCGCGGGACATGATGCTCCTTTTCCGAGGCGCGTGCTTCACCTCCTGACGCTACCAATCCCGGATGGATGCTTATGTAAAGGCGTTCGTCTTTGCACCTGGACACGACCTCGGAGCCGCGGGGCCTCGACCTAGGGTTTTGGCCAACGAATGTCCCCTAGAGCAAGGAGTAGGCATGCGCGCACACGAGGCAGGAGCTCTTCACGGGAATGATCTCGTTCCCCAGTGGCTGCCCTATCCAAGCGACGTCAACCACCTCATCGAAGGGCTCTGGAGTGCGAACACGACACGCAACTCACGCGGAGAGGTCGAGGTCGCCGGCGTGAGCGTTCGTGAGATCAAGGAACGGTTCGGCACGCCCACGTTCGTGATCGACGAAGAAGATTTCCGCAACCGCGCCCGGCTTTTCCGTGACACGTTCGAGCGAGCTTTGCGCCGCTTGCCGGCGTGGACATGAGCTACGCGAGCAAGGCCTTCCTTTCGACCATGGTCGCGCGGTGGGTACGCGAGGAGGGGCTCGGGTTGGACGTGTGCTCGGGTGGGGAGCTCGCGATTGCGCTTCGCGCGGGGGCCGACGCCAGCCGCCTCACCTTCCACGGAAACAACAAGAGCGATGCTGAGCTCACCCTCGCCGTCGAGACCGGGGTCGGGCGCATCGTCATCGATTCTCTCGACGAGATCGAGCGCCTCAACGCCATTGCCGCTCGCCTAGGGACCTCCCAGCCGGTGCTGTTGCGCGTGACCTCGGGCGTTGAAGCCCACACACACACGAGTTCATCTCGACCGCGCACGAGGATCAGAAGTTTGGCATCTCGATCACGACGGGGGAGGCCCTCGAAGCGATCCGTCGCGTCGAGGCCGCGGACGCGCTCAGGCTCGAGGGCCTGCATTCGCACATCGGCTCGCAGATCTTCGACACGAATGGCTTCGAGGTAGCAGCGCGGCGCGTGCTCGCGCTCGCGAAGGAAGGGCGCGAGACGATCGGACGCCCGATCACCCACATCGTGCTCGGCGGCGGCTTCGGGGTGATGTACACGACCCAAAACACTCCCCGAACGGCCGAGCAATTGGCGGGGCAACTCGCTGCGATCGTCGAAAACTCCTGCCGCGCACTTGAGCTAGAGATCCCAAGGTTCGGCTTCGAACCTGGGCGCGCGATCGCCGGGCCTTCCACGCACACGCTCTACACGGTGGGAACACTCAAGGAAGTCGAGCTCGGCGCCGGGCAACAGCGCCTCTACGTGTCGATCGATGGCGGCATGAGCGACAACATCCGCACCGCCCTCTACGACGCCGACTACTCATGCCTGCTCTCAAACCGCACCTCCGACGTAGAGCCGCGCGTTGTGCGCGTCGTGGGCAAGCACTGTGAAAGTGGCGACATTGTCGTGAAAGATGAATACCTGCCCGGTGACGTGAAGCGAGGCGACCTCATCTCGGTACCCGTCACGGGGGCCTACTGCTACGCGCTCGCCTCCAACTACAACTGTGCGTTGAGGCCCGCCGTCGTCTCCGTGAAAGACGGCGAGGTGAGCGAGATGATCCGCCGCGAAACTCTCGAGGACCTGCTCGCGCGCGACCTGGGGTAACGGTAGGGGAGTGGGAAGTGTCGGGCCCTCGTCCCCGACACTCGCTACGCTTGAGGTGATGCACGCACGCGATAGGCCCGTGCGAGTGAGTAAGCGAAGCGCCGCGAGCACCACCGCGCGCAAGAGAGGGATGTGTGAGAATCGCGAGAGAACGCGTCACGGTGCAGCCGTGCGCGACGAGCGCCAACCTCGGCCCGGGCTTCGACAGCCTCGCCCTCGCTCTCGAGCTTCGTGACCGTTACACGCTTGAGGTCACCACCGGGGAAACCGAGGTCACCATTCGTGGCGAGGGAGCCGGCGAGCTGCCCACCGACGATACCAATCTCATCGTGCGCACGCTGCGCGAAAGCCTCGAATGGGTGGGCGCGCCCCAGATCGGCGTGCGGCTTACGTGCACGAACGTCATTCCCCAGGGCGCGGGGCTCGGCTCGAGCGCCGCGGCGATCGTGGGCGGCATTGCCCTCGCGAGAGCCATAATTCAGGAACCGAATGCGCTCGACGAACGCGCAATGCTCGAGATCGCAACATCGATCGAGGGGCATCCCGATAGTGTCGCCGCCGTTATCCACGGCGGCGTGTGCCTTAGCTATATGGATGGCGAAAATCCCCACACCGTGCGCGTGCGCGTCGCCAATGCTGCCGACGGTCGACCCGTTCTGCGCCCCCTCATCATGTGCCCGAACCGCACGCTTGCGACCACCACGGCTCGCGCGATACTGAGCCCCGAGGTGCGCCGCCGGGACGCGACCCACAACATCGCCCGTGCCGCTCTTCTCGTGCACGCTCTTGCGGAGGATCCCTCACGCCTGTTCGCGGCTACGGCAGACCGCCTCCACCAGGATGGACGCAGCGCCCATATGCCTCAGAGCGTGGGTCTCGTCCACGTGCTGCGATCGCAGGGTGTCCCCGCCGTGATTTCGGGGGCGGGGCCGACGGTGCTGATCCCTCTCGACGCACCGGACGACATCGCGCGCATCGTCCGCGAAGTCGTCGAAGAGCCCGACGACTGGCGCCTGGCGCGCGTGCCGCTTGCACAAGAGGGCATTCACACTGTGTTATCGTGAGGTTGCTCGGCCACGCGAACGTGGCCCCGCCCTCGTTGAAGGCTGGCAAACCGCCCCGCGCAAAGCCACAATCCTTCCCTCGGCGGTAGGCGCTCGCAGAAGAGAACCTCTCATGGTGGTCGAGCATTCCTCACACCGACCGGTGCCCCTATTTCGGCGTGAAGCACACGAGCCTCCCGCCCCAGTGCCCGAGTGCGCGTTTTCCCCCGAAAAAGCACGGTCATCTCACGAAACTGAGTACAACCACGGGACACACACCTCAGAAAGGACCCCGGGTGAACGACAACTACACCGACGCCGCCGAACTTTCGGCAAAGAGGCTCCCTGAGCTTCAGGCCATCGCGACTTCCATGGGCATCCGCGGCGTGCGCAAGCTCCGCAAAGGCGAGCTGATCGAGGCAATCCGTACGGGCAAGGCACCGTCGGCCCCCGCCGCACGTGCCGCCAAAGCGAGCGTCGCCGAGAACGCAGGCGCGGCCGAAGCTGCCCCCGCAAACGCCGAGAGCAACACGAGCACTGAGCAGGCAGAGAAGCCCGCGCGTTCCCGCAAGGTCGCGGAGCAAGAACCGAGCGAGGGGCGCGGATCGAACCGTGAAAACCGCTCTGCCGAGGAGCACGACGACAATGAGCGCGGCGAGCGCCGCGACCGCCGCCGCAGTGAACGCCCCCGCCGCGTTGAAGACATCGAGCTTCCCGATTCAGAAACCACGCGCGATCGCCGCAAGGGGGAGCGCCCCGATCGCCGCGAGCGCGGCAACGATAAAGGGCGCGATACCAAGCAGGGCGACCAGAAGAACCGCGATGGCGAAGGCCGCCGCGACGGTCGCAACAACCGCTCCGGCAACGACAGCGACGACAACAACAACGATCGCCGTAGCCGCCGCTCGCGCGGACGAGACCGCAACCGCAACCGCAACCGTCGCGACAACGACAATAACGGCGAGCCGCAGATCCACGAAGACGACGTCCTCGTCAAGGTCGCGGGCATTCTCGACATTCGCGACAACTACGCGTTTGTGCGCACGACCGGCTACCTGCCCGGCCCGAGCGACATTTACGTGTCGATGAACCAGGTGCGCAAGTACGGCCTGCGCAAGGGCGATGCGATCGTCGGCCAGGTCAAGGCGCCGAAGGATGGCGAGGAACAGCAGCGCCAGCAGGATTTCCACCACGGTGGTGGAGGCCGCGGGCGCGGGCGCAACAACAACCGCCACTCGAAGTTTGCGGCGCTCGTAAGCGTCGACACCGTCAACGGAATGACTCCCGAGAAGGCTAAGGCGCGCGTCGAGTTCAACAAGCTCACGCCGCTGTACCCCGATACGCGTCTTCGCCTCGAGAACAAGGCCACGAATTTCACGCCGCGCATCATCGACCTCGTTGCCCCTGTTGGCAAGGGCCAGCGTGGCCTCATCGTCGCGCCCCCGAAGGCGGGTAAGACCATCATCCTCCAGCAGGTCGCCGATGCGATCACGCAGAACAATCCCGAGGTTCATCTCATGGTTGTTCTCGTGGACGAGCGCCCCGAGGAAGTTACCGACATGCAGCGCACGGTCAAGGGTGAGGTCATCGCCTCGACCTTCGATCGCCCCGCCGACGACCACACGACCGTCGCCGAGCTCGCGATTGAGCGCGCGAAGCGCCTCGTGGAAATGGGGCGCGACGTCGTCGTGCTCCTCGACTCGATCACGCGCCTTGGCCGCGCCTACAACCTCGCGGCCCCCGCCTCGGGCCGGATCCTCTCCGGTGGTGTCGATTCCTCGGCGCTCTACCCGCCTAAGCGTTTCTTTGGCGCGGCTCGCAACGTCGAAAATGGCGGCTCGCTCACGATCCTTGCCACAGCCCTCGTGGACACGGGGTCGAAGATGGACGAAGTGATCTTCGAAGAGTTCAAGGGCACCGGCAACTGGGAGCTCAAGCTCGACCGCAAGCTCGCTGAGCGCCGCATCTTCCCGGCCGTTGACGTCAACGCCTCGGGAACGCGTCGCGAAGAAGAGCTCATGGGCAACGAAGAGCTCGCCATTATGTGGAAGCTCCGCCGCGTGCTCGGCCAGCTCGAACAGCAGCAGGCGATCGAGCTTCTCCTCGAGCGCCTCAAGAAATCGCAGTCGAACAGCGAATTCCTTCTCGCCGTTTCGAAGACGACCCCGAGCGTTCCTCGCCAGAGCGAATAGCCCCGCTCCGAGCGGGGTCTGTAAG
Organism: Dermabacter sp.; assembly: GCF_032550575.1. Classification (NCBI taxonomy): domain Bacteria; kingdom Bacillati; phylum Actinomycetota; class Actinomycetes; order Micrococcales; family Dermabacteraceae; genus Dermabacter; species Dermabacter sp. Next base: position 496,221 of record NZ_JAWFZC010000001.1, on the reverse strand, counting down.
CAGAGTTACAGGCAGCGCACTGGAGCTAGCAGTCCCATTCGTGGGAAACTAAACGACGGTTCTGGTTCACGGCCCGCATCCCGGCGCCGACCCAGCGGCCATGATCGAAAAGGAGACATCACATGAAGAAGGGGATTCACCCCGAATACGTGGAGACCACGGTGACCTGCACCTGTGGCAACACGTTCGTGACGCGCAGCACGAAAGCCGACGGAAAGATCAACTCCGAAGTGTGCTCGGCTTGCCACCCGTTCTACACCGGTAAGCAGAAGATTCTTGACACCGGTGGCCGCGTGGCCCGCTTCGAAGCGCGCTACGGCAAGCGCAAGAAGTAGCTTTTCAAAGCGGCGTCGGCACCCCGCCTCCATGTGGGATGCCGGCGCCGCTTTCGCGTACGCGAAACCACTACGTCCGCCTCATTACGCCAAGAAAGACCCTCATGTTTGAGAACGTGTCCTCGCTCGTTGACGAATACTCGGCCCTCGAGCAGCAAATGGCCGACCCGTCCCTCCATAATGACCACAACAAGGCCAAGCGAGTGGGGCGCCGCTACGCCGAACTCGGGCCCGTGGTCAGCACGTACCGCGAATGGCTCACGGCGGGCGAGGATCTCGAAACCGCTCGCGAATTCGCTGAAGAGGATCCCTCGATGGCGGAGGAAGCTCACGCTCTCGAACGCACGCGTGAGGAGCTCACGGCGAAGCTCGAAGAGCTGCTTGCCCCGCGTGACCCCAATGATGCTCGTGACGTGATCCTCGAGGTCAAGGCCGGTGCAGGTGGCGATGAGTCCGCGCTCTTTGCCGCGGATCTCGTGCGCATGTACGAGGCGTACGCGACGAAGAATGGCTGGAGCACCGAAATCATCACGGAGACCGAATCGGATCTCGGTGGCTACAAAGACCTCGCGATGTCGATCCGCACGCGAGGCAACGTCGGCCCCGCGGAAGGCGTGTGGGCTCACCTCAAGTACGAAGGCGGTGTGCACCGTGTGCAGCGCGTGCCCGTGACCGAGTCGCAGGGGCGCATTCACACCTCGGCCGTCGGTGTCCTCGTCGTCCCCGAAGCCGATGAGGCCGATGAAGACGAGTTCCTCGCCGAACAGCTCCACCCGAACAATCTTCGCATCGACGTCTACCGTTCCTCCGGCCCCGGTGGCCAGAGCGTGAATACGACCGACTCGGCCGTTCGCATTACACACCTGCCTACGGGACTCGTCGTGAGCTGCCAGAACGAAAAGAGCCAGCTCCAAAATAAGGAGCAGGCGATGCGCATCCTCCGCTCGCGCCTGCTCGATGCCGTGCACGCTGAGCAAGAAGCGGAAGCATCCGCGACGCGCCGCTCCCAGGTGCGCACCGTGGACCGCTCCGAGCGCATCCGGACCTACAACTTCCCCGAAAATCGCATCGCCGATCACCGCACCGGGTACAAGGCGAATAACCTCGACCAGGTGCTCAATGGCGAACTCGATCCCGTCGTCAAATCGCTCATGGATGCCGATCGCGAAGCGATGCTCGCCGCTGCGGGCTCGAACGAGTAAGAGCACGTGAACGAACACTGTGCCCCCGCTGCACACAACGGCCTGAGCGTTTCGCAGCGAGTGGCGCTCGCACGCCGAGGAGCACGCGCGCGGCTTCACGCGGCCGGCATCGCTTCAGCCGAAGCCGAAGCGCGGCTCATCGTTCTCCATGCAGCGCAGGCCGAGACTTCCCTCGTGCTCCTTGACCGGCTCCCCGAGACCTTCGAGGCTGACGTCGACGCGATCCTCGCGCGACGCGAAAGGCGCGAGCCCCTTCAGCTGATCCTCGGTCAAGCCCCCTTTCGGCACCTCACACTCGAGACCGCCCGCGGCGTGTTCATCCCGCGGCCCGAGACCGAAACGGCACTCGATATTGCCCACGACTGGGTGCGCGAGGAAGGCCGGCGAGCGTCGGACCCACTGCACGCTCTCGATGCCTGCACCGGAAGTGGAACCCTCGCCGCAGCACTCCTTGACGAATTCCCTGCCGCCCGCGTGAGTGCGTTCGACGTGAACTCGCGTGCCGTGGAACTTGCGCAGCGCAACTGCGCCGTATCCGGGCCGGGGCGCTTCCGCGTTTTTCACGCCGAACTGCCCACCGGTCTCACTGGGCTCGACGGTTTCATCGACATGCACATTCCTGATCGTCCGCTCGACCTCGTCCTCGCGAACCCGCCCTATATCCCCGCGCGCGCGATTCCCGCCGAGGCCGAGGTGCGCGAGTACGACCCGCACGAGGCGTTGTTCGGGGGAGGGGAGAGTGGCCTCGACGTTCCTCGCGCCGTGATCAACCTTGCCGCGCGCGTGCTGCGGCCACGAGGCCTGCTCATCATGGAGCACGACGAAAGCCAGGGGGCGCCGACGCGGGCCCTCGCCGCAGAGACACAGAGTTTTGACACGATTGAGACCACGCGCGACCTCACGGGACGCGACCGCTTCCTCGTGGCGCGCGCAGCACAACAAGTGAGAGAATGACGCACGTGAGCGTATACGACTACACCGACGAATCCACGCGTGACGAAGCCCTTGAGGCTGCTGCCACCGCGGTCAAGGATGGCAAACTGATCGTTTTGCCGACCGACACCGTGTACGGCATCGGCGCCGACGCCTTTAATGAAGACGCCGTACAGGCGCTCCTCGACGCGAAGGGGCGAGGCCGCGAATTCCCGCCGCCCGTACTCATCGGCGACCCGAATGTCATGCACGCGCTCGGGTTCGATATTCCGCCGATCATCGAAGACCTCGTCGAAGAATACTGGCCTGGCGCGCTCACGGTGATCGTTAAAGCCCAGCCGTCTTTGCACTGGGACCTCGGCAACACCAAAGGCACCGTCGCGTTGCGGATGCCCGATCACGAGGCCGCAATTGCACTGCTCAAGAAAACGGGACCGCTCGCCGTTTCGAGCGCGAACAAGCACGGCGGCGATGCCGCCAAGAGCGTCATGGATGCGGCCGTGCAACTCGGCGATGCGGTTGAGGTCTACGTCGATGGCGGCAAGAGTCGCATCGGCGAGTCCTCCACGATCATCGACGCGACCGTGAATCCGCCTGAGATTCTCCGTCGCGGCGCACTGAGCGAAGAGGAGATCGTCGCGAAGTTCGGCGAGATTTTCACCCCCGAAAAACCCGCACGACCCGAAGACGAACAAGAAGGCGAGGGGGCCGAGGCACCCCAAGAACAGTCACCTGCCGGCGAGGATAAGGCTGACGCTTGAGGGTTTACCTCTTTCTCCTGCTCATCGCCGCGGCCGTCACCTATCTCGTGACGCCCGCGGCGCGCGTCGTTGCACGACGCATCGGCGCAATGACCGCCGTGCGCGAACGCGACGTGCACAGGGACGTGACACCGCGCCTCGGCGGAGTAGCGATGTTCGCGGGGGTCGCGGTCGCGATGCTTCTTGCCTCGAACGTGCCCTTCCTCGAACCGATCTTTCGGGGCTCGTTCAAGGTGTGGTCGATCCTCATCGCAGGTGGACTCATATGCCTGCTTGGCGGCCTCGACGACAAATTCGACCTCGACTGGCTGACGAAGCTCGCCGGTCAAGTGCTCATCGCGCTCTTCGTTGCCTCGCAAGGAGTGCAACTCACGACCCTCCCGATCGGTGGCCTCACGCTCATTTCCGCTCGCTCATCGCTCATCTTGACCGTCATCGTGATTGTGGCAGCGATGAACGCCGTGAACTTCATCGATGGGCTCGACGGCCTCGCCTCCGGAGTCATGGCGATCGGCGGATTGGCCTTCTTCATTTACGCCTACCTCCTCACGCGAGACGTATCCTCCACCGACTACTCCTCGATGGCGGCTCTCATCACTGCGGTCATGATCGGGGCGTGCCTTGGGTTCCTGCCTCACAACTTTTCGAAAGCGCGCATCTTCATGGGGGATTCGGGAGCGCTCTTTCTCGGTCTTTTGTTGGTCTCGGCAACCATCGCCGTCACGGGCCAGGTCGATCCGGCGCGCCTTGCCCCCGCCGATGCCTTTGGCCAGCTTCTCCCGATCCTCATGCCCGTGGGCGTGATGATCCTTCCAGCTCTCGATATGGTGCTCGCGGTTGTCCGGCGCGTGGGAAGTGGAAAATCGCCGTTTCACGCCGACCGTCGGCACCTGCACCACCGCCTTTTGAACCTGGGGCACTCAAAACTCGGCGCTGTTCTCATCATGTACACGTGGACGGCACTCGTGTCGCTGTGCCTGCTCGCACCCGTGTTCTTCGAAGCGAAGACCGCCGCGTTTATTTGGATCGGCTCGCTCGTCGTCGCTATAGTCGTGACGCTTGACCCCCTGCGAGCGCTCCACCGTGCTCGCCGCAACCAAGACGTGGAGAAAACCGCATGAGCACCGCAGAAAAGAACCGCGCGTACAACAACGCACTGGTGCAAAAAGCGATCGTGAGCGCGGTGATCGTGGGGGCCGTCATCGCTGCCGTCGTTGTGCTCGTTGCCTGGATCGGCTTCGATTCGCTCGCCCGCAACGGCGCGATCGTCGGTGCTCTCCTGTCTCTCGTGGTGACGCTGCCAGCGCTCATCGTCGCGTACTGGGGTATCGCCCAAAGCCCGCTCATCATGCTCGGAACGGTTGCGTGCACGTGGGGAGGCAAAATGCTTGCTCTCATCCTGTGCCTCATCCTGCTCAAAGGGGAGACATGGCTCTCAATGCAGTGGGTGGGGATTGCGCTTCTCTTCGGCGCTGTCGCCCCGATTGCGGTCGAAGGAGCGCTGCTCGCGCGAACACGACCGAAAATTGAGGTGTAAGAGGCACCGAACTGAGTCAAAGGTCCGCCTTGTCCTCTGTTATATTGATTCAGAATGCTGAGCGAATAGCGGCGCAGTCTGCACAGGTGCTGAATGCACCTGCATGGCGTGCAAACCGCCTCGACCAGATCGTCCCGTGCCCGTGGCGCGCAAAACGCGCGCCGACAACTCTGGAGTAAGAGCAGTTGATTCCTAGCGAAACTTCGCGCCTTGTCGCTGAAGGTGGGCTGGATTTTCATACCCCTTCCCTCGCCGACTTTTTCCCCGATGCGATTCTCTTTGCGGGCACCCCGTTTGAGTTCAACCGCGTGCAGCTCATTCGCCTCATCGTGGTCGTGGGATGCCTCGCGATCACGTACGCGATCGCCTCACGCGCCAAGGTTGTGCCGGGGCGCATCCAAAGCATCTTTGAGATCTTCATGGGCTTCATTCGCGACAACGCGATCGAGCCCGTCCTTGGTAAGGCAAAGGGGCGCCGCTTCGCTCCCATGCTCTACACGCTCTTCTTCCTCATCCTCGCGATGAACCTTGCCGGCGTGACCCCGGGCCTCAACCTCGCGGGCACCTCCGTGATCGGCATGCCATTCCTGCTGGCGATGTGGACCTTCGGCACCTACGTGTACTGCGGCATGAAGCAGCACGGCTTCCTCGGCTACTTCAAGCACGAAACCATGCCTCCGGGCGTGCCGAAGCCTGTGTACATCCTGCTCGCCCCGATCGAGTTCCTCCAGCTCGCCGTCGTGCGCTGGTTCTCGCTCACCGTGCGTCTTCTCGCCAACATGGTCGCGGGCCACATGATGCTCGTCGTGTTCATCTCCCTCTCGCAAGCGCTCCTGTTCTCAGGGACATGGCTCATTGCCGCGACCCCCTTCGCGGGGGCTTTCGCACTTGGCATTTTCGGCTTCGAAATCTTCGTTGCCCTTCTGCAGGCCTTCATCTTCACAGTGCTTTCCGCCGTGTACATCAACATGGCGACGAGCGAAAGCCACTAAGGCGTCTAGATTTTTCCGATTTTCCACCCCGAGCTTCGGCTCACAACCGAAACCCTGCCCGGCAATGCGGCAGAAAACTGAAAGGAATACCCTCGTGGGCACCACCATCCTCGCTGAAATCAACGGCAACCTCTCCTCGCTCAGCTACGGCATCGCCGCTTTCGGCCCGGCCCTCGGCCTCGGCCTAATCGGTGCTAAGACCGTCGAGTCGATGGCGCGCCAGCCCGAGATCCGCGGTTCGCTCCAGACCACGATGCTTATCGCCATGGCGTTCGTCGAGATCATCGCGCTCCTCGCGGTTGTGACCGGCCTCCTCTTCTCCTGAGGTTAATTCCGAATGTATCTGGCAAGTGGAGAAGGAGAGGTCAGCAAGTACGCCTTGCTGATCCCCGAGGTTCCCGAAATTGTTTGGAGCGCCGGCTTCATCCTCATCTTTGCCTTCGCATTTATGAAGTTCGTGCTCCCGAAGATGAACGAGGTTCTCGACGAGCGAGCAGCGAAGATCGAGGGAGGAATCCGTAAGGCGGAGGAGGCCCAGTACGAGGCCGATCGTCTCAAGGCAATGCAGGAAAGCGAACTCGCCTCTGCACGCCGTGAAGCCGCAGAGATGCGCGAGAAGGCCCGCGAAGAGGGCGCTCGCATCATCGAAGAGGCACGTACGCGCGCAAGCCTCGAGACCGAACGCATGATCGGGCTCGGCAAGCAGCAGATCGAAGCTGAACAGGCGCAGGCAAGCGCCGAGCTTCGCGGTGAGGTTGGCTCGCTTGCGAGTACCCTCGCCTCGAAGATCGTTGGCGAATCGCTCACCGATGATGAGCGTTCGCGCCGCGTGATCGATCGGTTCCTCGACGAGCTCGAATCGTCGACGGCGGCGAAGTAAGGAAGGCACAGCACATGCGCGGAGTTTCCGCCAAGTCGCTCCAGAGCGTGCTACGGCGCGCAGGGGAGTCCACCTCGGCGAACACCCCCAGCACCGAAATCGCGAGCGAGCTCTTCGAAGCCGTGCGCGTCATTGACTCGAGCAACCAGCTCGTGCGCCTCTTGAGCGACCCCGGTCGTGATGAGGACCTTAAAGCCGATGTCGTGCGGCGCCTTTTTGGCGGCCGCGTGAGCGAGGCCGCTCTCGAGGTTCTTCTTGAGGCCTCGCGGTGCACGTGGTCCGAGCAAAACCATCTCCTCGAGGGCATCGAGTTCGCGGGTGTTTCGCTCGTTCTCGACGAAGCTCGAGGGCGCGGCACGGCGCACGCCGTTGAAGAAGAACTCTTCCAGGTGGCGCGCCTCGTCGAGGACACCCCGGAGCTGTCTGAAGCATTCGACTCCAAGCGCGACGACGTTTCGGCGCGCGTAGGGATCATCGAACGTCTTCTGGGCGGCAAGGTGGATAAGGCGACCGTCTCACTTGCCGCGCAAGCGGTGAGCTTCGAGCCCGAAGCCAAGGTTCCCGCCCGTCTGCTCGAGTTCGCGAACTTCGCGAGCGCCGAACGCGACCGCCGCTCCGGCGTCGTCACGAGCGCGATCGCGTTGAGCCCCGAGCAGCAGGAACGCCTCACGCGCATCCTCTCCGCCCGTTACGGCGGCGAGCTGAGCCTGAATTACGAGATCGACCCGAGCGTGATTGGCGGCCTCCGCATCACCATCGGCGACGACCTCTACGACGCCACGATCTTCGGCCGTGTTCGCGATGTTCGCGAACGCATTTCCGCCTAAGAATCACCAACGAGAACACGTATCACCCCTCCCGGTACCACCGGGAATGACCAAGAAGGAAGCGGAGCGCGATGGCCGAGCTCACCATTCGTCCCGAAGACATCCGGGACGCTCTCGACACTGCGGTGTCGAATTACCAGCCCCAGAACGCAGGTCGCGAAGAAATCGGCCGCGTCACCGAATCAGCAGACGGCATTGCACGCGTCTCGGGCCTGCCGAACCTCATGGCAAACGAACTCGTGCGCTTCGAGGACGGCACGCTTGGCCTCGCTCTTAACCTCGAACTTCGCGAGGTCGGCGTCGTTGTGCTCGGTGAATTCACCGGCATCGAGGAAGGGCAGGAGGTGCGCCGCACCGGGGAGGTCCTTTCGGTTCCCGTTGGCGACGGCTACCTCGGCCGCGTCGTTGACCCGATGGGCCGCCCGATCGACGGCCTTGGCGAGATCGCGACGACCGGCCGCCGCGCCCTCGAACTTCAGGCCCCCAGCGTTATGCAGCGCAAGAGCGTGAAGGAGCCTCTCCAGACCGGCATCAAGGCCATTGACTCGATGACCCCGATCGGTCGAGGCCAGCGTCAGCTCATCATCGGCGACCGCCAGACCGGTAAGACCACGATCGCGGTCGATACGATCCTCAACCAGAAGGCTAACTGGGAATCGGGCGACCCCGAACAGCAGGTGCGCTGCATCTACGTCGCCGTCGGCCAGAAGGGCTCGACGATCGCTTCAGTGCGTGCGACCCTCGAGGAAAACGGCGCGCTCGAATACACGACCATCGTTGCGGCCCCAGCTTCTGATCCGGCCGGCTTCAAGTACATCGCGCCCTACGCGGGCTCGGCGATCGGCCAGCATTGGATGTATGAAGGCAAGCACGTCCTCATCGTGTTCGACGACCTGTCGAAGCAGGCCGAGGCCTACCGCGCCGTGTCGCTTCTTCTTCGCCGTCCGCCGGGCCGCGAGGCATACCCGGGCGATGTCTTCTTCCTCCACTCGCGTCTGCTCGAGCGCTGCGCAAAGCTCTCGGACGACATGGGCGGCGGCTCGATGACCGGTCTCCCCATCATCGAAACGAAGGCAAACGACGTCTCGGCGTACATTCCGACCAACGTCATTTCGATCACCGACGGTCAGTGCTTCCTCCAGTCGGATCTGTTCAACGCGAACCAGCGCCCCGCCGTGGACGTCGGCATCTCGGTGTCGCGCGTCGGCGGCTCGGCCCAGACCAAGGCCATGAAGGGCGTCTCCGGTACCCTCAAGATTTCGCTCGCGCAGTACCGCGACCTCGAGGCGTTCGCGATGTTCGCCTCGGATCTCGATGCCGCTTCGAAGCAGCAGCTTGCGCGCGGTGCTCGCCTGACCGAGCTCCTCAAGCAGGGCCAGGCCAACCCCATGCCCATGGAGGAACAGGTCGTGTCGATCTGGGCCGGCACGCGCGGCAAGCTCGACGACATCGAGGTTGACGAGATCCTCGAGTTCGAAGAGCGCCTGCACGAATTCCTGCGCCACAACGGCACGATCCTCGAAACGATCCGCGAGAGCAAGAAGTTCTCCCCGGAGACCGAAGCGGAACTCGAGACCGTGATCGAAAACGTCAAGCGCGACTACTTCGCTGCGAAGCAGAAGGACGCCGTGTACGACAACACCGGCGTGATCGAAGACGAGGACATCGAGCAAGAGTCGATCCTGAAGTCCTCCAAGTAGTGGCGGATGTTCGAGAAATAGAACGTTAGTCACGAGGGAGAGATATGGGAGCCCAGCAAAGGGAATACAAGAAGCGGATCGGCTCCGCGAAGGGCATGAAGAAAATCTTCCAGGCCCAGGAAATGATCGCGGCTGCCCGAATCTCGAAGGCACACGCACGCGTGCAGGCCACGACCCCGTACGCGAAAGCGATTACGGACGCGATTGCCTCGGTCGTCCAGCACGCGGAGGAGACGAACCACCCGTTCCTCGAAGCGGACCGCACGTTCTCCAACCGCGTCGGTGTTCTCCTCATTACCTCGGATCGCGGCATGGCCGGTTCCTACTCGCCAAGCGCGATCCGCGAGGCCGAACACCTCACGAATAAGCTGCGCGAAGAGGGCAAGCAGCCGGTCCTGTACGTCGTTGGCCGCAAGGGCGATTCGTACTACCGCTTCCGCAACCGTCCCGCTGAAAAATCGTGGATCGGTGTCAAAGAGGAAGACCTTCCGAAGCTCGGTCGTGAAATCTCGGCACTTTTCCGCGAGGCACTCCTTGCGGAAGAGATCGAGGAGCACCTCGATGAGCTGTACGTCGTGGGGCACCGGTTCACGAATCGTTTCCGCCAGGATGTGAACGTCGTGCGCCTCGTCCCGCTTCAGCTGAGTGCCGACGGTGCCGAGAGCCGGTTGACCCGCCAGTACCCGCTGTATGAGTACACGCCGAGCGCCGATGAGGTGTTCGAGCAGCTCGTGCCGCGGTACGTTGAATCGCGCATCATCAATATCCTTCTGCAGTCGATCGCGTCGGAGCACGCGAGCAGGCAGAAGGCGATGAAGACCGCGACCGACAATGCGGAAACGCAGATTCAGAAGTTCACTCGCCTTGCGAACTCCGCTCGCCAGGCCGAGATCACGCAAGAAATTACGGAGATCGTGGGCGGAGCGGACGCCCTCAATGCCTCCGGCAGGAAAGAACGCTGAGCGAGAAAGCACATTTGGAGTAGAAGAATGACCATCACCGAAAACGCCCCGGCTCAGACCGAGGCTAGCGCCGCCATCGGTCGTGTCGCTCGCGTGACCGGCGCCGTTGTCGACGTCGAATTCCCCGCGGGCCAGATCCCCGACATGTACAACGCGCTCGTCACCGAGATCGAGCTGCCCACTGGCGACGAGGACGGTGGCTCAGCCACCCAGACCCTCACGCTTGAGGTTGCCCAGCACCTCGGCGACGGCATGGTGCGAGGAATCGCCCTCAAGCCGACCGACGGCCTCGTGCGCGGTCAGGCCGTGCGCGACACGGGCGCGCCAATCTCCGTCCCCGTTGGCGACTTCACCCTCGGGCGCGTGTTCGACGTTGTCGGCAACGTGCTCAACGGAGAAGAGGGCGAGAAGTTCGAGATCAACGAACGCTGGCCCATTCACCGCAAGGCCCCGAACTTCGATCAGCTCGAGTCGAAGACCCAGATGTTCGAGACCGGCATCAAGTCGATCGACCTGCTGACGCCCTACGTGCAGGGCGGCAAGATTGGTCTGTTCGGCGGCGCCGGCGTGGGCAAGACCGTTCTCATCCAGGAAATGATTTACCGCGTGGCGAACAACCACGACGGTGTCTCGGTGTTCGCAGGTGTCGGTGAACGTACCCGTGAAGGTTGGGACCTCATCGAGGAAATGACCGAATCGGGCGTGATCGAGAAGACCGCCCTTGTGTTCGGCCAGATGGACGAGCCGCCGGGCACGCGCCTTCGCGTGGCACTTTCGGCGCTGACGATGGCGGAGTACTTCCGTGACGTCCAGAACCAGGACGTGCTCCTGTTCATCGACAACATCTTCCGCTTCACGCAGGCGGGCTCCGAGGTGTCGACGCTGCTCGGCCGTATGCCGTCGGCAGTGGGTTACCAGCCGAACCTCGCGGACGAGATGGGCGTGCTCCAGGAGCGCATTACCTCGACCCGCGGCCACTCGATTACGTCGATGCAGGCGATTTACGTTCCCGCTGACGACTACACCGACCCGGCTCCGGCCACGACCTTCGCGCACCTTGACGCAACGACCGAGCTGAGCCGTGAGATCGCCTCGCGTGGTCTGTACCCCGCGATCGATCCGCTCGCCTCGACCTCGCGCATCCTTGACCCGCGCTACATCGGGCAGGATCACTACGATGTTGCGGTTCGCGTCAAGCAGATTCTCCAGCGCAACAAGGAGCTTCAGGACATCATCGCGATGCTCGGTGTCGATGAGCTTTCCGAAGAGGACAAGGTCATCGTGGCGCGCGCACGCCGCATCCAGCAGTTCCTTTCGCAGAACACCCACATGGCGAAGCAGTTCACCGGCGTCGACGGTTCGGACGTTCCGCTGCGCGACACCATCGAAGGCTTCAAGGGCATTTGCGACGGCGAGTTTGACCACATCGCCGAGCAGGCGTTCTTCAACGTCGGTGGTATCGACGATGTGCTTCGTAACTGGGACCGCATCCAGAAGGAAACCTCGAAGTGAGCGCCATGAAGGTCAACTTCGTGTCGGCCGAGGGCAGCATCTGGGAAGGCGAAGCCGAGTACGTTTCGGTGTTCGCCATCGACGGCGCGATGGGCATCATGGCCGGCATGGAACCCCACCTTGCGCTCCTGAGCGAGGGCCCCGTGGTGATTACCGAAGTCGGCGGAGCGAAGCACGAGTTCCAGGTCACGGGCGGTTTCTGCTCCGTTGATGCGGAAGTCGTGAACGTCGTTGCCGACGAGGTTCTCACCGAGGAGGCGGCCCGCGAGGCGGCTCTTGCACGCTCTACTCCGTCATCAGAGCTCGAAGGAGAGGCCGAGACCGACTAAGGGTCTTTCCTCCTCTCCGTGAAAAGCGGCCCCGCCAGCGCACCGTGTGCGCGGCGGGGCCGCTTTCCTGTGCCGTGTTTCCACGCGGTCGAATGCCGCGGTGCGAGAACGAAAGGAACGGGGCCGCTTAGGAGGCGTCGGAACTCCACCACTCACCCGCATGCATGACCCGTTCAGGCTCGAGCCCCTCGGCGCTCACGAGCGCGAGGTCAGCGCGGGCACCTTCACAAATCTCGCCGATGTCGTGGCGGCCGAGGACGCGCGCGGGGGTCGCGGTTGCGGCGAGAACTGCGCGCTCGAGCGACACGCCTGCCTCGAAATGGGCGAAGCGTACGACATCGAGCAGGTGGGCGGTGCCTCCCGCGATCGCGCCGCCTTCGGTGAGGGTCGCGACGCCGTCTTTGACCGTGACGGGAAGCGAGCCGAGAACGTAGTCACCGTCGGCCATCCCCGTCGCGGCCATCGCGTCGGTGATGAGCATGATGTGCCCGTCGGTGATGAGATCGAACGTGTACCGCACGGTGTCGGCGGAGGTGTGGACGCCGTCGGCGATGAGCTCGGCGACGACCGTGCCGGCGGCGGCCTGGTCGATCGCGGCGAATGCAGGACCGGCATCCCGGTGATGGATGGGGCGCATCGCGTTGAACAGGTGGGTGGCGGTTGGCTTCGTGGAACGGGCGACGGGGCCGACGCTTGCGAGCTCCTCGTGTGCCTTCTGGATTGCGGTGACCATCTGTTCACCCGTGCAGTCCGTGTGGCCGTAGCTCGGGAGGGCTCCGCGCGCGATCAGGGCCCGGGACACGCTGCCATCGAGGTCCGCTTCGGGGGCGATCGTCATCGTCGCGATCGTGCCGCCTCCCGCTTCAAGGAGCGCGAGAGTGCGCGCGGCGTCCCCCTCAGCGATGAACTGGGGGTCGTGAGCGCCCTTGCGGGCGTGGGAGATGAAAGGGCCCTCGAGGTGGATTCCCGCCAGTTCGCCGGCCTCGACGAGAGACCGTAGCGCGTGCACCCTCGACATGAGCGTGTCCTGCGCGGCCGTCACGAGTGAGGCAACGATGCTCGTCGTGCCGTGGGCGCGGTGCTCCGCGATCGCCGGCGCCGCTTGCGCCGGGTCCTCGGTATCGGGGAAGGAGAATCCGCCACCGCCGTGGCAGTGGATGTCCACGAGCCCCGGGAAAATGAGGCCATCGTGGCGCACGTGCTCATAGGCCTTGAGGTCCGAGGGGAGTGCGCTCTCGGGCCCCGCGTACGTGATTGTGTCGCCGTCGATAAGGATCGAGGCTTCGGAAAGGAAAGAGCCGGAGATAAAAGCGGTGCCGTCGATGCGTTGCGTCATTTAGAAGAGCCTCATTTCGGAGTTGTCGATTCCACGCAGTTCGTCGTAATCAAGGGTGAGGCATTCGAAGCCGCGGTCCTTCGCGAGGGTGCGTGCTTGCGGCTTGATTTCCTGTGCTGCAAACATGCCCGTCACGGGGGCGAGGAGCGGATCGCGATTGAGGAGTTCGACGTACCGGGTGAGCTGCTCAACGCCGTCGATCTCACCGCGGCGCTTGATTTCGATCGCGACCGTGCCGCCTTCGGGGTTCTTCGCGAGAATGTCGACGGGCCCAATCGCGGTGGGGTATTCGCGGCGCACGAGCTTCCACCCTTCACCGATGCTCGCCATATTTTCGGCAAGAAGCGCTTGAAGATGCGCCTCGACTCCGGCCTTTTCGAGCCCTGGGTCGATGCCCAAGTCGCGGCTCATTTCCTCAATGATCTCGAATACCGTGATTTCGAGACTGTCGCCGGTCTTCTTATGCGTGACCTTCCACGTTTCGAGTGCATCCTCCGCCTCTGCGGGCTCGATTGTGAGGGTGCACGGAGGGGCCATCCAGTTGAGGGGCTTGTAGCTGCCGCCGTCGGAGTGCACGAGCACGCTTCCGTCGGCTTTCACCATGAGGAGCCGGGGGGCCCGCGCGAGGTGCGCCGTTAGCCGCCCGACGTAATTGACAGAACATTCCGCTAGAACTAATCGCACTGGTAAAGACTACGCGATGGGTCTTTGAATGCTCTTTACATGAAATGTTGACCTGCCCACTGCTTCTTGTGGCCTTCAGCCCACCGCCGGGAAACTCCGCCAAAATGGGTGAGTACTGTTTTTGACAGCGTCGTAGACGTCGAATGAGCGAAAGGTCGTGTCCTCGTGCGAAAGTGGCTAGCGGGCGTCCTCATCCTCCTGGGTCTCGCGGGGCTTGCACTTGGATGGGCCGGCCAGACCGTGTGGGCGCCGAAAGGGAACCACACCGCGCGCGCGAGCTTTGAGAAGCCCGGTGCAGCCGTGGTGATCAATCCCGGTGTGCTGTATGTGGGTGGAAAGAAAGGCACCGTGACGATTACGTCGAGCGGTGACTACTACATGATTTCCGCCCCCGAGGGCACCGTAAAGAGCTACCTCGAAAACTCGAAATACACGGCAATTACGGGCGCATCGAACTGGGCAACGCTCGCGACGAGCACCGAAAATGCCGATAAGAAGGAGGGCACCGCCGGTATCCAGAACTCGGATCTGTGGACCGACATCAAGCCCAAGAAGACGGGCGAGTCCTTCACGATCGAAGACTGGTCGAAGGCGGAGCTCGACCCGAAGAAGCCGCAGCCGTATCGCGCAATCCTCCTCGCCAACGATGGCGATGCCTCGACCATCACGAAGGTGGAGATCACGTGGCCGACCAACGCCACGAACGCGTGGACGCCCTATGCGTACGCTGCCGGCGCAGTGCTGCTCATCATCGGCCTCGTGCTGCTTCTGATCGCGCTCACGTCGCGCTCGCGTTCCACACATGACGACGTGCTTGAAGAAATGATGAGTGAGCGTCAGGCCCGCCAGCAGGAGGAGGCAGGGGAGTCCGACGCTGGCTCCGCCGAGGTCGACGCGACAGACAACGACGACGCTGCGACGGCGCGAACCGACGCACAGAGCGACAACACGAGCCGCGAATCCGGTAGCGGCGAGAGCGACGAGGCGACAGAAGCCCCCGAAGGTAAGGGCTCCCGTCGTGCGCAGGCTGCCGTCGGAACCGCGAGCGTTTCCGAAACGGAACCGGCTACCGCGACAGAGCCCGTTGGCGACGCCGAGCCAGCCGAGCAAGCCGAGCCCGCACTGGGAGTGCCGCAGGAGACCGCAGACGCTCGCCCGGCTCACGACGACGTGGACACCCCCGTCACCGTCGCGTGTAAGGGACGCCGCCGCGGTACTCCCGACGATGTGACCGACCGACTCAAAGCGCTCGAACTTGAGAACCACGAGACGGGTGGCAGCGGCGTGAGCACTCGGCATGGGCGCAGGCGCGCCGCCGACGGTTCTGACGCCACGACAACAATGACCGACCCCATCGCGACGCGAATCGAGGAGGAACGATGACAGGACTTTCACGGCGCAGCCTCCTCGGGCTGACTGCACTCACTGCCGCAGGTGCGCTCACCGCGTGCGGAAGCGAAAAGAAACCGCCGAAGGTCGATCCCGGGCCGAAACTCGCGAGCCCGACCCCCGAACTCACGGGGACGAAACTCGGGGAGATTCTCACCCAATACGCGAAGGCGCTCGAAAAAGCCGATGCGGACAAAAACGCGGATCTTCTCGCCCCGCGTATTTCGGGAAGTGCCGCGGAATTTCGCCGCGCAACCTACGCGATCATCAGCAAAGTTCCCGAACATGAAAGCGCCCTCCAAAGGCCTAGCGACAAGCTCGTCGTGCCGATCGCCTCGACTTCGGAAGGCTTTCCCCGCTATGCCCTCGCGCTCGTGGACGATGCCGCAAACGCGGGCGAGGCACGCTTCTTCGTGGGACTTCAGCAGAAAGACGCTCGCTCCGACTACACCTCGTGGGGCTGGGCCCGCCAGGCTGCCGGTATCGAGATGCCGACCGTGCCGAGTGCCGAGGCCGGCACCACACAGGTCGACCTCGAGCAGCAGGGACTGGTGCTGACCCCCAAGGAAGCCCTCGCGAAGTATGCGGCTGTGCTTACGGACGGCCACGACAAAGCCGACCCGGACGATCTCATTAACGAGGACCCGTTCCAGCAGAGCGCCCACGCTGAAATCCAAGGGGAGCGCGCGCAAATGAACGAAGGCGTGGACTGGGATGAAGTCGCCTCAGTCCGCGAAGAATATGCGGTCAAAGACGGCGAGTTCCTCGGCCTCGCCACTGCCGAAGGCGGAGCCGTTGTCATGGGGACCATCACCTCGACTCGGCGCGTGAGCGTGAATTCCGGATCGATCTCCTACACGGAGGAGAACCTCTACACGAAGCTCGCGGGTACGAAGAAGTTCGAGAAGGAGCTCGTGCGTACCTACGGCACGACCGTACTCATGCACATTCCCGCGGCGGACTCCGGCGCCAAGATCCAGCCAATCGGGGCCTACAAGGTGCTCCTGTCGGTCTCCGGCAGCTGAGCGCCCCACGAAAGACTCGACAAAGGAGAAAACGATGACGAGCTCGTACGGCGTGATGGACTTCAACACGCTTAAAAAGGAAAACCAGACCGGCGGCACCTCCGATCCTCTCGAGGGCGAAGTCGCTGTCAATGAGGCGAACCTCGAGAGCCTCATCAAAGACTCCGATCAGCACCTCACGATCCTCTTTGTGACGAGCGCACGCGTCAACGGGGGAGCGGCCTTCACGGACGATCTACGTTCGGTTCTGGCTAAGCATGCTGGCACGATCCGTCTCGCGATCCTCGATGCGGATCAGCAGCCGCGCGTCGCGGCGGCACTTCGGATCCAGTCACTGCCCACGGCCGTGCTTCTCATGAAGGGACAGATCCAGCCGCTGTTCGAAGGCGTAGTCACGAAAGAGCAGCTTGCCCCCGTCATGGAGGAACTCGCGGGTCTCGCCGCGAAGGAAGGCATGCACACCGAGGCCCCGCGCGAGACTGCGGAGCAAGCCGCGCTGCCCGAAGCCCTTGAAAAGGCCTACACCGCGATGGAGAGCGGCGATATGGACGACGCCGAAACGGCCTTCACCACGTACCTCGACGAGCACCCCGGTGATTCGGAGGCGAAGAAGGGCCTCGCCGTGATTGCCCTTATGCGCCGTACGCAAAGCGTCGACCTTCAGGCCGGGCGCGAGGCCGCGGCCTCGCGCCCGAAGGACATCGACGCTCAACTCCTAGCCGCTGATCTCGACCTGCTTGGGGGACACGTCGATGATGCTTTCGCGCGCCTTCTGACGTCGTTCCGCGACACTCCCTCGGAGCGCGATCGCATCCGTGAGCGTCTGCTCGAGCTTTTCGACGTCGTAGGCGTCGAAGACGAGCGCGTGCTTCAGGCCCGCAAGAAGCTCAGCCGCCTCATGTTCTAAGGCACCAAGAGACCGGCAACGCCTGGAGAAGAGGCCTGCGCCCCTCGGGGAGCACAGGCCTCTTCCGTATCCGTCGACGCTACTGCTTTGCCGCGCGCTCCGGAACAAAGAACACCGCACCGAGCGGCGGAACGCTCAGGCGAACCGAGTAGTCGAGGCCGCCGTAGGGGACCGGCTCCGCCTGGACCCGGCCGAGGTTCCCCACGCCGCTGCCGCCATAAGCGAAAGCGTCGGAGTTGAGCACCTCGGCCCACGCGCCGCCCTCGGGAAGGCCGATCCGGAAGCCGCGCCACGGCTCGGGTGAGAAGTTGATGATTGCCACGACCGGATCGCCCTTGCGGTCAAAACGTGCGAACGCCACGAGGTTGTGGCCAGCGGCATCAGCATCAAGCCATCGGAAACCCGCACCCTCCTGATCGAGCTCGTACAGTGCCGGGTAGGTGCGCTGTACGCGGTTGAGGTCACGCACGAAATCGTTGACGCCCTGGTGGAGCGGGAAGTCAAGGAGCAAGAAGGGAAGTGCCTGGTTCTCGTTCCATTCCGTTCCCTGCGCGAAGTCGCAGCCCATGAACAGTAGCTGTTTGCCCGGGTGGGCCCACATGAGACTCAAGTAGGCGCGGAGGTTCGCGGCCTGCTGCCAGTCATCGCCGGGCGCCTTGCGCAGCAGCGGTGCCTTGCCGTGAACGACCTCGTCGTGAGAGATCGGCAGGATGAAGTTCTCCGAGTACTGATAGACCATCGCAAACGTCAGCTCGTGGTGGCGGTACTGGCGGTAAATCGGGTCTTGGCCAAGGTACTCGAGCGTGTCGTGCATAAAGCCCATGTTCCACTTGAACCCGAAGCCGAGGCCTCCCTGGTCGGTGGGCTTCGTGACTCCCGGGAATGAGGTCGATTCCTCCGCGATCATCGTGATGCCCGGGGCACGCTTATACGCGGTGGCGTTGACCTCCTTGAGGAAATCAATCGCTTCGAGGTTCTCGCGCCCACCGTATTGGTTCGGGATCCACTCGCCCTCGTTTCGCGAATAGTCGAGGTAGAGCATCGACGCGACGGCGTCGACGCGCAAACCGTCAACGTGGAATTCTTCGAGCCAGTAGCACGCGTTGGCAACGAGGAAGTTGCGCACTTCGGTGCGGCCGAGATCGAAAATGTAGGTGCCCCAATCGGGGTGCTCACCCTTGCGTGGATCGGCGTGTTCGTAAAGCGCGGTGCCATCGAAGCGACCGAGCGCCCACTCGTCCTTCGGGAAGTGAGCGGGAACCCAGTCCATGATGACCCCGATTCCTGCCTCGTGCAGAGCGTTGATGAGGTAGCGGAGATCGTCGGGGTGACCGAGGCGTGAGGTGGGCGCGTAGTAGCCCGTGACCTGGTAACCCCACGAGCCGCCGAAGGGGTGTTCAGCGAGCGGAAGGAACTCGACGTGCGTGTAGCCCATACCCTTGACGTACTTAACGAGGGGTTCGGCGATATCCCGGTAGGAGGCGAAGGGGCGCCACGAGGCGAGGTGAACCTCGTAGATCGACATTTGCGATTCGAGTGGATTCTTCGCGGCGCGCTCGGCGAGGAACGCATCGTCGCTCCATTCGAAATCTGATTCGACGACGACGCTGCCGGTCGCGGGCGGCACCTCGGCCAGGCGGGCCATCGGGTCAGCCTTTTCTCGCCACACCCTGTCGGCACCGAGGATGCGGAACTTGTAGACCGCGCCCGCGCGCACTCCGGGAAGGAAGATCTCCCACACGCCCGAATCGCCGAGCGATCGCATTGCCGTGCGTCGACCATTCCACCCGTTGAAGTCGCCGATCACCTGAACGGCAGCGGCGTTCGGTGCCCACACGGTGAAGCTGGTTCCCTGAATACCGTCGAGGGTGCGCACGTGCGCGCCGAGCGCACGCCAAAGCTCCTCGTGCCTCCCTTCGCGGATGAGATGCAGGTCGAAGTCGCTGATCGTCGGGAGGAAGCGGTAGGGCTCGTCCACGATTTCGGTGCCGCCACCGGGCCACGTCACGCGCAAGCGGTGCAGCACAATCGGGGAATCGGGAGCCTCGAAGGCGGCGCTAAAGATGCCGTCGTACTCGTGGTGCAGTTCGATCTCGAGGCGTTCGCCGTTCTCGAGACGAACAAGGGCCACAACCTGGTCGGCGAACGGTTTGAGCGTGCGAATCGTGTACCCACCCTCGTATTCGTGCAGGCCGAGGATCGAATGCGGCGAATAGTACGAACCGGTCGCGACTGAACCGAGTTCGTGTTCGCTTGCGGGCAGAAGGGGAAGTGGTGCGCTCATGTCTATCTCCTTTGGTGACGGCGCTCAGTAGCGAATAACACGAAGGATATGGGCAGGGCGGAAATCGGCGTTCAGCTCGACGTAGCTGTCGCGGTCCCACAGGAACTGCTCACCCGTGAGCAGGTCCTCGACCATGAAGTCGGAGTGGATGTTGAGCGCCTCGGTGTCGATGTGGACCCACGTTGACGTGCCCCCGTGTGTCTCGGTCATCGAGACGACGATGATCGTGTCGTCGAGCCCGCTTTCGGTGTCGCGCCCTTCGACGTGCTTGGAGAACACGAGTACACGGTCGTCGTCTGAGCCGTGGAAGCGGGTCGTCGTGAGGGTCTGGAGCGCGGGGTGGGCCTTGCGGATCTCGTTGAGCCGCGTGAGGAGCGGCTCGAGCGAGCGGCCGGAGCGGAGTGCGCCCTCGTAGTCGCGTGGCTTGTATTCGTACTTTTCGTTATCGATGTTCTCCTGTGCCCCCGGTCTCGGCTGGTGTTCGACAAGCTCGAAGCCCGAGTAGATTCCCCATGTGGGGGAGAGTGTGGCCGCGAGGATCGCGCGGAGGCGGAATGCGTTCCAGCCGCCGTCGGACATAAAAGGCGTCAAAATGTCGTGGGTCGTGGGCCAAAAACTCGGCCGCATGTAGTGGGCCGCGGCCTTGAGTTCCTCCATGTATTCGCGAAGTTCTTCGGGACTGTGGCGCCACGCGAAGTACGTGTAGGACTGGTGGTAGCCGACCTTGGCGAGCGTGTGCATCATCGCCGGCTTCGTGAAGGCCTCGGCGAGGAAGAGCACCTCGGGGTGGGTTTCGCGGAACTCGGCGAGCAGCTCCTCCCAAAAGCGCACCGGCTTCGTGTGCGGGTTGTCGACGCGAAAGAGCGTGACGCCGTGCGAAATCCAGTATTCGAGGACGTCGCGAATCGCCTCGTACAGACCGCGATAGTCGGTATCGAAACTCAAGGGGTAGATGTCCTGATACTTCTTCGGTGGGTTCTCGGCGTACGCGATCGTGCCGTCAGCGCGAACGACGAACCATTCGGGGTGCTCCTTGACCCACGGGTGATCGGGGGAGCACTGGAGCGCGATATCGAGGGCTACTTCGAGGCCGAGGCTTTTCGCGTGCGCGACGAAGCGGTCGAAGTCCTCGATCGTGCCGAGGTCCGGGTGAATGGCGTCGTGGCCACCGTCGGGTGAGCCGATCGCGTAGGGCGATCCGGGATCGCCCTCGAGCGCGGTGAGCGTGTTGTTGCGCCCTTTGCGGTGCGTTGTGCCGATGGGGTGGATGGGAGTGAGGTAGGCGACGTCGAAGCCCATGCGCTTGATGCGATCAAGCTGGGGGAGTGAGCTTTCGAGCGTGCCGGATACCCAGCCACCCTGTTCAGGGTCGAAGTGCGCGCCTTCGGACCGCGGGAAGAACTCGTACCAGGAGCCATACAGTGCACGTTCGCGCTCGACTCTCACGGCAATTTTTTTGGAACGCGTGGGCCAGCGGCGTAGGGGGTATTCGGTCATCGCCTCGTGCATGTCGGCGGCGAGGGCCGGGGCGATGCGGGCCGACGGTTGCAGGCTCGTATTGGTGAGAGCGTCGATCGCTGCTTCGAGACGGGCCCTGTGCGTTTTGGGTCGTTTTTTCTTGAGGATCTCGGCGAGCGCAGCCCTGAGCACGATCACGCCTTCGGCGCACATGAGTTCTTCGTCGACGCCAGCGGCGATTTTGACTTCGGCGTTGTGGGCCCACGTGAGGTAGGGGGCATCGAAGGCCTCGACCCTGTACGACCATTCGCCTTCACGATCGGGGCGGAAGCTGCCCTCCCAGTGGTCGAGTCCAGGATTCGTGCACGTCATCGGGGAGCGAACCGTGTCGCCCTCGGGATTCGTCACGAGGAGCTGCACGCCCATCTGGTCGTGGCCCTCGCGAAAGCTCGTGGCATGAACGCGCACGCGCTCGCCCACGACCGCTTTGACGGGGAAGCGACCGCCGTCGACGTTCGGTGAGACAGAGGTGATCGGGATTCGCCCGATCCCGGTGGTCATCGCTGCTTTCGCCTTCGTGGCCATGGTGCCTCCCAATCTCGGCATGGTCGTGATCTGCGCCTCAAAGTTTATCGGGGTGCGCTGGGAGATTGTCTGCACTTTCGTCTCGAGAGGCGGGCGATCGCCAACCGTCGGATTGCACGACGACGACCGTTGGTCCGTCGAGGTGGAGGCTCTCGTTCGCCCGGTCGAGACGTGCGCCTCCGAGCGAAGAGTCCAGTGCGATGCTGAGCGGACCGGCACCCCAAGCGCTCGCGGGCAAGCGCACCTCTCGAGGTCCCTGTTCGTTACTCATCACCACGATGGTGAGGCCGTCGTGGTTGGGGATCGCGATGCTCAAGTGGCGTCGTTCGGGGTTGAACCAATCGGCGTGGCTCATGGCCGAGGCATCGCCCTTGAGCCACCTGATGCCTCCCGGCTCGCGATCCTCGAGGCTAGCGTCGTCGAAGAAGGTGGAGGGGCGAAGGGAACTGAGGGCGCGCCGAGCGGCGATCGCTGCTTTTGTGAAGGCGAGGTGGCGTTCAATGCGCTCGCTCGAGTCCCACGAAAGCCACGTGAGAGGACCGTCGTGGCAATACGCGTTGTTGTTTCCCTCTTGGGTCCGCAAGCGTTCGTCACCCGCGGTGATCATAGGAACGCCAGCGCTCGTGAGGAGCGTTGCGAGGAGGTTGCGGGCGCTTCGATCGCGCACGGCCTCGAGCGCCGCATCGGGACCCTCCGTGCCGTGGTGGAAGGAGCGGTTGTTCTCGGTGCCATCGCGGCCGTCCTCGCCGTTGGCGAGGTTGTGCTTGTCGTTGTAGGTCGTGAGGTCAGTGAGCGTGAAGCCATCGTGGGCGGTCACGAAGTTGATCGACGCGAGCGGCGAGCGCATCGACCGACCCTCGGGTAGATCGTGCGGATCGGCGCGTCGAAAAATATCTGCGGAGCCCGCAAACCGAGTGGCGAGATCGCGAATATAGGGGTGCTGCGGCGCGCCGTTCTCGCTCAGCTCGCGGGTGCTCGAGAGCCAAAAGCCTCGAATGTCGTCGCGGTAGGAGTCGTTCCATTCACTCATGCCCGCCGGGAAGTTGCCCGTTTGCCACCCGAAGCTGCCCACGTCCCACGGCTCGGCGACGAGCTTGATGCCCGCGAGCGCGGGGTCGGTGCGCATGGCGGTCAGAAGAGGGTGCTGTGCATCGAAGCCGTGCTCACCACGTGCGAGGGTGGTGGCGAGATCGAAGCGGAACCCGTCGACTCCCACGGTGTTTGCCCAGAACCTCAGCGAGCGCATGACGAGGTCCACGACGTAGGGGCTTCGCGCGTCGAGGGTATTGCCCGTGCCGGTGAAGTCGGCGAGGTGGCCCGAGTCCTGCCAGTAATATTCGCGCGCGTCAAGCCCGCGGAAGGACACGCACGGACCGTCTTTAGCGCCTTCAGCCGTGTGGTTGTAGACGACATCGAGGATGACCTCGACGCCGGCGGCGTGAAGCGCGTTGATCATGTCCTGGACTTCGGCGAGGACTGCGCTCGGGCCCTCGTCACGTGCGGCCTGGGTGGCGTAGCGCGGATTGGGGGCGAAGAAACTGAGGGTGTTGTAGCCCCAGTAGTTGCTCAGCCCGAGGCGCGTGAGGTGGACTTCGTCGAGGGCCGCGTGGATCGGCAGCAGCTCGATCGCCGTGATGCCCAGCTCGCGCAGGTAGGCGATGGAGGCCTCGTGGGCGAGGCCCGCGTAGGTGCCGCGAAGCTCGGGTGGAACATCCGGGTTGAGCTTCGAGAAGCCGCGGACGTGCGCTTCGTAGATGATGGTGTCCCGAAGTGGGGTGCGGGGGCGCAGCGCGGGGTCGAAGCGGTCGGGATTGACGCGCGTGACGACGGAGTGGATCGCTGAGTCGGCGTTATCATGCGGATCGCGCTCGAGGGGCTGCGTGGGTCGAAGTGCCGAATCGACGGTGTGGGCGAACATCGATTCGAGGAGCGCCGAGGCATGATCGATGCCGTGCCCGTACGGATCGACGAGTACCTTGTTGGGATTGAATACGAGGCCGAGTTCGGGCGCCCAAGGACCGTAGGCGCGTAGTCCGTAGTGGGTCCCTTCGGTGAGGCCATCGACGGCTCCCCAGTGCACGCCCGCGTCGACGTGGGGGAGCGGGATGCGGCGCTCGCGGCCTGCGTCGAATATGCACAGCTCAATCCGTTCGGCGCGCGGGGCAGGGATCGAATACGTTCCGACGCCTGCCTCGTTCACGGTGAGACCGGGCGTCGTTGGTGGAGGGGGGACAGTCACGCACACATTGTTTCAGAGATCTGGCGTTTGCCGTGTTTTTGACGTGGCGTCGAGTCCGGTTCGGTATTGTCATGCCGTAGTGCGCGCGCTCGCGCACGTGTGACCGATCGGGAAGCGGCAAAAGAGGTACGTGCATGAGTATGAATGGTCAGGCGCCTTCGCCTCGTCCGGTGGGGCAGGGGCCCTCCCGTACGCGGACGTTCCAACCGGAAAGCCCCGTGCTCGGCCCCGCTGAGCGGGAACGGGCGGCGCATATTGTCGCGAGTATCGCCGAGGTGTTCGGCACGCGGGTCGTCGGCCAGGAGCGTCTGCGGCTCGCGCTTCTCACAAGCCTCGCCGCCGGTGGTCACGTGCTGCTCGAGTCTGTGCCCGGTCTCGCGAAGACAACTGCCGCGCAGGCGCTCGCGAGCGCGATCGGCGGCTCGTTCCGCCGAATCCAGTGCACGCCCGACCTCATGCCGAACGACATTATCGGTACGCAGATCTTCAACTATGGCACCGGTGAGTTCACGACCCAGCTTGGCCCGGTGCACGCGAACATCGTCCTTCTCGACGAGATCAATCGCTCGAGCGCAAAGACCCAGTCGGCGATGCTCGAAGCGATGCAGGAGCGTCAGACGTCAATCGGCGGTGAGGTCTATCCACTCCCGCACCCGTTCATGGTGCTCGCGACCCAGAACCCCATCGAGGAAGAGGGCACCTACGTGCTGCCCGAAGCCCAGATGGACCGCTTCCTCATGAAGGAAATTCTCACGTATCCCAAGCCCGCGGAAGAGCATGAGATTCTCGATCGCTCGACCTCGGGCACGCTCGCTGCGCCAAAGAGCACGAGGCCGAGCGTGAGCCTCGAGGACATCGAGTTCCTTCAGCGTGCGGTCGACCGCGTGTATGTGGATGCCGCGGTCAAGCGCTACATCATCGACCTCGTGTTCTCGACCCGCGGCTCGGGCCCGCGCCCGATTCAAAACATCACCCAATCGGTGCGCGTCGGTGCTTCGCCGCGTGGTTCGCTCGCACTCATGCGCGTCGCGCAGGCCCACGCGCTCGTCGAAGGACGCGACTACGCTACCCCCGACGACGTGAGGGCCCTGCGCTACTCGGTGTTGCGCCACCGACTCGTGATGACCTTCGACGCACTCGCGAGCGGAATTACGCCCGAGACGATCATCGACGCGGTGTTCTCCGCGGTTCCGCTTCCGTAGGAGCCGCTTTGGCGTCGCTTCTAACAAAGGTCAAGGCCAAGATAGAAATCACGACCACCAAGAAGGTGCGTGGTCTTATCTCGGGTCGCGGGCGCTCCCTGTTTAAAGGCAGCGGCGAAGACTTCGACGACCTCAAGTACTACCAGCCCGGCGACAAAATCTCCGATATCGACTGGAAGGCGACCGCGCGAAGCGGCGAGCCGCTCATCCGCCAATTCAACGAGGAGCGCGTACGCTACCTGTGCGTCATCGGCGATACGTCGGGTGCGATGGCAGCGAGCGCCGCCGACGGAACCTCCAAGCGCGACGCCCTCGTGACCGCCGCGGGCCTGCTGTGCTACCTCGCCCACTCCAACGGCGATCTCGTGGGACTCGTTGCGGGGACCCCGGGCGATCAGCTCCAGCTTCCTGCGCGCAGCTCGCGCGGCCACCTCGAACTCCTCCTCAGAACTCTCCAGAAGAACACCGTCCTCGGCGGGGCCCCCGCGAATGTTGAATGGGCACTCACGCGGGCCCTCAGGCTCACGCGTCGCTCAAGTCTCATGCTCCTCATCACCGACGAGGCGAACCCCGGACCAGAATGTGAAGGGGCTCTTCGACGTCTCATGACGCGCCACGACGTGCTGGTCGTGCGCATCCGCGACGCCGACCCGCTCGGGCGCCTGGACCTCGATGCCGCACTCATCGACCCCGGCTACCCGCGCGAAATCCTTCGCCACACGCGCACGGTCGCGGCCGTGCAAAAGGAAGCAGACGCGTTTCGCGAGAAGCGCGAAGCTGACATCACGGCGATGCTCGACTCCCTCGGGATCGTCCACACCCTTACCGACGGCGACTCTCAGATCGTTGACGACATGATCGCGATGTTTCGCAGACAGGGGGCACGTAATGGACGGCCTTGAGATCATCGACCCGCCGCAGTATTCGATTGCGTGGCTCATCCTCGCGGTGCTGTGCGCGCTCGTCATCATCGCGCTCATCACGACCCTTGTGAAGCTCACCCGCTGGCTCGTTGAGCGACGCGCCTACGCGAAGCGCCCCGGCGCAACTGACGCCCTCAAAGCCGAATTCCTCCGCTCGATCAACGCTCTCGGGGAAGCCGTCGACGCAGGCGAGAAGAGCGCGCGCGAGGGACATCGCGATCTCGAAGCCATCCTGCGTGTCTTTGTTCTTCGCAGCGAGGGGCTCGATATTCGCCAAGAACCCGTCGAACGGATTCAGGCCGACCCGCGCACGCAGACCGTCGGAAATCTCCTCGCCCGCACCCACGAAGCAGGCTATGCCCGCGACAGTCGCACGCGCCTTTCCGAAAGTCTGCACGCGGCTAGAGGGGTGGTGCGCGCATGGTCATGAGTTTCTGGTGGGTGAGCTGCCTCCTCCTGATCGCGGGCCTCATCGCGTGGGCCTTCGCCTATCTCAACCGCCGTGCCGTGCGTAATCGCGCGCTGTTCGTCGCGAACACGAGCTACCTCGACCACCTACCGAGCGTGCGGCGCGCACAAAAAACCTCGCGCGTTCTGCGCCTCGTGAGCGTCGCGCTCGCGGGCATACTCGTGCTGTCCGGGGCCCTCCTTTCCGGGCGCCTCGCAAGCGAACGCGTTGAAACCCCGTCATTCAAGAACCGCGACATCGTGCTGTGCCTCGATATTTCCGGCTCGATGCTCCCCTTCGACCGTGAAATTCTCGAAAGCTACCTCGAGCTTGTCGATGGCTTCAAGGGAGAGCGCGTCGGGCTGTCGATCTTTAACTCGAACTCGCGCACGGTCTTCCCGCTCACGAATGACTACGGTCTGATCCGACGCGAGCTCAAGCGGGGGATCGAAGCTCTCAACTACAATCCCGTCGCCCACAGGCTCGGCACGGCCCAGTACAGCGATGAGGACATCCAGAAGTTTTGGGACTACGTGGGCGGCACCTACTCGGAGACCTACCCGCCCTCGCTTATTGGTAACGGCGTCGCCTCGTGCGGTCAGTTGTTCGACCACGCGGAAGAGGAACGCTCGCGCTTCGTAGTCCTCGCAACGGATAACGAACCGGGCGGCACCGGCATTTACGAACTCCCCGGAGCCGTCGACACCCTGATCGAGCGCGACATCACGATGTGGACCTTCTATCCGGGGGCGTCGGCCTGCCAGGGGCACTGCGCGGATGAACTCAAAAGCGAGACAGAACGATCGGGCGGTGGCTTCTCGGCCTCGTCTGACCCGGGGGCGATTCCAGCGATTATCGCCCAGATTCAAAAGGCACAGGCGCGCGACATGGGCGCGATTGCGCGAGTCATCCGCACTGACCATCCCGCCATGTTTTTCGGGCTCTGCCTCGCAATGCTGATCGGAGTGGTCGTCGTAGGGTGGAGGCAGCGATGAATTTTGGACTGCATCCCCTCATGCCGTGGTGGGCTATCGCCCTCATTTTCGTTCCGCTCGCGGTCACGTGCGCCGTGCTCCTCGGGGTGCGCAAGGGGGCGCGTCTCGACTGGTTGCGGCGCCTGCTTATGGTGCTCGTTCTCGCCGTCGTGGCTCTGCGGCCCGTGACGGGCGATGAAACGCTGAGCACCCAGCGCCTCAATGCGAACGTGATCTTCGTTGTGGACCTCACGGGCTCGATGAACGCCGAAGATTACGACGGCTCGAAGCCGCGCCTCGAGGGGGCCAAAGCCGACATGGCTCGGATCATGGAGGGCCTCAAAGGAGCGCGTTTTTCAATCCTCACGTTTGATTCGAGTGCCTCTGCGCAGCTTCCGCTCACGACCGATTCAGGCGCGGTCAAGTCGTGGATCGACACGGCACGCACCGAAACAACCGCTTACTCGCGAGGATCGAACGTTGACCGCCCGCGAGGCGCCCTCCAGAAGCTCGTGGATCAAACCAAAAAGGAAGACCCTGAATCGCGCGTCATCGTGTACTTCTTGAGCGATGGCGAAAACACCGACCAGAAGGAATCCGAGCCCTTCGGGGCGCTCGGCGGAAAGCTCGACAGCGGCGCAGTGCTCGGATACGGCACCGCCGCGGGCGGCCCCATGAAAACCGTAGGTGGTGAGCATGACGGCGAATACATCAAGGACCCTGCGGGCGGTCGGGGACTTTCAAAAATCGATGAAAAGAACCTCCAGTTCATCGCGCAGCAAATGGGCGTTGCCTACGTCCACCGCACCGGTGGCGAGGATGGAGCAACCCTCGAGAAAACGTGGAAGGACCTCAAACTCACGTTCATCGACTCGACGGAGGAGCAACCCACGCCTAGCTTTGAGGATTGGTACTGGATCGCCTCGATCCTCCTCACGCTCCTGGCGGTGTGGGAGCTTGTCACTCTCACTCTGCGCCTGCCCAAGCCCCTGTCTCGCGCGGACGTCGCGCGTGCCGGAAGGAGATAGCCATGTCGAAAGGCTCGCACGACCAGAGGCTTACGGTGCGAGAGCGCTTCGGCCTTCGCCGCTCGGCGCGAAAAGGGCGCGGCTTCGGAATTGATCGCGGGCGCTTTCTTACCCTGCGGGTGATCGGCACATTTCTGATCGCGATCCCCGTTCTCCTCCTTTTCGCGGGTATCGTGCGCTTCGTCTCGATGCCGCTCACCCAGGCGTGGGCTCTGGGAGCGTATTCGAACGAGCAGTACGAAGATACGCGCGACCGTCTCGGTCCCGTCGAAAAGCTCAACCTTTTCGAGCCCTACCTTCCGCATCTCACGAAAGGCACAGCGTTCCTGCGCGAAAACAAGTTCCCCGAGGCGCGCGGAGAGCTTGAAAAGGCGTTGAGCGAGTGGACGACGGGGAAGGACCTCAACAAACCACCGCATGCCGAGTGCAAGATCCGCAACAACCTCGCGGTCGCGATGGCTGGAGAAGCGAAGGCTATTGAAGACCCGAATGAGCGCGCGGACCTTCTGTATAGGGCCGAAGAGATCCTCGAGCCGTGCCAAAACGGGGGAAGCTCCTCGGATTCCAACGAAGATAAGGAATCGACCGGGAAAACGGGCAAGCAGATCGAGGAAGAGCGGAAGGAAGCCGACCGCGAAGCTGGGAACGAGGAGCGCGAGGGGCCCAGCGACAAAGGGAAAAACGACGAGGAAAACCCCGAAAACGATCCCAAGAAGAATGACCCGAAGGGGAAGGGGAACGAGGGCCACACCCCTACGCCCGATCCCGAGGAGCAAAAGAAACAGGAGGAGCTCAAGAAGCAGAACGGCGGCGATGACCCCTCGAACGGCGAGGGAGACGAAGACGGCAAGGGCGACGACAAGGGAGTAACGAAACCATGGTAGGAACTCGCGTGTATTTGGATCACGCTGCGACAACGGCAATCCGCCCAAGCGCGCTCGACGCGTACGCGCAGGCCGCCCGCACCCTCGGCAACCCCTCGAGCCAGCACGCCTCGGGGCGCCGCGTGCGCGGGATTTTCGACGACGCCGTCGCGGAGATCGCGGATGTCCTTGGCGTTCCGCGCAGCTGGATCATCATGACCTCCGGTGGCACGGAGGCCGACAATCTCGCCCTTCGCGGGATCGGAGGGCGCGTCGTTGGGCTTGCGACGGATCACCCCGCGGTCGTGGATACGGTGCGTGCGCTTGGCGGGGATCTCGCGCCGGTGGATTCCGACGGCTGCCTCGATCTCGCCGCGACCGAGCAGCTCCTGGCGCCTTCCGAGGGGCGAGACTCTGCCGCTCTCGTGAGCGCGGCCCTCGTGAATAACGAGACTGGAGTCATCCAGGACCTCGAGGCGCTTTCCGAGCTCGCCTCTCGCTATGGCGCCGTCGTCCACACCGACGCGGTGCAGGCCATGGCACACATGGCGCCACCGGACTTTGCGAAGGTGCCGCTGTGCTCGATTACGGGCCACAAGATCGGCGCTCCCGTGGGCGCGGGCCTGCTCGTCGCCGACCCGTCGATCAAGCTGTCGGCATTCGGCACAGGTGGCGGGCAGCAGCGCGGTATTCGTTCAGGCACGCTCGATGCGCCCCACGCTGCCGCGCTCGCGGCGGCACTTCGCGAGAGCGCCGAGGAGCGCCAGTCACAAGGCGAAGAAAGGGAGGCGCTTGCCGGGTATTTGCGTGAGAGCATCCGCCAGATCGATCCCCGCGCCCATTTCACGGCCGAGAACGCCCCGCGTTCTGCGCACGTCGTGCACGTGTGCTTCGAGGGCGCCGACCAGGACGCGATCTTGTTCCTCCTCGACCAGGAAGGCATCGACTGCTCGGCGGGATCGGCCTGCCACGCTGGCGTCACGCAGGCCTCCCACGTGCTCAGCGCAATGGGGTACTCGGAGACCCGGATGCGCGGCGCTATCCGGTTCTCACTCGGGTGGACGAGCACGAGAGCGGATGTCGAGGCGCTCGTACGCGTCCTCCCGGGGGTTCTCGAGCAGGCGCGAGCGGTCGCGTCGAACCGCTGATTCTTTCGTGAGATGCCCCGCGCACATCGTGTGTGCGGGGCTTTCGCTTTGTACAGTGGAGGCGTTTGCAACGCATGCGAGTGAAAGGCGCGAGGTGAAGGTTCTTGCCGCGATGAGTGGCGGTGTCGATTCGGCTGTGGCTGCGGCGCTCGCCGTTGAGCAGGGCCACGATGTCGTGGGTGTGCATATGGCGCTGTCGAAAAACCGCGAACAGACCCGCAACGGTTCGCGCGGGTGCTGCACGGTCGAAGACGCTTCGGATGCCCGCCGCGCGGCGGATCATATTGGGATTCCGTATTACGTGTGGGACCTCTCTAACGACTTCCACGACCTCGTGGTGGAGGATTTCCTTTCGGAGTACTCGCGCGGCCGCACCCCGAATCCATGCGTGCGCTGTAACGAGCGGATCAAGTTTGCGGCGCTCATGGACCGCGCTCGTCTGCTTGGATTCGATGCTGTGTGCACGGGCCACTATGCCTCGATTAGGAACGAGGGCCCGAAAGGGGCGCGCTCGCTCCACAGGAGCGCGAACATGCTCAAGGACCAGAGCTACGTGCTTGCGGTGATGGGGCCCGAAGGGCTTGCGCGCTCGGTGTTCCCGCTCGGAGACTTCGCCGATAAGGCCCAGGTGCGTGCCGAGGCGGATCGGCGTGGGCTCGGCGTCGGCCACAAGCCTGATAGCTACGACATTTGTTTTATCCCCGACGGGGACACGCGTGGTTTCCTCGAGCGTGAGCTCGGTGAGCAGCCCGGGGAGATCGTTGATACGGACGGTCGGGTGCTCGGCGAGCACTCGGGCACGTACGGCTTTACCGTGGGGCAGCGTAAAGGGCTCAACCTGGGCCGACCAGCCGCCGATGGCAAGCCGCGCTATGTACTCGACGTCAAGCCCGAGACGCGTCAGGTCGTCGTGGGGGCCGCCGAACTGCTCTCGACGCGCACGCTCATCGCGAGCGATGTGGTGCCGTTCGAGGATCTTGATAAGGGCCGCGAAGTTGAGGCGCAGATTCGCGCACACGGCGAGGCGATAGGGGGCGTCATTACGAGTGTCGAGGCCGGCCGGGAGGGCGAGGCAGAAATCGCCTCTGTCAGTGTCGAGCTTGCTCGACCGATCCGCGGGGTCGCGCCCGGTCAAACCCTCGTGCTGTACGCGGGCGACCGCGTGCTCGCCTCGGCAACTCTCGACGCGCGCGCATGACAGCACACGGGGGAGCGCCCGATTCGCTCGTGACGATTTTTTCCGACGGCACCCTCGCTCTCACCGAGTCCGCCGCGGACATTGATGGTGGCCGCCTCCTCGGTCGATTGACGCGGATGCGCTCCCTTCTCGGTTCGAGTCCTGAGGCGGGTCTCGGGGTGGAGCCCTCGCTCGCGCTCGGAGGCGAGGACTCCTTCGATCACGTTCTTCCGGCGAGCCTCGCGATGCTGCCGGTGTCGGGAGACCTCGCCCCGTACGGTTGGCGGATCGGCCCGGGCGAAGGCGCACGATGGCGCGCCAACCGCGATGCGGCCTTTGCGCGCCTCGACGCGGCTCGCCTCGCATTTTTCGAGTATGAGGGGCCGTTGAGCCTTGTGCGCCTCGGGCCCGTGTCGTGCGCCTCTTCGGTGTTTATGGCTTCCGGCGAGCTCGCGCTCGCCGATGCGGGGCTCGTGCGGGAGCTTCCCACCCTCATTGCCGAGGGCATCGGCTCCGAGGTTTCCGTGCTTCGCGAACGCGTATCTGGCGCACGGCCGCGCGTCATGCTCGATGAGCGAGGAGCACTTCGGGCCGTTGAGGGGCGTGTGCGTACCGCCTCCGGTTATCGTTTCCACCGCGCCATAGGCCGTACGGGGCTCACCGATCTTTTTTCGGCCTGCATAACCGGGGCCGCCGAGCGGGGGATTGGAACGGAAGAACTCACGCTCGCCGTTGACGCGCGAGTGGGGATCGTGCGTGCGGCCCTCGATGCGGGGGTGCGTAGTATCGCCCTCGATCCACTCTCGAGAGACCTCGCGGCCGTTGGTGGTGCGTGGGAGGCGCTTGCCGACGCCCGAGAAAGAGGCGTCGAGATTCGCTTCCTGGCGACGGCGGGCGCGGTCGAGAGATCGATGAGGCACGTCCTTGCCGCGTGGAACGAGCTTGGCTACGCCGCTCGCGAGGCTCGCGGCTTCGCATTCGCGGTTACGCGGCGACGGGCGGCCGACCCCGCGCGTGAAAATGGCGCGTCGGCCTTCGTGCGCCCGTGCGACATGGACGAAATCATGCACGCCGCGCCGGGCCTTGCCGAACGCGTGAGCGACTAGGGCGATTAAGCGAGAAAGACGCCCCGCTACTTCGAGCTCGTACGCGGTAGAAGCAGCCACGCGAGCGCTCCGAAAACAGCGAGGATCGCGACGAGGATCATGACGCTCGGGATTGCTTCCGGGCGCATGAAGGCGACTGGAACGAGGGCGATTGCAATGAGCGCCGCGGCGAGACCGAGTACGAGGCTCAGCGCGCCGACGACGCGAATCAGGGCCTTCGTGCTCGTTCGCCCGTGGGCGGGCGAACGCGCGGCGAGTGCCCACAGGGAATGCGACGCGAGCACAAGGATCGCGAAGGCGATTGCCGGTGCGAGCGAAAGCGGAGGCGAGGCCCACAGAGCGAAGATCCACACCGCGAACGTGACGAGTCCCGCCTCTGATCCCGGCTGGGCTAGTTGAAGAAGGTTGAGTACGGCGAGCGCGATAAACGGCAGTATGATCCCCATCGTGAGAGGTGCCGTAAAACCAGTCGTTGCACCCGCCGCGACGACGAGCGCAGCGGCGATTTGCGCGGCGAGCGCGCCGATCCTCGCGCACCACTGAGTGGGAGAGACGGCCCGAACGAGGTCGAAAGCATCGAGAAGATGATCGGTGAGGGAACGGATCACAGAGCCTCCTCGAGGCGGCGCACGGGAATCCCGCGTCGTTCAAGATCGGCGATGACGAAGCGCCTCTCAAATCCGCGAATAACCCATGCCTCGTCCCACAGATGAGTGTCCTCGATCCCGTCGATGCGGCGCATGGGAGCACCCGTGAGGCGCGCGGTATTCGTGAGTTCTGCGGGAAGTGTGTCGATGATTGTGAGGTTCGCGCCGATCGTGCGTAGAAGGCCAATCTGCCCGATGAACTCTTCGCTCAGGAGGGGAGTGCACGCGATGGTGAGTGTGCCGGAGCGGATGCGCGGGGCCCGACGTAAACGAGGAGACACGGACTTGTCGCGCGATACGGCCGAAAGCGCTTCGAGGATGCGTCGCATGTGACGCTCGCCCGTGCCGAAGGGGATCGACCCGATTAACGCTCCCGCATCGTGCAGGCCCACGCGGTCGCCGAGCGAGAGGTAGTGACGCGCGAGCACCGTCGCGGCTTCAACACTCATATCGAGACTCGAGGCGCGGCCATCCCCGGGCTCGGCACCGATCGGCCGGATATCGGCCATCGTGTCGACGACGATGAGGACGTCCGTGTCTCGTTCGGAAAAGGTCTCGTTCGTGTGCAGTACTCCCCGGCGTGAGGTCACGCGCCAGTTGATTGTTTTGAGTCGATCGCCCGCGCGGTAGGGGCGGATGTCGGCGAGCGCCGTCCCCTCACCTTTCGTGCGGGAAGTATGGGGACCGCTCACACCGAGGACGCGCTCAAGGGGAAGGGGGCGAGGCTTCGCCGTTGCACTCGCGACGGCAGAAACGTTGCGCGCTGCGTGGTGCCGGTGGCGTCGGAACGCCCCGAGCGCATCGGTTTCTTGCACGGTGAACGGGCCGAACTCGTGCGTGCCCCACACCCGGGGCGTCGCCCGAACCCACGTACTTTCGAGACCCGTGATGACCGCCCATCGAGGCGAATACTCGAGCCCGCTGTTCATGTGGACGCCCACGGTCACGAGTGTTCCGCGAGCACCGCGAGCGATCGCCGTGACGCTCTCACCCTCGTTGACTTTGGCTTCCGCGGCCTCGAGCGTTGCCGGCTTCGCCTCGCTCGGCCGCATGATGTGGGCGACCGCAATCCAGGCAACGAGCGCACACCCAGCAAGGAGGGCGTCGAGGCGTGAGCCGAGCACGCCGTACAGGATGAACGCCGCGGCTGCGAGTACCGCGCGCGTGTAGGCCTGGGTTGTACGCATTCTCAAGCGGCAGCTTCGGGGGCGGGAACGCGCGTGAGAATCGAGTCGATCACGCTCGCGGGTGAAATGTTCTGGAGCCACAGTTCGGGCCGGATCACAACGCGGTGCTCGAGGCACGCGTGGGCCAAAGTCTTGATGTCTTCAGGAATCACGAATTCGCGGCCCTGGATGAGCGCGAGCGCGCGTGCGCACTGAATGAGCGCGAGCGAGCCGCGAGGCGAAGACCCCATCGCGGTCTCGCTGTGCTCTCGCGTTTCGCGCACGAGCGCGACGGCGTAGCGGCCAACGGCCTCGCTCACGTGAATTGTTTCGACTGAGCGCTGCAGCTTTTCGAGTTCGCCCGCCTGGAGCACGCGCTCGACGTCGATGCTCTCCTCGCGGCGCTCGATTCGGCGTGCGATGACATCCCATTCGTCGTCGGCGCTCGGGTAGCCGAAGGTCAGTCGCATGAGGAAACGGTCGAGTTGGGCCTCGGGCAGGGGATAGGTCCCTTCGGTTTCGACGGGATTGGCGGTTGCGAGCACGTGAAATGGGCGCGGGAGTGCGTGCGTCGTGCCCTCGATACTCACCTGGCGTTCCTGCATCGCCTCGAGGAGCGCAGCCTGAGTTTTGGGAGGCGTGCGGTTGATTTCATCGGCAAGGAGGAGCCCCGTGAATACCGGACCTGGCCGAAACTCAAACTCGTTCGTTTTTTGATTGAACACCTCGGAGCCCGTGAGATCGGCAGGCAGGAGGTCGGGCGTGAACTGGGCGCGGCGAAACTCGAGTCCAAGAGCGAGAGCGAACGAGTGGGCCGTGAGCGTTTTGCCGAGGCCCGGGTAGTCCTCGAGGAGGACGTGTCCGCCCGCGTAGATGCCCGCGAGGAGCTTCGTGAGCGCTTCGCGCTTACCGACGATCGCGCGCTCTGTCTCGTCGAGGATGCGCGTGCTGAGTGCGGCGGCCTCGCTCGGGGTGAAGGTGTCGGTCATGGCCTCTCCTTGACGTGGGGTGCGGGGGCGATCAGTCGTGCGTATGCACTCTCGAGGTCGCGCAGCGCTGCGACGAGGCCGCGACGTGTGAGGCGGACCTGCGTCGTGCGCGGTCGAGGGGCATAGGCGGGGGAGTGGGCAGCGTCGCTCTCTTCCGCACAGGCGATAATGTCCGACGTTTGCTGCGACAGCACGAGGTTTTCCCCGCGCGTGGCAGCGAGGGTCTCGAGTTCGTGAGCGATGCCCGCGAGGTACGTTGCGGGAAGGCGCGGGCCTTGCCGCTTTGTCTCGATTGTGCGGTAGAGGTCATCCTCGATGCGGCGCACGCGGCGATCCTTTGCTGCTTCGAGCTCGGGTGCTGCGCGATAGAGGACTCGCGGAAACTCGGGAGCCTCGCTTCCGGTGAGTCCCGTGGCATTGAGCTCCCTCGCGAGCAGTGCGCCGAGGGTAAAGATAAGCGCGTAGGCGAGGTTGAGGCGGA
This sequence comes from Dermabacter sp., assembly GCF_032550575.1. Lineage (NCBI taxonomy): Bacteria > Bacillati > Actinomycetota > Actinomycetes > Micrococcales > Dermabacteraceae > Dermabacter > Dermabacter sp. The sequence goes on along the minus strand of NZ_JAWFZC010000001.1, from coordinate 460,192 downwards.
TATCGACGAGGTGCAGCGCGAGGACGATTGCCGTCGTCACCGCCGTCACGGCGAAGGTGAGCACGAGACGTTTCATGAACGTGCGCCTCCCTTGCGGGCCGTGTCCAATTCGCCGCTCAAGGCACGGAGCAAGTCTCGTGCCTCGTTGAGGCTGGCGGGGCGAGTTTCTGCGCTCGAGTAGCGTTCGGTTCGGTAGAGCTCCCCAAGGCGCGCGAGGCGAGAGTTATCGAGTCCAGCGGAGCCGACGACGCGCTCGACAAACTCGCTTGAGGTTTCGTAGGAATAGCGACCATAACCCTCTTCCGTGAGGCGGGCTTCGATCGCGAGCCATGCCGCGACAATGGCGTTGCCGTCGACCGCACTCCTCTCAAGGGCTTGCGCCGCGGCCTGGAGAGAGGCCGCGACAGCGGAGGCTTCGACTTCGCTCGGCGCGTCCCCACTTTCGCTTTGAGGAGTGAGTGTTCGCCGCGTCCTAAGCGCGCGTAGCCCTACCCGCACACAAATGATGAGTAAGCACAGCCCTGCAAGCGCGAGTAGCGCCCACACGATGATCTCGAGGGTCGGGCCGAGGGGATTGGGGCCCTCGGGTTGATACTGCTCGAACCCCGCGGAGATTTCCGTATTGACGTGTGCCTTCTGGTCAGTCGCGCTCTCCTGCGGGAGGACATCGAGGGCCGAGGGGCCGGCGCCGATGTCCACGAGGGGAGGCATGTGCGCGGCCGTTGCACATCCGAAGAGGAGAGCGCAAACGATCGCGATGAGCGCAGGAAGAACCCGCTCAACTTTCATCGCGAATCTCCCTTCACTCCGGGCCTCGTGATTCGTGCGCGGCGCGGCGTTCTTTGTCCCGAAATCCTATACCGGAGCCCTGAAGGGGATTCTCGCACCGGCGATCGTGTGAAAAGCTTGAGGGGGAAACGCACGCGAGAGAGACACGCGAGGAGAGGCGATGAACCACAACGGCTGGGCCTTTGACGATGACGCGCCCCTGACGGCGCGTCTCACGACTGCCTTCGCCTTCACCGCGGCCGCGGGCCTCTCCGTTCTCTTCACGATCGTGTGGCTTCTCAAAGATGGCTTGAGCGCCGACATCTCGCTCGGCGGGCTCATCGCCCCGCTCATGCTCGGAATGTTCATCGCGGTCGCCGGTGCAGTGTATGACGCGACGCGTCGGCGTTTGCCGTTTGCATGGATGTGCGTTGTTGTCGCCGCGAGCATTCTTGCGCTTGCCCTCGCGGGCGCGACTGTTTTCGAGCTCTTGACCGACCAGCGGTATGAGCTTTCGCCGTTCGTCTATCTCATTGGCGTGCCCGTGTATGGCGCTCTCGCGTGGGCCGTGCTCGCTCTCTGGCCCGCGCCAAAGAAGCAAGAGTCGCGACTCTTCGGCTCGGGTGAGGATCGGGGCGACTGGCGCGAAGAATTCATTCGTGCCGCTCGCGAGCGCGGGGACCTCACCGAAAAACGCATCGAGGAGCTCGCAGACGACGCATACGCCCGTGCCGAATCTGCACACCGAAGCGTGGGGGAGGAGTGCGGCGATCCCGTGCGATACGCGCGTAACCTCCCGAAGGATCGCGCGACGGTCGCAAAACGCAAGCTTTTCTTCCAGCTTGCACTCATGGTGCTCGCTGGCATCCTCCTGGCCTTGGACATAAGCGGAGAGCGACAGAGTTCCTTTGGCATCGGAGCGCTCGTGCTGTGGCTCGCCATCTTTGCGGTGGGTGCAGTCTCCTCGTTCTTCCTGTGGCGAAAAGCGAAGCGCGAGCAGGAAGGCGAAGCGGAGCGGCCCGTAGACTGAACGCGTGAGTACCGAGCAGACACCGAGCACGACCGCCTCAGACAGCTCCGCAGCCGCTGACCTCGCCGAGATGACCGCGCTCGAGGCTGAGGGCCGCATTCTTGAGCTGCGCGAACGCCTCGCAGAGGCGCGCGTCGAATACTACGAGAACGACGCGCCGATCATGGCCGACGGCGAATACGACGCCCTCGAACGCGAGCTCAAGAGTCTCGAGGAGGAGTTTCCCGAGTTTGCGAGCGAGGAGTCACCCACCCGGACCGTGGGCGGCGCGGTTGCCCAGGGATTCGCCTCGGTTCCTCACATCGAGCGCATGATGAGCCTCGACAACGCCTTCAGCCTCGACGAGATTCGCGAGTGGGCGAAGCGCTGCCAGGAGGACGCGCCCGGAACGCCCCAGTTCCTGACGGAACTCAAGATTGACGGCCTCGCCATTTCGCTCGTGTACGAAAACGGCACACTCGTGCGCGGCGTGACGCGCGGCGACGGTCGCGTTGGCGAGGACGTCACCGCGAATGTCAAGACGATCCGCAACGTGCCGCACACTCTGAGCACTGAAAAGCCGCCTACGCTTCTCGAAGTGCGCGGCGAGGTGTTCTTCCCGGTCGACGAGTTCGAAAAACTCAATGAGGAGCGCCGCGAGGCGGGGCTTCGCGAGTTCGCGAACCCTCGCAACACCGCCGCGGGATCGCTTCGCCAGAAGGACTCCTCCATCACCGCCTCACGCGCCCTCGAGGTGTACGTCCACGGGATCGGTGCGCACGAAGGCGCCGTCGGATACCCCGAGAGCCAAAGTGAGGTCTACGAGATGCTTGCCTCGTGGGGCCTTCCCACTTCTCCTCACTTCGAGGTGCTCGACTCGCTCGAGCAGGTCACGCAGTATATCGAACGGGCGGGGCGCAAGCGCCACGACTTCGAGCACAACATCGACGGCATCGTCATCAAGATCAACGACTTCGCTCATCAGCGTGCTCTTGGAGCAACGTCTAGGGCACCGCGCTGGGCCATCGCCTACAAGTACCCGCCCGAAGAGGTCACGACAAAGCTGCTCGACATTCAGGTTGACGTGGGCCGAACTGGCCGCGTGACCCCCTTCGGTGTCATGGAACCCGTCAAGGTCGCGGGCTCGACGGTTGCGCGTGCGACGCTCCACAACCAATTCGATGTCGAACGAAAGGGCGTGCTGATCGGCGATACGGTCATCCTGCGCAAGGCCGGCGATGTGATCCCCGAGATCCTTGGCCCGGTCGAAAAGCTCCGCGACGGAACCGAAAAACCGTTCGTCATGCCGAAGAACTGCCCGAGCTGTGGAGCAGAGATTCGGCCGGAAAAAGAGGGCGATAAAGACTGGCGTTGCCCCAACCAGAAGGATTGCCCCTCCCAGGTCACCGGTCGCATCGCGCACGCCGCGAGCCGCGGTGCCTTTGACATCGAAGCGCTTGGTGACGAGTCCGCGATCGCCCTCACCGATCCCGATAAGCGCCGCGCCGAAGCCCTCGCCTCTCTCAAGGCCGGCCACGTGCTCTACCTGCCGGTGCTTACGGAAGAGGATTTCCACAGCGAAGCGTTTGTGACACTCAAGAACGGAGTTGCCACCGATGATGCGGACGGCGTCCCGATGCTCCGCATCACCGACCCCGACGATCCCCGCATCCCCGCACCACGCTCAGGCGTCGTGCGCACAGGCGCGAATCTGTTTGATCTCACGCCCGAGGACCTGCGCGAGGTCACGGTCTACCAGAGCGTGCGCCGCGATGGTGAGGAAACGGGTGATTGGCGCACCGTGAGCGCCTTTTGGAACCGCCCGCAGTGGCGCTACTACAAGTCCAGAAAATCCTGGAGCCTCGTGAAGCCGGCGACCGTCGGAAAAACCACCGAAGTGCTCATGAGCGAACTCGACAAGGCGAAATCGGCAGGTCTCTGGCGGGTGCTTGTCGCCCTCTCGATCCGCCACGTGGGTCCGACGGCCGCCCGCGCTCTCGCGACGGCCTGGGGATCTATCGACGCGATCGCGAACGCAAGCGTCGAGGAACTGGCCAAAACCGATGGCGTCGGCGAGACGATCGCGACGAGCGTCGCGGCGTTCTTCCAGGAGGAATGGCACGCCGAGCTCGTCGAGGCGTGGAAGCGCTCGGGCGTTGTCGTTGTCGACGAATCGACGAGCGGAATCGAAAAGACGCTCGAAGGGCTCACGATCGTTGTCACCGGCTCTCTCGAGGGGTACACGCGCGATGGCGCGAAAGAGGCGATCCTCCAGCGAGGCGGCAAGGCATCCGGAAGCGTCTCGAAGAAGACGAACTACGTCGTCGTTGGCGGGAATGCGGGCTCGAAGGCCGCCAAGGCAGAGCAGCTTGGCATCCCGATTCTCGATGAGGAAGGTTTCACATCGCTTCTCGAGGGTGGAGAAAACGCCCTGCCGTAGCGCCTAGAATGGGCGGCATGCCAGCAATGAGTTCTGAAGAAGTCGCACGCCTGGCGTCCCTCGCTCGCATCGAGCTCACCGACGACGAAATCGCCCGATTCGCGGGCGAATTCGACGCGATCTTGGACGCGGTTGCGTCCGTGAGTGAAGTCGCGAGCGACGACGTCCCGGCCACAAGCCACCCGATCCCCATGACCAACGTGTTCCGAAAAGACGAGGTCACCGAAACCCTCACGCAAGAAGAGGCACTCTCCGGCGCGCCCGAGGCCGCCGACGGCCGCTTCGTCGTTCCGCAGATTCTGGGGGAGGAGTAACCGATGACCGACCTTGTGAAGCTTTCCGCCGCGCAGATGGCGAAGGGCCTCGACAGTGGCGAGTTCAGCGCGCGCGAACTGACTGACGCGCACCTTTCGCGCATCGAGGCCGTCGAGAGCCAGCTCAATGCGTTCGTGACCGTTACCGGCGAGGACGCACGTGCCACCGCCGACGCTGTCGACGAGGCGCGCGCCAAGGGCGAGAGCCTCGCGCCGCTCGCGGGTGTTCCCGTTGCCGTGAAGGATGTCGTTGTCACGAAGGGTATCCAAACCACCGCCGGTTCGAAGATCCTCGAAGGGTGGATTCCGCCATACGACGCAACGCTCGTGGAGAACCTCCGCGACGCGAAGCTTCCGATCCTCGGCAAGACCAACATGGACGAGTTCGCGATGGGCTCCTCGACCGAGACGAGCGCCTACGGCAACACCCACAACCCGTGGGATCTCGAGCGAATCCCCGGCGGCTCGGGCGGCGGCTCCTCCGCAGCTATCGCCGGCTTCGAGGCGCCTCTCGCGATCGGCACCGACACAGGCGGCTCGATCCGCCAGCCCGCAGCCGTGACCGGAACCGTCGGCGTGAAGCCCACCTACGGCTCCGTATCGCGCTACGGCCTCATCGCGATGGCAAGCTCGCTCGACCAGGCCGGCCCGTGCACGCGCACGGTCGAAGACGCCGCGCTCCTGCACGAGGTCATCGGAGGCTACGACCCGAAGGACTCGACCTCCCTCAAGGACGGCTTCGGTAATTTCGTCGAGGCTGCCCGCGCAAAGGACGTCAAGGGCATGCGCATCGGCGTTATCGAAGAGCTCGAGGGCGAAGGCTTCGATCCGCTCGTGAAGCAGCGCTTCGAAGAATCGCTCGCGCTCCTCGAAAAAGCAGGCGCGGAGATTGTTCGCGTGAGCTGCCCCAACTTCACGTACGCGCTTGGCGCCTACTACCTCATCATGCCGTCCGAGGCGAGCAGCAATCTCGCGAAATTCGACGGCATGCGCTTTGGCATGCGGGTTGTTCCCGAGGACCACCCGACCGCCGAAAAGGTCATGGCCGCCACGCGCGGCCAGGGATTCGGCGCCGAGGTCAAGCGCCGCATTCTGCTCGGCACGTACGCGCTTAGCTCCGGCTACTACGACGCCTACTACGGAAGCGCCCAGAAGGTGCGTACTCTCGTGCAGCGCGACTTTGCCGCGGCTTTCGACAAGTGCGACGTTCTCGCGTCCCCGACCGCTCCCACCGTCGCTTTCCGCCTCGGTGAGAACACCGAAAACCCGCTCAAGATGTACCTCAACGACATCGCGACGATCCCCGCGAACCTCGCGGGTGTCCCAGGCCTCTCGCTCCCGAGCGGCCTCGCCGAGGATTCGATGCCCGCAGGCTTCCAGTTCCTCGCGCCCGCGATGGCCGATGATCGCCTCTATCGCGCCGGCGGCGCACTCGAGGCGCTGCTTGAAGACACCTGGGGAGGGCCTCTCCTGAACAACGCCCCGGCCCTGGAAGGAGGCGCCAAGTGAACGCCTACACGGATATCGAACCCCTCGACTACGACGAGGCGATCGAGAAGTATGACCCGGCCCTCGGCATCGAGGTCCACGTCGAACTTGGCACGAAGACCAAGATGTTCGATGGCGCTCCCAATGTGTTTGCCGCCGAACCCAATACGGCGATTACGCCCGTCTCGCTCGGCCTCCCGGGTACATTGCCGGTCGTCAATGAGAAGGCAGTGGAGTACGCGATCAAGATCGGTCTCGCACTGAACTGCTCGATTGCCGAGCACTGCCGGTTCGCGCGTAAGCAGTACTTCTACCCGGACCTCACGAAGAACTTCCAGACCTCGCAGTACGACGAACCGATCGCCTACGACGGCTACGTCGACGTCGAACTTGACGACGGCGAGATCGTGCGCGTCGACATCGAGCGCGCGCACATGGAAGAGGACGCCGGCAAGAACACCCACATCGGTGGAACGGGCCGCATCCAGGGCGCAACCCACTCGCAGGTGGACTACAACCGCGCGGGTGTTCCTCTCGTGGAAATCGTGACGCGCCCGATCCCGAACACGGGTGGCCGCGCACCGGAGGTGGCCGCGGCGTACGTCCGCACGCTCCGCGATATCTTCCGCACCCTCGAGGTTTCGGAAGCGCGCATGGAGCGCGGCAACGTGCGCGCCGACATCAACGTCTCGCTTCGCCCCTCGCCGGAGGCACCGCTTGGCACGCGTACCGAAACGAAGAACGTCAACTCGTTCCGTGCAATTGAGCGCGCCGTGCGTTTCGAGATCAGCCGCCAGGCGGGAGTGCTCGATAGCGGTGCCGAGGTCATCCAGGAGACCCGTCACTTCCACGACGACACGGGCCACACGAGCTCGGGTCGCGTGAAGAGCGATGCCGAGGACTACCGCTACTTCCCCGAGCCCGATCTCGTGCCGGTCGCCCCGAGCCGGGAGTGGGTTGAGGAGCTGCGCTCCGCGCTTCCGGAGCTTCCCGCGGCTCGTCGCCGACGGTTGCTCGGCGAGTGGGGTTTCACGGACCTTGAAATGCGCGACGTCATTAACGCCGGTGCGCTCGACCTGATCGAGGGGACGGTCGCTGCGGGTGCGAAGCCCCAGGCGGCACGCAAGTGGTGGATGGGTGAACTCGCACGCATCGCCAAGGAAGCCGAGAAAGCGCTCGAGGAGCTCAGCGTCACTCCGGCTCAGGTTGCCGAACTCGTCTCGCTCGTCGAGGGCAAGACGATCAACGACAAGATCGGCCGCCAGGTGCTTGCGAAGGTCCTCGATGGTGAAGGTGATCCCGCCGCCATCGTGGAGAAGGAGAACCTCGCGGTTGTCTCTGATGACTCGGTTCTCGAGGGTGCCGTGGACCAGGCCATCGCTGATAACCCCGACGTGGTCGAGAAGATCAAGGGCGGCAAAGTCCAGGCAATCGGCGCGCTTATCGGCCCGGTCATGAAGGCGACGCGCGGCCAGGCTGATGCCGGGCGCGTTCGTGAGATCATTATGGCCAAACTTGAGGTGGGCTAACTCACCGGTCATAATGGGTACTTAAGAACTACCTAGTATGAAATGGGGCCTCGGGCTTTAGTGACCGAGGCCCCATTTTGCGGCCTGAAGCAGATCTGGGCCAACCGAGAGGGACTCATGAGTTTCGACCAGTACGTTGACCAACTGATCGCACCGATTGCTCAATTTATGAGCGCGGTCGTGTTCTACGCGCCGAATATCGGCGGCATTGAAATCCCACTGATCGTCGTCTGGCTCGCAGTGGCGGCCATCTTCATGACGGTGTGGTTGCGTTTCCAGCCGATCACGGGATTCAAGCACGCGATTGACGTCGTGCGAGGGCGCTACGCGAGCAAAACCGACCCCGGTGAGGTGAGCAGCTTCCAGGCGCTTGCCACCGAGATTTCAGGCGCGATCGGGCTTGGCAACATCGCGGGCGTCGCGGTCGCGATTGGGCTCGGCGGGCCGGGCGCCGCACTGTGGATCGCGATCTTCGGCTTCTTTGCGATGAGCCTCAAGATGGCCGAGGCGACCCTGGGCACGAAATACCGCGTGATCGACGAAGACGGAACGGTCCACGCAGGCCCTATGTACTTCCTCAAATATGGGTTCAAAGAGATCGGCTGGGCGAAGGCCGGCAGCGTTCTCGCAATGTTCTACGCGATCTCGGCTTTCTTCGGCGTGTTCGGCGGCGGAAACATGTTCCAGTCGAACCAGACCGCGATGATCCTCGGTGAGCAGCTCGGTTGGGACTTCCTTCTCAACAATCGCTGGATCGTGGGTGTGGTCTTTGGCATCCTCCTCGCGCTCGTCGTCGTCGGCGGCGTGAAGTCGATCGGCAAGATCACATCGAAAGCCGTTCCGCTCATGGCGGGTATCTACCTCGTCAGCGCAATCCTTATTCTTCTCTTCAACCTCCCGCAGGTCCCCTCGGCATTCATGACGATCGTGACCGAAGCGTTCCAGCCCAAGGGAGTGGCCGGGGGCGCGGCTGGAGCCGCCGTGATCGGTATTCAGCGCGCGCTCTTTTCGAACGCCGCGGGCGTTGGAACCGCGGGCATGACGCACGCGGCGGCGAAAACCCGCCACCCCGCGACCGAGGGCTTTACGGGCATGTGGAGCCCGTTCCTCGACTCGTGCGTCGTGTGTATGATCACCGCGCTTGTTGTGGTCGTGACCGGCGTCTATAAGAGCGGTGAGTCCGACGGCATCGTGATGACCGCGAAGGCTTTCTCGACCGTTGCACCGTGGTTCTCGTATGTCCTCATGGTGATCGTCGTTCCGTTCGCGTTCTCAACCGTGCTCGCGTACTACTACTACGGCCTGAGCGCGATCCAGTACATCCTCGGCAACTCGAAATGGGTGACCCACGGCTTCCAGGTCGTGTGGATTGCCTTCACCATCATCGGGTCCGCCATCACGATCGATTCCGTTGTCACTCTTGCCGATGCGCTCATCTTCATCATGACCATCCCGAACCTCATCGGCGTGTACGCGCTCGCCAAGATCGTTCGCTACGAGATCCTGCGCCACAAGGTGAAGGTGACAACTGGAGCCATCCCGCAGATTGATCCCGAGCTCGCCGTGGGCATGGGAGATCACGAGCCCACCGAAGAGCAGATCTCTGAGGCGCGTGATCGCGACGAAGAGGAAGCACGCGAATGGCATGAGATTCGCGAGCGTCTCTATGAAGACGGCGAATGGGGTCAGCAGCGCGAAGACGAGTGATGCAGGCCACCGAGTGATGCTAGTCACAGGCGCCGCATTGGCCCTCATTACTTGACGGGGCTCCTGGTGATTGCTATGTACTGCCGCTAACCAGGGGTTTTGTCGCTGCGTCAGTGCGCAAATAGGTCCGCTTGAGTGCGCGTGGACAAATTGTCGCTAAGAATTCGTTTTCCCGAATGCGCTTGAAACCGCCGGTTCTTTTCCGAATGGTGGAGCGTGTTTGCTTTTCCCCCTCAAGGAGTAACTGATGCATAGTTCTGGTGTTATCGACCAGTTCTTGAATACCTACTTTGCGCCGTTTGCCAATTTCTTGTCGGCGGTCGTTTTTTACGCCCCCACCATTGCCGGGGTCAAGGTCCCCATCATCGTGTTGTGGCTGATCGCGGCCGCCCTCTTCCTCACGGTGTGGCTTCGATTCCAGCCCATCACGGGGCTCGCGCATTCGATCGGTGTCATTCGCGGCAAATACACCCGTAAGACCGACCCGGGTGAGGTGAGTTCCTTTCAGGCTCTCGCGACGGAGCTTTCGGGCACCGTTGGTCTTGGCAATATCGCCGGTGTTGCCGTCGCCATTTCGATCGGTGGGCCCGGTGCCGCGCTGTGGATCGTACTCTTCGGCTTCCTCGCGATGAGCGTAAAGATGGCCGAGGCGACTCTCGGTTCGAAGTACCGCGAGATTGACGATGACGGCCACACGCATGGCGGCCCCATGTACTACCTCAGGCACGGTCTTGATGACGTCGGCTTCAAGAAGTTCGGCATCGTCCTCTCGTTCCTCTACGCGGCATTCACGCTCATCGGCGTGTTTGGTGCGGGTAACCTCTTCCAGTCGAATCAGGGCGCGGCGATCCTTAGCGATCAGCTCGGCATTGCCTTCCTTCAGGACAACCGCTGGGTCATCGGTGCGATTATGGCGGCGCTTGCGGCGCTCGTGATCGTCGGCGGTATTCAGTCGATCGGCACGTGGACGGCGCGCATCACGCCTCTCATGGCAATTGTGTACTTCCTGTGCGTGCTCGCGATCATCATCATGAATATTCAGGCGGTGCCCGAGGCGGTCGCCAAGATCTTCTCGACGGCTGTAACCGGCGAGGGTGTGACCGGTGGCGCGATCGGCGTGGCCATCGTTGGTATCCAGCGCGCGCTCTTCTCGAACGCTGCGGGTGTGGGCTCGGCCGGCATGGCGCACTCGGCCTCGAAGACCAAGGAGCCCGCGACGGAAGGCTTCACCGCGATGTGGGAGCCGCTCGTGGACTCTGTTATCGTCTGCACGCTCACGGCGATCGCCATTACCGTGACGGGTGTGTATGAGGACGGTAGCGGCGACGGCATCGTCATGACGGCGAATGCATTTGGGACGGTCGCAAGCTGGTTCCCGTATATTTTGACCGTGTCGGTGGCGCTCTTCGCGTTCTCGACGATCCTGAGCTACTACTACTACGGCAACCTTGCCGCCGAGTTCCTCTTCGGGCGGTCGGCCTTCGTGAAGCGCGGCTTCCAGATCGTATGGATTCTCGCGGTTATTCTCGGCTCGGCCGTGTCGATGGACGCTGTCATCAACTTCTCGGATGCCGTATTCTTCCTCATGACGATTCCGAACCTTCTCGGCATCTACTTCCTCGCAAAGATTGTGCGTTACGAGATTCTCCGCCACAAGGTGAAGCTTGAAACGGGCGCGATCGCAGTCGTTGATCCGGCACTCGCTGTCGGCATGGGTGACCACGAGCCCACGGAGCAGCAAGTCGCTGAAGCTCGCGCGCTCGAGGAGGAGGAAAACGCCAAGTATGAGGCGCTCAAGCAGCGCCTCGCGGACGATCCCGGTTGGCCGCATCGCGAAGGCTGATTGGTCGTTCTAGCAACAGGCAGTTCATAATCTGAGACCCTCGTCCAATATTTGGGCGAGGGTCTTGGGTTTCTGCCTATGCTGTGGCCATGCCTCACCTTCGTTCACGCACGTCAACCCACGGACGCAATATGGCCGGCGCACGCGCCCTGTGGCGCGCGACCGGCATGGGCTCGAATGATTTCGGCAAGCCGATCATCGCGATCGCGAACTCCTTCACACAGTTCGTTCCTGGCCATGTGCACCTCAAAAACGTTGGCGACATGGTCGCCGAATCGATTCGCGAGGCCGGGGGAGTGGCGAAGGAATTCAATACAATCGCGGTCGACGACGGCATTGCGATGGGGCACCAGGGAATGCTCTACTCCCTCCCGAGTCGAGACGTCATCGCCGACAGCATCGAATACATGGTCAACGCCCACTGCGCCGATGCGCTCGTGTGCATCTCCAACTGTGACAAGATCACGCCCGGCATGCTCATGGCGGCGATGCGGCTCAACATTCCCGTCGTCTTTGTGTCGGGTGGACCAATGGAAGCCGGTAAACCCGTCGAAGGCGTAATCGACCACAGCATCGATCTCGTCGATGCAATCAGCTACGCCGTCGATGAGTCCATAAGCGACGACCAGCTCGCCCAGATCGAAAACAATGCATGTCCCACGTGTGGCTCGTGCTCGGGAATGTTCACGGCAAACTCGATGAACTGCCTCACCGAGGCCCTGGGGCTTTCGCTTCCGGGAAATGGCACGACGCTCGCGACGCACGCGTTCCGCCGCGACCTCTTCGTGGAGGCAGGTGCGCGAATCGTCGAACTGTGCCGCCGCTACTACGACGATGACGACGAGAGCGTGCTGCCTCGTTCGATCGCCACGAAAGCGGCGTTCGAAAACGCCATGAGCCTCGATGTCGCGATGGGGGGCTCGACCAACACCGTGCTGCACATCCTTGCTACCGCGATCGAGGGTGAGGTTGATTTTGGCCTCGAAGACATCGACCGGATTTCTCGGAACGTTCCCTGCCTGTCCAAGGTCGCCCCGAACGGAATTGCTCACGTCGAAGACGTGCACCGCGCCGGCGGGATTCCCGCGATCCTCGGCGAGCTTGATCGCGCGGGCCTGCTCGATCACTCGGTGCACGCGATTCACGCTCGTTCCCTCGCCGAATGGCTTGCCAAGTGGGATATCCGCGGGGGAGAGGCCGGGCAGGAGGCCTTCACGCTCTTCAGTGCGGCACCGGGCCGAAAACGCACGACGGTGCCGTTCAGCCAGGACATGCGCTGGGAGGAGCTCGATCTCGACCAGGAATCGGGCGTGATTCGCGCCGTGCCGTTCGCGCACACGAAAGACGGCGGCCTGTGCGTGCTTCGAGGCAATCTCGCAACTGATGGCGCCGTCATCAAGAGCGCAGGCATTGACGAGGAACTCTTCCACTTCGAGGGGCGCGCCTTTGTTGTCGAGTCCCAAGAGGAAGCGGTGCAACGCATCCTCGACAAATCCGTTACGGAAGGCGACATCGTCGTGATCCAGTTCGAGGGACCACAGGGCGGCCCGGGCATGCAAGAGATGCTCTACCCGACGTCGTACCTCAAGGGGCGCGGGCTCGGTAAGGCCTGCGCGCTCATTACGGACGGTCGGTTCTCGGGCGGCACCTCGGGTATCTCAATCGGGCACATTTCGCCCGAAGCCGCCGAGGGTGGTGCGATCGGTCTCGTGGAGACGGGTGACCGCATTGTGATTGACGTGCACAAGCGTGAACTTACGCTCGATGTTCCGCAGGCAGAACTTGATCGTCGTCGCGAGTCGCGCGGGCCTCTTCCGTGGCGACCGAAGAATCGACGCCGCGAGGTGAGTCAGGCACTGAAGGTGTATGCCCATCACGTGCGCTCGGCAACATTTGGCGCGACGCGTAGGCCTCTCCCGTAAGCGGCGGGCGCCGTGGGGCCGACGGTTCGCAGGAGCCGTCGGATCTCAAGATGTGAACCGTTTCGTTTCAAGATTCGTATCCGGGTAGTTTTACAGGCATGCAGAGCATTCTCCTTATCGTTACCGGGCGCGGCTAACGCCCCCGCACGATAAGCCGCGCCCCTCGATTTCCCGCAAGGGACGAGGGGCTTTTTTGTCAGTGAATAGTTGGAGGCGTTATGGCTGAAGCAGTCACGGGAGCGCAAACGCTCATCATGTCGCTCGAAGCGGCGGGGGCGGAAGTCGTGTTTGGCCTGCCCGGGGGAGCGATCCTCCCGACCTACGATCCGCTTCTCGATGCGAAGGGGCTTCGGCACATTCTCGTGCGTCACGAGCAGGGCGCGGGCCACGCGGCGAGCGGGTACGCGCATGCCACCGGCAAGGTGGGCGTGTGCATCGCGACCTCGGGACCCGGCGCGACGAACCTCATCACCGCGATTGCGGATGCCCAGATGGACTCGATCCCCATGGTGGTGATCACCGGTCAGGTGGGTTCGAGTTTTATTGGTACGGACGCGTTCCAAGAGGCCGACATCGTGGGCATGACGATGCCCGTGACGAAGCACAACATCCTCGTCACGAACGCGGATGACATTCCGCTCGCGATCAAACAGGCCTTCCACATCGCCTCGACGGGCAGGCCGGGGGTCGTGCTCGTAGACGTGACGAAGGATGCGCAGCAGGCCGAAACCGTTTTTGAATGGCCCGAAGAGCTCAATCTTCCCGGCTACCGGATCCCCGGCCGCCCGCACGGCAAGCAGATCCGAGAAGCGGTCGAGCTGCTCGTGAACGCGAAGCGCCCCGTGTTCCTCCTGGGCGGTGGTGTGCTTCGTTCGCGCGCGAGCGAGGAGGTGCGTGCGCTCGTCGAAGCGGCGAACGCGCCGTTCGTGACGACCCTCATGGCGCGCGGCGCCCTTCCCGACTCGCACCCGCAGCACCTGGGAATGCCCGGGATGCACGGAGACGTCGCCGCGGTCGCATCCCTCCAACGCAGCGACCTGGTTATCGCGATCGGGGCACGCTTCGATGACCGCGTGACGGGAAGGCTCGACTCGTTCGCGCCCGCAGCAAAGGTTGTGCACGCCGATATCGACCCCGCCGAGATTTCAAAAAACCGAGTCGCCGACGTGCCGATCGTGGGCGATGCGGCGGATGTCGCTCGCGCCCTTCTAGCGGCCCTCGCCGATCGCCTTGCAGACGGCGACGAACGCGACTACGAAGCCTGGTGGCAGCTCATGAACGGGCTGCGCGAGAACTACCCGCTCGGGTGGACCGCGACTGCCGACGGCTACACGGCGCCGCAGCACGTGATTTCGCGCATCAGCGCCATCAGTGGCCCCGAATCGATCTTCGTTGCCGGTGTGGGCCAGCACCAGATGTGGTCGAGCCAATTCATCGACTTCGAGGAGCCGTATTCGTGGATCAACTCCGGCGGCCTCGGCACGATGGGCTACTCACTGCCCGCGGCGATGGGCGCGAAAGTGGGACAGCCCGGCAAGGTCGTGTGGTCGATCGACGGCGACGGTTGCTTCCAAATGACGAATCAGGAGCTCGCGACCTGCGTGCTCAACGATATTCCGATCAAGGTCGCAATCATCAATAATTCGTCGCTCGGAATGGTGCGTCAGTGGCAGAACCTTTTCTACGATCAGCGTTTTTCCAATACCGATCTCAATACCGGGCACGGCACGCGCCGCGTTCCCGACTTCGTGAAGCTCGCCGAGGCCTACGGTGCCGTAGGGCTACGGTGCGAGCGCGACGAGGACATCGACCGGGTGATCGGCGAAGCGATGGCGATCAACGATCGCCCCGTCGTGGTCGATTTTCAGGTGAGTGCTGACGCGATGGTGTGGCCCATGGTGCCCGCGGGCGTGAGCAACGACGAGATTCAAATCGCGCAGGGCATGACGCCCGAATGGGAGAGGGAGATCTGAGCATGGACTTTTCGCGCGACCCGGAGAAGAACCATACGCTGTCCGTCCTGGTGGAGAATAAGCCCGGTGTTCTCACGCGCGTCACGGCGCTTTTTGCGAGGCGCGGTTACAACATCGCATCGCTCGCGGTAGGACCTACCGAGCACGAGGGTATCTCTCGCATCACCGTCGTGGTCGAGGTTGATCAGATGCCACTTGAGCAGATCACGAAGCAGCTCAATAAGCTCGTGAACGTCCTGAAAATCGTCCAGCTCGAGCCGCGGCAGTCGGTCGAGCGTGAGCTTGTGCTCGTCAAGGTTAAGGCCAACAACCAGACCCGCACGTCGGTTCTCGAAATAGTGCAGATGTTTCGAGCGAAGGTCGTCGATGCGGCCTCCGATTCCGTCACGATCGAGGCGACGGGATCGGCCGATAAGCTTGCCGCGCTGCTGTCCATGCTCGAGCAGTTCGGGGTCAAGGAGATCGTGAAGTCGGGGGCGGTCGCGATCGGGCGCGGCTCGCGTTCGATTACGGATCGCGCGCTGCTCGGGTAGGCAGCGTGGGGTCCGACGGGTGCACACCCACCGGCGTTTCTCAATATGAGACACGTATCCAGTAAGTAAGACGAGGGGCGGTTAGACTGCCCACAACCGAATCACACATGAGAACCGAAGGAGTTCACCGTGGCGGAAATGTTTTATGACGACAACGCTGATCTTGCACTCATCCAGTCCAAGAAGGTCGGCATCGTAGGATTCGGCTCGCAGGGCCACGCTCACGCCCTCAACCTTCGCGACTCGGGCGTCGAGGTACGCATCGGCCTCAAGGAGGGGTCGAAATCGCGAGCAAAAGCCGAAGAGCAGGGCTTTGGCGTGGACACCGTCGCCGAGGTCGCGAAGTGGGCCGACGTCATCATGATCCTCGCTCCTGACCAGTACCAGGCCGAGATCTACGAGAACGAGATCAAGGACAACCTCGAGGCGGGTAACGCGCTCTTCTTCGCGCACGGCTTCAACATCCGCTTCGACTACATCGAAGCGCCTAAGGGCGTCGACGTCGCGCTCGTCGCGCCGAAGGGCCCGGGCCATACGGTGCGCCGCGAGTTCGTCGCCGGGCGCGGTGTTCCCTGCATCATCGCAGTGGAAAACGACGAGTCGGGCGAGGCCTGGCCGCTCGCCCTGTCATACGCGAAGGCGATTGGTGGCCTGCGCGCGGGCGCGATCAAAACCACCTTCACGGAAGAAACCGAAACCGACCTCTTTGGTGAGCAGGCTGTGCTGTGCGGAGGCATGAGCCACCTCGTGCAGGCGGGCTTCGAGACACTGACCGAGGCGGGCTACCAGCCCGAGATCGCCTACTTCGAGGTGCTTCACGAGCTCAAGCTCATCGTGGACCTCATGATCGAAGGTGGCATCGCGAAGCAGCGCTGGTCGATCTCGGATACCGCCGAATTCGGCGACTACGTCTCGGGTCCGCGAGTCGTGGACGAACACGTCAAGGCCTCCATGAAGGCCGTTTTGGACGACATTCAAAACGGCAGCTTCGCGAAGCGCTTCGTCGATGATCAAAAGGCAGGTGCGCCCGAGTTCACGAAGCTGCGCGCGAGCGAGCAGGAGCACCCGATCGAGAAGGTCGGCAAGGAGCTTCGCACGATGTTTGCCTGGAGCGCCGAGCAGCTCGATGCCGACTACACAGAGGGCACCGCACAACGCTGATTCGCCGCCCCGTGCACCACCCTCGCGCCACCGAAGGAGAAACCATGAGCACACTTGACCTCGCTGTCATCCCCGGAGATGGGATTGGGCAGGAAGTTGTACCCGAGGGCCTCAAGGTTCTTCGGGCGGCCCTGGAAAGCACGGGGCGTAACCTCGTCACGACCGACTACAACCTCGGCGCGAGCCGCTGGCACGACACCGGCGAAACGCTGACGGATGAGGACCTGGACGCGCTTAAGCGCCACGACGCCCTGCTGCTGGGTGCCGTCGGACACCCGAGCGTGCCCTCGGGTGTTCTCGAGCGGGGGCTTTTGCTCAAGCTCCGGTTTGCTTTCGAGCATTACGTGAACCTCCGCCCTACGACTCTCTTCCCGCACGTGGATTCCCCACTTGCGAACCCTGGCACGGTCGACTTCGTCGTCGTGCGCGAGGGAACCGAGGGGGCGTACGTTGGTGCCGGTGGGGTGCTTCGCGAGGGGAGCGCCGACGAAGTGGCGACCGAGGTGTCGATCAATACTGCCCACGGAGTTGAGCGCGTCGTGCGTTATGCCTTCGAGCTTGCCGCGAAGCGCCGCGGGAAGCTCACCCTCGTGCACAAGCACAACGTGCTCGTGCACGCCGGGCGTCTTTGGAAGCGCATCGTGGAGAACGTGGCCGGCGAGTATCCCGATGTCGAGGTTGATTACTCGCACATCGATGCGATGATGATCTACCTCGTTCAGGATCCTTCGCGTTTCGACGTGATCGTGACGGACAACCTCTTTGGCGACATCATTACCGATCTTGCGGGTGCGATCTCTGGCGGCATCGGGCTTTCGGCTTCCGGCAACCTGAACCCCACGGGTGAGTTTCCGTCGATGTTTGAGCCCGTGCACGGAAGCGCCCCCGACATCGCGGGCAAGGGCATTGCGAATCCCACCGCGACGATCCTCTCCGTTGCGCTCCTTCTCGAGTCAATCGGTGAGGACGCGGCCGCGCAGCGCGTGCGCGAGGCCGTGACCGAGGATCTCGCGGAGAACCCGGGCTCCGCGCGTACGTGCGCGCAGATCGGGGACGCAATCGCGCAGGCTGTTCGGGAAAAGGCGCATGCAGCCTCGTAAACTGGGGAAATCAACGATTAAAGGTGAGAGGAATAAAGCCCATGGGTGAATACCGCGCAAGCTCGGCTCCGCGTCGAATCTCGAACGAGGAGCGTGAGCGCATCCTCAAGGATCCCGGCTTCGGCGACAACTTCACCGATTACATGGCCCATCAGCGGTGGACCGAAGCCGAAGGCTGGAGCGAGGGTGAGATTCTTCCGTACGGCCCCCTCTCACTCCAACCTGCCGCTGCGGTTTTCCACTACGCTCAGGAAATTTTCGAGGGACTCAAGGCCTTCCGGCACGCCGACGAAAGCGTGTGGACCTTCCGCCCCGAGAAGAACGCCGCGCGTATCCAGAACTCGGCGAGGCGCCTCGCGCTACCCGAGATCTCGACCGAGGACTTCCTCGCCTCGCTGCGAGGCGTCGTGAGCGCCGATGAGCCGTGGGTTCCCACGGGTGGCGAGTCGAGTCTCTACCTTCGCCCGTTCATGTTTGCCTCGGAAAGCTTCCTCGGTGTGCGTGCGGCGCACACGGTCGACTACTACGTGATCGCTTCGCCTGCCGGTAACTACTTCTCGCGCGGCGTGCAGCCGCTCGTCGTCTGGGTCTCGCCGCTCGCCGCCCGCGCGGGCCGCGGCGGCACGGGCTTTGCCAAGTGCGGTGGCAACTACGCGAGCTCGCTCCAGGGCAAGTACGAGGCTGCCAAGGCGGGGGCCGATGAGGTCATGTTCCTCGATTCGGAGACACACTCGAACATCGATGAGCTCTCGGGCATGAATACTTTCGTCGTCTACGCCGATGGTCGCATCGTGACGCCCACGCTCACCGGCTCGATCCTTCCGGGCGTGACGCGCGAATCGATCCTTACGCTCGCCGCCGATCGTGGCCTTAGCCCCAGCGAAGAGTCCGTCAACTACGAGGCGCTCACCGCCGATATCGCTGCGGGCCGCGTGACGGAAATGTTTGCGTGCGGCACAGCCGCCGTGATCAACCCAATTGGCGAGCTGCGTGATGAAAAGGCCACGTGGACAATCGGCAACGGTGGCAGCGGCGAGGTCACGATGGCCCTTCGCGAAGAGCTGACGGGCATTCAGTACGGCCGCGTTGAGGACCGCCACGGCTGGCTCGCGCGCCTCGTGTAGCGCTGCACTACCCGATCCGTTTCTTTCTTCAGCACCTCGGAGGTCACGGCCAGTGTTTCACCTGTACGACACGACCCTGCGCGACGGCTCTCAGCAAGAGGGACTCACGCTTAGCGTCGAGGACAAACTCCAGGTCGCAAGGCTCCTCGATGAGCTCGGCGTGACCTATATCGAGGGCGGCTGGCCGGGCGCGGTTCCGAAGGATACAGAGTTTTTCGCGCGTGCGAAAAAGGAGCTCTCGTTGAAGAACGCCCGACTCGCGGCCTTCGGGGCGACCCGCAAAAAGGGGTGTGCGGCGAGCGAGGACCCGCAGTTGCGGGAGCTCGTGGATTCAGGGGCTCCGACGGTCACTCTCGTGGCAAAGTCTGATCTTCGGCACGTCGAATCGGCGCTGCGCACGAGCGCCGAGGAGAACCTCGCGATGGTGCGCGAGAGCATTGAGTTTCTCCGTGGTTACGGCCGCGAGGTGTTCATCGACGCCGAGCACTTTTTCGACGGCTATGCTCACGATGCCGACTACGCGGTGCGCGTCGTTGCCGAAGCCTTGCGCGCCGGGGCGGCGATTGTTGTTCTATGCGATACGAATGGAGGAATGCTCCCGCATCAGGTGAGTGCGATCATCACGGATGTGCGTGCACGGCTCGAAAAAGCAGGGCTCGAGAGCGACCGTCTCGGTGCCCACATGCATAACGATTCCGGCTGCGCGATCGCGAACACGATCGCCGCCGTAGAAGCGGGCGCGGTGCATGTTCAGGGCTGCGTGAACGGCTATGGCGAGCGGACGGGCAACGCCGATCTCATTCCGGTTCTCGCCAATCTTCAGCTCAAGCTCGGGCGAAAGCTCGTGAGCCCCGAACAGCTTGGCGATGCGACACGGATCGCCCACGCAATCGCGGAGATCGCGAATATTCCCGCGTACGCACGCGCGCCGTACGTGGGAGCGAGCGCATTCGCGCACAAGGCTGGCCTGCACGCGAGCGCGATCCGCGTGGATCCAGATCTGTACCAGCACATGGATCCAACGGTCGTGGGCAATGACATGCGCATGATCATCTCGGACATGGCGGGCAAGGCGTCGATCGAACTCAAGGGGCGCGAGCTCGGCTACGACCTCTCCGGTGAGGACGCCACACTCGCCCTGCTCGCCCAGACAGTCAAGGGGCGCGAAGCCGAGGGATACAGCTACGAGGCGGCCGACGCCTCCTTCGAGATGCTCGTGCTCCACGTTCTCGGGGACCTTCCCACCTACGTTGAGGTGGAGTCGTGGCGCACCTCCTCCCACCAGCTCCGCGACGGATCGCTCGAATCGGAAGCAACCGTGCGCCTCAGCACGGCTCCCGGTCACCGAAGCGTGACGATCGCCGAAGGCAACGGCCCCGTGAATGCCCTCGACAAGGCCCTTCGTGAGGCGCTCGTGGACACCTATCCCGAGATTGCCTCGTTCGCACTCGTCGACTTCAAGGTGCGTATCCTCGACTCCCAGCAGGGCACCGACGCGACGACTCGCGTGCTCGTGACGAGCCAGGCTCCCTTTGGCCGCTTCACGACGGTTGGCGTGGGCCCGAACATTATCGAGGCCTCGTGGGAGGCGCTTTTCGACGCTTATTGGTACGGCCTGCACAAGCTCCGCGTGGCCCCAGCGCGCGAAAGCGGAGGATCGCTCTAAAGCATCGCTTCGAGGTCTTTCAGCTTGTGGACCCTGAATGGATAGCAGCGCCAGCGGTAGGCGGGACCGCATCTCAAGCCCGCAGTGAGAAGGGCGGAAGGGGAGCCGGGAGGCCCGTGGTGGTGGGGTGTGAAGAAGGGTGGAAGCCATGTGCTCTCTCTAGGGGGAGGGGGAACCGTTCTATGCTTATGGCATTTCCACTCCTACTCGCGGGCAGCAAGCCAGCTTCTCGGAGCGTCGCTACGTGCGTCGTAACGGTGCGGGGAGTGCAGCCCACTTCTTCCGAGATATCGCGGCGGGGTGGTATACGTCCGGTATCGCTATAGCTACTGGAGACGGCGAGGTGGATGCGACCGCGCGTCTCGTTGCCCTGTACCCAACCAGAGCGCACGCGAACTTCCCGGAGGTTTCCCGGACCCCGAGACAATCGCACTTACGGACTATAACTTCACAATCCACGATGTCTATGACTTCGACACGAAAACCAAATATAAAGGCGTTACTAATAAGGTTGTGGCAGTGATGGCGCTCGCGCAGAAGCGTGGGGTGATCAGGCCATACCCAGTGGTGATTAGCGTTTAAAGATGGATCGATTTAAAATATCGATTCGAAGGAATAGTAATCATCTGATGCTCTGCTGTAGCAGAGCATCAGATGAGATCCATCTTCCCTCTTGGTGACGGGAAGGCACTTCATATCATTTAAATCTTCTAGACTAAATGGGGCGTTCGAGTTGGTGATGACGGTCGTACCAACCCATTCATCTGGCGATTCTTGGAAGTTAGCTGGAGCCCACATCCCAACTTGGTCTGCCTTGGGCAGCTTCATTACGCGTAGATAATCTCCGTCGCCCGTGAACCCTATATCGCTGCTGTAAAGCTCTTCAGTAGTCATAGAGGCGGGGACGTCAATCCCCCAGGCTTCCGACAGTACTTGCGGCGAATCATCGGCATCCAGCCCCAGCTCCGCGCTTAGGTCGTGACCGCAACCTTGAAGGGGCAAGCAGAGAAGAGTGATGGATCCGCAAGCCAGAATCGTTGACCACAGCTTTTTCTTCACCGGCCCCCTCTGAAACGCGATAGCGCCAGCTCAAACTTTTCCTACCAGAAAACCCCATTCTATGCCTGACGACCGTGTGCGCTACGCATTGGCGATGCGGTAGGCGTGTTCGTATATGTCGATGATGAGGTTGTCTTTGAGGCGTTGGCCGCGTTTGTGTGCGCGGTGTGCGGTTTTGAGTGCGTGGCGGAAGGCTGTTTCGTCGCGTTGTGGGACTCCTGCCGAGTCGTAGAGGACGCGGACACCTTGGATGTAGGACGGGTCGTGGCGTTCAAGTTCTTCGACGCTGAGGCCGTCCAGCTCGTCGGAGAGGGCGCGCATACGCTGAGCGCGTTCACGGTTGGCTTTGGCTTGAAGGATCAGGTCTGTACCGGTTTTTGCGGGTGTGGGGGTTTGTCGGGGGCTGTGGTGAGTGCGCCGAGTTGTTCGAGTATCGCTTCGAAGGACCGCCGTGCGTTCTCGGCCGAGCCGGCTTCGAGCCTTTCGCGGCGCGCGCCGTCGCCTAGGATGCTGAGGAGCCTTTCGAGTGCCTCGACCTGGGCCATCCCGTTGCCGGCAACGATAAAGACGGCGAGGCGCACCTGGAGCGCTCCGGCGTCGGAATCTCCCATTGCACCGAACGCGAGTGGCTCAGCGAGCCTTGCCACCACGAGTGCGTCCTTGAGTGTGTGGGTCGTGTCAGCGTGGGGTATCGCGACGGGCGGTTCGAGCGGGAGGCCGGTGGGGTAGAGCTGCTCGCGCGCGAGTACGGCCCCGACCCACGATGACGTCACGCATCCGTCGGCCTCGAGATGACTCGCTACGAACCGGGTGAGCGAGGCGAAGCTCGTGCCCTCGCCTTTCGGGACGTCGAGCACGTATAGGCGTGGCCGCGTCACCGCCAGGGTGCCTTCACGATGTCCCCGACGTACTCGAGGGTGAGCGCGAGCTCGCCCTCCTCGTCGGTCTGTTCGAGGTCCACGATCGCCTGCATCACGAAGTCGTTATCGCCTTCGGGATCGACGATGGTCTGCGTGACGAGCCAACGCTTCGACTCTTGCTCGAGGCGGAGGTACTGGCGGGCGCGGGCGCGATCCTCGATCACGACGTGATCGTGCGCGTCGTAGAAGTCGTCCATGGCTTCGCCCCAGCGATCCGCGTCCCACCCACTCGCGCCATCGAGTTCACCGAGTTGCTCCTCGCGCTCGAACGCGAAGTCTTCCACTCGTCGCCACATCGCGGCGCGCACCATTTGCGTGAGCACTTTGGTCTGCGCGCTCAGATTGCGTGGCGAATCGGGGCGTACTTCGCTCGCGGCATCCGCATCGCTGTCGGGGTTGGTGAGCGCTTCCCACTCATCCAGCAGGGACGAATCGACGCCGCGCACGAGCACTCCGAGCCACTCGATCACATCCTCGAGCTCTTCGGTGCGGAGCTCGACGGGAAGCGTGCGTTTGAGGGCCTGGTACGCGTCGGAAAGGTAGCGAAGCACGATGCCCTCGGAGCGCATGAGCTTGTAGCGCGAGACGAATTCGCTGAACGTCGCGCCCGTTTCGTAGAACTCGCGCACGATCCTTTTCGGCGAAAGGTCGTGCACGTTGATCCACGGCCTGTTTCTCGCGTAGATCTCGAGGGCTGCGGTGAGTTCTTCTTCGAGCGGCTTTGGCCAGGTCACTTCGTCGAGCCGGGCCATGCGCTCGGTGTAGTCGACCCCGTCAGCCTTGAGTTCGCCCAGAAGCGCGCTCTTGGCGGCGTTTTGCTGAGCGAGGAGAATCTGGAAGGGGTCCTCGAGGATCGCCTCGATGATCGAAACCGAGTCCATCGTGAGAGTCGGGGAGTCCTCGTCGAGAATATCGAGGGCTGCGATCGCGAATGCGGCGAGCGGCTGGTTCATCTGGAAGTCCCACTGCAGGTCGTCCACGAGCGTCACCGTCCGGCCAAGGTGGTCCGGCTCCTCGCGCACCGTGATGATCTCCGCCTCCTTGAGGCCGCGGAAAAGTTCGAGGGCGCGGCGCTTGAGCGCGAATTTTTGGGCGCGGCTTTGGTGGCTTTCGTCGATGAGGTGCTGCGCTGCTTTGAGAGCGCTTCCGGGGCGAGAGATCAGCGCGAGGAGGATCGCGCTCGTCATCGCCATGTGCGGCTTCAGTTCCGACGGTTGCTCTTCACTCAGCTTCCTGAGGTTGTCCTCGGTCCAGTTCACCCGGCCCTCGGGGATGCGCATTTTCGGCTCGCGCTGCTTCTTTTTCTTCGCATTATTGGGGGTAGCGCCGCGTTCGGCACGCTTCGCGAAACGTTCTTTTTCTTTTTCGAACTCGACGGTCCACTCGGGAGCCTGGACGACGACGTGGCCCACGGTGTCGTAGCCCGCGCGTCCCGCCCGGCCAGCGATTTGGAGGAACTCGCGTGTATTGAGAAGACGCTGACGGCGGCCATCGAACTTCGCGAGCCCCGTCATGAGAACCGTGCGGATCGGAACGTTAATCCCCACCCCGAGGGTGTCGGTGCCCGCGATGACCTTGAGCAGCCCCGACTGGGCGAGTCGCTCAACGAGGCGGCGATACTTCGGGAGCATGCCGGCGTGGTGAACGCCGATACCCTCGCGCACGAGCTTCGAGAGGATCGAGCCAAAGCCGCGCGAGAAGCGGAAATCACCGATGAGCTCGCGGATCTTGTCTTTTTCCTCGCGCGTAAGAATCTTCGTGCCGAGCAGGTGCTGTGCCTGTTCGAGTGCGTCTTTCTGGGTGAAATGGACGATGTAGACGGGCGCGTCGCGGTTGTCGAGGATCTCTGTGATCGTCTCGGGAAGGTCGGTCGTCGCCCAACGGAAATCGAGGGGAACGGGGCGTTCGGCCCCCGCGATCGTACTCACGCTCCTGCCTGTGCGCGTCTCGAGGTCCTTTTCGAAGAAGGTCACGTCACCGAGGGTCGCGCTCATGAGCACGAACTGCGTGCGCGGGAGCTCGATCAGAGGCACCTGCCAGGCCCAGCCGCGCTGCGAATCGTCGTAGAAGTGGAACTCATCCATGACGACGAGGCCGATATCGCTCGTCTCACCGTCGCGAAGCGCATGATTCGCGAGAATCTCAGCCGTGCACACGATGATCGGGGCCTCGTGGTTCACGGACGAATCGCCCGTCATCATGCCGACGTTCTCAGCCCCAAACATCGAGACGATCTCGAAGAACTTCTCGCTCACGAGCGCCTTAATCGGGGCGGTGTAGTACGCGGTTTCTCCGCGCGCCATCGCGGCGTAGAGCGCCGCGTAAGCAATCGTTGTCTTTCCCGAGCCGGTGGGCGTCGCGGCAATCACGTGGTCGCCAGCGGCGATCGCGAGGAGCGCCTCCTCTTGATGGGAGTAGAGGGTGCGGCCAACCTCGGCTTGCGCCGCGATGAAACCCTCGACGATCGCATCCTCGCTCGAGGACGTGGGGAGAAAGTCGTGAAGAAGTGGCATGCCCCCATTGTGGCAGCCCCGCCCGGGCCGCTGCCTATTCGGCGGCGAGATCGACGTGAGGGATCTCGAGTTCCGCGACGACCGGGAGGTGATCCGACGCGTGCGTGCGGAGGGTCTTCGCCGAGATCGGCCGAATGTCACGACTCGCGAGAATGTAGTCGATACGTCGTAACGGAATGGGAATCACGGGGTTTGTGCGGCCGAGGAAGCGCTTGGCGAGCGGGAAGCGATGCTTCGCGGCCCACACGTCTGTGAGCCCCTTCGTGAAGACGGAATAATCGCGCGCATGCGAGGGCGCGGAATTGAGATCTCCCACGAGGACTGCGGGCTCCTCGCCCGCGAATGCGACCTCGCGCGCGGCTCGGAACTGCGCGCGTCTGGTCCGCCCCGGGCCGAGTGCGAGATGCGTGACGGCGAACGAGAAGGGGGTTCCATCGGCATCGATGCGTGTGCGTAGCACCGCACGGCGTTCGATCAGTCGGTTTTCGGGAAGACGTGCGAGGTGCGAGTCGACAATCGGGTACGAGGACAGCACCGCGATCCCGTACTGCCTGCGCGTGCTAAGCCCCACCCGCTCCGCGGAACGGCGCGACGGCTCAAGATCGATCGTGGGGGCGAACTGGGCGTGCATGTGGAGGCGGTCTGCGAGCCACGCTGCCTGATCCACGAAGTCTGAGCGCGTCCCGAAGAATCGGTCGACCTCCTGCAGGCCGATCACATCGGCCTCGAGCGACTCGAGGGCGTAAGCGGTCGCGTCGAGATCGAGAACGTTGCGGGAATTAGCGCCGTGATGAATGTTGAACGTGGCGACGCGGACGCGCGCAGTGCGTGGGGACGTGGACGGGGAAGCAGGCATACATCTATTGTGCCGCGAAACGTCGAAGAATAATGGTGTTTGGGAGACTTAGCTCGCGCAGGGGCGAGAAGACTTAGCAAATAGAGGCACGAGAGGTTCCACGGCGGCGAGGATCCGCGTGCGCAGCGCATCCGAACGATCGGCGAGAAGCCGCTGGCGCCGCACGTACTCGCGCTTACCCTCCTCAGTCTCGATGGGCACGATCCCGTATCCGTATCCTCGGCAGTCGTACGGGGAGGCCTCCATATCGAGAATCCTCAAATCCAGGGCGTGCTCGAAGCAGTCAAGTGCGATATCGCTCGGCAGCAGCGGCGCGAGCTTCATCGACCACTTGTACAGGTCCATACCCACGTGAAGGCACGCCGGGTCATCCCTCATGGGCTGACTCTCGCGAGTGGGGCGCGAGGCATTGAGCGGAGCCGCCTGCGGCGTAAAGAAACGAAACGCGTCGATATGCGAGCACACGAGACGGTTCTCTTCAACCACGCGGTTTGTTTCCTCGGCGCTCAGTCGCAAGGGAAGCGATTCATGCCGCTTCTCGCCCGGCCCGAGGCGGTACACCATCGCCCATTCGTGAAGACCAAAACACGAAAAATTCCCGGGCTTTTCGGCAAAACTCGAGTTGGACAGCAATCGGTGAATCCAGTAGGCGGCATCGCCTCGCTCGCGTGCAAATCGCTCGAGGTCCGCCGCGCGCACCGCACCCGAAGCGCCGCCCGATTGGAGCTGCATGTCGCTATACCAGCGCCGGCAGCCGTCGGAATCGACATCCCCAACCCCGCTGTGTGCCTGATCCGCCGAGGCTTCGTAACCCACCTGCCAGCCCGGATGCCAGCGCCGAAGCTGCCCCGGGCTGAAGGGGTAGTACGTGTGCAGAAAATCCTCGATCGGGTGCTTCTCGCCGCGTGCCTTTCGCTCTCGGTGCGGGGCGCTCAAACGATCCGCGCGTGCCTCGTGCTCCTCGCGTGCATGCATCGCTTCTTCCGCCGACATCACGGCGACGAAGCGACCGGGGGCAGCAGGCGAGATCGATGACGAAGACGAACGCGATGAAGAAAACACTCATTGAGTTTACGTGCCGATACGTGTGGGGCGGGCTGCGCACGGGCTGCGGATGTGAAGAAAGAGTGAGGGGTGGCCAAGGGCATAGAGGCATAGCCCGTGCAAGCCAAAGCGCGCTACTAGACTGAGGGCATGCGCATTGCACGATTCACCACCGGCTCGAACCCGATGTTCGGCATCGTCCAGGAAAAGGACGGCGTGGACATGGTGTACGGAATTTCGGGAGACCCGCTGTACACCCAGATTCAACCTAACGGCACGATCCTTCCGCTCGAGGACGTCCGCCTCCTCGCCCCTGTGATCCCAAGGTCGAAGGTCGTTGGCGTTGGTAAGAACTACGCGGAGCACGCGCGCGAGATGGGCGACGAAGCTCCCGAACGCCCGCTGCTGTTCCTCAAGCCGAACACGTCGGTGATCGGTCCCAACGATCCGATCGTTTACCCCGCTGACGCCGCGGAGCTCAGCTTCGAGGCAGAGCTCGCGGTCGTCATCAAAACCCTCGCGAAAAACATCCCGGCCGAACGCGCCTCGGACGTCATCCTGGGCTACACGTGCGCGAACGATCTCACGGTGCGCGATGCCCAGCGCGAAGAGTCCCAGTGGTTCCGCGCGAAAGCCTTCGACACCTCGTGCCCGCTCGGGCCGTGGATCGAAACGGACCTTGATGCCGCGAACGCGCGCATCCGCTCGCGCGTAAACGGCGAGGTCAAACAGGACGGCACGAGCGCCGACATGCTGCGCCGCATCCCCGAGCTCATCGAGGAGATCACGCGCTCGACGACCCTTCTTCCCGGCGATGTCATCCTCACCGGCACACCCGCGGGCGTCGGGCTCGTGAACGTCGGTGACACCGTCGACATCGACATCGACGGAATTGGCACCCTCACAAACCGCATAGTGTCGCCCGAAGATCTCGAGGCCTAAGACCACATCCGGGGATCTCACCCCGCCAACCTCTCGAAGGAGAACACCCACGTGAGCGCTGAGAACATCGATCTCGCGAGCCTTCCCACCCTCGACAGCACGCGCGGCCACAGTGAGGTCCGCGTGCGTTTTTGCCCGTCGCCCACCGGCACGCCGCACATCGGCATGGTGCGCACCGCCCTGTTCAACTGGGCCTACGCGAAACGCACGGGTGGCACGCTCGTGTTCCGCATTGAGGACACCGACCAAGCGCGCGATAGCGAAGAAAGCTACAACCAGCTTCTCGAGGCGATGCGCTGGCTTGGCATCACATGGGATGAAGGCGTGGACGCGGGCGGCGAAGACGGCCCCTACCGCCAGTCGCAGCGCGGCGAGATTTACCAGGACGTCATCCAAAAGCTCAAGGACGGCGGCTATATCTACGAATCGTTTTCGACTCCCGAGGAAATCCAGCAGCGCCACATTGCCGCTGGCCGCCCGAAGGAATCGGGGTACGACGGTTTCGATCGTGACCTGACCGAAGAGCAGAAGGCAGCGTTCCGCGCCGAAGGACGTGAGCCCGTGTGGCGTGTGCGAATGCCCGATGAAGACATCACGTTCAACGACCTCGTGCGCGGCGAAATCACGTTCAAAGCCGGCTCGACCCCCGACTACGTCGTCGTGCGCGCGAACGGCCAGCCGCTCTACCCCCTCACGAACCCCGTCGACGACGCCCTCATGGGAATCACCCACATCCTGCGCGGCGAAGACATCCTCAGCTCGACGCCCCGGCAGATCGTGCTGTTCGAAGCACTCAAGAAGATCGGCATCGCGAAGTTCACGCCCGAATACGCACACCTTCCCTACGTGATGGGGGAGGGCAACAAGAAGCTCTCCAAGCGCGATCCCGAGTCGAGCCTTTTCCTCTACCGCGACGAGGGCTTCGTGCCCGAGGGAATGATCAACTATCTCTCGCTGCTTGGCTGGGGCTACAGCGGCGATCAGGACATCTTCACGCGCGAACAGTTCGTCGCGAAGTTTGATGTTGCCGACGTGAACCCGAACCCCGCCCGCGTTGACTACAAGAAGGCGCTCGCGATTAACGCCGACCACATGCGCATGCTCGACGAGGCCGAGTTCACCGAGCGCATGATCCCGTACCTCGAGAAGGCCGGGGTTGTCGAAACCCCCATCACCGAGGACCAGCGCGCCCTCCTCGCGAAGGCGACGCCACTCGTGCAGCCGCGCATGAACCTCCTCGGTGAGGCCCCGGGGATGCTGCGCTTCCTCTTCATCGACGATGCCGATCTCGTGATCGAAGAGGACGCCCTCAAGAAGCTTGGCGACGATCCCGTTTCCGTTGTGCGCCGCGCCATCGAGGTCATCGAGGAAGGCGGCAAAGAGAACTTCACGACCGCGACGCTTGAGGCGTCTCTGCGCGAAGCGATTATCGACGGCATGGGCGTCAAGCCCCGGCTCGCGTTCGGGCCGCTTCGTTCGGGCATCTCTGGCCGTCGCGTGAGCCCGCCGCTGTTTGAATCGATGGAGCTTCTCGGCTACGAATCCACGATCGCCCGCCTTTCGTCGTTCGCCGATCTGCTCGCATCCCGGTGAGCGAAGAGACGTTCGAGTACGCGACCGGGCACGGCAGCGCGCACGCCAAGACGATTCTGATCGGCGAGCACGCTGTCGTGTACGGGCATCCCGCGATCGCCTTTCCCATTACCCACTTGAGCCTCACGGCGACGGCCAGGCTTTTGCCCTATCCGGATTCGGTCAGTACTCACGCCGGACGCATCGAGGGATCCGTCTCCGCCGAGGGGTTCGGGACGATCAGCGGCTCGTACTCGCTGACCGAAGGTTTCTCGTTCGATGATCAGACCGTTCCCGGCGATGAAGTGCGTTTCGAGAGTGGCCTCACGCTCGATGTGCCCTCGTCGCGAACGGGGGAGCGGCGTGGAAAGCGGCGCATTGCAACCGTCGGCGACCCTTCCACGGGCGCGATCTACCTCGACGTCGATACGGAAGAGGCCGAGGACGAACTCGCGCAGTCGGCACTGCGGACAATTCTCAGCCACGTGGGCGAGAAGCCTGGACGCGCCGAAGTCACGGTCGAGGGAAGCATTCCCACGGCGCGCGGCCTCGGGTCGAGTGCCGCGATGGCGAGCGCGATCGCCGTTGCCGTTGCGCGCCTATACGGTCATGAACTCACGAGCGAGGAACGTTTCGAGCTCGTGCAGTTCGTCGAACGCATCGCGCATGGAACTCCGAGTGGTCTTGACGCATACCAGACCATGGCGGATGGCCCACTGTGGTTCCAAGCAGGCAAGGCGGAACCGCTCGAACTTGCTCACGCGCCGGCGCTCGTCGTGGCCGACACGGGGCTTCCCGGCCACACCCTCGACGCGGTTCGCGGCATCCGCGAACGGCGTGAACGCGATCCCCGACTCGTGGATCATGCGCTCGAGACGATCGCTTCGCTCGCGCACACCACACGCGAAGCGCTGCGTATCGGCGATATGAGCAGCGTGGGTCGCGCAATGAACGACTGCCAGGAGATTTTGACGGAGCTCGGGGTATCGCATTCGCGGCTCGAACACCTCGTGGGGGCGGCACGCGATGCAGGCGCACTCGGTGCGAAGCTCACGGGTGGAGGCCTGGGCGGCTGCATCATCGCCCTCGCCCCTTCTCACGGCGCTGTCCCCGCGCTTTCGCGTGCGCTTTCGGCTGCCGGTGCGAAGAATGTGTGGTCAATCAACCCTGCGAGTGAGGAGAGCTCATGACCCGCGCTACCGCCGTCGCGCACCCCAATATTGCACTCGTGAAGTATTGGGGGAAAACGGATCGCGAGCTCAATCTGCCCGCGACCGGATCACTGTCGCTGACTCTCGACATATTCCCGACGACCACGACGGTCGAGGTGACGGACGATCCCCTCGACCGGGTCGTCCTCGACGGGGTTGAGCTGTCCGGTGAGGAATCTGCGCGCGTGCGCACGGTCCTTAATCGTGTGCGTGAGCTCGCGGGCTCGGGGGCGCACGCACACGTCACCTCCACGAACACGGTTCCGACGGCTGCCGGGCTCGCCTCGAGCGCGGCCGCTTTCGCGGCGCTCGCGAAGGCTTCGAGTGTCGCGTACGGGCTTTCGCTGAGCGATGCGGAGCTTTCGCGCCTCGCGCGCCGCGGCTCCGGATCGGCATGCCGCTCAATTTTCGGCGGGCTCGCGCGCTGGAATAAAGGCACGAGTGACGACACGAGTATTGCCGAGCCCCTCGAGTGGAGCGGCGAGCCTCTTTCGATGGTCGTCGCGGTCATCTCGAGCGCGCGCAAGAAGATCGGCAGCCGCGCCGGCATGAACCACACCGTGGAGACCTCTCCCTATTTCGAGGGATGGGTTTCGTCGAACGCCGTGCTTCTGGAGCGCGCGTCGCGCGCCGTGCACGATGCGGATTTCACGAGCCTCGGCGAGATCGCGGAGATGAGCGCCCTTCGCATGCACGCCTCGATGCTCGGCGCGGAGCCGCCTGTGCGATACCTGACGGGCACGAGCTTCGCGATGATCGATGCGGTCCAGGAGCTGCGAGAGCAGGGGATCGAGGCATACGCGAGCGCCGATGCCGGACCCAACGTGAAGATTCTGTGTCGCTCGCGCGAGGCCGCTCTCGTTGCCGAGCGCCTGCGTGAGAGGATCGAAGACGTGAAGATGCATGTTGCGAACGCCGGCCCCGGTGCTTACCTCCTCGATGAGGGTGAGCGCCCGAGCGAAGCATGAGCGCTTTCGAATTCCGCGCCCCGGGAAAGCTTTTCGTCGCTGGCGAGTACGGGGTTGTGCGCGCCGGTAATCCCGCGGTGTTGATCGCCGTGGATCGCGCGGTCACGGCCCGCGTGAGTCCCGTGCGTCGCGCCTTCGGCGTGCGCGTCGCGAGCGAGCAGTGGGGCGAAGAGCGCGACTACGCTCCCGTGATTGCCGAGGCACCAGCATCCGAGCAACCGCGAGAACCTATTTTCCGCGCTCTCGACGTTTTCGTGGAGTATTACGGGCCTCTGCCCGCCCTTGATATTCACGTGTCGTCGACGCTTGATGACAGCGACGGTCGCAAGTATGGCTTTGGCTCTTCCGGCGCCGTTGTCGTCGCGACTATTGGCGCCACGGCTCGCGCCCTCAACATCGCTCTCAGCCCGCGAGAGCTTTTTAAACTTTCGGCCCTCGCCGTCCTCGACGGCAATGTGCGCGCCTCGTGTGCAGATGTCGCCACGAGTGTGCTCGGTGGCTGGGTCCTGTACCGATCATTCGATCGGGAGGCGGTGCGCGATCTGCGCGCACGCGAAGGCGTCAAGAGTGCGCTCGCCGCGCAGTGGCCGGGCCTTGCTCTTGAGTCTCTCGACGTGCCACACGCACTCGAGACCGTCATCGGCTGGAGCGGTGCGCCTGCGTCGACCCGCTCGCTCGTAGCGCAAGTCGACGATGCTGCCGGCGCGGGACGCATCGACTTCGAAGCATTCGCGCGCGAGAACGCTGCGCATGTGGAGCGTTTCGTTGAGGCGGTGCGCACGGGCTCGACGATTGACGCCATGCGCGTGCTCGAGTGCGTCCTCGCTCAATTGCGTGATCTCGACGCTGCGGCAGGAGGAAGCGAGGGGCCGCTCGGCATCGAAACGCCAGAGCTGCGCGCTATGACTGAGATCGCCGTCGCACACGGTGCCGCCGCAAAACTCTCGGGAGCTGGCGGCGGGGACTGCGTTCTTGCCCTCGCCCCGAATGCCGACGTCGCGACCGCGGTGAGACAAGCCTGGCGGCGAGCGGGAATGATCGCGCTCAACGTGGGCGTAGAACCGTCGGACCTCCACGCCCGCACACATGTGACGACCGAAAAGCAAGGAAGCGCCCATGAGTAGTTCCCGCAAAGACGATCACGTTCGACTTGCGATGGAGCAAGAGACCGCCCACCGCCGCTCACGGGACTTCGATGACGTGCGCGTGCTTCATCACGCCCTGAGCGCCGTCAATGTCGAGACCGTGAGCCTCGAGGTTGAAATAAGAGAGCGCACGTGGCCTCTGCCGTTCTACATCAACGGCATGACCGGCGGTAGCGAGTTCACCGGCAAGATTAATCAGGCACTCGCGATCGCCGCTGCGGACACGGGTATCGCGATGGCCTCAGGGTCCATGAGCGCCTACTTCAAAGATCCATCGTGCGCGCCGAGCTTCACCGTTCTTCGTGACGAAAACCCACACGGCTTCCTCATGGCGAACCTTTCAGCGAACGCAAGCCCCGAGCAGGCCTGCGAAGCGGTCGAGCTCATCGACGCCGATGCACTTCAAATCCATGTGAATGCCGTCCAAGAAATCGTGATGCCCGAGGGAGATCGCGAATTCGAGCACTGGGCCCAGCACATCGAGGCGATCGCACGGGCCGTCGATGTTCCCGTGATCGTGAAGGAGGTGGGCTTCGGGATGACGGGGGCTAGCGTACGCACGCTGTCCTCGCTCGGTGTTGCCTTTGTGGACGTGGCTGGCAATGGTGGCACTGACTTCGCACGCATCGAGAGCGCGCGCCGCACCGATCAGTTCTCCCACCTCAATGGCTGGGGTCAAAGCGCCGTCGAAAGCCTGATCGATGCGCGCGGGGCGTCGCGCGACACGGGGCTCCCGCTTCTCGCGAGCGGAGGAGTTCGCACGAGCCTCGATGTCCTCAAATGCCTCGCGCTAGGGGCGAAGGCCGTGGGAGTCGCGGGCGGTTTTCTCGCGATCGTGCGCGATCACGGACCCGATGCGCTCATTGGTGAAATCCGAACGTGGAAAGAGCAACTGCGGTCGATGATGGCGCTCGTGGGCGCTCGAAACGTCGACGCGCTCACGCGCACAGACCTCGTGCTCTCGGGGCGCGTGCGCGAGTACGCGGAAGCGAGAGGCATCGATCTTTCCCCCTACGCGCGGCGCAGCGGAACGGCGAATGGAGGCACTCATGAGTGACACACGCGAGCAGGGCGCTTTCGCGCAGATTCCCATGAAATGGCTCGGTCCCCTGAGGATCAGCGGAAACGTGGCCGAAGGCGAGGTCGAGGTCCCCCTCGCCACCTACGAGACGACCCTGTTTCCCTCGGTCAAGCGTGGGGCGACGGTATCCCGGCTCGTCGAGGGCGGAATCCGCACGACCCTCGTTGACGAGCGCATGACCCGCTCGATTCTTTTTGAAGCAGATTCGGCGGCCGATGCCTACGACTCGGCGAGGCGCGTGTGCGCGGATCTGTCCTCGCTTCAGGAGGTTGTTGCCGGTACGAGCCGCTTTGCGCGCCTGATCGATATCGCCCCCGAGATCGTCGGTAATCTCCTGTATCTTCGCCTCGAGTTCCTCACGGGCGATGCTGCTGGCCACAACATGGTGACCCTCGCCGCGGACGCCCTCATGGCGCACATCGCGAACCGCGAGAGTGCTTTGCGATACGCGAGCATCTCCGGCAACTACTGCACCGACAAGAAAACCTCGGCCGTGAACGGAATTCGAGGGCGCGGCAAGAATGTGATCGCGGAGATCGTCCTTCCCGAAGAGGTTTTGCGCCGGCGACTGCGCACAAGCGCCGAACGTATGGCGGACCTCAACGTGCGCAAGAACCTTGTGGGTGGCATCGCCGCAGGCTCCCTCAGGAGTGCCAATGCACACTACGCCAACATGCTGCTCGGGTTCTATCTCGCGACAGGCCAGGACGCCGCAAACATCGTTGAAGGCAGCCAGGGCATCACGCACACCGAACGCCGGGGCCGAGACGGCGAGGACCTGTATTTCTCGTGCACGATCCCGCATCTCATTGTCGGGTCCGTGGGCAACGGCAAAGGGCTTGATTTCGTGAGTGACAATCTCGCGCGACTGGGATGCCGCGAGGAACGCGAGCC
Organism: Dermabacter sp.; assembly: GCF_032550575.1. Taxonomy (NCBI): domain Bacteria; kingdom Bacillati; phylum Actinomycetota; class Actinomycetes; order Micrococcales; family Dermabacteraceae; genus Dermabacter; species Dermabacter sp. Next base: position 425,410 of record NZ_JAWFZC010000001.1, on the reverse strand, counting down.
GGGGGAGAACGCCCGACGTCTCGCGGGAATCGCCGCCGCAACAGTCCTATGCGGCGAGCTCTCGCTCATGGCCGCGCAGACCAATCCCGGCGAGCTCATGGCCGCCCACGTCCAGTTTGAAAGGAGTTCGCGATGACGCACGCGATCGGCATCACCGATATCTCAGCGGCGACGACCTCGCTCTTCTTCCCCCTCACTTCGCTCGCCGAAGCACAAGGCACGAGTCCCGGCAAGTATTTGCGCGGAATTGGCCAACATGAGATGAGCGTGCCGGGCGACGACGAAGACATTGTCACTCTCGCGGCCCGGGCGGCTGCGCCCATTATCGAGCGCCACGGCACCGAGGAGATCCGCACGCTCGTGCTCGCGACAGAGACAGGCATCGACCAGTCGAAAGCGGCGGGCATCTACGCGCACGAACTCCTCGGCCTCGAGCACAATGTCCGAGTCGTCGAGCTCAAAGAGGCATGCTATTCGGCAACCGCAGCACTCCAGTTTGCGCTCGGAATCGTGGCGCGCAACCCCGATGAAAAAGTTCTCGTGATCGCGAGCGACATTGCCCGGTACGAGCTTGATTCGAGTGGTGAGGCAACCCAGGGGGCGGGTGCGCTAGCGATGCTCGTGAGCGCTGACCCCGCGATCATGGCAATCGAGCCCGCTTCGGGTCTTTTCACCGAAAACGTCCATGACTTCTGGCGTCCCAATGACCGCACGACCGCCCTCGTCGACGGCCGTTTCTCCGTGACCGTCTACTTGCGCGCCGTGACAGAGGCATACGACGACTACGTGCGCCGCGGGGGAGCGGAGTTCTCCTCCATCGCGCGCATGTGCTTCCACCAGCCGTTCACCAAGATGGCGGCGAAGGCCATGCAGACCCTCGCGAAGCACGCGGGCGCCCAGTCGGTCGCGAGCGCCGTGTCCTCACTTGAGGAGACCATGATTCACAACCGCCGCCTCGGCAATACGTACACGGCATCGGTGTACATGGGGCTCTTGTCACTTCTCGAGAACGCCGAGCTTCGTGCAGGCGAGCGGATTGGAATCTTCAGCTACGGCTCGGGCGCGGTCGCCGAGTTTTTCGCCGGCACGCTCGTCGAAGGGTATCGCGAGCATGTGCGCCCAGGTGCGCTCACGGCCCAGCTCGATGCGCGCCGAGAAATCGGCTATGAGGAGTATCGCGAACGGCACATTCGCGCGGATCGCACGGGCGATTATGAAACGCGTGTGGAGGGTGAGGGCCCATTCCGTTTGGCGGGTGTGCGCGAGTCGGTTCGGGTGTACGAAATAGCTTGAAAACAGGGTCCGACGGTTGCAGGGCCAGCGCCGGAATCCTATTCGTGTGAAAGCTTCCACAAAGGGCGCAGGAAAAGTTGCCGGGGCTTTCGCGCTGGACTACTGTTGTATTTCGTTCGGCTCGCCGGGCAAAACCCTTGGGGTATGGTGTAATTGGCAACACGGCTGATTCTGGTTCAGTTGTTCTAGGTTCGAGTCCTGGTACCCCAGCGATGCAGGTCACACGGCCTGGATTTGGAAACAGCCAGCAGCTTTGCTAAAGTTTCTAAGGCCTCATTGAGGCAAGGCCCCGTTCGTCTAGCGGCCTAGGACGTCGCCCTCTCACGGCGGTAACACCGGTTCAAATCCGGTACGGGGTACAGAGCGAAAGCCCGACCACTTCGGTGGTCGGGCTTTTTCGTACCCGGGACCTTTCCGGCGTATCCTTAAAGCGAGCAGGGAGTTTGGCTCACAAAAGCGTGAGCCCGGCCGTGGAAGGAAGAAAACCATGAGTGCAAATGAAGGCCGGATCGTTGTCGGCGTCGAAGACACCGAGGAATCCGATCACGCAATCCGCTGGGCGGCGCACAATGCCCTCGCCCTGAATAAGCCCCTGCATCTTGTGCACGCATTCGTGTGGCCGCTCATGGGGGTCGATGTCGATCCCGTTCCCGGCGTGAGTGGGTCGGGCCTCAAGGTCGCCGCGCAGCGCTTGCTCGATGAAGCGGCTCAGATCGCCCACGAAGTTGCCCCCGGCTGCGAGGTGACGACCCAGATTGTCGATGGCCGCGCGGTGGACGTGCTCATTCAGCAGTCAGCGACCGCAGATGCGCTCGTGGTCGGCTCGCGCGGGCTCGGTCGCTTCCTCTCGCTCATTGTGGGATCGACCAGTTCGGCGCTCCTCACACGCTCGAAATGTTCGATCGTTGTCGTTCGCGGCGATATTGCCGCAGATGGCCCCGTTGCGGTGTTTTACGACGGTGGGACGGCCTTTGAGTGCGCGCTCGAGCGCGCCGCCGAGTTTGCGAAGGTGTACGGCACCGGCGTCCGCGTTATTCCCTCGATCGTGATTCCCGAGGAGAGATGGGCGGGCATTCTCGAGAGCGCTCAACGTCACTTGCGCGAGGTTGCGCCCGAGGTGGACGTGGAGATCACCGAGTACGGTCGCCAGCACACGGCGAAAGAGTTGATCCGCCGCAGCGAGGGCACGAGGCTTATCGTTGCGAACGCGCGCGGCAAGCACGGGGAACTTGAGCGTCAGCCCGTCGTGTCGAATACCGCTTTCTTGCAGTACGCGAACACCCCCGTGTGGCTCGAGAGGCAGTAAGCCACTCGAGCCCGTCCAGTGGACTTCTAGTGGCCGCCCTGGCGCACGAGTTCGCTAAGTTTCTCCGCGTAGCTCATGACGAGAGTGGCGTGGATTTTTCCGGGCTGCCGCGTCATGCGGTCGATCGGGCCCGAGATTGAGAGGGCGGCAATGACGCGGTCGCTCGGGCCCCGAACCGGCGCACTCACGGACGCAACGCCCGATTCGCGTTCGCCGACGCTTTGCGCCCACCCGCGTCTGCGCACGGCCGACAGCATTGAGGCTGTGAAGCGTGCCCCGTGAAGGCCGCGGTGGAGGCGGTCTGGCTCTTCCCAGGCGAGAAGAATCTGTGCGGCGGAACCGGCTCGCATCGTGAGCGTTGAGCCTAGTGGGACGGTATCGCGCAGGCCGCTTGGGCGCTCGGCCGTCGCGACGCACACGCGGTGTTCGGCTTGGCGACGATAGAGCTGCGCCGATTCTCCGGAGCGGTCCCTGAGCTCGGCAAGAACGGGCCCGGCGGAGGCGAGGAGGCGGTCCTCGCCAGCGGCGGCGGCGAGTTCCGTCAGGCGAGGCCCGAGGATGAAGCGACCTTGGATATCGCGCGCGACGAGCCTGTGGTGTTCGAGCGCGACCGCGAGCCGGTGAGCCGTCGGCCGGGCGAGCCCGGTTGTGCTCACGAGAGTTGCGAGCGTTGCGGGCCCCGCTTCAAGCGCGCCGAGTACCGTGGCGGCTTTGTCGATCACACCGACGCCGCTTCCCTCTTCGATCTGAATGTTCATGGAATAAGACTATCGTCTCGCGATGTGAAATGCGAGTGCTTCGCCACTGCCCCTTCGCGAAACTTGGTGCCAACGAGCCGTGCGCTTCACGCAAAGGAGCGACGCGGGGAGACGACGATCGAGGAGTCACTCACATGGCGGGAACTCTCGCGGAAAAGGTTTGGCAGGACCACGTAGTCCGCAAGGGCGAAGGCGGAGAGCCGGACCTCCTGTACATTGACCTTCACCTGCTTCACGAGGTGACCTCCCCGCAGGCATTCGAGGGGCTGCGGCTCGAGGGGCGCTCGCCGCGCCGCGTTGACCAAACCCTCGCGACGGAGGATCACAACACGCCGACCGTCGATATCGACAAACCAATTGCCGACCTCACAAGCCGCACACAGATCAACACTCTGCGTGCCAATGCCGAGGAATTCGGTGTGCGTATCCACTCGCTCGGCGACGTTGACCAGGGCATCGTCCACGTCGTGGGGCCGCAGCTCGGCCTCACGATGCCGGGAATTACGGTCGTGTGCGGCGACTCGCACACCTCGACCCACGGTGCATTCGGCGCGCTTGCCTTCGGCATCGGTACCTCCGAAGTTGAGCACGTCCTCGCGACGCAGACCCTGCCCCTCAAGCCCTTCAAGACCATGGCGATTACGGTCGAAGGATCGCTTAAACCGGGCGTGAGCGCTAAAGACATCATCCTTGCGGTCATCGCGAAGATCGGTACCGGTGGCGGGCAGGGATACGTGCTCGAATACCGCGGAGAAGCCATCCGAAACCTCTCCATGGAGGGGCGCATGACGATCTGCAACATGTCTATCGAAGCGGGTGCCCGGGCCGGCATGATCGCGCCCGACGAGACGACCTTTGAGTATGTCAAGGGACGCCCCCATGCGCCGACGGGGGAGGCGTGGGACGAAGCGGTCGAGTACTGGAAGAGCGTCAGGAGCGACGACGACGCGACCTTCGATGCCGAAGTTGTGATCAACGCCGACGAACTCGAGCCATTCGTCACGTGGGGCACGAACCCCGGTCAAGGCCTGCCGCTCTCGGGCGCCGTTCCCGCCCCAGAGGACTTCGCCGACGACAACGCGAAAGCCGCGTGCGAGCGCGCGCTCGAATACATGGACCTCGAGCCCGGGACCGCGCTCAAGGACATTCGCGTCGACACGGTCTTTATGGGCTCGTGCACGAACGGTCGAATCGAAGACCTGCGCGCTTTCACCGATGTGATCCGAGGCCGCACGAAGGATCCGAATGTTCGTGTTCTCGTCGTTCCCGGCTCGGCGCGCGTGCGACTTCAGGCCGAAGCCGAAGGACTCGACAAGGAGATCCTGGCCTTTGGCGCCGAGTGGCGAAATGCGGGATGCTCGATGTGCCTTGGCATGAACCCCGACCAGCTCGCCCCGGGGGAGCGCTCCGCCTCGACCTCGAACCGCAACTTCGAGGGGCGCCAGGGCAAGGGCGGGCGCACCCACCTCGTGTCGCCCGTCGTCGCGGCCGCGACGGCCGTGCGGGGAACCCTTTCATCACCCGCTGACCTCGACAATCTCGAACAAGCCGACGCCTCGGTGCGTGCCTGAGGGCCGCGAGGACGCTGGGAAAGGACTCACACCATGGAAAAGTTCATCTCGCACACGGGTATCGGTGTTCCGCTGCGACGCTCCAACGTCGATACCGACCAAATCATCCCCGCCGTGTACCTCAAGCGCGTGACGAAGACGGGTTTCGATGACGGTCTCTTTAGCGCGTGGCGCCAGGATCCAGATTTTGTGCTCAACCGCGAGCCCTACTCGCGAGGCTCCGTTCTTGTTGCGGGAGAGGAGTTTGGTACCGGTTCCTCGCGCGAGCATGCCGTGTGGGCGCTTCGCGACTACGGTTTCAAAGCGGTGCTCTCGAGCCGATTCGCGGATATTTTCCGAGGCAACGCCGGTAAGCAGGGCCTCGTTGCCGCAGTCCTCTCGCAGTCGGATATCGAACAGATCTGGAAGATCCTCGAGAACGCGCCGGGAACCGACATCACCGTCGATCTCGAAAATCGAGTGGTTGAGGTAGCCGATTCGACCTTCTCGTTCGAAATCGACGACTACACCCGTTGGCGCCTCATGGAGGGCTTCGATGACATCGGGCTCACGATGCGGCACGAAGCAGACATCGCGGAGTTTGAAAAGCGTCGGTCCTCCTGGCTCCCGAAGACGCTTCCCGCGCGCACTGCCGACGACCAGTAGCGGGGCTTTTGCGCCCTCGGCGTACACCGGCGCGTGTGCAGTTCTTTTCAAAGCGCTGTTCGGTATGGTGAGACGGTTACCTGTGGGCTCGTCCCGGAAAAGGAATCAACTCCACTATGACCTCAAGCTTCTATGTGCGCGGCGGAAAGCCGCTCGAGGGTGAGATCACCGTTCGTGGTGCAAAGAACCTGGTCTCGAAGGCCATGGTTGCCGCGCTTCTCGGTGAGACCGAAAGCTTCCTCACGAGTGTCCCCGACATCAGCGACGTGAGGATCGTGAGCGAGCTTCTTCGCGTGCACGGCGTAAAAATCGAGCGCGATACGGAAGCGGGAACCCTCCGCATGGACCCGTCGAACGTCGAGCGTGCGCACGTGGCGGACATCGACGCTCACGCGGGAAGCTCGCGCATCCCGATCCTCTTCTGCGGCCCGCTTCTGCACCGCCTCGGTGAGGCCGTGATCCCCGATCTGGGCGGTTGCCGCATCGGCACGCGCCCGATCAACTATCACCTCGACGTGCTGCGCAATTTCGGTGCTCGTGTCGATAAGCGCGAGCACGGCATCTACATCACGGCACCGGATGGTCTTCGTGGTGCAAAAATCCGCCTCGAGTACCCGAGTGTTGGTGCGACCGAGCAGGTGCTCCTCACGGCAGTACGGGCGAAGGGCATCACTGAACTCGAGAACGCGGCCGTCGAGCCCGAGATCGAGGATCTCATCGCCGTTTTGCAAAAGATGGGCGCGATCATTTCGCTGCGCACCGATCGCACAATCGTGATCGAGGGCGTCGAGAAGCTCGATGGCTACCGTCACCGCTGCATTCCCGACCGCATCGAGGCGGCGAGCTGGGCCTGCGCTGCCCTCGTGACTCACGGCGACGTGTTCGTCCGCGGGGCCGAGCAGAAGGCGATGGGCACCTTCCTCAACGTGCTGCGCAAGATCGGTGCCGGCGTCGATATTCACGACGACGGGATTCGGTTCTACGACACGGGTAAAGGCCTCTCCTCGGCAGCGATCGAGACCGACGTCCACCCTGGCTTCATGACGGACTGGCAACAGCCTCTCGTCGTGTTGTTGACTCAGGCCAACGGTATTTCGATTGTCCACGAGACCGTGTACGAGAACCGCCTTGGCTTCACGAGCGCGCTCAATGACATGGGCGCGCAGATCCAGGTGTATCGCGAGTGCCTCGGCGGCTCCCGCTGCCGCTTCGGTCAGCGCAACTACAATCACTCGGCGGTTGTGAACGGACCGCGCCCGCTTGAGGGTGCCGAGATCACGGTCCCGGACCTGCGCGGCGGGTTCAGCTACCTGATCGCAGCTCTCGGGGCTGACGGCGTCTCGCAGATCCACGGCATCGACCTCATCGATCGTGGCTACGAATCCTTCAGGGACAAGCTCACGCAGCTCGGTGCCGATTTCTGGGAAGAGTGAGAACGAATCAACGCTCGAGGTAAGGAGCCAACGGTGACAGAGAATCCCTCGACGCACGCGACCGGTGCGTCGCACGAGCGGTACACGTCTCTCGCACTTCGCGATATTCCGCTTCCGGACTATTGCGATGTCGTGATCGTGCCAACCAAGGGTGTTGATGAACCGGATCCGCGCGTGTGGGCCGAGGCGATTTTCTCTCACGAGAACGCGACGCTGACCTCGCGTGGTGCCCGGGCCGTAAGGGATGAGGCCATTCGCCTTTTCGACCTCGTGCCGCCGCCCGAACGCGAACGCTATGTGAGCGAGGTCGTGGGCTCGGAGGCTCTCATTATCGACGATACGCCCTCGCTCATGATCCGCATCGGCGTTGCCGTCGAGCCCGGTGGTGAGCTCGTGCGGATCACGACGGCGGTCAAGTACCGTACGATCCGCGGTCGCCTCACCTTTGGCCCGCGGCGCATGATGCACGCTTCGGCGATTCATACTCTCGCTAAGCGCGCCCCTGCGACGCTCAGGCGCCGCGAAACAGCGCGTCTCACCTCGCCTCGGGCGCGTCGCGCGGGATTGACGCGCGGTATCCGTCGCAACCGGCAGCTCCCCTCGGGCGACGGTGAACGCTCGAAGTAGGGCGGGCGAGAGCGAAGGCCACATCGCGGTTCTCGGCGCAGGATCGTGGGGCACGGTTTTCTCGCACATGCTCGCGCGAGGCGGCAATCGCGTGCGCCTATGGGCGCGCCGAGCGGAACTCGCTTCGCAGATCAACGACAACCACGAGAACGCGAGCTACGTTCCCGGTTTAAAGCTTCCCGCCTCCGTCTGGGCTTCGAGCGATACCGAGGACGTTATCCAAGGGGCACGTGGCATCGTCCTCGCCGTCCCCGCCCAGTCCTTGCGCGCGAATCTCGAGGCCTGGCCATCCATTGCCCACCTGCCCGTCGTCTCGCTCATCAAAGGCATCGAGCGCGGCAGCGACGAGCGCATGTCACAGATTCTTGCGACCACCGGCGGCATTAATGAGAGCCGCATCGCGGTGCTGTCGGGCCCGAACCTCGCGCGGGAGATCGCCCGCGAGCAACCGTGCGCCTCGGTTATCGCCTCAGCGAGCGAGGAAACAGCCAGAGAAGTGGCCTCGTGGTGTTCGGCGCCCTATTTCCGCGCCTACGTGAGCCGCGATGTGACGGGGGTCGAGGTTGCGGGCGCGATGAAGAATGTCATCGCGATCGCCGTGGGTGCCGCCGCCGGGCTCGGTTACGGCGACAACACGCGCGCATCGCTCATTACGCGCGGCCTCGCGGAAATTACGCGGCTCGGCGTTGCCCTCGGTGCGGAAACGTCCACGTTTGCTGGGCTCGCCGGGATGGGCGACCTCGTCGCGACGTGCGCCTCTCCGCTTTCGAGGAATTTCAGGCTTGGGAAGGCCCTTGGCGAAGGTCAAAGCCTAGAGGAGGCCAGAGCAAGCGTCGGACAAACCGCCGAAGGCGTCCCTACCGCCCGCGCCGTCGCAGAGCTTGCCGAGCGCTCGCAGCTGGACCTGCCCATCACCCGTGCCCTCGTCGATGTCGTCGATCGCGGGCGTAATATTGCCGAAGTGACGAGCGCACTTCTTTCGCGTTCTGTCCGATTCGAATAGAGGAGCCCACGTGCACACCATCGCGCTGATTTTCGGCGGCCGCTCGAGCGAACACGGCATTTCATGCGTGACCGCCGGCGGTATTTTGCGCCAGATTGACCGCTCGCGTTTTGACGTAGTGCCCATCGGCGTTACGAGCGATGGCCGCTTTGTCGAGGTCACGGGGGATCCCGAGCACTGGCAAATCACGAACGGGCTCGCCCCTCACGTGCCCGATTCGGGTGACGAAATCATCCTCCAGCAGTCGCGACTCGGACAGGGAAAGGTCGAGCTTCGCGTCGTGCGCGACGGCGGTCGTATTGAGCACCTCGCACATATTGACGCGGTGTTTCCTCTTTTGCACGGGCCCTACGGCGAGGACGGCACGGTCCAGGGACTATGCGAGCTCTGGGATGTGCCTTACGTCGGGTCGGGCGTACTTGCCTCCGCAGCTTCGATGGATAAGGACTTCACGAAGCGCATTCTCCAAGCTGCGGGTCTCAACGTTGCCCGCGGCGTCGTCGTGCGCGCGAGTGAACCTCGAGCGACAGTGCGCGAGCGCGCATCAAGCCTCGCCTTTCCGCTGTTCGTCAAACCGGCGCGAGCGGGCTCAAGTTTCGGCGTGACGAAGGTAGACGCTCCCGATCAGCTCGATGCAGCGCTTGACGAAGCCTTCCGCTTCGACCCGAAGGTGCTTATCGAACAGGGCATAGAGGGGCGCGAGGTGGAATGCGGCGTTCTCCAGGGGGAGAATGGACAGGCACCGCGCACGAGTCTTCCGGGTGAGGTCGTCATCGGCGAGGACCTCGCTTTTTATGACTACGAGTCGAAGTATTTCGGTAAGGGCACCGTCACGATCGATATTCCCGCGGCGATTCCCGAGCGGTACGTGGCGGCAGTGCGAGAGGTAGCCGCGCGTGCGTTCGAAGCCCTCGAACTCGAGGGACTCGCGCGCGTGGATGTGTTCGTGACCGGGGCGGGCGAGGTGATCGTCAACGAGGTCAACACGATGCCGGGCTTCACCCAGATCTCGATGTTCCCCGTGCTGTGGGAGAACATGGGGATTTCCTACGCCGACCTGATCTCTCGCCTGATCGACAATGCCCTTGAGCGTGGCGTAGGGCTGCGCTAGGGGCTATTGCGCGTCGTCGAATGCGAGGCAGCGACCACCCGATTGAGGGACCTGCGCAATGAGGCTCGCGAGTTCGATGGCCGCGGCGCTCGGCTGGTCGGGGGCGACCGAGCGAGGCACGGTGACGTCAATTGCCGGTTCTCGCCCGTAGGTCGTCATGTGCACGATCCCGCGCTTGTCGTCTTCTTTCACGATCCAGTCGATCTCCTTGCCGTTGCGCGCGGCGATCGTGGTGCACAGATCGGTCGTGGGCGGGGGAGGGGTCACACCGCAGCGAAGCACGATCGTACTGTCGCCGTGACCCCATGCGGCTGTTGATTGGGCCGTGGTTTCGCTGCGATCGAGACCCAGAAGGGTATCGGGAAGCGACACGATGATCTCGGCGCAACGGGGATTGGTGGCGTCGGCTTCGGGCGGGGGTACGGCGACGGCTCCGCACGCGGCGAGTGCCAGGGTGCTCCCGATCGCGAGCGAGGCGACGAGCGCGCGCCGGAGCGCGCATGCCAGGGGCTGGGCCGGGGGCGTATGCATCATGAACACCACCCTAACTCTCTGTCTGGATCGTGAGTGCCTGGACGGAAGCTGATAATCTTGGTGACCATGAGCGAGAAGTACGCACTGACACCCCGCACCGAGCAGCTTTTCCCCGAAGGGCCGCATGTCACGGTGCGATTCCTCGATCATTCGAGCGACGCGGAGCTTAAGCAGTATTGGGATCTCTACCGCGTTCTTGACGAGGAATTTTGCGACGCTCACGAGCGCCGCACGCCCGGCCAGCTTCGTGCCGAACACGCAGACACCGACCACAAACGTTCATATCAGCTCGTGGCCGAGGTGGAGAGCCTTGAAGGCGCACGCATGATCGCCGGTCTCGCCGAGCTTCAGCTCCCTCTCACTGAGAACACTGATACGCAAGAGATCGAGCTCGTTGTGTATCCCGCGTGGCGAGGCAAAGGTATTGGCACGATGCTCACGGATGCGCTCCGGGACATTATGACGCACGAGGAGCGTCCGAAGGCTTTCGGCTATGCGCTCACCCACGTGGATTCAACTCAGGCGGAAAACGAGCTTCCGGCTTCAAGGATCGCGACCCGGCTTGGCCTCGCGAAGGTCGCCACGGAGTTCGTGAGCACGGTTTCGCTCCCGCTCGATCGCGACCTCGTCGAGGACCTCCACGTCGAGGTCGAAGCTTCCCTTGGCAAGTACCGCATCATTACCTGGGAAGGGGACGTCCCTGAGGAGCACATGGAGCAGTGGTGTGTGCTGCTCAATCAGATGGTCGCGGATGCCCCGACTGAGGATTCTTCGCTTGAGAAGCCCGAGTACGACGAGGAGCGGGTCCGAGCGATCGAAGCGAGGATCGCTGAGCGTGGCTATCGCCGCCTCACGGCGGTCGCCCTCGCGTCGAACGGCACGTTTGCTGGGACATCATACGTGATGTTTCGCGAGGATGGTTCGCGACTTGGCGAGCAGGCCATCACCCTGGTCATGCCCGAGCACCGCGGGCATAACCTTGGCCTCGCGCTTAAGCTCATGACGCATCGCCTCCTGACCGAAACTGAGTCAAAAGTCGATGTGCTGCGCACGTACACAAACCACACCAACACCCACATGAATGCCATCAACGAACGCCTTGGCTATCGCACGGTCGCGAAAGAGATCACCTTCGAAGGAAAGCTTCGAGGGATTTGAGTGCGGCAGCACGAAACAAGCCTCGGCGAGCTTGGTGAGGCGGGGATCCTCGAGCGAATCGTCCCGTTTTTTCAGCATCGCGATGATGCGGTCATCGTGGGCCCTGGTGATGACTGCGCCGTTGTTCGTGCCGCGGGGGAGCTCGTGTTCACGACCGATGCGATCGTTGAGGGCTACGACTTCATTCTCGGTATTTCTGATCCCGTGAGCATCGGTCGCAAGGCTGCCGTACAGAACCTCGCGGATGTCGCCTCGATGGGGGCGCGGCCGCGCTGGCTGCTGACGACCGTCCTCGCGGGCAAAGACACACCGATCGCGGTACTCGAGGGCATCGCTGAGGGCATTGCGCTCGAGGCACACCCGCTCGGTGCGTCGGTGATCGGCGGGGACCTTGGTACCGCTCGCGAACTCACGGTTTCGATCACAGCGATCGGCGAACTAGCGCGGCCGGGTACGGCAGTCATGCGCTCGGGCGCGAAAGAAGGGGATGTTCTTGCGGTCGGCGGGGAAGTGCTCGGGCTCAGCAGCGCCGGGCTCGCTCAAGTGCTCGGGAAGTCCGACGCCACACTGCCCGACCTCGAGTCTCGGGGCAAAGCCGTCGCGAGCATTGCGGACCGTGCACTGTCGTGGCACCTCGCACCCGAGCCTGACCTCTCAGCGGGGTGGGGCGCGGGGCGTTCGGCGAGCGCGATGATCGATATCTCCGATGGACTCGTGAGGGATGCGAGCCGAATTGCTCGCGCAAGTGGAGTAAACCTCGACCTGTCGCGGGCGGCGCTTGAGAATGATTGTGCGCTTCTCGCGCCGCTTGCCAATGTGTTGAGCGTCGATCCCATGGAGTGGGTCCTGGGTTCGGGGGAGGAGCACCTCATGCTCGCGACGTTCCCTCGGTCGGTGTGGGACGAAAACGCTCAGGTGCGTGCCGCATTCCGCGAGATTGGGTGCGTGCGCGCTGCCGAGGGCGATGGCGACGTGCGTCTCGACGGCGTGCCACTCGCCATGTACGGTTGGGACCATTTTTCCGTTTAGGGTGGATGGATGCCTTCTATGCCGATCATGCCCATGAATCCCACGCCCGGCTCTCCCGGGAAATCACAGTGGACGCGCAACCTCGAACGCAATCCTGGCCACTCCCAGTGGTACATCGAGCGCTGGGAGCGGATGCGCGCGGAAGGCAAGGACATCGATGGGGAAGCGCGACTCATCGATGCACTCGCGCCTCGCGGAGCCCTCGTGCTCGATGCCGGGAGCGGAACCGGGCGCGTCGGTGCAGAGCTTGCTCGTCGCGGCCACGACGTTGTGGGGATCGACCTTGACCCAACCCTCGTCGCCTATGCGGAGCGCACCTCGCCAGGTCCCCGCTGGATTACAGGCGACCTCGCCGAGGCGTGCGCGATTCTCGGTGAGGACTCACTCGGAACATTCGACGTGGTTGTCGCGGCGGGCAACGTTGTCACGTTTGTTGCCGAAAGCGATAGGCGTCGCGTTCTCGAGAACTTCGCGAGGCTCTTGCGTCCGGGAGGTCGCCTTGTCGCCGGTTTTGGAACGGGCCGCGGGTATTCGCTCGAGAGCTATGTGGCGGATGCTGCCGCCGCGGGCTTCGAGGTGCCCCAGGTGTTTTCGACGTGGGATTTACGCCCGGCGAGCGATGACCCTGGATTCGCCGTTGTCATCTCGGTGAAGGGCGAGGGCAAGTAGAGCAACCTCGGTGGGACTTCCCCGGGCACCTCGTGTGTGGTGTCACGGCGGATGTCTCTTGGGCATGCGAAAAGGACCTCCCCGAGGGGAGGTCCTTTTACTAAGCTTTCGCTCGGGCAGTGCCCGGATGCTCAGGCGGCGCGCTGAACCTTGCCGGCCTTGAGGCACGAGGTGCACACGTTGAGGCGCTTCGAGGTGCCGCCGATCACGGTGCGCACGGACTGGATGTTGGGGCTCCAGCGGCGCGAGGTGCGACGGTGCGAGTGGGAAACGCTCTTGCCGAAGCTCGGGCCCTTGGCGCAAATGTCACACTTGGAAGCCACGGTGTTCTCCTGAATAATCGCTAACGTACTTGATTTGTGCGCCGAGGCTCATGCAGCGGATCGAGCCGCGTGGCGCTGGGCAACCCCAAAAGCATAGCCCACTCGCGCGCGAAGAGCGATAGGGATGCCTCCATAACCCCTGTGTAGTCAGCCACATTGCGACGTCGGTCGTGAAAGAATGCCGTCAGTGTTGGCGGGGCGAAAGGAGCGAGCGTGGTGAAGACGAAGGCCGACGGTTTCCCCGCGGGCCTCTTGACTCCCAAGGAAATCGCCGCCGCGCGCGCACTGGGTGCGGGGGATGTCGAGGACCTCGTGCGCATTCCGCCACGCCGCTATGCCTCGCCCGGCCCCTTGCGCGACCTGCGCCATTTGAGCGAGGGCGACGACATCTCCGTCATCGCGACCGTCGAACGCGTGCGGGAGCGCGCGATGAAGAATCGCAAGGGCACCCTCCTTGACGTTCGCGTGTGCGACGACGAGGGCGAAAGCATCCAACTCACGTTCTTTCTTTTCAAGGCGCACCTCGTCAACTGGCACATGAGCAGGCTGCGCGAGGGCACGCGCGTGCTTGTGAGCGGAACGGTTTCGCGTTTTCGGGGGGAAAACCAGATCGCGCACCCCGACTACCTTCTGCTTGCAAACGACCCCTCGCCGGAGGAGGCCCGGGCGGTCGCCGCTGCGCTCGAGCCCGCCCCCGTGTATCCACTTCGCGGTGCAGCGACGCAGAAGCTCATGCGCTCGCTATTGACAAAAGTGCTGCGACACGTCGACGAGCTGCGCGACGTCATTCCCGCCGCGATTAGGCGTGAGCGCGACCTGCCCACGATCGCTGAGGCGGCGAGGATGCTCCATGCGCCTCACGACCAAACGGAGGTCGAACGCGCCCTGCGGTATTTCCGCTTCGAAGAGGCTTTTGTCATCCAGTCGATTTTCGCCAGGCGCCGAGCACAAGACGTTCAGGACGCCGCCCCACCGCTCGGGACTTACGGGGACCTCAGCCGGGCACTCGATGGGCGGCTGCCGTTCACCTTGACCTCGTCACAGAAGGACGTGGGGGAGCAGATCGCCGAGAGGATTGCTGCACCCCACCCCACGTCGCTCCTGCTCCAGGGAGACGTGGGCTCGGGAAAAACCGTGGTGGCGCTGCGCGCGATGGTGCGTGCCGTCGATTCCGGTTTCCAAGCCGTGCTCCTCGCCCCGACGGAAGTACTGGCACGGCAGCATTACTCGACCATCACGTCGATGCTTGGCGACCTTGCGCGCAGCGGTCACCTTGATGCGCACGAATCGGCGACGCGCGTTCGCTTACTCGTTGGCGCCCAGAAGGCCTCCGAGCGACGCGAGAGTCTTCTCGATCTCATGAGTGGCGAGGCTGGGATCGCCGTGGGAACACACGCCCTGCTGACCGAGAGCGTCGACTTTTTGAAGCTCGGCCTCGTGATTATCGATGAACAGCATCGCTTCGGCGTGGATCACCGCCGCCAACTGCGGTCCAAGGGACCCGGCGACCTGCGCCCGCACATGATGGTGATGACCGCGACCCCGATCCCTCGATCGGCTGCGCTCGCCCTCGTCGGTGACCTCGATTTGCTCACGCTCGAGGGGCGGCCCCGCGAGGGTGCCGAGGTGTCCTCATTTGTCGTGCCCCTGGGCGATACCGCGTGGCGCGAGCGCATGTGGGAGCGCGTCCTCGAGGAAGTCCACGCCGGCCGCCAGGCATTCGTCGTGTGTCCGCGCATTGATCCGGAGGATCCAGCGCAGGCCGCTTCTCCCGCAGATCCGTTCGGGAGCGAACACCCGCTCCATGCGGTCACTCCCACGCTCGAGATGCTGCGGGGAAAACCAGGCTTTGACGCGCTTCGCATCGAGGAATTGCACGGCCGGCTTCCAAGCGACATTAAACGCGAGCGCATGGAGGCGTTTGCCGCCGGTGACATTGACGTGCTCGTGGCGACGACCGTGATCGAAGTCGGCGTCGATGTGCCGAATGCGAGCGTCATGCTCGTGCTCGATGCCGAGCGCTTCGGCCTCGCCCAACTTCACCAGCTCCGCGGCCGTATTGGTCGAGGTGCGCATCCGGGAATCGCATTCTTTGCCACGCGGTTCCCCCGCCAGAGCGCCCAGCACGACGGGCTCGTAGAACTCGCCTCCACCACTGACGGATTTGCTCTCGCCGAGCTGGATCTCGAGCGTCGCGGCGGCGGCGACCTCGTCGGCGATATTCAATCGGGAACGTCCGTAGCCGTGCGATTCCTCGACGTGGGCCGCGACGCGCGTATGATCCTTGAGGCCCGCGAAGACGCTCTCGTAACCGAAGCCCTATCTCGCGGGGCGCTTACGACAAGTAGCCTCGAGGCGCCATCCGCGAGCGAACACGATGCCCTCGATGCCGCGATTGCGCGCCACAGTGCTCGCGGCGTCGACAATCTCGAAAGGAGCTGACCGTGCCTCGCATTATCGCCGGACTACTCGGCGGACGCACCGTGCCGTCACCTCCCACGAACCGCACCCGGCCCACGAGTGATCGCGTGCGCGAAGCAGTTTTCTCAAGACTCGACTCGTGGGGCGCCGTGCGCGGCTCGACGGTTCTCGACCTCTACGCCGGAACCGGGGCGCTCGCCTTCGAGGCACTATCGCGAGGAGCGGACTTCGCCGTCCTCGTCGAGGCGCATCGCCCCACGGCAAAAGCCATCGGCGAGGCCGCCCGAACTCTCGGCCTCGAAGAAAGCCTGAGGGTCGAGTGTGGCCAGGCAAGCGTCGGACCCCGCCGGGAGGCCCCCTTTACGCTCGTGTGCGCCGACCCGCCCTACGCCGTTGCGACCGAGGAGCTTGCGCGCCTCGTGACCGGCCTCGGTGCAGCCGGCCAGCTTGCCGATGAGGCGACAATCGTGCTCGAACGCTCCGCGCGAAGCGAAAAAACTCCGCTACCCTCCTATTTCGTTGACGAGGGGGCGCGAGATTTCGGGGACACGAGAGTCGAATACTTCACCTACCTCGATCCAGCGATCACGGAGGCAAGCCGGTAGGCTTAACGCATGCTCACCGCCCTTATCCCGGGGTCATTCGATCCGTTCACTCTCGGGCACCTCGATCTCGTGAGGCGCGCGTATGCGCTCAGCGACCGCGTGATCGTGGCAGTCGCCCACAACCCCCATAAGAGCGCGCGCATCCCCTTCGACGCGCGCTGCGAAGCTATTCGTGAGACGCTTGCCCGCGAGGGCCTTGCCGATAGAGCGAGTGTTGACACGCTGCCGGGCGGCCTCCTTGTCGAAGGTGCGAAGAAACTCGGCGCAACCCACCTCGTCAAAGGAATACGAAACGCCCAGGACCTCGCGTACGAGGAACCCATGGCGCGGGCCAATATGGACCTCGGCGGGTTGGACACGCTCTTCCTCTTGACCGATCCCGCACTCGCGCACATCTCGAGCTCGCTCGTTCGAGAGATTTACTCGCTCGGCGGTGATGCGAGCCGCTATCTTCCGGATGCGTCAACGCGCGCCCTCACCGCCGCATACACAACGCCAGCCGCAGACTCAAAGGAGCACTCATGACCGACGCGAAGGGCAAGAGCACCCCGCGCCCCCGAAAGAAGGACGCCCAGGCCGAAAAACCCTTCAACGCGGGGCTCGATCTTGAGATCGACGCGATCGATCTCATCCATAAAATCGGCTCGCAGCGCACCATTTCGCGCACGGCAACCTCCACGCAGCCCGTGGGCGACCCCGAATTTGCCGTGAGGCCCGGCGACGACATCACGGTCGAGGCAAGCCTCGAATCCGTGGATGAAGGCATCTACGTGACCGGGACGGCACGCGCAGACGTCCATGCCGAGTGCTCGCGCTGCCTCGACCCGGTTGACGACCACCTCGACGTGCGCTTCGACGAACTGTTTAGCTACCCCGAGAAGGTTCCGGCCGAGCTTGAAGACGAGGACGTCCCCGTACTCGAGGGCGATGTGATCGACCTCGGCCCTCTCGTTCACGACGCTTTTGCGATGGCCGCGCCCTACCAACCTTTGTGCCGCGAAGACTGCCCGGGCCTGTGCTCTCAGTGCGGCATGCGTATGGAAGACGATCCCGACCACGAGCACGTCATCTACGACCCGCGTTTTGCGGCGCTCGCCGGACTGCTCGAGCAGGACGACGATCGCGAGGGTGAGGAGAAGTGAGCCGCAAGCGCAAACGGCAGCCCATCCCGCACCTCGAGGATCGCAGCGGACTGTTGGCTTCGCTCCCACTTAAGGGCGAGCTCGATCCCGACCTGCTCGACCTCGCGCTCACCCACCGCTCTTACAGTTTTGAAAACGACGAGTGCCCGCAAAATGAACGCCTCGAGTACCTCGGCGACGCGGTGCTGAGCCTCGCCGTCGCCGATCACCTGTACCGCACCTACCCGGACGCATCCCAGGGTTCTCTTTCCCGCCGCCGCTCGACCGTTGTGAGCACGCGCGCCCTTTCACACATCGCACGCCTGCACAACCTCGGCGCCTACCTCAAACTCGGCAAGGGCGAATCCCTTACGGGCGGGCGGGACCGAGATTCCGTGCTCGAGGATGCCGTCGAAGCGATTATCGGAGCCGTGCACCTGAGCCTCGGCGCTGAAGCGGCCCGCGTATTCGTGCTCGACCTCCTTTCTCCGATCCTCGACGACGACACGTTCATGCTCGGAGCATTCGACTACAAGTCGCGGCTGCAGGAGATCGGCGCACTTCTCGGCGCTGTCCCCGCCTACACGTACGAGGAATGGACAGCGGGCGATACCGAACACTTCCGCGCGCACGTGAGCGTTGGCGAAACCCTCGCGGGAACGGGCGAAGGCACGAGCAAGAAGGGGGCCGAGATGGAGGCCGCCCGCAGGGCCGTCCTCGCGTACTACAGCGCACGCGGCGAGACATTCACGATGTTCGAAGAGTAGGGCAGGCCCGCGGTGCCCGAGCTTCCCGAGGTTGAGGTCGTCCGTCGAGGCCTCGAGCCGTACATGGCCTCGCGCGTGATCGAACGCGTCGAAGTGCTCGATGCGCGCTCGCTCAAGCGCCACGCTGGCGGTGAAGAGAATTTCGTGCGTCAGCTCGAGGGACGCCGCGTTCGCTCGGTTGCGAGGCGAGGGAAGTTCCTGTGGGCGTCGCTGTCCGACGCCGGCTGCGCTCCCTCGATTCCTCCGCCGCACGGCGAAGCGCTCGTCATGCATCTGGGCATGAGTGGCCAGCTTCGTGTTCGCGACGGGGCAGTGAGTGGGGCGCCTCAAGCGTCGGAACCGCACGTGAGCGAGGGGCCCGCGCCGGATCCCGTGACCCACCTTCGCATTCGCCTTCACATGGAGGGCGGTGCGCGCATCGATTTTGTGGATCAGCGGATTTTTGGCGGGATGCACGTGAGCCCGCTGATCGGTACGGCCGATGCTCGTGCAGGGGGCGAGGGCACCGATCTTCCGCTTATCCCGCAAAGCGCGGCCCATATTGCCCGTGACCTACTCGATCCGTTTCTCGACGAGGGCAACCTCGTGCGTCGGATCCGTATGCGCACGGCCCCCATCAAATCCGTCATCCTGGATCAAAGCACCCTCAGCGGGATCGGGAATATCTACGCTGATGAGGGCCTGTGGGAGGCACGGCTGCATTTCGCGCGCCCCGCGATCGGGATCTCGAGTCGAAAGGTCAAAGAGCTTCTGAGGGTCTGCCGCGATGTGATGCAGCGCGCTCTCGAGGTGGGCGGCACGAGCTTCGATGCGCTATACGTGAACGTCGACGGCCGAAGCGGCTATTTCGCTCGGTCACTGAAGGCCTACGGCAAGCACGGCTGCCCATGCCCACGGTGCAATCGTGCCCTCGTGCGGGCGCAATTCCAGAACCGCTCGAGCCACTTCTGCCCCTATTGCCAGCGCCTGCGCTAAAGGGTCTACAGAAGCACGAAGCATGCGAGCGCGGCCGCACGCTCATATACGCCCGCATAAAGGTGTTGTAGTGGGGCATTTGGTCCCCGTTCGGCTAGGATGTCCAGGTAGGACAAGTGAGGATCCCGATCAAACGAACTGGAGAGTACCGCGTGAGCGAAGTAAGCGGCGATCAGTACCGCGTCATGATTGTCGACGACCACGAAGTTGTGCGTCGCGGCATCGTTGCCGTCATTGACGCGGATGCCCGCCTCAGCGTTGTCGCCGAGGCAAGCACCGTTGGCGAAGCCAAGCGTCGGCTTCCCGCCGTCCAGCCAGACATCCTCGTCACGGACCTCCAGCTTCCCGACGGTACCGGAATCGACGTCATGAACGCGGCCCGCCAGGAGAACGAGAACCAGACCATGCTCGTGCTCACCTCGTTCAACGACGATGCGGCGATCCGCGAATCTCGCGCTGCGGGCGCCTCGGGGCTCCTCCTCAAATCCGTGCGCTCGGCCGAGATCATCTCGACGATCCTCAAGGTGGCGAACGGCGAAACCGCATGGCCCGCGGGCGGCACGAGCGAAGACGAATTCGACTTCTCCGCCGTCGAACGCCGCATCGTCGAGTACATCGGTGACGGGCTCGCGAACCGCGAAATCGCCGATCAACTCGGCGTCGCCGAAAAGACCGTCAAGAACCGCATCACGGGCATCCTCCACAAAATGGGGCTGCAGCGCCGCACCCAGGTCGCCGCCTGGGTCGTCTCGCGCCGCCGCGCCGACTGGAAGTAACGGCCCGACGCCGCACTACTCAGCGATAATCGTCGCGCGCCAGCTCACCATCGTTCCCGGGTCGAGGCTGTAAAAATCAACCCAGCCGAGGTGGCGCCGCGCGCGTGCACCCATGTTCGCGAGCCCCGAGCGGCGCGTGATACTGGGATCGATGCCGCGCCCGTTGTCGCTCACGTTCACCTGGATGACCGTATCCACGCCCTCTTTGAAGAGCGTGATGCTCACGGAGACCGCGCTCGCGTGCGCGTGGCGCGCAACGTTTGCCAGGCACTCCTTCACGACCGCGACAACATCCTCTTTAAGTTCGCCTTCGATCGCGTCGAGCTCGGCGACCGGTGCCTGGAGGTGCAGCGACGGCACAAAGCCGAGGCCTGCGATCGCGAGCCCGCACTCGTGGCGAAGGCGCTGAGAGAGAGTCACCTCGACCGTCTCATTCCGCAGCGACTGGACGATCCCGCGGATTTCCGCGATCGAACGCTCGATGCCCGCGACGGAATCCTTAAGGCTCGTCGCGACCGGCCCTTCGTCTGAGTATTCAGGAAAACGCGAGGCTTGCGACATCACGGTCTCGAGCTGCATGCCCACACCGAAAAGCTCTTGGATGGCGAGGTCGTGAAGGTCGCGGGCGATGCGGTTTCGCTCGTTATTGAGGTCATCCTCGATGGTGCTGCGCCCCGTTGACCCATTGAGCGCGAACGAAAAGAGAGAGGCGAGCGAAGCGGCGCTCACGTTCTCGGCGTCGGTAAAAGCTGCGGTGGCGTCGGAGCCCTCATCCGCGAACCGAACGGAGATGAGTAATCCGCGCCTCGCGGCGCCCGCATCGATCGGAAACGCCACGAGTGCGCTCGTCGATCCCGCGGGAGCCGGGAGGTCCTCGTCGGCAAGAGCGCGCGTGAGGTCACCCCACGTGAGAGTCGCAAGTGCCTCCGGTGAGTCGTGATCGAGTACGAAAGGCAGGGGCGCCGAATCAGCTGCTTCCGACGAGTGAGAGACGGACGCTCCGAGGAGTTCAGCTTGATACCGCCCCCGAACAAGCTCGCACACCCACGTCGAATCGTTCAGGGGGAGAAGCACGAGGAGCGAGTCGGGCGAAAGAATCTCGAACGTGGAATCGGCCAAGAGGTCGAGGACATCGTCGGGGTCCTCGGCATTGAGTACCGCCGCTGTCAGCTCACTGATTCTCGTGGCGTTCGACATGGGTGCTCCCTTCGTGAGTCGCGTGGGCGTCGAGGTCGAGCACCGCCGCTCCCGATTCCTTGAAACGCTGATCGTGCGTAATCACGATGACGGTCGCATCGGCCGCGAAGAACGCGCCCGGGGTGAGAATACCGTCCATGAGCTCGGCCGCCAGGTCAAGGTTGAGGTGTTCGGTGGGTTCATCGAGGATCGTCACGGGAGCGCCGTGTGCGATCGCGCGAGCGAGAAGAAGCCTTCGCCGCTCGCCACCGGAGACGTCCTCGCCGCCACTGCCAAGGATTGTGTCGAGCCCCGAAGCGAGTCCCGAAACCCATGGACCGAGGCCCGCGAGGTCGAGGGCATGATGGATTTCTGCGTCGGTGAGATCGCCGCGCACGACACGAATATTCTCGCGAAGGCTCGTCGCAAACACGTGCGCGTCCTCGGCGTAAAACGACACACGTGAGGCGAGCGCGGCCGGAGTGAATGACGTGAGGGGAGTATCGCCATACAGAACTCGCCCGCTCAGCGGGGTGAGGAGCCCCGCAAGGGTTAGGCCGAGCGTCGACTTTCCGCGGCCCGAAGCGCCGTACACGAGCGTGCGACTTCCCGGGGTAAAGCTCAGTTCAAGCCCGTGTGCGAGTGGATGTTCGGCACTCCAGCCCGTCGTCAGTCCAGATGCACTCAGGACTGCGGGGGAGGGGCGTTCGGTGCGCGCTGGCGCGGGGGCGACTTCATCAGAGGCGGGCCCGACGGCTCTGCGGCCCTCGATCGCCGACTGCGCGTCTTCTGTCGCAGCGCGCAGAGCATCGCGCACGCTCGAGCCTGCCCGAGTGTCGAACGCTGAAGCGATCGGGGCGTTGCCTGGATCAAGTTCGTGGAGGCGTTCAGCGGCGACGATCGAGCGTGCGCGCTGACTGGCTGCTTGCGGGAGAACAGATGCCGCTTCAAAGCTCGACAGCGGGGCGAGAATGATGACGCCGATGATGCCCGCCGTGTGGCCCATGAGCCCGCCAAGCAACCCCGTGGTTTCGAGGTTGTAGACGGCGCCCGCGGCGAGAATCGAGCCGAGAAGCGCGGGGATCATAGCGATCTGGGTGCTGCTACGTGCGAACGCCGAGGGCACGGCTGCTTTGTCGAGGGCCGCATCAAACTGTCCCTGGGCGGCCTCTAGGTCGGCGAGGGTGCTGTTCCATTGCCCCTTTACGCGAAGGACGTCAGCGTTGTCGAGGGCAAAAAGCGAGAGAGTATTGAGGCGCGAGCGGGCCTCGACGAGTTCGCGCTCCGCCACGAGCGCCGCCTTGAAGGCGAGGAACGGGGCGATGATCGTCGCGAAGGCGAGGCCAACGAGCATGGCGAGTGCCGCAATCGGCGAGAATGGGGCGATGGTCGCAAGGATCACGACTGCCATGACGAGCGCGACGAGGGCGGGCACCACGGCACGAATGACATCGTTCGCCATGTCTTCGGCGTCATCGCCGATACGCGCGAGTAGATCGCCGCGCCTGAGGCGCCCCGCGAGGGCTGAGGGGGCGCTCGCAAGCCCCGCGTACATGTTGGTACGCAGGCGCGCGACGCCGGTGAGGGCGGCATCGTGCGTGAGCAGGCGCTCGAAATACCGAAAGACGCCGCGGGAGATGCCAAGAGCACGCACGGACACGACGGCAACGGAAAGGTCGAGAACTGGCGGCATCGTCCACGACTTCGTAATGAGGTAGCCCGACACAACCGCGAGGGCAAAGGCGCTCGCGAGTGTCGCTGCACCTGCGGCGACCGCTGATGTGAGCTGACGCGGGCTGATCTCCATGAGCTCATGCATGCGCGAAAGAGCGCGCGACGATATTTTCACGGGACGGACACCTCCGCGGCATGCACATCGATCACCTGGTCGGCGACATCGAGGAGAGCCTGCCTATGAGCGGTCACGAGAACGCTCGAGCCCTGTTCGCGCAGCGTCTCGAGCAGGCGAACGATCATTGCCTCGCTCGCCCCGTCGAGGTGCGAAGTGGGTTCGTCGAGGATGACGAGCGGTTTCGCCTCGAGGAGGGCGGTTGTGAGGGCGACGCGCTGGCGCTGACCGACGGAAAGCCCGGTTCCACCGCGGCCAAGTTCGACGTCCCAGCCGTGAACATCCGCGACGTGTGTGTCGAGACCGGTCGCACGTGACGCCCTCGTAATGAGGGCGCGTGCCTCTCCGGTTCCCGGGGCAGTCCCCGCGGGAAGGGACTCGTGGAGGATCTCGCGTAGGGTGCCAGGGCCCACGACGGGTCGCTGCGGCAGCCATGCGATCTGCGCCCAGAGGCTTTCTCGATCGATCTCGCTGAGGGCAAGACTGTTGCCTTCCTCAGTGCGCAGCAGGACGCCGCCCGTGGTCGGCGTGAGGAGCCCGAGGATGGCGGCGATCGTCGTCGATTTTCCCTCGCCACTCGCGCCGCGAAGGGCAGTAATCTGGCCGGGTGTGATGACGGCAGTGAGGTGGGCAGGCGCGAGACGGTCGCGCCCCGCAACGCTCAGATCACGCAGGACAATGCTCGTGCGTGATAGCGAGGGGGCAGCGGGGCGGGTGGCCTCGTCACCGGTATCCACTTTCCCCGCCGCTGCGGGGGCATTGAGAATCTCGAAGGCGGCGTCGACGGCCGCGAGGCCATCCGTCGAAGCGTGAAACTGCTGGCCCACGAGGCGCAAGGGGAGATACACCTCGGCGGCAAGAACGAGCACGGCGATTGCCGGAAAAGGCTCCATTGCGCCGCCCACAAGGCGCAAACCGATGGAGACCGCGATGAGCGCGACGCCGAGGGTAGCGATGAGTTCGAGAGCAAAACTCGAAAGGAACGCCCACGCGAGCGTCGTCATTGCGGACTTCTTGTGTCGCGCGCCGAGGTCCGCGACGATGCGCTCGGATCCCTGTGCGCGGCCGAGCGCACGAAGAGTCGGGAGGCCTTCGACCAGATCGAGAGTCTCGGCCCACAGCGTGCGCATGGTCGCGAGAGAGCGGGCCGAGGAACCTTCAGTCATTTTCCCGATGAGGATCATAAAGATGGGGATGAGTGGAAGGGCGATACACGCGACGATCGCACTGGTGAGATCCCATACCGCGATCGCGGCAAGCGCGAGTGGGGTGACCGTCGCCGATAGTGCAAGCTGCGGGACGTACCCCGTGAGATAGGGGCGGAGGTTTTCGAGCCCCGCGGTGGCGAGTGCGGCTGTCGAGGCGGCTTCGCCGGTGCGTCCGCGCGGGCCGAGATGCGCGTTCGTCTCGACGACGGCCCGCCTCAGTTCCCCGATCGTTTCGGTCGCTGCACGGTGGCCCGTGGCTTGCGTGTACCACACGGCGCTCGCACGAATCACAAGCGCGATCGCGAGCACGATGAGTGGGAGGGGGTTTTCGTGCGGCCATGTTCGGTTGGCGAGGAGATCAGCGCCGAGCGAGGCGACGCACCATGCGGTCGTGATTGCGCAAACAGCCTCCACGAGGCCCAAGACGACCGTGCGGATCACGTGCGCGCGAGCGCTATGAACGTGACGGAGGAGTCTCGGATCAAGTGGAGGCTGTCGCTTTGCCAAAGGTGGTTTAGCTTTCCGTGTCGAAGGCTTCGCGGTAGCCCTCTTTCGCCTTTCGCGCGAGGTTCGCCGCGTGGGCGGACGGGAAGCCCTCGCCCGTAACGCGAGCGCGGAAGACCCAGTAGGCCCAAGCCTGGTAGGCGAGAACGATCGGGAGCAAAATGACGGTCGCGATCGTCATGACCCGAAGAGTGTACTCGGTGCTCGAGGCGTTCATGACGGTCAGCGAGAGAGCCGGATCATTGGCGGCGGGGAGCACGTTCGGGAAGATCGCGCCGAAGGCCATGATCGTGGCGAAGCCGATAGCGACCGACGTCGAGGCAAATGCGAGGCCCTCGCGCTCTGCGCGGTTCAGCACGAACGCCCCGATAAGGGCGAGCGCTGCGACGACGAGCGGGATCCACGTCCAGGCGTTGTTCGAGTAGGCGAGCTGGGCCCACAGGACCCACGCTGCCGCTGCGACGATGGTCGGAATGGCGATGACGCCCGCGAGCTTGTTCGCGTCGTGTCGAACCTCGCCAGTGGTGCGAAGAGCGAGGAACAGCGTGCCGTGCAGCCAGAAGAGGAGCACGAACACCACACCTGCGAGAAGTGCGAACGGGTTCAGGAGATCGAAGAGCGAATCAGTGACGACGCTCTTGCCGCCGGCATTCGCCTCCATGTTGACGCCACGCACGATGTTGCCCACGGCCACGCCCCAAATGAGTGCCGGAACGAGACCGCCAACGAAGTGGCAGATGTCCCAGGCGAAACGCCAAGAGGCATTCTCGACCTTGTTGCGGTATTTGAATGCGCACACGCGCACGATGAGCGCCACGAGGATGATGATGAGGGCGAGGTAGAAACCCGAGAACATCGTCGCGTACCACTCGGGGAACGCTGCGAAGAGGGCACCGCCGCCCACGAGGATCCACACCTCGTTGGCGTCCCACACGGGACCGATGGTCGTGATGATCTGATTCTTCCGCTTCTCCTCGCCCTTGCCGAGCGCGAAGACGTTCATGCCCACGCCGAAGTCGAAGCCCTCGAGAATGAAGTAGCCGAGGAACAGCACTGCGACGAGAATGAACCACAGGGTCTGTAGGAACGTTGCTTCCATGATTGTCTACTCCTTTCTCTCAGTAGCCGAAGCTGATGGTCGGGGTATCGATCTCAGCGGGAGCTGCACTCTCCTTCGCGGAGAGCGAGCGCGGAGCCTTGATGTCCTTGCGGGCCTGGTTGCGCATGAGGTAGTACCACACGACCGCAAGCACGCCGTACAGAAGCGTGAAGACCACGAGCGAAACGATTACCTGCCAGCCTTCGTGGCCGGAGACGCCCTGCATCGTGAGCAGCCGCACGAGCGGGTCGCCGGTGGGTGACGGTGCGACGATCCACGGCTGGCGGCCCATCTCGGTGAAGATCCAGCCGAAGGCGTTGGCGATGAACGGCATGGGGATCGCAAACAGGGCAAAGCGCGCAAACCAGGTCGAGCCCGAGGTGCGTGCCTTCTCGCCCTTGCCACGCGTGACCCAGAAGGCCCAGACGGCAAGGATGCCCGAGAAGATCGCGAAGCCGATCATGAGACGGAAGGACCAGTAGGTGACGAAGAGGTTCGGGCGGTAGTCGACGTCGACGGTCTTGCCGCTCGCATCGACGGCCGTGGCACCGAATTTCTCTTTATATTCAGCGTTGAGCTCAGTCACGCCCTTGAGCGTTGCGTTCGGGTCATTCGTCGCGAGGATCGAGGTCACGTACGGGATTTCGATGATGTGCGAGATGTCGGTGCAGTCCTGAGAGAACGCGCGGGGACCCGCGACCGAGAGGATCGAGAAGCTCGCGCCCGTTTCGGTGTGGCACAGGGCTTCAGCCGAGGCCATCTTCATGGGCTGCTGCTCGAACATGAGCTTGCCCTGGAAGTCGCCCGATGCCAGGAGGCCGACGGCGGACAGCACCATGACGAGGACTCCGAAGCGGGTTGCGGGACGCCATACGTTCTTGGCGAGGTGGCCGGCAGCGGCCTGTTCCTCGCCCGAGAGGGTCTGGTCCTCGGCGCGCTTGTGGTTTTTCACCATATGCCATGCGGCAATGCCGGTCACGAAGCAACCTGCCACGAGCCATGCACCGGCAATCACGTGAGGGAAGGCCGCGAGGGTCGTGATGTTCGTCAGGAGCGCGAAAATGCCGCCCTGCGCAGGGTCGAGCTCCGCACGGCCGGTTTCGGGGTTGAACACGGCGGCGACGGGGTGCTGCATGAACGAGTTCGCGGCAATGATGAAGTACGCCGAAAGAGTCGTGCCAATTGCCACCATCCAGATCGTGAGGAGGTGCAGACCCTTCGGGAGACGGTTCCAGCCGAAGATCCACAGGCCGAGGAAGGTTGACTCCATGAAGAAGGCGGCGAGGCCTTCAAGTGCGAGCGGCGCTCCGAAGATGTCGCCCATGAAGCGGGAGTACTCAGACCAGTTCATGCCGAACTGGAACTCCTGGACGATACCGGTCGCGATACCGATGCCGAAGTTCACGATGAGCATTGAGCCAAAGAATTTCGTGATGCGCGTCCACGAATCGGCCTTCACGGGATCTTTTGCGCGTACAGCGATCGTTTGCATGATTGCGACAAGCAGCGAAAGACCGATCGTGAGCGGCACGAAAATGAAGTGGTAGACGGTCGTGATGCCGAACTGCCACCGCGCGAGATCGAGCGCGTCCATGGGCGTCCTTTTCTAGAGAGGGACAGGGTGGTTCACCCTCAGGTTAGGAACCTCGAGGGTGGCTGGTCGGGACTTTAGGCCCGGCTTTGCTGTTTGCCATTCTACGCCTCTAAGGCGTTTCTGGCCTGCGGTTTTTGCCGTGTCGCCACGCCGTTTTATGCAATGATTGCCTCGCGAAAAGGGTGCCGCTGCGGGCGGTGCGTCGCTGTTTGCGGGTGGCATTGTTGCGCTGCGCGGTCACTCGCGAGGTGTCCGACGGCTGCCTACCTGCGAGCGATTCGTGCCATCGTGTGCGATACTTGGCGGTGATGTTTGCGCCGACGCATCCGGCGTAAAGGATCCCCCGCTATCCGGTTGTCGCTCCGGCCACGCTTTGGCCGTGACGCAAGGCTCCGGGTGTCGCAGCGCTCGTGAAGAGCAGCGCGAAGGGGGAGGGTTAATTCGGCTTCCGCCCACGGGCGATGACATATGGCGGCTCCAGGATGCGCTGGGCCGCCCTAGAACGGAGCAGCCACATGGCTGAAGTGGATTCCTATAACGAATCGTCGAGTAGTCAGGGCGCCTCGCGCCCGCGCCGTCGTGTCCGACGTGCCGCAGGAGCGCCCGCAGGGGCGCCTTCTGTCGCTCCGGAACAAACAGCTCCTTCCTCGAGTGCGCACACGAGCGTTGCCGCTCAAGGCAGTGCCGTCGTGAGCGACGCCAAGCCCCTAAATCTTCGTGAGCGCCGGCTCGCCGAGCGGGCAGCCAAGAAAGAGGCAGAGGCGGCAACGGGCGCGCCCGTCAGTGATGCTGCAGGTTCTCATTCGACTGAGCCGACTGACCAAGGCTCAGCCGTGAAAGAAGGTCGTGCGTCTGCAGCCGTCGATGAGGGGCGTACGGACCATGCCAAAGGGGCGCCGAGCGAGGTATCCGAACCCGCACCCGACACGGACGCGCGAGAATCCGACAGCCGAGAAGAAGACTCCTTCGGGACTCACGACATTTCGAGTGATCTCAAGGCCCTCGCCGACTCCCGTCAGAGCGTGGAGGTAGCCGAAGAGCCGTCGGCCCCCGACATGCTCGGCTTTGCCTCGCTTCTCTTCCAGGCCCCCACCCCGACCTCGGAACCGAGCGTGACCGCGAGCGAGATCGACGATGACGAAGAGGCCAGCGATCCGTTCGCCGAAGCCTCCGTTGACATTACTTTTGGCGCTCCCGATCTCGAAGCCGCACGTCGTGCAGCTATCGAGCGTGCCGAGCGCGAGTCACGCGAGGCTGCCCGCACTGAGCGCAGCGCGAAGAAAAAGGGCTCCGATTCGGAGTCCGCGAGCGAAGATGAAGCGGAGACGGGCGCGAGCGACACCGAAAAGTCCGAAGAATCCGACGGTGAAGGCACGCAGCGAAGCTCGCGCCGACGTCGCCGCCGTGGCGGACGCGGCCGTCGCGGACGCGGAAGCAAGAGTGAGGACGACTCGCCCCAGGGCGAGAATGGCGAAGAGGAGCCCAAGGACGCCGCCGATCGCGACTCGTCTACCGATGCGGATGACAGCGATGACGAGGGCGGCACGTCGAGCCGTCGCCGCCGTCGCCGCCGCCGCACGGGCAGCTCAGGTGGCTCTGATGAGCCCCACCCCGACGACCCGCCGAACACCGTCGTCAAGGTTCGCGAGGCGCGGGACGAAGTCAAGGCTGTCAAAGGTTCGACTCGCCTGGAGGCGAAGAAGCAGCGCCGTCGCGAGGGCCGCGAATCCGGCCGTAGGCGCCACTCGATTACCGAGTCGGAGTTCCTCGCTCGCCGCGAGTCCGTCAAGCGCACGATGATCGTGCGCGAACGACCGGGCCGTACCCAGATCGTGGTGCTCGAAGACAACATCCTCGTCGAGCACTACGTGGCGCAGAAGTCGCACACGTCGATGGTGGGCAACGTCTACCTCGGTAAGGTCCAAAACGTTCTCCCGTCGATGGAAGCTGCCTTCGTTGATATCGGTCGCGGCCGCAACGCCGTGCTCTACGCGGGCGAGGTTAATTGGGATGCCGCTGGCCTCGAGGGGCAGCCGCGCCGCATCGAATCCGCTCTCAAGGCGGGCGATCCCGTGCTGGTCCAGGTGACGAAGGATCCAATCGGCCACAAGGGCGCGCGCCTGACGAGCCAGATCTCTCTGCCTGGTCGCTACCTCGTTTATGTCCCGGGTGGATCGATGACCGGCATCAGCCGCAAGCTTCCCGACAAGGAGCGTGCGCGCCTCAAGAAGATCCTCAAGTCGATCGTTCCGGCGGAAGCGGGCGTTATCGTGCGTACCGCGGCTGAAGGCGCGAGCGAAGACGAACTCAAGCGTGACGTCGAGCGCCTCCAGAAGCAGTGGGAGAAGATCGAAAAGGCGAGCGCCAAGGGCAAGAATGCCCCGACCGCGCTCTCAACCGAACCGGATCTCGCGATCAAGGTCGTGCGCGACATCTTCAATGAAGATTTCACGTCGCTCATCGTCGAAGGCGAAAGCGTCTACAGGGAGCTGCACGAATACATCAGCGAGGTCGCCCCCGATCTTCTCGAGCGCGTCACGAAACACGTGGGGGAGAAGGATTCCTTCGCCAAATATCGCGTGGACGAGCAGCTCATGAAGGCGATGGATCGCAAGGTCTACCTGCCCTCCGGTGGTTCACTCGTCATCGATCGCACCGAGGCCATGACCGTCGTTGACGTCAACACGGGCAAGTTCACGGGAACTGGCGGTTCGCTCGAAGAAACCGTGACCCGTAACAACCTCGAGGCGGCCGAGGAGATCGTTCGCCAACTTCGCCTTCGCGACATCGGCGGCATTATCGTGGTGGACTTCATCGATATGGTCCTCGAAGCCAATCGCGATCTTGTGCTGCGCCGCGTGATCGAGTGCCTCTCGCGTGACCGCACCAAGCATCAGGTCGCGGAAGTCACGAGCCTTGGGCTCGTGCAGATGACCCGCAAGCGCGTGGGCGCGGGCCTCGTTGAAACGTTCTCGACCATGTGCGAAGCCTGCAATGGGCGTGGCATTCAAATCGATCTCGACGGCCAGCATCATCACGAGCCGCCCGCCTTCGACGATGAGCCCAAGAAGTCGCGCAGGCGCTCCAAGAAGTCGCGCAACTCAGATGGTGATTCGAATAAGTCGGCGAAGCGAGAGTCAAAGGGGCAGTCCGCCGAGGAGAAAGCCGCCTCGGCGAAAGACGCCGTGCAGGATCTCGTCGATTCAAAGAATGCTTCGGACGTTCACAGGCTTGAAGACAACGAGGCTTCGCGTGCCCTCGCGCGCGCAACGATTGCCTCGATTGCCGCTGCGAGCACCGGTCATTCGGCCCCCGAGGTGACTGTCGACGGTCAGGTCATCGCGCCGGCTGAGGGCGGCGAACCCGTTGAATCAGCGGAGCCGCCCACGACTTCCGAGGCCCCCGCGGACGCCTCCACTGAGACCGAGGACACTGCCGTGGGTCACAGCGGGGACGCGCAGGGCGAATGACGTGATGAGTTCCACAGGAATATCGAGCGTTTTCGCAGGTCGCGATGCCTGCAACGGTTGATTCTGAGGAATGCATTTCGTAAGCTATACGTCGGTGCATTTCGTGCCGTAGACTTTTCCTTCCCGCAGCGGTTCTCGCGGTCGCGCTTTCGGTAGTGACCGTGAAGCCCCGACCGGTGGCCCGCGCGGTTTGAGGGGAAACACCCAGCATAATTGTCAGCAACGAGAAAAGAGCAGTGACGTGGTGTACGCAATCGTCCGCGCAGGCGGTCGTCAGGAGAAGGTGTCGGTTGGTGACACCATCGTGATCAACCGCGTGGCCGGCGAGGCGGGCGACACCGTAGAGTTCGCTCCCGTCCTCCTGGTTGACGGTGACAAGGTGACCTCCGCGAAGGAAGACCTCGAGAAGGTCACCGTGACCGCTGAGAAGATCGAAGACTTCCGCGGTTCCAAGGTTCGCATCCTCAAGTTTAAGAACAAGACCGGCTACACGAAGCGCCAGGGCCACCGTCAGGAACTGACTCGGCTCAAGGTCACGAAGATCGCCTGAGCGATCTCAAATATCGAGAGAAGGTACTGACTCATGGCATCAAAGAAGGGCGTTAGCTCCTCGAAGAACGGCCGCGACTCGAACGCTCAGCGCCTCGGCGTGAAGCGCTTCGCGGGCCAGGAAGTTGGCGCGGGCGAGATCATCGTTCGTCAGCGCGGCACCCGCTTCCACCCGGGCCAGGGCGTTGGCCGTGGCGGCGACGACACGCTTTTCGCTCTCACCGAGGGCGTCGTCGAGTTCGCGCGTAAGCGCGACCGTAACGTGGTGAACGTGGTGGCCTCGGCCTGAGGCTGGCCCACTTTCACAGGTGAGGCGGGGAAGTGCCCAGCGGGGCCCTTCCCCGCCTCACGTTTAACCTCCCTGCACTCTAGAGCGGATCAGCTTAGGCTGGTGCCAAGAGCGCTCTTCGCGCATCCGCTCGCGTCGAAAGGCCACCATGGCAACCTTCATTGACCGCGCTGTTCTCCACATCACCGGCGGTGATGGTGGAAATGGCTGCGCCTCGATCAAGCGTGAAAAGTTCAAGCCTCTCGCGGGGCCCGACGGCGCCAACGGGGGAGACGGCGGTAACGTCATCCTCGAGGTCTCGCGCAATGTCACGACGCTCATGGACTTTCACCACCTCCCTCACCGTCGCGCGGAGTCGGGCGGATTTGGGAAGGGAGACTTTCGCGAGGGGACGAAAGGCGCGGATCTCGTGCTCCAGGTCCCCGAAGGTACCGTCGTGCGCGACAAGGAAGGAAACTTCCTCGCGGACCTCGTCGGTGAAGGCACGCGGTTCGTTGCTGCGCGTGGCGGTAAGGGTGGCCTCGGAAACGCCGCCCTCGCGAGTTCGAAGCGCAAAGCGCCGGGTTTCGCTCTCCTAGGCGAACCAGGCGAGGAACGCTCCCTCGTTCTCGAGATGAAGTCCATCGCCGACGTCGCCCTCGTGGGCTTCCCGAGCGCGGGTAAGAGTTCGCTCATCGCCGCGATGAGTGCGGCGCGTCCGAAGATTGCGGATTACCCGTTCACCACTCTCACCCCGAATCTCGGGGTGGTTGAGCAAGAGCAATTCCGCTTCACGATGGCTGACGTTCCCGGGCTCATCCCCGGCGCGTCCGAAGGCAAGGGGCTCGGCCTCGACTTCCTTCGGCATATCGAGCGCTGTCACGTGATCGTCCACGTGCTCGACGCTGCGACGATGGAAGCGGAGCGCAACCCGGTCCACGATCTCGAGCTCATCGAAAATGAGCTGCGTACGTACGCTGAACGGCTCGATTCTGAGTCGAGTCGACTTGGCCTCCCGCCCCTCATGGAGCGACCGACGGTCATCGTGCTCAACAAAGTTGATATGCCAGACGGCTCAGACATGGCCGATATGGTGCGCGAAGAGCTCAAGGAGCGCGGTGTTCCCGTTCTCGAAGTGTCCGCCTTGACCCGCGCGGGCCTTCGCGAGCTTGCGCTGACCCTCGGAGCCCTCGTGGAGCGCCAGCGCCTCGAGAACCCGGACCCCGAGCGCGACGAGCGCCCCACGATCGCGATCACCCCCGAGGACCAGGATTCGGGCGGGTTTACGATCACCCCGGAGGAGTTCGAGGGGCAGCGCGTGTACCGCATCCGCGGTGACAAGCCCGAGCGATGGGTGCGCCAGACGGCTTTCGCAAATGACGAGGCTGTGGGGTACCTCGCGGACCGTCTCAACCGCCTCGGTATCGAGGACGAACTCTTCAAGAAGGGCGCGAAAGCCGGAGACACGGTCGTGATCGGCCCAAGAGACGACGCGGTTGTGTTTGATTGGGAGCCGACCATGGTCACAGGTGCGGAGTTCCTCGGTCAGCGCGGTACGGACATGCGGCTTGAGGAGCGCACCCGCCCGACGCGTCAGGAAAAGCGCGAGGTGCGCCGCGTGCGTGTGAAGGAACGCATGGACCGAATCAGTGCAATGGAGGCGGAACGTCAAGCAGGGCACTGGTCCGATCCTTCGAAAGACGACTGATGACGCGAATCGACAAGGTACGTATCGGGCACGGTGTTCACGACCCCGCACGACTCGATACGCGAGCCTCTCTCACGCGCGCACAGCGCATCGTGGTGAAAATCGGTTCGAGTTCGCTCACGCTTCCAAACGGTGACCTCAACCGCAACGCGATTTGGGCACTCGCCTCGAGCGTGTCGCGCCTCGTTCACGAGGGGCGCGAGGTCGTTATCGTCAGCTCGGGTGCCATCGCTGCGGCGCTTCGCCCGATGGGGTTTAACGCGCGACCCGAGTCGATCACCGATAGCCAGGCGCTCGCTTCGGTCGGGCAAGGCATGCTCATTCGTGAATGGTCGCAGGCCTTCGGCATGAGCAACGTGCTCGTGGGGCAGGTGTTGCTCACCGAGGACGACATGGTTCACCCCGAGAAATATAGGAACGTGCGGGCATCGCTCAACGCACTGCTCGCCGCAGGGGCGGTCCCCATCGTCAATGAGAACGACACGGTCGCCACTCGCGAGATCCACTTCGGCGACAACGACCGCCTCGCGAGCCTCGTCGCGCAAGTGACGGGAGCCGACCTCCTCGTTCTTCTCACCGATGTCGATGGCCTTTTCACACGCCCGCCTAAGGAACCCGAGGCCGAGAGGATCGCCTGTGTGAAAGATGCGGCGAAACTCGAAGGGGTCGAAATCGGCTCACGCGGGTCGACCGTCGGAACCGGTGGGATGGTGACGAAGCTTTCCGCCGCGCATGACGCCACCATTACGGGAACCGCGTGCGTTCTCACACTTCCCGCGAGATTCGATGCCGTTCTCTCAGGCGAAGATTTCGGCACGTTCTTTCCGGCGCGCACCACGGGTCGCCGGCGGTCTCGACTCATGTGGCTCATGTACGCGAGCCGCGGGGAGGGCACCCTGGTGCTCGACGAGGGCGCGGTACACGCGGTTGTCGAGCAGAGGCGTTCGCTTCTTCCCGTGGGAATCACGCGCGTAGAGGGCACGTTCGCGGCCGGATCTCCCGTGGACATCGCTGACAGCTCGGGGCGGGTACGGGCACGCGGGCTCACGTATTTTTCTTCCGACGCTATCTCGCGCATCATGGGGCTCACATCGGAAGAGATTGCCGCGCGCGAAAGCGAGATCGGGGTGCACACGGTTGTGCACAGGGACGATCTCGTGCTGCTGAAATAGACGCTTTGGTGGGAGAAATGCGCTATAAGTGGTGCTCATGAATGAGCAGTCCACGGTGACCGAGAGGGTTCACGACATTGCTGCGCGCGCCAAGCGCGCCCAACGCACGATTGCACGCGAGAATCGCGCGCGAAAGGATTCCCTTCTGCGTGCGATCGCCGCGAAGCTTGACGCGGATTGCGCGCGAATCCTCGAGGCGAATGCTGAGGATCTGGCCCGTGCGGATGAGAGCGGAATCGATCCGGGCTTGAGAGATCGCCTCGCGTTGAACCCGTCTCGCGTGCAGGCGATTGCCGCCCAGGTGCGCGCGACCACCGCCCTTGCCGATCCGGTCGGCGAGGTTGTGCGTGGCGGGGTGCTCGAGAACGGGCTTTCGCTCACCGAAGTCCGGGTCCCGCTCGGGGTGATCGGCATGATCTATGAGGCCAGGCCCAACGTCACCGTTGACGCGGCAGCCCTCGCACTCAAGTCGGGCAATGCCGTCATCCTTCGGGGAGGAAGCGCCGCATCGTCCACTAATCGCGCCCTTGTGGAGTCGATCAGGACCGCGCTCACGAACGAGGGATTTCCCGCGGAACTCGTGGCCTCCCTCGATGACCTCGGGCGTGAGGGCGCCAGTGCCCTCATGCGAGCTCGAGGTCTCGTCGATGTCCTCATTCCTCGCGGCGGGGCGGGCCTCATCTCCCGCGTTGTCGAGCAGAGCCTTGTGCCGACGATCGAGACCGGAACGGGAAACACGCACATTTTTGTCGATGAAAGCGCGGATCTGGACCGCGCGATCGACATCGTGGTCAATGCGAAAACTCAGCGCGTGGGGGTGTGCAATGCGCTCGAAAACCTCCTCGTCCACGAACGCATCGCCCAGGATTTCCTTCCGCGTCTAGCCGAGGCACTCGCCCCGAAAAACGTGGTGCTGCACGCGGATGCTCGCTCCTATGCGATGCTCCACGGCGGGCCCGCACGCGTCGTGGAAGCTCGAGAGGAGGATTTCTTCACCGAGTATCTTTCGCTGGACCTCGCTATCAAGGTCGTTGCCGATGTGCACGAAGCGGTGGAGCACATCCGTCTTCACACGAGCGGGCATACCGAATCAATCCTCACTGCCTCGATTGAGAGCGAACGGGCTTTCATCGCGGGACTCGACTCCGCTGTCATCATGGTCAATGCTTCGACGCGCTTTAGCGACGGGGGCGAATTTGGTTTCGGCGCGGAGATCGGAATCTCCACGCAAAAGTTGCACGCGCGCGGGCCCATGGCCGTGCGTGAGCTCACGAGTACCACGTGGATTGTGCGAGGCGAAGGCCACGTGAGGGGGTGAGCTTCGCGGCGTAACCCTCGCGCGCGGGGCAATGTGTGGAACAATGGCATAGCCCCTCGATGGGATGAACGATTGCGAAAGGTCTGGCATGCACGCTGATTTTCTGATCCTCGCCGAAGAGGCCGCCGCACACTCTCACGGGCCGCACCCCGCCGTGTTCGGCGTCGCGGCGTTTGTGATCCTCATGCTTTTGCTCGTGATCACGTCGCTCTTCAGCGGTCTCCACCAGGAACCGTCCTCGAGCGCGAAGACTGTCGCCGAGGTTGAGCGCGAGCACCGCCGCGGCACCTCCCGCTGAGACCTTCCGCATGAGCGCAAAGCGCCGGATTGGCGTGATGGGTGGGACTTTTGATCCGATCCATCACGGCCACCTCGTTGCCGCGAGCGAAGTCCAGTCGGTTTTCGGTCTTGACCAGGTGATCTTCGTCCCCACTGGGCGCCCGTGGCAGAAGTCGGATAAGGAGATTTCCGACCCCGAACACCGTTACCTCATGACGGTCGTGGCAACGGCTGCGAACCCGCGCTTTACGGTTTCGCGCGTCGATATCGATCGACCGGGGCAGACCTACACGATCGATACGCTTCGTGACCTTCGCGCGCAAGTGCCACACGATGACCTGTTCTTCATTACGGGAGCGGACGCCCTCACGAATATCCTCACGTGGAAGGATTACAGCGAGATTTTTGACCTCGCGCACTTCGTGGGGGTCACGCGCCCCGGCCACGACATCAACACCGATGGCCTCCCGCCAAGCGGGGTGACTCTCATCGAGGTTCCCGCGATGGCGATTTCGTCAACTGACTGCCGCACACGCGTCAAGCGGGGGGTACCGGTGTGGTACCTCGTCCCCGACGGCGTCGTGCAATACATCAACAAATACAAGCTCTATCTAGGAAGTGAGCATGACGGGAACTGAGACGCAGCTTTCCGGTCGTCGGCACGGGCGCCGCGCTCGTGCAGTGAGCGGAGACGAGAACAACACGTCGGCAACTCGCGGCGTGACGGGCGATCTCACGCTTTATGCGCGCCGCACGGCGGTGATCCCTCCGCTCGCAGACGATCAGCTTCCCGAGCTGAAGCACTACACCGGCAAGCGCGCAAAGCGCCGCGCGGACGTCCCCGTGGAGCCCGCGGTTGAGGCCAAGGCTGAAGCGCACGTACCCTCCGAGCCAGTCGCGGCCGTGGAGACCGAAGACGGCAAGGCTGCAGAACAGACCGCGCCTCAGGAGGTTTCGGTAGCTACCCCGGGCCCCCTGAGTGACGATCTTCCCGCGGCTAGCGTCGGCGCGAAGAAGGGTTCATGGCCCGGCGCCCGCTTCGGCCGAGAAGCCGTAACCCCTGACGAACCCGCGACTGACGCGTACGCGACCGCGATTCTCGATCCTGAAGAGATCGGCAGCGCCGAGGGCGCCGACAATCCCGCCACGAGCGACGCCATCGACGGGGCCGAAAGCGCCGAGACCGCACCCGCAGAACCGGCCCTCGAACCCACCGAGCAAGAACCAGCCGAAGCTCGGCAGGCGTCGGCCTGGACCTCCGTACCCGCCGATCCCGAAGCGTCGGTGCCGAGCGCTTCCGAGGCACTCGCACCCAAGCCTGCCGATCCTGAAACTGAACCCGCCCCCGTATACGAGACGAGCGACGGGACACCGCTCTCCGACGCCTCCGAGTGGCTCGAGGTTGGTGACCTCCCCGCCGATCAGGCACCTGAGCCCAAGCCCGCGGCCCGCTTCGACGGGACGGTGCTCGACAAGCCGAGTCGCACCTCCGGCGGAATCGGCATGTGGATCACGTGGTTGCTCGTCGCAGCGATCGCGATTACCCTCGTTGTGCTTCTCGTGACAGGCGTGATTGGCCCCGGCATCGCGAAAGCGATCGCCCCCATTCCCGAGACCGTTCCCTATGACCTTTCCGGAGGACTCGCTTCGTGACCGCAACCCAGGAATCCATTGACATGGCCCGCATCGCCGGGCAGGCCGCGGCCGACAAGCTCGCGGGCAACGTGATCGCGCTCGACGTGTCTGAGCAGCTCGTCATCACCGACGTGTTCGTCGTGTGCTCAGGTGACTCGGAACGCCAGGTGAACGCGATCGTCAATGGCGTGGAAGAGGAAATGTTCAAAGCGGGCTACAAGCCGAAGCGGCGCGAAGGCGAGAAGGATGCTCGCTGGATCCTCCTCGACTTCACCGACATCGTCGTGCACGTCCAGCACGCGGAGGACCGCGCGTTTTACGCCCTTGAACGTCTGTGGCGCGATGCCCCGGCGATCGACTTGGATCTTGATCTCGGTCCCGATGCGGAGGCGCAGGAGAAGTAATGGCTTCTCACCTCATCCTCGTGCGTCACGGGCAAACTGATTACAACTATGCCGGCCGCATTCAAGGCTCTTCCGATATTCCCCTCAACGAGGCGGGCCTCGCTCAAGCGCGTGCGGTGGGGGAGTCTCTTGCGGGTGACAAGAGCATAGCGGCCATGTACTCCTCACCGCTCGGGCGTGCGATGGCGACGGCGGAGGCAATCGCGGCGCCTCACGGGTTAGAGGTTTCATCCGACGCTCGCCTGCGCGAACGCGGTTTTGGCGACTGGGAGGGGCTGACCCGCGAGGAGATCGAAAAGGGGTGGCCTCTCGAGTTTGCGCTGTGGCGCGCCGGTGTCTCGAGCGGGCTCGAGAAGGCTCGAGTCGAGCACAGGGCGGATGTCGCGCGTCGGTTCGATGCAGCCTGTCGCGAGTTCAGTGATCGTCACGAGGCCGGCACCGTCGTCGTTGTCGCGCACGGCGCCGCGATTTCCCTTGGTCTGTCCGCGATGATTGGCGCGGGTCTAGGCGATTTTTATGGCCTTGCGGGTATGGGCAACTGTCACCGCGCTGTCGTGGAAGTCAGGCGAGCGCGCGAGGGCGCTGGGTGGGTGAGGCTCACATCACTGAACCTCCCGCCGGATTTCGCCGCCGCCCAATGAGCGTGTAATATTGCTGGAGTCGCTACGGCGACGCCCAAAAAAAATTTGGGGCTATGGCGCAGTTGGTAGCGCGTCTGCATGGCATGCAGAAGGTCACGGGTTCGAATCCCGTTAGCTCCACCAGATCAGACGTACTAGAACACCTGACATCGTTGGGTGCGAGGGCGGCGAACGGCTCGTTGAGCTGGATCGCCGCTTTTTCGTCTTCGGTGATCTCGATGCGGTGGTAGAAGGCTTGGTTGGCGAGTCGTTTGCCGTGGTTATCGGTGAGTGCGTACATGTGGCCGCAGTCAGCCAGCAGGCGCAGTGCGGTGGCGAGGTGCTTCCGGGGGCCTTCGTGATCACGCCGTTCCGCTTCCAGCCGCCGGGTGACGTCGTTCAGGGCAACCCGGATGCGGTCTTGGTGGCGTTTCAGGGTGTCGAGGTCGATGGCGTCGGCGAAGTGGGCTTCGAGGAGCTTGTCCGCTTCGGCTTCGAGCCGCCTCTTGGTGGTGGTGAGGTCGTCGATGGCCTGCGACCGCTCAGCCAGACGCTCATCGAAGGCCGCCTCGACTCGCTGCGCGAGTTGCTGGTACGTCTGCTCCGTGATTGCGATCTGTTGGTAGCAGTCAGTGACGAGTTGCTCGGCGACGCCGACGGGCACGGCCTTCCGCGTACACGCCGTGCGTTTGGTGGCTCGACCGGTGCAGATGTAGTAGGCGTAGCGGATGCCTTGTTTGTTGCGCGCGTAGTCGAGCTGCAACCGCGACATGCAGGTGCCGCAGTACAGGGTGCCTTTGAGGTAGTGGTCGTGTTTGCGGCGGCGTTCCCCAGCGGTGGCACGGGTATCCAGGAGGGTCTGGACCTGCTGCCACGTCTCTGCATCGACGATGGGTTCGTGGGCGCCGGGATGGAGGGCGCCTTGGTAGCGGACCTGCCCGATGTAGTACGGGTTGCGCAAGAGTTTGAAGAACGTGGACCGCCCCACGGGCCCCGATGACCGCTTCGGCGTCGCGACGGTGGTCAATCCGCGGGTGGTGGCTTCGGCGAGCAAGTCGGGGACGGTGTGCTCGCCTTTGGCGTAGGTGTCGAAGACCCAGCGGATGAGGGGTGCTCGGTCGGGGTCGATCTCGACGGTGCGGTACTCCCGGCCCTGCTCATCCTTGCACCGGATGTTGCGATAGCCGATCGGTGCCCTGCTTGGAGTGCCGCCGTTGGCGACTTTCTGGGTCATGCCTTTGGTGACTTCGGCGGCGAGGTTGCGGGAGTAGAACTCCGCAATCGAGGACATGATGCCGTGCAGCAGCATCCCAGACGGGGTGTCATCGATGTTCTCCGTGGCGGAGACCAACTGGACGCCGGCGTCGATGAGGTGGCGGTGGATGTCGACGTCATCGAGCCGGTTCCGGGCCAGCCGGTCGACCTTGTGCACGATGCAATACGTGACCTGATGGGTCGCGATGTAGTCCAACATCCGTTGCAGTTCGGGTCGCTTCGCCGACCGGGCGGATTCCCCGGCGTCGACGAACTCGGCAACAACGTCGGCACCGAGGGCATCGGCTTTGCGGCGGTTCGCCTCCCGCTGGGCCGGGATGGAAAATCCCTCGTCTCGGCCGCCGGCGGTGGCTTGTTCCTTGGTGGAGACCCGCTGGTAGGTCACCGCCGTCACCCGCCCCTCACCCGTGATCGTTGGTGCCTGTGTGTCGGGGGTGGTCATGGGCATCTTCTCTCGTTGTCGAGCTTGCATCGGGTTCGGGCTGCGGGGTCTGGGCGTGGAGACAATCGGCCAGGTGCAGCACCAGCGCGACCATCCGGTCCATGTCCGGCTCGCCCCGGGGCACGGGTTCGGCGATCAATCGGCGCCCGGTGGGTGTGGTGCGTGCATACCTCATGCCCCACAGGTGGACACCCCACCCCAGTAC
Organism: Dermabacter sp.; assembly: GCF_032550575.1. NCBI lineage: Bacteria > Bacillati > Actinomycetota > Actinomycetes > Micrococcales > Dermabacteraceae > Dermabacter > Dermabacter sp. Next base: position 384,510 of record NZ_JAWFZC010000001.1, on the reverse strand, counting down.
CCACGGGGACGGTCGGGGTGCTGACGGTTCCGGAAAATGTCCGGCACCGTCGCTTCCACTTGAGCCGGGCAGGGCGGTGCCGGGTGGGGTGGTTCACGGCGGGGGAAAATTTCCCCAGCCGTCCAACCCCACCCGATGACGCATAATCCGAGCCGCGCCACGGCGCCTCGCGTAACAGTTGAGCCCAATGGAGGCTCACCAGCCAGGTGCGCACCGCGCCCCAGATCGAGCATCGTGGCGGTGACTTCCACGACTACTACCGCGCGACAGTGGCGGGAGTCCAGCAGTTCAGCCATGGATGAGCGGATCACCGTCTGATCTGCGCGTTTTCCGGTCATCGTCGGTGGCGGGAAGGGGTTGTCCGCACCACAAGCAACCGGTCAGGTCGTCTGCTGTCTGTCGGGTCTGCTGCCGGTATTCGGTCCGATACGCGGTTGGGGTGACGCCCATGGTCTTGGCGAACTGCTCCGCCGCATGGCCTCGATTCCTCCACCCCACCCGGACCCCGATCTGATCGACCGTCATATCCGACTCCCGCAACAGCCGTGCCATCTCCCGGACCCGCAACCGAGCCAGCAGCATGATCGGCGGGACGCCGAACTGCTCCACGAACAGGCCCCCGAGCCGTGACCGCGACAGGTGTGCATCCTGTGCGAGTTCGGCCAAGGTCCACCGGTGAGCGAGATCGGCCCGCATCCGAATGACCGTGTAACGGATCTCTGTCCTGGCAGGGCCGAGGCCAGAGCGCTCTGTGGCCGTCATCGGGGCAGCTCGCTTCGCTGTCCACAGCACGGGCATTTCAGGCTTGCTCGTTGGGTCGCGGTGAGTCGGTACGCGGATGGACTGACCCCGATGATGGCGGTGAACTGTCGTGCGGCGTGGCCGCGGCTGCGCCACCCGACCCGTGTCATGGCGACACCGATCGGAAGGTCGGTTTCGACCAGGAGCTCGGCCAGTCTGTGGGCTCGAACGTGAGCCAGGTACTGGATGGGCGGCATCCCGAAGCTTTGGCTGAAGGCCCTGCCCAGTTGTGACGTGGACAGGTGCACGAGGTCGGCAAGGTCACGAAGTCGCCAATCCCGTCCGGGGTCTTGAGCGAGGAGCCGTGCTGCATGGTGTGCGGCTGTCTCGGTCGGGCACGCATGGCTGGGGGTGGTCTCGTCAGGGCAGACTCGCCACGAGGGGTCGATGCTCATCGCCGCCGCCTTCCTGAGGACGACTGCGTGCGGCGGGACGGTGGCGAGGAGCCCGTGGTCTTGAACAAGTGCACCCATGCCTCGACGGGCAGGTCCTTCGGCAGTCCGGCAGCGGTCATACCGTGGCCCCTCAACCATGCCTGTGCCGCCTGTGGTGAGCCGAGTGCGGTGGTGCGCGCGAGGATCTGGGCGAGCCCCCGGCCGGGACCGGTGTAGACGCGGTGGACCAAGGCGTGGAACTGGCGCCGCCGTGCCGGGGGCACCAGCGGGTGTTCGCGGCGGTGAAGGGTGAGGATTCCGCCGTCGACGCCCGGACGTGGGGTGAACGCGCGAGCGGGAACACGACTGTGCAGCGTGAACTCGAACCAAGGCGCCCATTGCGCCGTCATCATCGTGGCACCGCCAACTCCTGCTCTGCGCCGCGCGACTTCCCATTGCACGAGCACGATTGCATCGGTCCATGCGGGTGCGTGCAGGATGCGGCGCAGTATGGCCGTGGTCTGGTGAAACGGCAGGTTGCCGACGAGCACATGCGCAGACGTGGGAAGCCGGTAGGTCAGGAAGTCGTCGGCGACAACCTCCACGTGCGGTGGGAGTCGTTGGGTCAAGCGTCGGGCGAGCCTGGTGTCGATCTCGACGGCGGTCACCGGTCGCCCAAGCCGGGCTAGCGGGGTGGTGAGTGCTCCGTCACCGGAGCCGATCTCGATGATCGGCCCCTCGGTGGCAGCCACGAGCCGGGTGATCGTGGCAATGGTGGATGGGTCAGTCAGGAAGTTCTGGCCGTGCTCATGACGGCCACCTCGATAGGTAGGCACTGTTTGCTCCGTGGTTGTTGCGGAGCCGGGCACGCTGAAAGAGCCGCCCGGCCGTGATCACCGGGGGCGGGAGCAACAACGCGTGGGAGTGTGCTCGCCGCCGTTAGCGGCTGCGCAGACGCAGCGAAGCAGTGCCGTAGAACAACATGCCCACCAGCGTAGGCGACCCCACCGCCACTCCGCGACCCATTACCCCGTCCACACCCCAAGATGCGCAGATCCGTATCACCCCGGCCAGAAGCAGCTCACAGGCCGTCCGTGCCAGACGAGCCTCCATACCACCGCGAGTGGCCCCCCATGGAGCTGCCACGCGTCTTGCAGATCGAGGAGGGGCGACCTCGGGGCGGCTCGTTGACGCAGCACCAGGTGGTCGCGGGACGTGTGTTCGTCGGGCCTGGACTGACGGGCCGGAGCCTCGATCTGCAAGAGGCGTGAGCACTCAAGGCCGAGCTGCAGCACCAACCGCAGGAAGCCTCGCTGCGGTAGTTCTGCTTCGACGTAGCCAGTTGTGTCAGACCTCACGGATATCCTTGGGGTGGATGTTGGACAACCGTCATGTATGGGCGTGAGTAACGGTGCGGAGTAGACAGTGAGCACAGTAGAGAGCGCATCATCGGCGCCAGCAATCGTCGTGGATCGGATAGGAGACGTGGATGGTGGAGCTCGGAGATCGCGAGAAATACCGACAGCGGCGTCGACGTCCCCGCGCCACGCGGGAGGAGAGCGGTATCGAGATTTCCGACGAGGTTGCTGCCGTCTTTGATCTCGTGCCCGAGGCGGGAGAGGGGTATCGCTGGTATGACTACCCCTACCGTGTGCTGTGGTGGTTGAGCACAGGCTGGCGGCGTAAGTTCACGCCGCCGTTCATGCGGAAATGGCTCAACAACGGCGTTAACTGGCTTATTCCTTTCAATGAGCACGACCGAGACTTCGCAGAGTCGCTCGATGGCTGGATGCACAACATTCGGGCCCCGAGAGATGAACACGTCACGACACCCAGTATCTGGTTGGTCGAACTCTTCCCGCCAGCCGATCTCCCAAGACTTGAAGCGGCACTCCGGAAGAATGGCTGGGATGTGCGCCAGCGTTTTTCGCCGATTGATGAGCGCAATCACGTGATGCTGGCGCGCTCTCGCTCAGGTGGAGGATCGGTGTGGTGGAACCTCATCAACGTCGTGCGACACGATCGCAACTGGTTCGGTATGGACGCTGTCCGCGAGCGTCTCCCGCCGGAGTTTGATTACATCGAACTCAAAGCCGTGCAGGTCGGGCAAGGTCTCACTGCGGTCGTCGCCGAATTTCACCTCCAAGACGAGGCAGCGCAGGCGCTTGACGTTGAGTGGCACAAGCAACACGAACCCTTGCTGCTCTGGGAACGTCCGAGACCTCGCAGTCTTGACCGGCGCTGGGCAACGATCCACCAGGTGCAGCTTGCACGTCGCTCAATGCACTACGCCGCGCGCGACTGGCTTACAGCTCGTCTCCCTGGTTTCTTCGCTCGGATGGAGCGTCCGCAACCATTGCTCGAGCTGATGCTCTTTGACAAGCTCGACCCCACCTTGCTGCCGCAGCCCGCGCAGAATCGCGACCAGCGCGTGTCAGAGGACGATGCCCTGCGTGCCCTTGGCATCGAGCGCCCGGTGTTCCGAATGCTCACCTCACCCGACATTCCGAAGCTAGTGCTCCACTGTCAGCGGCGCATAGGGAAAGACCCCCTGGGAGATGACCCGACATGGACGCTCTGGGGAAGTCGACCGGCAATACTCAGGGAAGTCGGCCCTGAGAAATTCGAGTACATCGGTGGAAACGACAATCAAAACATCGCCTATCGACTTGCCGACAGTATGAGAAACCTGTTCCTCATGATTTCCGTGTCGGGTTACCTTGAGGCAACTGAGGAGCGCTTCGCCGAGATCCGAGATCGAGCCAGTGCACGACACGGGAAATTCCGTCCGAAGGCGATCCACGAGCTGCGTCAGAGCTTACTTACGTTGAGTCTCGACCTCGCAAGCATGCAACGTGATGTTGCCGCGTTTTGGAAACGGTCTTGGTATTGGGAGGGAGACCCACAGTTCAGCTATGTTTCGACTCCGGACGAGCTTGCACGCGCGCGCAAAGAGAATGAGGCGCCGGAGGTGCCCATCAACTTCAATGAAAGACTCAAAGAGCGACATGAGGATTGGTTCGAGCAGCTGCGGCAAGCGGACAGTGACTACCGCGACATTCTTTCAACCGTTTCATCGCTCGGTTCATCTGCTGACGCTTTCCGGACTGGCCGGCTTGCGCTTTGGGTTGCGATCGTGTCACTTTTCGTTGCGGTCGCAACGGTTCTGATGTCGCAAGTGGGAGGGAGGAGCCTCTTCGAATGGCTCTGGCAGATGATCTCGTGACGATCCTTGCCGCCCGGGTTGTCGTGCGTCGCCGATGGCACTCCCGTGGCCAAGTAGTTGGTCGCGGCTCGGAAGGTCGATGTTGCGGTTGGGGAAACCTGAGGTTGCGACCGGTTATTGCACTTTGTCCCCACGACGGTCGCGGACTTAGCTCAACTTGTTCGGGTCTTCTCCCACACCGTCACTCGGTGAATGTCGAATCGGCGGCAGATCGAAAGGACACTCTCGCCGTTGGCGCGAGCGGTTCGAATCGCGTCCACTTCGTTCGGGGCAAGCGGGGTTCGGGATCGTCTCGTTGGGTTCGCCACGACCCCAGGATCTGGCTCGGCTGCCGGTGGTTCTTTGCTCGCGCCACCCCGTTTCGCCTGCTCCCACGCGGAACTCAGCCGTTCCAGCCGCTCCCACGTGTTCGGGCTGAGTCCACCGGCGTCCACCATGATGCTCTTACTCGAACCCTCGACAAGAGCAATGAACTGATCGGACAGTACGTCCAGGGAGAGCCCGCCGGTTTCGGCGGGCTTTTTCGTTTGCCCCGTGCTGTCGGGGGTGGCGTCGTGCTGTGCGTGTCGTGTCTCATGGACGAGTGCTCGGGTGTCTGGGCTGTAGATGACGTCGAATGGTGCCCGGGAGGTTGCCTCGACGTGGTGCTGGCCGTTGTCGTCGGTGGTGACGAGGAGTTTGTCGAAGAGGAGCTGGTTGAACATGCGGCGGATGTGCTCGGGGGCTTGCCGGTAGGTCTTTCCGGCGTGCTGGGCGATGTCGAGCGCGATCTCGATGAGTTCGTCGGCCTCGGTGAGGTCGGCGTTGAGGGCGTCCAGGCTCCGGGTCGTGGCAGAGAGTTGTGCGTCGAGGCGTTTCTGCTCGGTGCGGAGCATGTCGATGGGGATCGCGTCGTTGTAGTGGGCTTCGAGGAGCTTGCGTTGGCGGCGCTCTATGGTCTGCTTCGTGGCTTCGAGTTGTTCTCGCTCGAGGTCGGTGTCGGTGCGAATCTGCTTCAATCCGTGCCGGAGGAGTGTTTCGACGTCGCGGCGAAACTCGGGCGCGAGACCGATGCGGTCGTAGAGGTCCTGGATCAGGTCTTCGGCGTGTTCGATCTGGATGGAGCGGAGGGTGCAGTCGGTGCGCTTGGAGTGTCGTCCGAGGCCGGAGTAGTACGGGTAGGTTTCGCCGTGACGGTTCTTGACGACCTGGACGACCATGCGGAATCCGCAATGCCCGCAGTAGATCGTGGACTTGAGGTAGTGGTCGTGCTTGATCGACCGTTCGCCGTTGATCTTCTCTTTCAGGATCGTCTGCCGGAGCTGCTCAGACTTCGCGTCCAGCTCCGCCTCAATCCGTGTACGACGACGCTCCTGCCACGCCACGTACTCGTCCCACAGCACATCGAACACGCACCAAGCCACCAAGACGGCGACCGCGACGAGGAGAACAACACCCGCGAAAGCAGCGATAAGCAGAACGAACTCCATCACAGCCCCCGGGCTATGCGCTGCCCTGCACCGATCGCGTATCCGGCGATGATCGCTTCGTAGAACTGCGCGCCCGCCGGGGCGATCTTCATCTGTGCCTCCGCCTGCGCAACGAGCGTCGCGACGTTCGTCATCGCCTGCGATGCCAGAAACGCGTGCCCTTGCTCCCGCACCGCCGCGATCTCCGTCGACGCAGCGACCTGCTCCACCTCACGCTTGGTCTGACGCACGAGGCTTCCTGTGATCTTCTGCCCCTGCTGGGTCGTGTGCCCGCCGAACAGCGGCACCACCTGATTGCTCGACATGTCTTGCTTCCTTCCAGTTGAAGAGAACAGCCCCGCATTTTCCGGGACACTTCGACCGTAGGAAGCCTCCGAAGGGCACTCTGAAACTCGGAATAAAGCTGGAAGTGGGCACTGGTTCGAGACGGAGGTGATGGTGTAAGACTCGATGAAGACGACGTCGCTACCCTCCACCAGCAACTCGCCTGGCTGACCAAACGCGAGGGCTTCGTCCAAGGACGCCTCGCCCAGGTAGGGATCGTCGACGAACTCCTACGCGGTTCCCTCGAGGACAGCTTTGAACGTCTCCGTCACCGGTTCATCTCCGCCATCCACACCCTGCCCGTAGAGCAAGCAGGCCTGTTGCTGGACGTGTTCGCGCTCAGCCCCGACACGCAAGACGTACCCGAGTTGCTACAACGACGGGAGATCCACGGCGACAAGATCGGACGGAAGGTCGACACCGTTCGCACACGAGAGGCCGCAGCGCTCAAGGCGTTGCACTCCCGTCTCGTCAGCGGCCGCTACGCGCAGGCCCCGCTCGTGCTCGACGTGCCCGAGATGCACGGCGGCATCATCTACGAAGAGACCAGCACCCTCATCGTCGTCGAGAACCGACGCTGGCAAGCCACCTACGAGCACTACCGGTTCGCGAACATGGCAGGCGAACTCGGCTACGTCACCATCGGCCGTTCCTATCCCGGCGTCGTGACCCCGAGCAACAAGGGCGATTTCAAGGTCAACACCCGCCCGGTCGACGGCGCGGGCTGGAACGACCACTTCTGGCACCTCAACACCGCCCGCACGGTAATCGAGCCGATGCAAGACCGGACACGCTACGACCTGCGCTTCCGCATCACACCGCCCGAAGACGGCAGCGAACCGGAGCCAGTGACTCTCGCCAGCCGGGCGCTCCACCACCGCTCACTGCTGTTCACGATCCGCGTGGGGTTCATCGGAGAACGGCCCGCCAGTATCTGGAAGTTCGAGGGAGCCAGCCCGTTCACCCGCCCACATGCAGCCAACGAGTACAACCGCGTCCAGCTTGACGCCCGCGGCACCGCGACCCTCACTCTCCGCGACGTCCACGGTGGCCTCTTCAACGGTCTCGCCTGGAGCTGGGATACCTGACCGAGGCAGCAAGGTTCTCTCGAAAACGGCCTGTCATGAGATAATCACAGGTGGGTCGCAGCGCCCGGTCGACGCGACACCAGCTCCCGGCTGCATCAACGTTCACGCTCATGCCGCGCATGGCACCCGAACGATGTCAGTGCCTGGCGCTACGGTGAGAGCAACCCGTAGAAACAACTTAAGACGCGCCCCAGGCGCAGGAGACGAACCACATGGCACCGACCACCAAAGAAGGACAGCGCGCCGAACTGCACAAGACGATCTGGCGCATCGCGAACGACCTGCGCGGCTCCGTCGACGGCTGGGACTTCAAGTCCTACGTCCTCGGCATGCTGTTCTACCGGTTCATCTCCGAGAACCTCACCGCCTACATCAACAAGAGCGAACGCGAAGCAGGCGACCAGGCCTTCGATTACGCGAAGCTCGGCGACGCACAGGCCGAGTTCGGCCGCAAGGAGACGGTCGAGGAGAAGGGCTTCTACATCCTCCCGTCCGAGCTGTTCCAGAACGTCCGAGGGCGCGCCGCGAACGACGCGAACCTCAACGAGACCCTCGCTCGCGTGTTCAAGAACATCGAGGGCTCTGCCGTTGGCACCGACGCCGAGGACGACCTCAAGGGTCTGTTCGACGATCTCGACGTCAACAGTTCCAAGCTCGGTGGCACTGTCGCCAAGCGCAACGAGAAACTCGTGAAGCTGCTGGATGCGATTGGCGACCTGCCGCTGGGGAACTTCGAGGACAACTCGATCGACCTGTTCGGTGACGCCTACGAGTACCTCATGCAGATGTACGCGTCGCAGGCGGGCAAGTCCGGTGGCGAGTACTACACGCCCCAGGAAGTGTCCGAGCTTCTCGCCCGTATCACCGTGGTCGGTAAGACCCAGGTGAACAAGGTCTACGACCCGGCCGTGGGATCGGGCTCGCTGCTGCTGAAGTTCGCGAAAGTCCTCGGCAAAGAGAATGTGCGGCAGGGCTTCTATGGTCAGGAGATCAACCTGACGACCTACAACCTCGCCAGGATCAACATGTTCCTGCACGACGTGAACTACGAGAAGTTCAACCTCGCCCACGGTGACACCCTCACCGACCCCGCGCATTGGGACGATGAGCCGTTCGAAGCGATCGTTTCCAACCCGCCCTACTCGATCAAGTGGGACGGTGACGCGAACCCTCTGCTGATCAACGACCCGCGCTTCGCACCGGCCGGTGTGCTCGCACCGAAGTCGAAGGCTGACCTCGCTTTCACGATGCATATCCTGTCGTGGCTCGCCGTCAACGGCACCGCCGCGATCGTCGAGTTCCCTGGCGTGCTCTACCGCGGCGGCGCGGAGCGGAAGATCCGCAAATACCTCATCGACAACAACTACGTCGACACCGTCATCCAGCTCCCACCGGACCTGTTCTTCGGCACCACAATCGCGACTTGCATCATCGTGCTCAAGAAATCCAAGACCGACAACTCCGTGCTCTTCATCGAGGCATCCGCTGAGTTCAAACGTGTCGGCAACAGGAACAAGCTCACCGAAGCCAACCAGCAGCACATTCTCGACACCTTCACCGCACGCGAGAGCGTTGACTACGTCGCCAAGCTCGTGCCGAACGAAGACGTCGCGGCCAACGACTACAACATCGCCGTTTCCTCATATGTCGAGCAAGAAGACACCCGCGAAGTCATCGACATAGCCGAGCTGAACGCCGAGATTACCCGCATCGTCGCCCGCCAGCAAGAACTCCGAGCATCCATCGACGCGATCGTCGCTGACCTGGAGGGCACGAAGTGAGCCGGATCGATGAACTGATTCATGAGCTATGCCCAAACGGGGTCGAGTTCAAGACTCTAGGTAAGGTCGGCGAGTTCATTCGAGGTAATGGCTTACAGAAGGCTGATCTTCGTGAGGAGGGCGTTCCTGCGGTCCACTACGGCCAGATCCACACGCACTACGGCGTGTGGACAACCGTGACGAAGTCGTTCACTGACGGGGAGATCGCCGCGAAGCTACGTCACGCCCGACCGGGCGACCTGCTTATCGCGACGACCAGTGAAGACGACGATGCAGTCGCGAAAGCTACGGCGTGGCTCGGCCATACCGACGTTGTTCTGAGCGGGGACGCATACATCTACCGGCACGACCTGGATCCAAAGTACGTGTCGTACTTCTTCCAGTCGACTTCATTCCAAGATCAGAAGCGCAGGTTTATCTCCGGCACGAAGGTTCGCCGGGTCTCGGGCGGTTCATTGGCGAAGATCCAAATCCCCGTTCCGCCTCTCGAGGTGCAGCGGGAGATCGTGCGAGTATTGGATCAGTTCACTCAGCTGGAAGCGGAGCTGGAAGCGGAGCTGGAAGCGGAGCTGGAAGCCCGCCGCCGCCAGTACGAGCACTACAAGCAATCTGCGCTTCACTTCGATTCAGAGGTCATGGAAGAACCCCTGGGAGACCTTGTCGAAGTTCTCCAAGGCTTTGCATTTAAGAGCTCTAGGTACGTTGATTCGGGCATCAGAATTGTCCGGATCTCTGACGTCCAGAAGGGCATCATGTCGGATAAAGACCTCAAGTTCTATCCTGAAAGCTCAAGCTCGGATTTTGCCCGCTACTTATTGTCCGAGGGTGATTTGGTGATGTCGCTCTCAGGCAGCGTTGGTCGCGTAGCTATCCTCTCCGAAAGCGACCTACCAGCAGCATTAAACCAGCGTGTCGCGTGCCTCAGACCAAAATCAAATAACGTCCTTACTCGGTATCTGTTTCATCTCTTGAATACTGATCGTTTTGAGCAAAGCGCCATCGCTTCTACTAGCGGCGGCACAGTCAAGAACATCTCAGCCGGATGGCTCAAAGATGTTCGAATACCCTTGCCGTCGCTGGAGGAACAAGAACGAATTGTGTCCATTCTGGATAAGTTTGATGCGCTTGTGAACGACCTCAACGTCGGTCTTTCTGCTGAGCTTGCTGCGCGGAGGAAGCAGTACGAGTACTACCGTGACGAACTGTTGACTTTCAAGGAGTTGGCGGCGTGAGTGACTTGACTCCACGAAAGTATGATCCGATCGCCGTGTCGTCGGAGAGCACGGTTGTTGCCGAGTACATCCCCGACGCGGCGGGTGCTGGTTCGTATCAGTCGGAGGCGGAGCTTGAACGTGAATTGATTCGGCTGCTTGAGTCGCAGGCGTTCGAGTATCTGCCGATCACGTCGGAGTCGCAGCTTGTCGCGAACCTGCGTGCTCAGCTTGAAGCTCTGAACTCGGTGACGTTCTCTGACGCGGAGTGGGAGCAGTTCTTCTCGGAGCGGATCGCGGGTGCGAACGATGGCATCGTTGAGAAGACGGTGCGGATCCAGGAGGATCACGTTCAGTTGTTGAAGCGTGACGACGGTTCCGTGAAGAACATTCTCCTGATCGATAAGCAAAACATTCACAACAACCGCCTGCAGGTCATCAACCAGTACGAGATCGGCCAGGGCGACGGCGGTTCTGCTCGATCGAATCGCTATGACGTGACGGTGCTGGTGAACGGTCTGCCGATGGTGCACATCGAGCTGAAGCGTCGCGGCGTCGACATCCGTGAGGCGTTCAACCAGATCGATCGGTACCAGCGCGACAGTTTCTGGGCAGGCTCTGGGCTTTTCGAGTATGTGCAGTTGTTCGTGATCTCGAACGGCACGCTGACGAAGTATTACTCGAACACTACGCGTCGTCAGCATTTAAGTGAGGCGGCTGGCTCTAAGCGGGTGCGGAAGACGTCGAACTCGTTTGAGTTCACGTCGTGGTGGGCGGATGCGCAGAACAAGCCGATCCAGGATCTGTCGGCGTTTGCGAAGACGTTTTTCGCGAAGCATTCTCTGCTGAACATCCTGACGAAGTACTGCGTGCTCACGGCTGACCGGATGCTGCTGGTGATGCGTCCGTATCAGATCATGGCGACTGAGCGGATTCTGCAGAAGATTGATACTTCTACGAACTGCAAGACCCTCGGCACTGTTGCCGCGGGCGGGTACGTCTGGCATACCACCGGCTCCGGCAAGACCCTGACCTCGTTCAAGGCGGCGCAGCTCGCGTCGAAGTTACCGAGCGTAGACAAGGTGCTGTTCGTTGTGGACCGTAAGGATCTCGACTATCAGACGATGCGGGAATATGACCGGTTCGAGAAGGGCGCAGCGAACTCCAACACCTCGACCGCGGTGTTGAAGAAGCAGCTCGAAGATCCGGGTGCGCGGATCATCATCACGACGATCCAGAAGCTTTCGACGTTCATCGCGGCGAATAAGGGGCATGCAATTTACGACGGGCATGTGGTGATCATTTTCGACGAGTGCCACCGTTCGCAGTTCGGCGACATGCATACCGCGATCACGAAGGCGTTCAAACGCTACAATCTCTTTGGCTTCACGGGCACGCCGATCTTCTCAGCCAACTCCGGCAGTGGCGGGAACCCGCAGCTGAAGACCACCGAGCAGGCGTTCGGCGAGAAGCTGCACACCTACACGATCGTCGATGCGATCACCGACAAAAACGTGCTTCCCTTCCGCATCGACTACGTCAATACCATCAAGGTCGGCAACGTCGTCGACAAGCAGGTCTCGGCGATTGACACCGAGAAAGCACTGCTCGCCCCGGAGCGGATCAGCCAGATCGTGAAGTACACGCTCGAGCACTTCGACCAGAAGACCAAGCGTGCCGAGCACTACACGCTCGGGGAGCGGCGCGTGCGTGGTTTCAACGCGCTGTTCGCGACCGCGTCCATCGACGCCGCCCGAACGTACTACAACCACTTCCAGTTGCAGCAAGAACGCCTTCCATCAGACAAGCGACTGAAGGTCGGTCTCATCTACTCCTATGGTGCAAACGACGCCGTCGAAGATGGTGCGCTTGACGAAGAGGGCTTCGACACCGGTGCGTTGAATATGGATGCGCGGTCGTTCCTGGAGGATGCGATCCAGGACTATAACGACATGTACGGCACTTCGTTCGATACGTCCGCTGACCGGTTCCAGAACTACTACAAAGATCTCTCGCTCAAGTTGAAGCGGCGCGAGATCGACCTCGTCGTCGTCGTGAACATGTTCCTCACCGGCTTCGACGCGACCACGCTGAACACTCTGTTCGTCGATAAGAACCTGCGCGCACACGGGCTGATCCAGGCGTACTCGCGTACGAACCGCATCCTGAACTCCGTCAAGACATATGGCAATGTCGTTTCCTTCCGCGACCTCGAAGAAGAGACGAATGACGCGATCGCGCTGTTCGGCAACAAAGACGCCCGCGGTGTTGTACTGCTCAAACCGTACGGCGAGTACTACAACGACTACGCAGAGAAAGTTCATGAACTCCTGACCGACTTCCCTCTGGGACAGCCGATCACCGGTGAAGCTGCTCAGAAGGAGTTCATTGCTCTCTTCGGTGCGATCCTACGTCTGCAGAACATCCTCACCTCGTTCGACGAGTTCACCGGCAACGCGATCCTCACCGACCGCCAAGGCCAGGACTACCGCAGCATCTACCTCGACCTGTATGCGGAGTTCCGCAAGGACAAGGACGCCGATAAGGAGCAGATCAACGACGACGTGGTCTTCGAGATCGAGCTGATCAAGCAGGTCGAGATCAACGTCGATTACATCCTCATGCTCGTTCAGAAGTACCGCGACGAACGCGGCGATGGTGACGACAAGGAGATCCGTGCCGAGATCTCCCGCGCCGTGGACGCCAGCCCGACCCTGCGCAACAAGAAAGACCTCATCGAAGACTTCGTCGATTCCCTCTCCGTGGACGGTGAGATCGACCAGGAATGGCGCGCGTTCATCGCAGCCAAACGCGAAGCTGAACTCGACACAATCATCACCGAGGAGAACCTCCGCGCAGACGAGACCCGCGTCTTCGTCGAAACTGCATTCCGCGACGGTCAGATTCGCACCAGCGGCACCGCGATTACGAAGGTACTACCGCCAGTGTCACGATTCTCTGCCGACGGCGGCCACGGCCAGAAGAAGCAACGCGTGATCCAGAAGCTCGGAGCGTTCTTCGAGCGATTCTTCGGGCTGAGCGCCGGGGGCGCCGACTGATGCTGAAGCGAATCGAATGGATGAGGAACTGTGGATTCTTCGAGAACTACCGCTGGGACACGGCGTTGCCCGACTTTGCCCGTATCAACGTTATCTATGGCCCGAACGGCACGGGAAAAACTTCGCTAGCTGGTGCATTTGACGGACTGCGAAACGCGGAGGACGCTGAAGGTTTCAAACGTCTATCCGTCTCGATTGATGACGGCGTCATACGAACAACAGATGGAAGCGACCACGCTCTCTTCGATCGAATCCACGTCTTCAGCGAGCATTACGTTGCACGAAGTCACAACTTCACCGCTGGAAACGCTGATATGCCTGCCGTTCTCACCATCGGAGAGAAACCCGCCGACGCAGAGCGGAAGCTCGAAAAGCTTCGGGAAGAACTGGCGAACAAAAATAAGGAACGCGAACACCAAACGAAGATCGAGCGCGACGCTAACCAGGCCATCAATACTGCTTACAGCACCGTGTCACAGCAAGTCGTTGACGCCGCAAGTAGAGCCGGTGGTCGATGGCACTCGCGTAGCAACTTCAGCGCTGGTACGGTGCGTAACGCCTTCGCAGGATCTCACGCCGCCTGGAGATTACTCACTGAGCAGGAGCTGCAGAACAATATCGGAGTCGTTAACTCCGACAAAGCCGATGCGATACCCGAGAATCTGCTTACGGTTGCCGCGCCTGATGGGCTGCGGCAACGTCTGGCGACTGCGCTTTCCACAACCCCAACGACCATCATCCTCGACACGTTGGAAGCCCATCCAGATGCGACGAGTTGGGTCGATGAAGGACGGTATCTCCACGGCGGCGTCGAGACCTGCATCTTCTGTGGCGCTCCGCTTTCTGACGAGCGGCGCACCCTCATTGACCAGCACTTCTCTGATGCCGTTCAGCGTCTGCAGTCGGATCTCCACTCCGCGATCACTGACCTTCGAGCAGTAACAACGTCGGTAGACGCTGCGATTGCAGGTCTCCCAAGCAAGGGTCTCTTCTTCGAGGACCTCCGGCCACGCTACGACGAGGCGAACACCGAGGTTCGGACGGAACTGACAGCCCTCAAGTCCTGGGCGACCGAAGTACTGGCAAGAGCCGAGACGAAACTAAGTAACGTCCTGATTCCAGTAGATTCGGCCGTTGCTGAGCCACCAACAGTGTCGGCGACGGCGATGCTCGGGCTCAGAACTGTGCACAACGACCGTGCCAGCCAGCACGACCAACTGGTCCAGGCGGCAGCACAGGCAATCGAGCTGCACTACCTGAAGGCGTCGGAGTCGAGCGTCAGCGACAACTCCGCCAAAGCCGCTGCAGCCAAAGCTGAGGGCAAAGCTCTCGATGAGACCATCGCTGACATTCGTTCCAACATCACCTCTCTCGAAACCGTCGACGGTGACCCGATGCCGAGTGCGAAGGTTCTCACTGACGAGGTGACACGACTGCTCGGTCGCAACGAGCTCAAGTTTGAACTGGGAGACGGACGTTATCGAGTCACCCGTGACGGGCAGCCTGCGCAGGGACTCAGTCTCGGCGAGCGAACCGCTATCACGCTGATTCACTTCCTGGAGCAAGTCGCCAAGTTCGACTCGTCCAAGGGGAAGCCCATTGTGATCATCGACGACCCCGTCTCCAGCCTCGATAGCGACATCTTCATGGGGGTCTCCGCTTATATCTGGACCGAAACGATCGTGAAGGATCACGTCGCCCAGCTGTTCCTGCTCACGCATAATTTCGAGCTTTTCCGGCAGTGGGATATCCAGATCGAGGCGCTTCATAGAAGCGGCAAGATGGAGGACGGCCGCAAGTTCAAGGAGGTCTATCCAACCAATTTCTACGAGATTCGCTCACGGCATCTAACGCAAGGCGGCACGACGAAGCGGCGTCCGGCGCTTACAAAGTGGCCTCCCTCAGAGCGTGAACGCAAGATGATTCGTTCGACCTATCATCATGCGTTCATGGCTCTGGCTGATGCGCGGCTCCAGCTCGCCGAAGACGATTCCACGGAGAACCGGCTTGACGCTCAGTTGCTATTTCCGAACGTCATTCGGCGCGTGCTCGAGACTTTTCTAGCGTTCAAGCATCCTGAGTGGGTTGGAAACCTAAACAGTGCGATGCGCAAGTCTGCTGAGTTGCTTCGGGCATCTGGATATCAAGGTGATGCTGACGCCTTACGACTTCGACTCATCAGGTACTCGCACGCGTATTCTCACAGCGAGTCCCCTGCGACAGATATCACTGTTAGTCCGGATGAAGTTGCAACCGCGATTTCTTCGGTTTTTGAATTTATGCGCTGTCTTGACGCCGATCATTTCATTGGCCTGTGCGAGGTGGCGGACATCGATCCGGAGTCCTTGCTTCCACCCACTTCCGAAGATGTCGATGCTGCAAGTAGTCCGGTGGGAGCGTTTGAAGTATGAGTAATCCGATGTTCATCGGTCAGCTATTCAAAACGCTTCGAGTCGATCACGAGGACCAGACAGTTCATTTTCAGACACGGGGCGGTCAGATCGGCCGTGTCTCAAATTTAAACGGAACTGACAAGATCGAACCTGGCGACTTGCTCATCGTTGGGCAAAACGGCTGGGAAATTGCGCCTAGTGATCTCTGGCACGATTCGGGCCAGATCGGTGCGGTGCGACGAGTTATGGATGACGGCTCCATCATTGTTGACAGCGGAGTCGGATTCCAGCGCGTCAAGAATACGCGCAAAGTGATTGTCAAACCCGGCAACATGGTGGAGTACAACGACGCCCAAGGCGTGCTGGAAGTGGTCTCTGAGCGCCCTATCAAAAGCGGGATTATCGGGGACGACACTGAGAACGTTGAGTCCGAGTACCTCCGCGACAACGCAACCGAAGGTCCAACCTTTGAGGACTTTGGCGGATACCCGGACGTAGTGGCTCGGGCCAAAGAGCTCATTGAAACCCAGCTCGAGCGTCGAGAGCAACTCGATAAGATCGGCGCCCGCCCGGTCAAGGGCGTCCTGTTTACGGGGCAACCAGGCACTGGCAAGACGCATCTTGCGCGAATCATCGCCAGGGAATCCAAGGCAGACTTCTACTTGATTAGCGGCCCATCGATCATCAGTAAGTGGCTCGGAGACACTGAGGGCACGCTACGAAGAATCTTCGAGGCTGCCGCGAGTAGCGAGAGCGGTCGGGCGATCATCTTCTTCGATGAGATCGATAGCATCGCCGAGAAGCGAACTGGCGACTCACACGAGGCCTCTAAGCGACTGGTAGCCCAGCTCCTCACCCTGATGGACGGCTTCGACAACAAGGGCAAGAGCGTGATCGTCATCGCCGCTACAAACCGGGTCGACACACTTGACCCCGCGTTGACTCGACCTGGTCGATTCGATTGGGAGATTGAGTTTGGTCTCCCTTCCCTCGCGGATCGGTATGAGATTCTCAAGGTCGCAGGTGCTCACCTCAAGACCGCGCCGGTTATGCCGTTGGAAGATATTGCCAGGCTCACCCACGGTTGGTCGGCCGCTGAGCTGACGTTCATTTGGACAGAAGCGGCCCTCGTCGCTGCTGGCGACTCCCGAAGTGAGATCGCCCCCGAGGACGTAGCGCAGGCGTTTGAGCGGATCGCTTTGCGGCCTCGTCGATCTGTCATGGCGGAGGTAGCGGCATGAGTGCGGCATCGTGGTGGCAGCGTTTGTTTCGCAGGAAGCCCGCCGTCGTACCCAACCAAACTACGGCTGATCCGAAACGCCCAGATCTTCGCGAGTTCATCTATCTCGACGAAGTAAGTCTCTTGAGTCTCTTGTCCTCGCAGAAGGGCGAGGTGACGGATTCAAAGTCTGAGCAGGCCAGCGAGGGTAGCGAAGCATCGATTGACGCGACGGCAGGTGTCAGTCCTGGGGTGATCGCCAAGGCTGAGATCACCTCGCGCTATCAGACGAACAACAGCAGCACGATCCAGACGTCCCGCAAGGCCACTGCCCAGTCCCGATTTCGCGAGCTGCATTCTATTGATGGACTCCGAATCGTCGAACCCATTGTCGTTGGTACCCCCGCAAAAGACATCGAGAGTCTCAAGAAGATTGACACGCTCTCCGAGCTTGCCTCTGAAGCAGAACTGCACCGCGGAAAACTGGTTGAACTACGTGTAAAGCTCGCCGCTGATCCGGTGTTTCACCTCGGCACGATCGTCTCTGAGTTCACGTCAATGGCCGAAGACTATCCAGAAATGTTCGCCGCCGAGGGCGGACTTGCAACCCTGCAGGAAGTTCAGCCGATCAACAAGATCTTGAAAAGGCTACTTGCGGGATTGGTGCCGATCCGAGCGGTCGCAGTCGACTACGTTGTTGTGGAGATCGACGAGGTCAAGTACGTCGCACACAAGCAGCTCATCGAAGGGCTCAAGCTCAAGAATCAGCCGCTAGAGATCGTTGGGGTGACCGAACAAGAAGCCTATTGGAAAGATCTACGTCGAGTCCTTTTCTCGGAAGCCGAGTTCACCGTGCTCGCACGAATCTCTCAATCCGGTCTTCAGGAATCTTGGACACCAGTAAAACTTGCTGACTTGTTCACAGACGTCACACCGGATCTCGTGGAGCAGATCAATGCTGCTGGACGTGTCCCGTTCAGCCGTGCATTTTCCAAGCTGGTCGAGAGTGCGTCCGATGCGAAGCTCGCCGCCGCACTGACGCACTACGTCGATTCACTTCTTCATGAACTCTCTCGGTCGCTAGAACCTGACCAGGAGGAAGCCGTCGCTCAACGCATCGCGGAGCTGAAGTCGCGTTCAGCGACCGTGTCAGATCAAACGAGCGCCTTCTCGTTGATCACGAGCTTCGTGCTCGAGTCGGTCGGTGGGGAACTCGACTCGGCGCGCGCGCTGGAGCTTCGAACTGCGGCTCGCGAAGCTGTCGGGCTCTCGCTCTTCCCGGCCTCAAGCTCGCTCAGTCATGCCGCGCCGACGGCTCCAGAACCTAAAGGAGGCGATGAGCCATTGCTGCTAGACGTGGAGTTCGTCGCGATCTACTGGTAGTAAGCTATTCCTTGAATCGAAAACTATCGAACCCGTTCATGCACGTCCCGCGTCCGTACGTTCTTCTTACGCAACTGGGCGAGCACGGTGCTGGCGTTCACACCGAACTGTTCACCGACCCTTGCTAGCGACAGCCCAGATTCATAGAGCCGAACCATCTCGTCGATCTGTTCAGCGGTCGGTGAAGTGCGTCGGAGGACGACGCCTTGCCGCTTCAGGGCAGCACTGATCGTCACTCGATGACAGCCGTACTCGGCGGCGAGCTCGTAGACCGTCTTCCCTGCTTCATAGGCTTTGACGATCTCGCCGAACTTCTCGTCTGAGAGTCGCGGCTGCGTCGTGCGCTTACGGCGTCCCTTCTCCTGCCGAAGCTCGCGGGCTTGTTCGGTTGAGAGGTGATGGTGTGCCTTCCGTAGTTCGTTTGCATGCGAGGAGAACAGTCCCACGTCGAACTAAAACCCCAGGTTGCCGGTACAGGCGCCTGGGGTTTTTCTTTGGCCGCGGACCGACTTCCTCTGGGTGAGACGCGCAGCACACTGTGCGCTTTCCTCGCTAGGCTTGCTCCATGACTGAGACAGCATCAATTTTTTATGACCTGACACAGTTCGTCGCGGAGCCGCGTTTTTCGGGCCTGGCGCTTTCTCCCGCAGGGGACCGCCTCATTGCGGTACGCACCGAACTCAATCAGAAGAAAAACGCGTACGTGAGTGCTCTGTGGGAGCTTCCGTGCGGAGAAGGCGACACCCGCAAGCCACGCCGCCTCACGCGCGGCCTCGAAGGGGAGGCCCTCGCGGGCATCACCAATGAGGGCGACATTCTCTTCACGGCAAAGCGTGAGACGGGCGATGACGACAGCGAACAGCGCCTCTTTCTGCTTCCGAACGGCGGGGGAGAGGCCCGCGTCGTCGCTAAGCGGCACTCGGGCTTTGCCGGACTCAGCATCGCGCGCGAAAACGGTCACATCGCGCTCGTGAGCGGGGTGCATCCTCACGCGAAGGACGCCGAAGACGACGCTCGCATCGCGAAAGAGCGCGAAGACAAGAAATTTACGGGCATCCTCCACACCGGCTATCCCGTGCGGGCATGGGATCACGACCTTGGCCCTACCGTGAGCCAGATCTTCGTTGCCGAGCCGCTCGATACCGAGGACGGCGACGCCCAACTCGAGCTTCGCCAGCTCACCCACTTTGCCCCTCATGAACGGGTCTCGGGTGCCCAGATTAGTTCCGACGGTCGCTTCATTTACGCGACGCTGAATCGCACGGTGCGCGGGATCAACTCTTTCAGTACCGTGGTGAAGATCGACGTTGAGTCCGGATCCGTCACGACACTTGCCGAAGAAGACGGCATCCATCACATGCTCGAAGCGGTGAGCCCCGCGGGGGATTACCTCCTCCTTGCCCGTGAGCAGGCGGTGAGCCGAACGGTGCCGCTGAAGCTCGAGTACTCGATCTACAACCTTGAAACCGGCGAGCGCACTGTGACGGCGACGAATTTCTCCGACTGGATTGGCTGTGTCGCGATCACGCCTTGTGGCAAAAACATTTACTTTACGGCCGATCATGAAGGCCGCGGCGGAATCTTCAAGCTCGATACTGAGGAAGGAACCGTCGGGCTCCTCACCGAAGGGAAGTTCCACTACTCCCACCTCGCCCTTGATGAGCGAAGCGGAACCCTTGTGGCGCTTCAGGACGCCATCGACCAGCCGCCTCTTCCCGTGCGTCTCGATCCCGACACGCGCGAGGTGAGCCGCATCGATGCTCGTCTTGAGGCTCCCGAGGTGCCCGGCGATCTCACGGAATTCAGCATTGAAGCCGAGGATGGCACGAGCGTGCGCTCGTGGCTGTGCATGCCGAAGGACGCGAGTGAAACAAACCCTGCGCCGCTTCTTTTGTGGATTCACGGTGGCCCCTTCGGCTCGTGGAACAGCTGGAGTTGGCGCTGGAACCCGTGGACGGCCGTCGCCCGTGGCTACGCGGTGCTCCTTCCCGACCCCGCCATCTCGACCGGGTACGGCCAAGGCATGATCGACCGCGGTTGGGACCAGCTCGGCGGAAGCCCGTTCGACGACATCATGCGGGCCACGAAGGCAGCACTCGAACGCCCCGAGATTGACGAAAGTAAGAAGGCCGCGCTTGGCGGATCCTACGGCGGCTACATGGCGAACTGGGTAGCGGGCCACACGGGAGACTTCTTCGACTGCATCGTCACGCATGCGTCCCTGTGGAATATCGACCAGTTCCGCCACACGACCGACGCTGGCCAGCACTGGGGTGCCCACATCGATGATGCTCATGTGGCCGAATACAACCCCGCTGATTCAGTGGGGGAGATTGTCGCGCCCATGCTCGTGATCCACGGCGATAAGGATTACCGCGTTCCGATCGGAGAGGGTCTGCGTCTCTGGTACGAGCTGCTTGAGGCCTCGGGCAAGAGCCCCGAGGAGAACCCTCACAGGTTCCTCTACTTCCCGAATGAGAATCACTGGGTGCTGACGCCGAACAACGCGTTCACGTGGTACTCGACTGTCCTCGCGTTCGTGGACCGCCACGTCAAAGGGGTAGAGACCGACTACCCAGACCTGCTCGGTTAGCGCGATACCCGCTGCGCGGCTCGGCGGTTCCTAGGGTGCCGTCGGGCCGCGTTTTTCCTGCTGCAAGCGGAGCGATTCAACCAACACTCGCCGCTGCGTAACCGTGCGTTTACCGGGTGGGGCAAAGATGGGGGTGCGTGAAATTTTCCCCGGCGCGCGTGAACGATCCTGCATCTCTTAGAAAGTCAAAGACGTGAAGCGTACCTCCTCAATCTTCGCGGCAAGTGCCCTCGTGTGCTCGCTCGGCCTCGGCCTTGCTATCCCCGCTCTCGCCGAGGGCGACGAGAACGTCGAAAGCCCCTTCGCACGCACCGCGACTTACCCGGTGTATATGAATGCCCCCGAGGGGGTTGATCCCGCGGATGAAACCGTCGCCGAAATTTCGACCGTGAGTGAAGACGGCAACACCCTCATCTACACCGACGCTGCAGGTAAGCGCATCGGGTTCCTCGACATCACCGACCCGAACGCCCCCAAGGGAGCTGGCAGCGTTTCGCTCGCCGAGCTTGGCCACGCCGATGACCAGCCCACCTCGGTTGCCGTCGCCGGAGATTACGTGCTCGTCGTGATCGATGAGACCGGCGGCGACTTTGAGCATCCGAAGGGGCGCGTCGACGTACTCAAGGTCAGCACGCGAGAAAAGGTCGCCTCGATCGACCTCGAAGGCCAGCCCGACTCGATCGCTATCAACAAGGATGGCTCGATTGCCGCAATTGCGATCGAGAACCAGCGCGATGAAGAACGCACGGACGTCGAGGGCGGTTTGCCGCAAATGCCTACGGGCTTCGTGCAAACACTCAAGCTCGATGGCGACCCCTCGACCTGGACGACCGTCCCCGTGCGCTTCACAGACAGCAACGGTGAGGTTCTCGACATCGTGAAGAAGGCCGGCCTCGACACGCCCGAGGACCTCGAGCCCGAGTACGTGTCGATCAACTCGAAGAACGAGCTCGCCGTCACGCTCCAGGAGAACAACGGCGTCGCGATTATCGATCTCAACACGAACGAGATCACGAGCGTGTTCACCGCCGGCACGGTGAACCTCGACGGCATCGACGTGAAGAAGGACGGCGATATCCAGCCGACCGAATCGCTCACTAGAATTCCGCGCGAACCCGACGCGATTGCGTGGATCGATGACGAGCACGTTGCCACCGCGAACGAAGGCGACTGGAAGGGCGGCTCGCGAGGCTGGACCGTCTTCGACACCAAGGGCGCCGTCGTGTGGGATGCCGGCAATTCGATCGAGGAAATCGCGAACAAGTACGGTCTGCACAACGAAAAGCGCGCTGGCAAAAAGGGTCCCGAGATTGAAGGGCTCGCCGTGGCTGAAATCGAAGGCGTCCGCTACGCCTTCGTCGCCTCGGAGCGCTCCAACTTCGTTGCGGTCTACAACGTGGAGAACCCGGCCGCACCCACCTTCGAGCAGTTGCTGTTCACAACGAACGGCCCCGAAGGAATTCTGCCCATCCCCGGCCGTAATCTTCTCGCCGTCTCGAGCGAGACCGACGACGCCTCCGCTCGTGTGCGCAGTGCCGTGAACCTCTACAAGCTCGGTGCCGATGCCCCCGAAACCGCCCAGCCGAGCATCGTCTCTGCGAAATCCGAAGACGGCCACGCGGTTCCGTGGACGGCGCTCGGTTCTCTCGCCGCGAGCAAGTCCGACGCTTCCACGCTTTACGCAGCGTCTGACGCGGCACTCGATGTCCCCTATGTCTACACGATCGACGCGTCGAAAGAACCTGCTCTCATCACCGAGCGCCGCGCCGTCAAGCGCGATGGCGCAGTCGCCGAAGGTCTCGACATCGAGGGGCTCAGCCAGCGCGAAGACGGCGGCTTCTGGCTTGCCTCCGAAGGCAAGACGGGCGACAAAAACCGCATCGTGCGCACCGATGCCGACCTCAATATCCAGGAAGAAATCGCACTTCCCGAGGACGTTTCCGCGCACATTGGCAAGTGGGGTCTCGAGGGCATCGACGCACGCATCAACGAGAAGGGCGAAGAAGAGGTCTTCGTCGCGATCCAACGCCCGCTGTGGAAAGACCCGAGTGCGAAGCCTCTCGAGGCCCAGGAGGGAAACGTCGCACGCATCGGTCGCTACAACACCACGACCAAAGCATGGAACTGGTACACGGTCGAGCTCACCGCGACCGACACGAAGGGCGACTGGATGGGCTTTTCTGAGCTCACCATCGTCGGCGATACCCTCGTGCTCATCGAACGCGATAAGCTCAACGGCCCCGACGCCGAGGTGAAGCAGCTCGTTCAGGTAGCGCTTCCCAGCGAAGACGAAGTCGCAGCCGCGAACGGCGCGCCGATCGCGCTCGATAAGGGCAAGGTCCTCGACGTTCTGCCGAAGCTGCGTGCAACCAACGGCTGGACCCAGGAGAAGTTCGAAGGCTTCACCGTCGCAAAGGACGGCTCGATGTACGCCGTCACCGATAATGACGGCCTCGATGACGCAACTGGCGAGACGGTATTCCTCCGCCTCGGCAAGGTCGGTGACGCCTTCGATGTCGCCTCCGATGAAGGCGAACAGCCGTCGGAAGACCTCCCTGCCGATCCCGCCGATGACGAAACAGGCGAGGATGAGGGCGCGGGTGAAGCACCTGAGAAGCCTGCCCCCGCGCCTGCCGATGGGCCGTCGAACTCGGTCGAAGCGCCAGCGAAGGCTGATGAGCCCTCCCATCTGACAAATCAAGGAAAGAAGAAGGCCCACGTGCCGCTTCCGCGTACAGGCGTTGAAGGCAGCGCCTACCTCGTGACCGCGCTCGGAGCTCTCGTGCTGCTCGGCGTTGGCGGAACGCTCGTCGCTCGCTCCGTACGCAAGCGCTAAGCGGTCTTTCCCGCGAACACGAGGGCCGGCGATCTCCCCGGGGAGGCCGCCGGCCCTTTCACGGCTCAGAACGCGGTCGTTACTGCTGTGCCGCCTGTCGAATGAGCGTATTGACCATCTCGAAACTCTTCTCAAAGGCGTTAAGCGGCAAAAACTCGAACACCGAGTGAAAATTATGCGCGCCCGTGAAGAAGTTCGGCGTGAAGATTCCCTGACGCGAAAGCCACGAACCGTCCGTGCCGCCGCGCATCGACAGGTGGATCGGCTCGATGCCGAGCTGTGCCATTGCCTTCACAATGTTGTCGGTTGCGACCGCGTTCTCTTCTGTTTTCGCGTCCTCGATGTTTCCGTACACATCTTCAATGTCGACGGTGACCTTCGCGCGAGGATGCGCCTGCGACACGCGCGCCGCACTATCGCGGATACGCTGCTTCTTTTCTTCGTAGCCCGCACGGTCGTGGTCCCGCACAGCGATACCGATGTGCGCCGTGGTCTGATTCCCCTCGACCGCGTTCACCCAAATGTAGGACTCGCGGCCCTCCGTGCACTCCGGGGTCTCCCGCCGGTCGAACTGCGCAATGATGTCGTGCGCGATCAAAATGGGGTTAACCAAGTTCCCCTTCGAGTTCATGGGGTGAGCGGAAACACCAACGATGTCGATTCTTACGCTCGCCGCGTTGAAGGTCGACTCCACAACCTCCCCAAGCTCGCACGAATCGAGCGTGAACGCGTACTCGACGGGGAAGCGCGCGAGGTCCATCGTCCGCACGCCCCGCAAGCCAATCTCCTCGTCCGGCACGAAGCTCAGGTACACGTCGCCGTGGGGAACCGTCGGATCCTGCAGCAGACGCACCGCTGCCTCCATGACCGACGTGACCCCCGCCTTATCGTCCGCGCCGAGAACGCTCGTACCGTCCGTCACGAGGATCCTCTCTCCCGTGTAGCGGGCGATCTCGGGGTGCTCACTCTCGCGCATCCAGACGTCGTTTGCCTCATTGAGGCACACATCCCCGCCGCCGTACTCGATCACGCGGGCTTTCACGTCCGGGGAAAGATTCACATCGACCGTGTCGAGGTGGGTGCAAAAACCAATCGCGGGGGCCGCGGCATCCCCGGGAAGGTTCGAGGGAACCTTGGCGGTGAGCACGCACGTGTCGCTGAGGTGAATCGCCTCGGCCCCTGCCTCCTCGAGTTCGCTCTTGAGTAAACGCGCAAGCTTCCACTGCCCCTCACTTGTGGGAACGGTTGTCGAAGACGCATCGGACTGGCTCGAAATCGCCGAGTACCGCAGGAAACGCTCAGCGAGGGCATCTTGGATTGGGCTAGACGCCACGGTGATCATCCTTTCTTCGCGCACGTTACGGGCGCGGGTAGACGTAGCTTGAATCAAGGCCGAGAGGGATGTTGAAGCCCCAGAAAATAAACAGTGTGATCGTGAGCGTGACCATGAGGCCGATCGAGTAGGGCAACATTATGGAGGAGAGCGTGCCAATACCCGTCTTTTTCACGTATCGCTGGCAGTACGTGATGATTAGCGGGTAAAACGCGAACATCGGGGTGATGACGTTGATTGCCGAGTCGCTCACACGAAATGTGGCTTGCGTGAGTTCAGGTGCGATTCCCACGCCCATGAGCATCGGGACGAAGATCGGGGCGAGAATAGCCCACTTTGCCGATGCAGACGTGATGATGAGATTCAGGCACGCGACGAAGAGAATGATGCCGAGGACCGTGAGCTGCGGTGGCAAATTGAGTTTTTGTAGAAACTCGGCGCCTGAGACAGCGAGGAGCGAACCGATCTGGCTCTGATTGAAGGCCCACATGAACTGAGCGGCGAAGAAATAGAACACGATGAGCGGAACGAGGGTCTCGGTCATGGCCTCCATGGCCTTTGACACGCCTTTGGGGCCAGTAAAACGGCCCGAAAGAAACCCATAGAGAAGACCCACGAGGCCAGTGAGCACGAAGATCATCATGACGATGGACTGCATGATGGGGGCATCGGGCGCCGTGAGCGAACCCGATTCTGGTGAGCGCCATACGGAATCGCTGGGGATGAGCGAGACGACGAGAGCCGCGATCACGAGAATGAAGACGCCCGTGGAGATGTATAAGGCGCGGTTCTCGCGCGAAGTGAGGGGAGTATCGATGTTCTCGATGTCATCGGATGTGACATCGAGGGGGAAGTTCTTCTGAAGCCAAGGTTCGACCCACTTCTCGGTCACGAGCCACAGCGCAGGAATGACGGTAAAGGTCGCGCCTAGACCGTAGAAATAGTTAGCGAGGATATTGACGCTGTAATTCGGGTCGATGATGTGGGCGGCCGGTTCGGTGAACCCCTGGATAACGGGGTCGATTGCCGAAGGCGTGTAGTTTGCGGCAAACGCGCCGGCGATACCGGCGAATGATGCTGCGATGCCCGCGAGGGGGTGCTTGCCTACCGCATAGAACATGTACGCCGCGACGGGGATGATGACGACGTAACCGGTGTCGGGACCCAGGTGCGAGAGCATGCTTGCGACGATGATCATCGGTGTGAGAAGCGACTTTGGGGTGAACGAGAGGAGCTTTCGCAGCGCGGCGTTGATGTACCCGGAGCCGTCAGCGATACCGATGCCTATCGTCGCCACGATCACCATGCCGAGCGCGGGGAACGTCGCGAAGTTGGTGACGGCTGTGGCCATGAGCTCGACGAGACGGTCGGGTGCGAGCATGTTGACGATTTGAATCTTCTCGTCAGTTGCGGGATTGATGTAGTCGAAGTTCACGAACGACAAAAGCGCCGAGACGACGAGAACGATCACGAGAGCGCTGACGAAGAGCGTCGTGATGTCGGGAATCTTGTTGCCGACTTGAACGATGAGCCCGAGGACGCCTTTGGGTTCGGCTTCCTGAGATGGGGGCGCGGGGGAGGAGGCGTTCGCCGTCACGGGTCATCCTTTCGTCGTGGTAGGCCGTGTGAAGGCTGAGTACGCGAGAGCCTACACGGATTGTAGACAATTTGTGGATGTGCCCATTAAATGAAATGAGGTCTGCCTTAGCCTCGGACGGCCTCCGCGACCTTAATGATTTCCTCCATCGACGCATCGCGAGACTGCACTGAAAGCACGGTGTCGGGGAGGTCCTTGGGCCATACCCAACACATGAAGCCTCCGCGGCCATCGGGATGCGGCGCGCACACACCGCGGTCGAAAGCCTTCTCACCTTCGAGTCCCCACGAGGGATTTTCCGCAGTGGCTTTGCCTTCGGCGATGTCGGTGATGAGGATCGAAATCGTGTTTTCGCCTCGCACGTAGATGGGCCTTGTGCCGATGTGGGCGAGATCCCACTCACCGACGGTGTCGGGAAGGCGTGCGTTTATGGTGTCGTCGGTGTTATCTCCCGTGTTCGTTGACGGACGGCCCGGCGTCGGCTGAGGCACGCCAGGCGTTGGGGAGGCAGGTGGGAGTGAGGTTTCATCGGCCGACGCCGACGGACTAAACGATGACGTCGACGCACTAGACGTTGGTGACGGCGGGTTTGCGGCTTTGGGCATATTGATGATGACCGCGGCGACCGCGACCATGATCCCTGTTACAAGTGCGGCGATGAGGCAGCCGCAGGCCGCAAAAGTAATCACCAGCGGCGATCGTGTCCGATTCTGCAGGTTGTGCGGGCTAGCCATGGTTTCCCCCTGTCTTTACGCGCGCTTCGTGGGGCTACTTACCCTCGATCACGGCTTTCGAAACGCGAACCATTTCCTCCATATCGGAGTACTTCGATGTCATGTAATACGCGGTGTTTCCCGTTGCGCGCGGAAAAATAAGGCAGGTGATCGCCTCGGGGTTGTGGGCATTTAGGCCGCAGCTGCCGCGCTCAAACACCTGTTCACCCTCACGGCCCTCCGAGGGGTTGGAAGGGTCTTCGGAAAGGCTGATCACGAGGAAGCTGATCCGACGATCCCCGTCCTTATAGATCTTGTCCCCACCAACATCCTTGAGGACCCAGTTTTCGATCTTCTCCGGCAATGCCGAGTGCAGTGCCGCCTTCGCTTCTTCAGCAGACTTCGGTGTCGGTGCGGAGGGCGTGTTGGTCGTTGGTGGTGCGACAGGTGTAGGCGATTCAGTTTCGTCGGGCGGGGAAGTGGGGCCCTCGGAGGTGGGGTCAGAGGGTGCCGGTGACGGCGACGTTTGAGTCGTCGCGGGCGCAGCTGGAGACTCGTCTTTCGATCCATTCCACAACACGAATGCCGCGATTGCCGCCACCGCAAGAATGAGGAAGAGGCCCGCTGCCGCGATACACGACCAGATGACGACTGCCCGCCTTCCGGGCGACTTCTCGGGCCCCAATGGCGGTTGCGGGTAGCCCTGGGTTTGCTGGGGTGGTTGCTGTGCTGACATCGCTTTCCCTTTCAACCCGCGTGGCGCCGCTTGAACGGGGCCGGAAACGTCGGTTACGTCACACACTACCTGGGTAACTGGCTATTAGGCCACAGCACGGTTCGAATAGCTAGAGGCGTGCATTTCTCTTCGCCACGAAAGGGTGTTTCATTTGCGGCTGTGGTCTTTGCATCCCGCCTACCTTGATCGGATGGCGCTCGTCGCCTGCTGGCGGGAGGCACTCTTGGCGCAAAAGGTGCTTGCGGGCCTCACTAAGGGATATACGAAGCATCCCCAACTCGAACGTTTTCGAGAGAGCGCCGATCCCCAAGGGAGCATCGGGGCATTCCTTTTAGGGATCGCACGTGAGGCAGATTCCCGTGGATACTCGTTTGATCATTCGAAAATTCACGCGCCCGGGCAACTCGACGGCTCTCTGTCGGTTACTACCGGGCAGCTAACGTTTGAAGCCGAACACTTACGAAGGAAGGTGCGAGAACGCGAACCAGGCTGGCAAGGGGTCCCGCCCGAGGGTGCTGTGCTTGAGCCCCATCCCCTTTTTCGCGTGAGGGAAGGACACCTTGAATCGTGGGAGAGGCCGTGAATACACCGGAGCTTGACGCTCGTGCGCGTCGAATAATACTCATCGTCGCAATCCTCAACCTTGCCGGCTGCCTCGGCGAGGCGATACTCGCCTTCACGATCGGCTCCGCCTCTCTGCTCGCCGATGCAGCAGACTTTCTCGAGGATTTCCTCATCAACTCCCTCGTTCTCCTCGCCCTCGCATGGCCACTGGAGAGCAGACGGAAAGCCTCCTACGCGCTCGCAGGGCTCATCCTCATTCCCGCGGGCGCTGCGTTCGCGATGGCGATTCACAAGCTCCTCACGGGACTGCCGCCGGAACCATTTGCGCTTTCAGGAACAGCCCTTGCAGCGCTCGTGATTAACGCTTGCTGTGCCGTGCTCCTCGTGCGCCTGCGCGCGGGTCACAACGCGCTCGTGCGCGGCGCATGGCTCGCCGCCCGCAACGATGTGCTCGCGAACGTCCTCATCATTGCGGCAGGCGTTCTCACCCTCGTGTGGCATTCGGTTCTCCCCGACGTCGCGGTGGGCATCGTCATTGGGCTCGTCAATCTCGGTGCGGCAAGAGAGGTGTTCGAACAGGCCCGAGCGGAGGAGCCGGAGCTGGAGGCTTAGGGCGCCCGCTGGCGTCACGGAATGGTCGATCAGACCCTTGAGAGCTGGGGGATCGCCCGCTAACGCGAGAGCTTCTGACTCGTCTTTCGAAGATTGTGCGTGAGATACGGTTCGATTACGCGCTGGCCGAGACCAGGTACGAGGGCGAGGGCCGAAAACGCCTTCGGTAGCACCACAACTCGTGAGCGACGCTCGATGTTTTTGACGATCGCGGCAACGACGTCCTCGCGTTTGATCGGGGTGAAGAGCCCGCCGAAGTTACCGCTTGCGCGATTCAGGAGCGGAGAGGTGGTGAGCGCATCCCCGAGAGCAGACTCGAAGAACGAGGGGTGAATGGTTCCGACGCTCACTCCGCTTCCATCGAGCTCAAGCCTGAGTGAATTAGCGAGCGCGAGCACTCCGGCCTTCGAGGCTGAATATGCGGACATCTCCGGCATGTGAATGAACGAGGCGAGGGACGCAATGATGCACACGTGCCCCTTCGCTTCGCGAACGTAGGGGAGTGTGGCCTTAATGGTGCGCCACACCCCATTGAGGTTGGTGTCAACGTTATCCACGAAGCCCGTCGCCGAGTAGTCCTCGACCAATTCAGTCGTCACCATGCCTGCGCCGGCGACGAGGATATCGATGCCGCCAAAGTGGTCGGCAGCGCTCTTCGCCGCAGCCTCGACCGAGGCGAGGTTGCGGACGTTCATCTCGATCGCGAGGGCCTTCTCAGGGCCACCGAGCTCGCGGGCGAGAGTCTCGAGCTTGCCGGTGTTGCGGCCCAGGAGAGCGAGCCGAACTCCGCGGGCGCTAAGGGCCCGGGCGGCGTCGGAACCAAGTGCGCCGGACGCGCCCGTTACGAAGGCGACCTTGCCGCGCAGCCCTTCGGGGGAGAGGTGTGTGCTCATGGTGCCTTTGCCTCTCACGCGAGCTTCTCGAGTCGCCACGCCTGAAGGAGTGTTGCGAACTGAGGGGGAGTGATTGCACCCCTACCTGCGATTCGCGCCTCGACTCGAGCGTTGGCGGCGGTGATGTTCTGCTCGGCGGTCGCGCTCGGGAACGCCTGGGCGTACTTCGGCGGGGTCATGGGCGCCTCCTTCTCGGTTGGGGTGATGCCTCCACTCTACCGGTCGCGTCATACCCTCTTTTATGCCTCCCGATGCGCTAGGCATGATTGCGACAGATGCGCAAGAGGGTATGGCATCATTGTGGTGAGCGGGTAAGCGAAAGGAGACGAATCGATGGCGATCGAGGTCAAGGCCACGCGAAGCGGACGAGAGTGGGATGCGACCCTCTCGATAGGCGGCGAGAGCATCCGAGTCCGTGCTCGTACGTTCGCGCAGATTACGCCCCTCGTGCAGCGCGCTCTCGCGGATGCCGGTCACACCGGGCGAGAGGTGCGCGTGGTAACCGAGTACGACGACGCCAAACGCGGAGCCGACCACGCAAGCGCAGAAGCGGAGGCAGCGGCAAAAATGGCCTCGGAAATCCGCCGTTCTATCATCAGAAAAATGCGAGCCGACGGCCTTAGCCAGGACGACATCGGCGCGATCCTCGGGATCTCGCGGCAACGCGTCTCGCAGCTGAGCAGCTAGCAAAGCTGGCACGCGAAAGCGGCGCCACCTTCGTGCGGTGACGCCGCTTGTGGGCAGGAGAAAAGTACTTACGAAGCGATCCTCGGGATCTCCTCGCTCCAGCGTTTCTCAAACACTGTCTCATCTCCATCGCGGCACTCCACGATCGACTCGGTGGTGAAAGCCTCCGCGGTACACGAGATTCGCGTCGTTGCCGTGAGCGACACATCCCAGCCGAGATCCGGACGCCTAAGGCCCACATTCCAGACAGCCTCGGTGCGCGCCGAAAGTGGATCATCCCACCTAATCCAGTAGCGCTCCACCGTGTCCTCGTCATAGTGCAGGCCATCGGGGTACACGCGCGTGCCACCGTAGGCCGGGTCAACCTGCAGCATCGTCTCGCGCTTCACGACGTCCTGCTGAACAAGCCTTTCGGGTCGAGCTGAACCCGCCCTCCCCGCTTCGGGGTACTCGACGTCGAGGGGAGTGGGTTGAACGGCTTCGCCGAATCCGACGGCCGCGTCGCGCGACGCCGCCTCAGAACCCTCAACCGGCTGCACGCGCACGGGAACTTCGAGGAAGCTTCCATCGATGTCAACCGAGAAACCGTCGGCCCCCGGCTGCGGCCACACCCACGGCCAGTACGCGCTCGAGACGGCGACGCGAAGCGTGTGCCCCTTCGGCAGCACGTAGCCGATGCCCGTGAGGGGAATGTCGAGATCCACCCATTCGTCGGTGGGCATCTCAACGGCTTTATCGCGTCCCTTGCGTGCGGAGAAATTCATATTTCCTCGCGTCACAAGGGTCGAAGAACCATCGGGGGCAACATCGGTCAAGCGAACGTATGCCTGCCCTTTCGGATGAGCCGACTTCACACGCAAGCGAAGAGCGGCGTTACCGAGAATGCGCACATCAGTATCGAGCACGAAGTCGAAGCACGCGCTCTTTGCGTCATCGACGCGCTGATCCGTGGGGAGATCACCCGAGTTGCCAAAGGGAAAGTATCGCCCCGCGCTTATACCTGTATCCTGCGGGCTCTTGACACGGATTTCGCTGCCCGAACGCTCCGCAGCCGGGAGTGCATTCGCCGACGCGAAAGAGAAGCGTTCCTTGGGGCGCTCATCGGTGTTCCACGATTCCTCGGCCACCCACGTGCCGCCAACTTCGTCATAGACCGAACTCGGGCGCATCGAATCAAGCATCCACGCGCGAAGCAGCGGTTCCTCATCGAAGCCGGTTTGCTTCCCCTTGAGATGAAGATCCCAGAAGCGAAGAGTTTCGCCAAGGAAGTCGATGTGGGGCCCGGGGCGCAAGTCGCGATCTGGGTACTGGTGCGACCACGGGCCGATGAGGCCCTTCACGCTCTTCCCGCGCGAGGTGAGGTTCTCGCACAGGCGAAGAATCGTGTCGCGGTACGGATCGAACCAGCCACCGACCGCGAAAACTGCCGCATCGATATTGTCGTAGTCCTCGCAGGCGGAGCCGTGCTTCCAATACTCGTCGCGCGTTTGGTGGCGCATCCACTCGTCGATGTACGGTTCCATCTTGTTCAGGCGATCGAGCCACTGATCCTTCCAGCGCTCGCCCACCACGCGCGGATCAGACGGGCGCGACTCGAACGCGAGCATCGTCGCCGCCCACGCGTGCATGTCCACCGCGAGCATAGAACCGCCGAGGTAGTGCACGTCATTGTCATACCGATCATCCGTCGAGCATGTGGTGACGATCGCTTTGAGCTGCGGCGGCTTACGGGCGGCAAGCTGGAGCGAGTTAAAGCCGCCCCACGAAATGCCGAACATGCCCACATCACCGGTGCACCACCCCTGTGCAGCGATCCACGCGAGAACCTCCTCGCCATCGCTTAGCTCTTGCTCGTCGTACTCGTCGCCGGGCACGCCGTCAGAGTTGCCGTGGCCGCGAATATCCACGCGGATCGATGCGTAACCGTGCCCCGCGTAGTAGGGGTGGCGTTCGTGGTCGCGAGGCGCCGTCCAGTCACCCGCGCGGTACGGAAGGTATTCGAGCAGGGCGGGAACCTTCTCATCGGTGATGGGCATGAAAGCTTTCATCCACAGCTTCGTGCCGTCCGAGAGGGGAATCCAATCTTCTACGATCGTGACGTCGTAGGGAAAGTCGTCGATGTATTTCATGAACGAGCTGTACTC
The DNA here is from genome assembly GCF_032550575.1 of Dermabacter sp. Lineage (NCBI taxonomy): Bacteria > Bacillati > Actinomycetota > Actinomycetes > Micrococcales > Dermabacteraceae > Dermabacter > Dermabacter sp. The sequence goes on along the minus strand of NZ_JAWFZC010000001.1, from coordinate 351,474 downwards.
CTTTCGAGCTAGCGGTGGAGGGGTCTATCCCACAAGAGTCATGCGCTTCTTCAGCCAGGGCGTGATGGCCATGAGGAACACGCCGTAGGCCACGACAAGGGCACCCTGAATACCGAAGTAGAGAGCGGCGTTGTCGTAGTCGAAGACCTTCACGATTTGCGCTTGGATCCCCTGCGAGAGAGCCATCGCGGCAAACCACACGGCCATCGTCTGAGATGCGAATGCTCGTGGAGCGAGCTTTGTCGTCGCGCTCATGCCGCTCGTTTGCAGCACGAGATCGCCGAGTCCAAGGAAGATGTAACAGATCACGAGCCAGATCGCAGAGAGCATCGCGGCCTCGCCGCTTACACTCGCTCCAAGCGCTACGACGAGGAAGGCGGCGCCACCGAACACGGTGCCGAGGCCAACTTTCGCCGCAACGTGAGGCTGGCGCTTACCGAGCTTGACCCACAGGAGTGCGAGAACCGGGCCCATGATGATTTCGACGATCGCCGTGAGGGAGATGTACCACGTCGAGGGGTAGCCCCAGCCAAACAGCGAGTTCTCGGTGCGGTTGAGCGCCATGAAGTTGAGCGTATTGCCCGTTTGGAAGTACATGAGGTTGTACGCGACCAGGGCAATGAGCAGGAGTGAATACGGCATAAGGTTCGTGCGCTCGGCCTTCGTAACCTTGGGGGAGCGAGCCATGAGCAGGAGCATGACGATCGGAACGATCGCGCTCACGATCGAGATGACGTTCACGAGCGCGTTGATGCCGTCCTCTGCGAGGATCGTGAAAAGAGCTGCGGCGATCACGGCGGCCACGATGAGCCCGATTGTTGCCCAGAAACCGCGGTCAGCACGGAAGGCGGCGCGGATGCGTGCTGCCGCCTCGTTACCCGCGAGGTTCTTCGAGCCCACAACATATTGAATGACGCCCGCGAACATACCGACGGCAGCGGCCGCGAACCCCCAGTGCCAGCCAACCTCCTGGCCAAGCCAGCCCGCGATGATCGGGCCAAGAAATGCGCCGATGTTGATGCCTGAGTAGTAGATCGAGAACCCGGCGTCGCGGCGCTCATCCTCGCTCGAGTAGAGCTCCCCAACCTTCGTGGAGACATTCGGTTTGAGCAGACCTGTGCCGAGGACGATCAGGGCTAGGCCGAGCCATGTCGAGAAGGACGCGGGGATGCCCATGAAGATGTGTCCGGCAGCAATGATGATGCCGCCGAAAAGCACCGTGCGGTAGGTGCCGATAATTCGGTCGGCAATCCACGCCCCCACGATCGATAGCAGGTACACGAGCGCGCCATAGGCCGCGACGATGCTCGAGGCGACGCCTTCGTCAAAGCCCATGCCGCCATTAGCGACGGCATCGGCGAAGTAGAGGGCGAGGATCGCCTGGAAACCTAAGTAGGAGAACCTTTCCCAGATCTCAAGGCCGAAGAGCGTCGCGAGGCCGCGCGGGTGGCCGAGGAAGGCGCGGTCCTGTTGGATGGCGCTGTCTCGTTCGGCTTCACGGGCAAAGCGCTCCTGTGCGATGGGTGCGGGATCGTCCATGCCAGTCCTTTCGTGGCGCGAGGGGGAATCGAGCGCCGCGACAACGCACTGTATCTATGCGTGCATACAATCTGCGGCTCCCTCTACCGTGGACGCCCAAGGCGCGCCTGTAAAGGTTGGCAAGGGAGAAGCTGTGAGAAGTCTCGCCGCTTTACCAGCGATTGGACTTCTTTGCGCCGCGGTCCTCGAATCGCTTGCCCTTGCGGGTCTTGAATTTTCCGCCCTTCTTTGGACCCTGATCGACCTGAATACGCATCGGCTTGCCACCCACGCGCGCGCGGCCAATGCGCGCGAGCGCTGCCTCGTCGACGCCATCGCGAAGCTCGACGAGCGAGAACGAGGGGAAGAGATCGATCTTGCCGACATCCTGACCATTGAGTCCGCCCTCGCCGGCGATTGCTCCAACGATTGCCTGCGGGCGCACGCCATTATTCTTACCGACTGCGATGCGGTAGGTCGTGAAGCCAGCACTCGTGCGGCGTGAGCGCTTCTCGCCGCGGTTGCGATCTCCCCGATCGCCACGATCTTTGCGATCGCCCTTGGCTCCCTTATCGCGGAAGCTTGCACCCGTGAACTCATCATCGCTCGCGCGTGGGCCGTCGTCGCCGACCGTCATCGCACCGAGCGCCGCTGCTACCTGTTCAATCGAGACATTGTTTTCGCTCAAGAACTCGTTGAGGAGGTCGTAGTAGAGGTTGAGGCGTCCCTTCTCGAGACGCGCGGGTACCTCACTCAGCACCTTTTTCATCTTGTGGCGCGAGACGTCGAGCGGTGAGGGGATCTGCACTTCCTCAAGTTCCTGACGAGTCGTGCGCTCGATGTTGCGTAGCTTTCGCTTTTCGTGAGGTGCGACGAAAGTAATCGCCTGCCCCGTGCGGCCAGCGCGGCCGGTGCGGCCAATGCGGTGGACGTATGCCTCGGGTTCCGAGGGAATGTCAAAATTGACCACGAGGCCGATGCGTTCGACGTCTAGACCTCGGGCGGCAACGTCGGTCGCGACGAGGACCGTGAGTGAACCGTCGCGCAGGCGCTCGACGATACGCTCGCGCTCTTTTTGTGGGACGTCGCCCGAGATGGTCGCAGCCACGATGCCGCGAGCAATGAGCGCCGTTCCTACTTCTTCGGCCGCGCTACGCGTGCGCACAAACACGATCGTGGCATCGGCATCCGTTGTCTCAACGATGCGGGTGAGGGCGCCCGTCTTGTGGCGGAACGGCACGACCGCGTACTTCTGGTCGACGCTCGTGACGGTTGTCGACTGTCGGGCGACGGCGACGCTGACCGCATCGGGCATGTGCTCCTCCGCAACGCGCTTAATCGCGGGAGGCATGGTTGCGCTGAAAAGTGCCATGCGCTTCTGCTTCGGGGCGAAACCGAGGATTTCGTCGACGTCCTCGGCAAAGCCCATGCGGAGCATTTCATCGGCCTCGTCCAGCACGAGTGTCGAGAGGTCGTCAAGCACGATATTGCCGCGCTTGAGATGGTCGATGACGCGCCCGGGCGTGCCGACAATGACATGGGCGCCGCGCTCGAGCGCTCTTTCCTGTGGGCCGTACGGGGCGCCGCCATACACGCTCACGACGTTCACCCCATCGAGCTTCGCGGCGAACGACTGGATTGCATCGGCCACCTGCATGGCGAGTTCTCGCGTTGGGGCAAGAACGAGTCCCTGGGTAGAGCGGTTCGAAGCTCGGATTTCAGCGAGCAGCGGCAGACCAAACGCGGCGGTTTTACCCGTACCGGTCTGGGCGACGCCGAGGACGCTTCGCCCTTCGAGCAGTGCGGGAATGGCGCGCTCTTGGATGGGGGAGGGATGCGTGAACCCAAGGTCGTGGACGGCCGCGAGAAGCTCCGGCGGAAGGCCGAGTTCATCGAAGCGCATGCGCTCGTCGTTGGCTGGTTCTTCGGGGGTGTCTGTATCCGTGCCGCCGTCTGCGGCGTCTGTACCGGCCTGCGCCATGCCATCCATCTCGAGCGCTTCCGCGATTTCTTCGCGGTTTTCCAGGGCAATTTCCGTGTCGTTGTGGTTGTCGGTCGTCATCATTCGGGTCCTTCCGGGCCATCACACACGCCCGCCCCGGAATACGCACGTGAACACTTTCGGGCCGCTCATCGGCCCCTCATTCTGTCGAGCACGTCCCCGCGGGAATCCCGCACAAAAAATGCGCCGTCCGGATCGGCGCTAAGTCCTCATCGCGCCCACATGGCGCTCACACGTGCTGGCACCAGCTTACGGAAAATAGGGGCGCAAGGGGAGGGGGAAGGGCGCGACAATGGTCACCTCCGCAAGATTTCTCTGCTGGCCTCACGCATTGTTCGTGTGGCTTTTGACCCCATTTCTCGTGCATCGCCCCTTGGTCTCTCTCATCGCCCCTTGATGTCGCTGCTCGGGTACCCCCACTTGGGCCCCCAACCCTCTCGTCCCTGAGGTCGCCTTGCCCTTATCGCCCCAGAAGATTCGGTGAAAGTGGGGAAAAATCGCCGCCTCACGATGTTTATCAGGTCCTTTACGCCAAAAATCACCACTTTCGTTGCGGGAGCGGCGTGGAACGGAGACAGGGGCGACCCAAGGAGCGAGGAGAGACGGGCAGGGGGAGTGCCGCCGGAGGGCAGGAGAGACGGGCAGGGGAGTTGAGAGTGCAGTTAGAGGGGAGGAGAGACGGAAGAAAGGGGCAAGGGGGTGCGGCTGGAGGGGAGGAAGAATGGGAGAGATGGGCTGGGGGAGTTGGAGTTCGCTGGAGGGGAGGAGACACCGGAGGAAGGGGCAAAGTGTCGGGCAGGGGTAGACGACAAAGAGATTTGGGGCAGGTCCGACGGTTGAGCGGCAACCGTCGGACTGCACTCGCTAGCCGTGCGCGCTAAACTGGTGCGGATTGCGGCTGATCGCCGAGCGCACCGCACCCTTACGGTGCCCGCGCATGCATGCGCCGCACACGACCGACCACCCCGAAGTCAAAGGAATCTTCATGCTTCGCACCCACCGCGCCGGTGATCTGAGGGCAGATCACATCGGCCAGGACGTCACTCTCGCCGGCTGGATTGGAAGGCGCCGTGACCACGGCGGTGTGGCCTTCCTCGATCTGCGTGATGCTTCGGGGGTGTCGCAGGTCGTTGTTCGCGAAGAAGATGCGCATCACTTGCGAAACGAGTTCGTGCTCAAGGTCACGGGAAAGGTCGAGCGCCGCCCCGAAGGTAACGAAAACCCGGCTCTTCCCACGGGCGACATCGAGGTCATCGCATCCGAGGTTGAGGTGCTCAACCCCGCCGCTGCGCTCCCGTTCCAGCTCGATGAGCACAGTGAGGTGGGCGAGGAAGCTCGCTTGCGCTACCGCTACCTCGACATGCGCCGTGCGGAAACGGCATATGCGTTGCGCCTGCGCTCGAAAGTCAATCAGGCCGCGCGCGAGGTGCTCCTCAACGAAGACTTCGTCGAGATCGAAACGCCAACCCTTACCCGCTCGACCCCCGAGGGGGCGCGCGACTTCCTCGTCCCGGCACGCCTCGCTCCCGGATCGTGGTACGCACTTCCGCAGTCGCCGCAGCTTTTCAAGCAGCTGCTCATGGTGGGCGGCATGGAACGCTACTTCCAGCTCGCTCGCTGCTACCGCGACGAAGACTTCCGCGCCGACCGCCAGCCCGAGTTCACGCAGCTTGACGTCGAAATGAGCTTCGCTGATCAGGAAGACGTGATCGCGCTTGCCGAGAAGATTCTCGTGAACGTGTGGAAGCAAATCGGCTACGACATTGAAACGCCGATCAAGCGCATCACCTACCACGAATCGATGGCCCGCTACGGCTCGGATAAGCCAGACCTCCGTTTCGATCTCGAGATCACCGAGATGACCGACTTCTTCAAGGACACGCCGTTCCGCGTGTTCCAGGCGCCGTACGTTGGCGCGATCGTCATGAAAGGCGGCGCTTCGCAGCCGCGCCGCACGCTCGATGCGTGGCAGGAATTCGCGAAGCAGCGCGGCGCAAAGGGCCTCGCTTACGTCCTCTTCCAGGAGGATGGTTCGCTCGGCGGCCCCGTCGCCAAGAACCTCTCCGACGAGGAGAAGGCCGGTCTCGCCGACAAGGTCGGCGCGAGCGCTGGCGACTGCGTGTTCTTCGCAGCCGGCGACGCCAAGAATTCGCGCGCCCTTCTTGGCGCCGTGCGCAACGAGATTGGCGACCGCCTCGGCCTGATCAACCCCGACGAGTTCGCTTTCGTGTGGGTCGTGGATGCGCCCATGTTCGAGCCCGCCGGCGACGCCGAAGCGGCCGGCGACGTCGCGGTTGGTCACGGCGAATGGACCGCCGTTCACCACGCCTTCACGTCCCCGAAGCCTGAGTTCCTTGACACGTTTGACACCGACCCTGGCTCGGCGCTCAGCTACGGCTACGACATTGTATGCAACGGCAACGAGATTGGCGGCGGCTCGATTCGTATCCACCAGGCCGACGTGCAGCAGCGCGTCTTCGCACTGATGGGCATCAGCGAAGAAGAAGCGCAGGAGAAGTTCGGCTTCCTCCTCGAGGCGTTCAAGTTCGGTGCGCCGCCCCACGGCGGCATCGCGTTCGGCTGGGATCGCATCGTGTCGATCCTCGCGAAGACCGACTCGATCCGCGATGTCATCGCCTTCCCGAAGACCGGTAACGGTTACGACCCGCTGACGGCAGCCCCGGCGCCCATCACGCCGCAGCAGCGTAAGGAAGCGGGCGTGGACTTCAAGCCGGAGAAGAAGGCAAAGGATAAGGACTCGGCGAAGGCCGAGCAGCCGTCGGACACCGCCAAGTAACCCGGCCCTGCACAAAGCCCCCGGTTACCGAACGACATGTTCGGGCCGGGGGCTTTCCCATGGGCGAAGAAAATCTACGGACGAGGGTCCTCGCCATGCTTGATCTGCGGTTTCGGCATGCGCCACGGGCGGATGTTCGTTGAGCGAAGGAGCCCGTACGACACCATTCCGGCCGGGACCACGCCGAACCGTTCCATGAGTGCCTTGCGGATTTTGCGCCGCACGAGGAACGTATCGATCACCACGACGATGATGCCTGCCCACAGCACGGCGAGGAACACAATCGAAACGACCTGGAACTTTACCGGGTCGATGAGCTGCATCACGAAGGGGAACAGCATCGCGATCAGGGCCAGTGGCAAGAAGTACTCGGCGACGTTATGGCGCGAGTCGACGACGTCACGCACGAGACGGCGATCGGCACCACGGTGCTGTACGGGGTAGTGCGCCTCATCGCCGGTGAGGAGAGCCTGGTGCTCGCGATTGGCCGCCGCGCGGTCCTTCTGCTTAGAACGGCGCTTCGCCTCCTTGCGATCCTTCGGAACGAGCGGCGTGCGGCGCGCAGCCTGGGCGTCCTTACGCGAGCGGGTCGGGCGCCCCTTCTTCGGGGTCGTCGCAGAATGCTCGGCTGGGGCAGGGCTGGCGGAGTTAGCGGAAGTCGTGTCGGTATTCACCCATCCAATTCTAGACTCCCGGCGCCCGGACACGCACAGTAGGCACGGGGTTTCGTGAGGAATTCCGACGGTCGCAGGGATACGGTGGAGCAAAGACCATTAACGCGCCAGCGGCGCGGAAGGAGAAGAGGAATGTCGCTCAGCGTCGACGCAATCAATGAGAAGGTCAAAGCCCTTCAACCGCAAGCACTCGAGGACCTCACGGCGCTCGTCGCGATTCCCTCGATCGCTTTTGACGGTTACGACCAGTCGCACGTGAGGGCTAGTGCCGAAAAAGTAGCCGCGCTCCTCAAGGATGCCGGTATGCCCGAGGTAAGCATCGAATCCGTCGAGGGCGGCGCGCCGGCCGTTCTCGCGCGACGTCCCGCGAAGCCAGGTAAGCCGACGGTCATGCTGTACGCCCACCACGACGTGCAGCCCGTCGGCGATGAATCCGAATGGACAACTCCGCCGTTTGAAGCGACCGAGCGCAACGGCCGCCTGTACGGCCGCGGCGCTGCCGACGACAAGGCCGGCGTGATGGCTCACGTGACCGCCCTGCGTGCGCTCAAGGACGAGCTCGAAGAATCCGGCGTCGGCATCGTCGTGTTTGTGGAAGGTGAAGAGGAATACGGCAGCGAGACCTTCCGCCCGTTCCTCGAAAAGCACCAGGACATCATGCGCAGCGACATCATCGTCGTCGCCGACTCCTCGAACTGGGCCGTCGGCCGCCCCGCCCTCACGACGAGCCTTCGCGGCGTTGTTGCCTTCGAGCTTGACGTTCAGGTTCTCGACTACTCCGTGCACTCGGGCATGTTCGGTGGACCCGTGATCGATGCTCTTACCCAGCTTTCGCGCGTCCTCACGACCTTCCACAACGACGACGGCACGATCGCCGTCGACGGTCTTCACGTGGCCGATGCCCCCGAAGTTGACATGGACGAAGCGGACTTCCGCCGCGACGCCGGTGTCCCCGAAGGGCTGCCGCTCGCCGGCGACGGATCGATCACCTCGCGCCTGTGGACGAAGCCCGCGATCTCGGTCATCGGCATCGACGCGCCGGCCGTGCAGCAAGCCTCGAACACGCTCGTATCGAAGGCTCGCGCGAAGGTCAGCGTGCGCATCGCGCCTGGCGAAGACCCCGCACACGCCACCGAGGTTCTTAGAAAGCACGTTGAAGCCCACACGCCGGCCGCCGCGAAGGTCACGTTCACGCCCGTCGATGCAGGCAAACCATTCCTTGCGCCCGCGAGCAGCGCGGGAATGGATCTGGCTCGCCGCGCGTTTCATGACTCGTGGGGCGTCGAACCCGTCGATACGGGTCTCGGTGGCTCGATCCCCTTCATCTCCGATCTTCTCGAGCTGTTCCCGAAAGCGGATGTGCTCGTGACCGGTGTTGAAGACCCGGATTCGCGCGCCCACGGCGTCGACGAGTCGCTCCACCTCGGCGACTTCGAACGCGTCTGCGTTGCTGAAGCACTCATCCTGCTCGGCGCCGCCGAGCTCGAACCGAAAGAAACCGCGTAGGCTTTGACGCACACGTGACATACCGGACCACCACGGAGGACCAATGACCGACACCGCAACTAAAGCTGTTCCCGCACACGGTGTGACCCTCACCGAGGTTGCATCCGACAAGGTGAAACAGCTTCTCGCGCAAGAAGGTCGCGATGACCTGCGCCTTCGTATCGCCGTTCAGCCTGGCGGCTGCTCGGGGCTCATCTATCAGCTCTACTTCGATGAACGTCTCCTTGAGGGCGATGCGACCGTTGACTTCAACGGCGTCGAGGTCGTTGTCGACAAGAATTCGATCCCGTTCCTGTCGGGAGCAACGATCGACTTCTCCGACACCATCGAGAAGCAAGGTTTCACGATCGACAACCCCAATGCGTCGAGCTCGTGCGCATGCGGAGACTCCTTCGCCTAAACGCGCTCGTTCGTTCAGTTCGCGAGTGGGCTGCCGCGCACGCGGTGGCCCACTCGCGCGTTAATCGGGCATCCGTCGGACCCAAAACCTCGCGCTGGACCTGCTTGCCCGTCCCGAGCGGCCCAAACGTGACTGAGCAAACCCCACGGAATCTGCAAAAAGCGACGGTGAAGGCAACATTTGGTGGCAAGTCGCGTATGATGACTAAGGACTCTCGTCCCGATTAGTGTGCACACCCCGTGCCACGCCGGGAGCGAGGTAGACAGAAACAACCGCACAATCGAGAGCGAATCTCCCCACAACCGATTCGCCACGCGATACATGGAAGGTCAGCCTGTGATCCCCCAAACCCCGGAACGCAGCCGCCGAATGCCGAAGGCCATCGCCGCCTTTGCCCTGACGGCGCTTGCTCTCGTGGGCTGCACGGAAGAGCAGCAGCGAGGATTCCTCCCCGGTGACACCACTCACCAGATCACGAATCAGACAGACCGCATCATCACAATGTGGACCGGTTCGTGGATTACCCTCCTCGCCGTCGGCCTTCTCGTGTGGGGCTTGATCTTCTGGTGTGCCATCGCCTACCGCCGCAAGAAGGGCGACAAGGGCTTCCCCGTCCAGCTGCGCTATCACGTTCCGATCGAGCTGACGTTCACGCTCATTCCGGTCATCATGATCATGACCCTCTTCTACTTCACGCAGCGTGACATCTCCGAGATCGAACGTCTCGACCCGAACCCGGATGTCACCGTCAACGTCGTTGCGAAGCAGTGGAGCTGGGATTTCAACTACGTTGACGCAGATGTCCACGAAGATCCAGGCGTCCAGTCCTTCCGCACTGGCGAAGAAGGCGCCGCTGAAGATCTCCCCACTCTTTACCTTCCCGTTGGCGAAACCGTTGAGTTCCAGCTCGACTCTCGCGACGTCATCCACTCGTTCTGGGTCGTGGACTTCCTCTACAAGAAAGACATGTTCCCCGGTCACACCACCGCCTTCCAGGTGACCCCGCAGATCGAAGGCACCTACGCCGGCAAATGCGCCGAGCTGTGCGGTGAGTTCCACTCCGACATGCTCTTCAACGTCAAGGTTGTCTCCAAGCAAGAGTTCGAAGCGCACATGGAAGAGCTGCGCGCGAAGGGGAACACGGGTCAGCTGTCGAACGACCTCAACCGCCTCCAAAAGTCCTGGAACATGAAGGACGATTCCGACCGCCGCATCGAAAACCGTCGTGAGGATGCCAAAAAGTGAGCACTACAACCGCAGAGACCACGAGCCGCTTCACCCCGGCCACGCCTGAGACGAAGAAGGGCAACCAGCTCTTCAAGCTGCTCACCACGACCGATCACAAGACGATCGGCATCATGTACATGGCTACCGCCTTTTTCTTCTTCTGCTTCGGTGGCGTGCTCGCACTGCTCATTCGTGCCGAACTGTGGGAGCCAGGCCTGCAGGTGGTCGTGTCCAAGGGGCAGTACAACCAGCTCTTCACGATGCACGGCACGATCATGCTCCTCATGTTCGGCACACCGCTCTTTGCCGGCTTCGCAAACTACCTTTTGCCGCTTCAAATCGGTGCAGTCGACATGGCGTTCCCGCGCCTGAACATGTTCTCGTACTGGCTCACCGGATTCGGCTCACTCATTGCCTGCGCCGGATTCCTTACACCGCAGGGTGCGGCCTCCTTCGGCTGGTTCGCCTACGCGCCGCTTTCCGACACAACCTTTACTCCGGGGCTCGGCGGCGACCTGTGGGCCTTCGGGTTGTGCATGCAGGGCTTCGGCACCATCCTCGGTGCGGTCAACTTCATCACGACCATCATCACAATGCGCATGCCCGGCATGACCATGTTCCGCATGCCGATCTTCACGTGGAACGTCCTCATTACGTCGATCCTCATCCTCATGGTCTTCCCCCCGCTCGCAGCCGCGCTTTTCGCCCTCGGCGCTGACCGCGTGCTCGACGCCAATATCTTTGACCCTGCCAACGGCGGGCCAATCCTCTGGCAGCACCTCTTCTGGTTCTTTGGCCACCCCGAGGTTTACGTTCTCGCGCTGCCGTTCTTCGGTATCGCCTCTGAAATCATCCCCGTCTTCAGCCGCAAGCCCATCTTCGGCTACAAGACCCTCGTCTATGCGACGATCTCGATCGCTGCCCTCTCCGTGACCGTGTGGGCGCACCACATGTTCACAACCGGCGCAGTGATGCTCGACTTCTTCGCCTTCATGACCATGATGATCGCGGTTCCCACAGGCGTGAAGTTCTTCAACTGGGTCGGCACCATGTGGCGCGGTTCCCTCACCTTTGAATCGCCAATGTTGTTCACGCTCGGCTTCATGACCACCTTCCTCTTTGGTGGCCTCACCGGCGTCATCCTCTCCACCCCGGTTCTCGACTTCCACCTGAGCGACACCTACTTCGTCGTCGCGCACTTCCACTACGTCATCTTCGGCACGGTGGCCTTCGAAATGTTCGCGGGCTTCTACTTCTGGTGGCCCAAGATGTTCGGCTACAAGCTCCGCGAAGACCTCGCAAAGGTGCACTTCTGGCTCCTACTCGTCGGCTTCCACATGACCTTCCTCATCCAGCACTTCATGGGTGTCGAGGGTGCTCCGCGCCGTTACATGAACTACCTCTCCGAGGACGGTTTCCAGTGGATGAACCAGTTCTCCACGATCGGCGCCTTCATCCTTGGTGCCTCGACTCTTCCGTTCTTCCTTAACGTGATCCTCACCCACATGAAGGGCGAGAAAGTCACCGTGAACGACCCTTGGGGCTACGGCGCTTCCCTCGAGTGGGCAACCTCGTGCCCGCCGCCGCGCCATAACTTCGTCGAGCTGCCGCGCATTCGCTCGGAACGCCCGGCCTTCGACCAGAAGTTCCCGGAAGTCGCCGCGATCGATCAGGTCCACGTCAACCGCGACGAGATAGCCCTCGTTAGCGCCCACGGAGGTAAGTAAGAATGCGCGCCAACGTCATTATCTTTGCCCTCATCGGCTGCTTCGTAGCTGTCGTCGGCGTTGTTTACACCCTCCTCACCCTCAACGTCGATCCCGGCGGCATCGAGTGGGTCGGCGTTCCTGCACTCTTTGCTCTCGCAGCAATGTGCTGGATGATCGCCATCTACGTATGGATGAGCGAGCGCCGCTTCGGTGGCGGTGCCCAAGACGACGACAACGCCGAAGTCCACGAAGAAGCTGGCCACAAGGGCGTCTTCGCTCCCTACAGCTGGGCGCCCCTCGTATGTGCAGTCGGTGCTTCCCTCGCGTTCGGCGGTTTCCCAATCGCCTACTGGATCACCGCGCTCGGAATCGTGATCGGCATGATCGGCGTCATCATGTGGGTTATGGCCTACTCGGTGGGGCACAACAGCCACTGAAAATTCAGGTACGTGACCGCGTTCCGCGGGGCAGCCTGAAAAGATAGAATCCACGCTGTCGAATGCCCGGCAGGCTCTAAGAGAGTCCGCCGGGCATTCGCACATTCAATGAAAGGGAACGGGACTACCCGTACGCGCTAAACGCGCGGGCGCAGGACAGCTATGAGAATGCGGCTGACGGCTCCAGGTAGCCGTCGGCTCCCTCTCCGTGCGCTGAGAGCCGTGCTGCGGGCGTGCAGCGGCAAGGCTCTCGGCAGTACTGAAATTTTGGAAAGCCCCGCTTGTGAAGCACGACCGGATTCCCGGAGAAACCGAGTTTTGAAGTGCTAATGAACGAACTCCCGGAAAACGGCCGTCTCCAAGGAGGGCAGTCCTGGATAGCCGACGATTGCGCAGCGTGACACCGCTAGCTATTCACGCCATGAGGCCGATGAGGTGTACTCGCACCGGCGCCGTATCTAGGTCGGTTCGCATGTTCCAAGCAGCGGTCGATTCTTCGCCACGCAGTCGATGGAGCCAAACTCCGGGGAGCGGCGCTGACGAAGCCCGCCAGCACTGGCGGTTGGTTGTGCCGTGGCTATAGGACTCGGCGTTGCGTCGGGAGTGCAGGCAGGGTTCCGCCTCCCGGGGGCCGTACGGATTCACGTCGTGCGCGATCGGTTTCGGTCGAAGCGAAGTAAAAATTGGGTCCGTGCCGAGGGAGATAGTTGCAATGTCCTTGTTTTCGAGGGGGTGAGGAAACATGCCCTCCTGCGGGGAGCGCGCACAGAAGTGGGGGCCTGCCCGAGCCGAAGCTCAGTGGCAAACCCCCACAACCTCTATGGAATTCGGGAAGGGTGCTCGATCAGCTGCCGACGAGAGCCTTGATCTTATGCTCCTCGTGGCCCGAGTGCTCGAGCGCCTCGCGGAGCTCCGCAGGCGTAGCAGGCTCCACACGGTCCTTGAAGAAGAAGCTCGAGGCCTTAGCTCGAAGCGACGAGACGCCCTCGCCCTTCTTGAGCGGGCGGTGGTTGTCGTAGCTCACGAGAACCCAGCGATCATACTCGCTGAGTGGCTCGTGGATCTCGAGCGTTTCACCGTTCTCCATGCGCACAACCTTCCCGGTTTCAACGCCGTGGAGGGCGATCTGCTTCTTGTGCTTCTGGATTGAGAGGCACACCCGCTTCGTCACGATGAACGAGATGACAGGGATCGCGAAGATGCCGATGCGGAAGAACCACGTGAGGTTGTTCAGCGACATGTGGAAGGCGACGGCCATGAGGTCGTTCGCGCCGGCAAGCATCGAAACGACGTAGGCAGAAATCCAGGCGACGCCGAATCCCGTGCGCACGGGCGTGTTGTACGGAAGGTCGAGAACGTGGTGTTCGCGGTCGTCGCCGGTGACCCACTGTTCAATGAACGGATACAGCGCGAGGCTGCCGAACATGATGCCCGGGAAAATCATGCCGGGAATGATGATGTTGAGCGAGATTGGGTAGCCGAAGATCGTGGGCTCCCAGCCCGGCATGAGGCGCAGCGAGCCTTCGAGGAACAGCATGTACCAGTCGGGCTGCGAACCAGCCGACACGGGGGAGGGGTCGTAAGGACCGTAGTTCCAGACCGGGTTCATGGCGACGGTGGCGCCCACGAGGGTGAGTACACCGAACACGATGAAGAAGAAGCCGCCGGCTTTCGCCGTGTAGACGGGGAAGAGCGGGTAGCCGACCACGTTGCGATCGGTGCGACCCGGGCCGGGGTACTGCGTGTGCTTGTGCATCACGAGGAAGAACATATGCAGCGCGATGAGCGCCAGGATCGCACCGGGGATGAGGAGGATGTGGACGGTGAAGAGCCGCGGGATGATGTCGTGGCCCGGGAATTCACCGCCAAACATGAGCATCGAGCCGTAGGTGCCGAGGATCGGAATGGCCTTCATGACGCCGTCGGCAATACGCAAACCGTTGCCCGAGAGGACGTCGTCGGGAAGCGAGTACCCGGAGAATCCAGCGAGCATCGCGAGCACCATGAGGCCGAAGCCGATGAGCCAGTTGAGCTCACGTGGCTTGCGGAACGCGCCCGTGAAGAAGACGCGGAACATGTGCACGAAGATCGCCACCATGAACGTGAGCGCTGCCCAGTGGTGGATCTGCCTGAAGAGGAGGCCACCCCACACATCGAATGACAGGTGCAGCGTCGAGTTGAACGCTGCTGACATGTGCGCTCCCTGGAGCGCCGTGTAGGAGCCTTCGTAGACGACTTCATTCATCGAGGGAACGAAGAACATCGTGAGGAAGATGCCCGAGATTACGAGAACAACGAAACTATAGAGCGCGACTTCGCCGAACATGAACGACCAGTGGTCGGGGAAGATCTTCCGTGCGAAACCTTTGACGATGTTGGCGCCGCTCGTACGCTCATCGAGCCAGCTAGCGCCTACCGAGCCGAGCTTGAAGGCCTTCGAGTTGCGGTCGAGGCCGGTGGTCTGGGTGTCACTCATGAGGAATTACTTCTCCTTGTGAATGTCCCAGAAGCTGGGACCGATGGGCTCGGGGAAATCGCCGGTTGCGACAAGGTAGCCCTCGTCGTCAACCTCGATGGGAAGCTGCGGGAGCGGACGGTGCGCCGGGCCGAAGACAACCTTGGCGCCGTCGGTGACATCGAACGTCGACTGGTGGCACGGGCACAGCATGTGGTGGGTCTGCTGTTCGTAGAGCGCGACGGGGCAACCGACGTGAGTGCAGATCTTCGAGAACGCGAGGATTCCCTCGTGGCCAGCCTCGAGCGAGGCCTCATTCTTACCGTCTGCAGGATCGATGCGCACGAGAATAGCTGCTGCTTTCGCGCGCTCCTCGATCCAGTCGGGAGTCTCCTCGGTGAGGCCCTCGGGCATCACGTGGAAAATCGAGCCGACGGTGACGTCCGAAGCCTTGATGGGCGTTTGGTCGTGGTCGCGGGCGATGCGAACGCGCTTCTTGTTTTCCGTGGCGCGGCCCCAGAACGTGTGGTGGAGCTTATTGCCGGGAAGGGGACCGAGGGTCGAGATCGGAAAGAGAACGGCGATAGGAAGGGCTGCCAGCGCACCTGCGAGAGAGGCGACGACCAGTGGGCGGCGGGCGATACCGGACTCATTGATGCCGTCGACAAGAATCTTCGACGCGGCCTCGCGCGTTTCTTCATCGCCGCGCTGTGCGTGTCGCTCCTCGGTGACTTCGTGATCGGGCATGAGGGTCTTTGCCCAATGGATCGCACCTGCACCGATGAAGAAGATGCCAACAGCGAGGCCGATACCCATGGTGAGAGTTGACCAGTGCACGGCCGAAAGCGTGCCTTCTTCGGCGAGGAGGTTCGTGCCCGTGGGGCTGAAGAGGAAGTAGGAAGCGATGAAGAATGCCGTGCCGAGAATCGAGAGGACGAACAGCAGCGAGACGATGCGCTCGGCGCGCTTTTCGGCCTTCGGATCTAGGTCCGCCTGCCGGTATTCGTGCGGCGGCAGGCCGGGGTTGCGGAAACCGCCCTCTTCCGCGCGGGCGACAGTGCTTACGCCTGTGCGCGGCGAGGTGCCGTCGATGTTGTGTGTCAGTTCGTTCACTTTGCCTTAGCTCCCAACCAGATAGCGCAGCCGAGCAGAATCGCGAGAATCGCCGTCCAGGCGAAGAGGCCCTCGGTGACCGGGCCGAGCGCGCCGAGCGAGTAGCCGCCGGGCGAGCCGTTCTCTTCAAGCTGGTTGAGGTAGGCGATGACGTCGCGCTTGTCTTCGGGGCTCAGGTTGTTGTCGTTAAACACCGGCATGTTCTGCGGGCCGGATTCCATGGCTTCGTAGATGTGCTTGTCCTCGACACCGCGAAGAGTCGGGGCCCACTTGCCTTCCGTAAGTGCGCCGCCGGCAGCAGACGCGCTGTGGCACATGGCGCAGTTGATGCGGAAGATCTCGCCACCTTTGGTGATGTCGGCGCCTTCCTTGCTCAGCTGCTCCTCAGTGGGGATCGACGGGCCAGGGCCCAGCGAGGCCACGTAAGCGGCAAGCTGCGAGATCTGCTTATCGGTGAACTGCACGGGCTTGCGCTGCGCCTGCGGGCCGGACTCCTGCATGGGCATGCGGCCCGTTCCCACCTGGAAGTCGACGGCAGCGGCGCCAACGCCGATGAGCGACGAGCCAACCGTGTTGCCGTCACTGTCTTTGCGACCTTCGCCGTTCATGCCGTGGCACGTCGCGCAGTTCGAGACGAAGAGCTTCTTCCCTTCGGCGACGTCGGAGGCCGAGAAGGCCTCAGCGGAAGCGTCTTTGGGGGAGAGGACGGCAAACAAACCGCCCGTGGCGATCAACGCCATCAAGATGATGGCAAGGAGCGCCATCGGGTGATGGCGGTGTGTGGCCAGAGCCTTCACTGTGAGGACCTCGTTTCGGTAAAGGGTGCGAATCCGAGTAGGGGAGCTTTAGAAGAAGGCCCAGTTGCCTTCAACGGTGTGGAGAACGAGCGGGTCAAGCAGGTAGACCACGAAGAAGAGGGCTACCCAGATGACGTCGACGAAGTGCCAGTAGTACGACACGCAAATCGCGCTGACCTCTTCGTGGTGCGTGAAATTCTTCGCGGAGTAGGCGCGCGCGAGAACGAAGAGGAAGGCGATAAGCCCGCCAAGGACGTGGAGGCCGTGGAAGCCCGTGGCGAGGTAGAAGATTGAGCCATGAGGCGTGCTCGAGATGGTGAGGCCCTTATGCACGAGCTCGGCATACTCGAAGGCCTGGCCCGACACGAAGATCGCGCCGAGAATGAAGGTGAGGGTGTACCACTCGATGAGGCCCCAGCCGGCGATGTTGACGATCGAGCCGGTGCGGCGCTTGCGGCGCTTTTCTGCGGCGAATACACCCATCTGGCACGTGATTGAGCTCGTGACCAGGATGAGCGTGTTGGTGATGGCGAAGTTGAGCGTGAAGTTCTTCTGACCCTCGTAGAAAACCTCGGGTACGACGCCGTACAGCGTGAAGTACATAGCAAAGAGCGCACCGAAGAACATGATTTCGCTCGCGAGCCACACGATGGTGCCGACCTGAGTGGTGTTCGGCCTGCTCACGGGGGAGGTGCGAGGGGCGGAGGAAAGAGTCGCAGTTGTCACGGTTCTCATTCGTCGTTGGTCGGGTTGCGAGGCCATGCACGGCACATGGTCTCGGCCGCTGCGGGCAAGGCCCGTGCGACCCTGCTGGGACAAAAGTCCGTGCGCAGGTTTTTTCAGCATACCTGTTGGAAGCGCGATTGTTGAATCGAACGGGGCTTTTGTCCCGGTTTTTTCCGTGATCTAAGCCGTGTTCCGTCTGGTGGGCTTGCGCTACGTCACGAGCGTTCACGCCTTAATATGGGCGCCATGACGGATCAAGAAATCTATACGTGGCCCGCACTGACCCACGCTCTCATCAAAGGGCGCGATCTCACGACCGAAGAGGCGTGGTGGGCGATGCAGCAGATCATGTGCGGCGACGTTGATCCGGTCCCTCTCGCCGGTTTCCTTGTGGCGCTTCAGGCGAAGGGAGCGGTGACCCATGAGGTCAACGCCCTCTCCTCCTCGATGCTCGAACACTCGAGGATCATTAGTGCGCCCACTGGCGCCGTCGACATCGTGGGGACGGGCGGAGACGGCGCCAATACCGTCAATATTTCGACCATGGCCTCGCTCGTGATCCGCGGCGCGGGGATCCCTGTGGCGAAGCACGGCAACCGTGCCGTAAGTTCGAAATCGGGTTCGGCGGACGTACTCGAAGCGCTCGGGGTGCGCCTGAATCTTCCTGTGGAGGGCGTGCAGCGCGTGCTTGACGAAGCGAGAATCTCGTTTTGTTTCGCCCAGGTTTTTCACCCGTCAATGAAACACGGTGCGGTTGCCCGAGCCGGTCTCAAACTGCCCACGGTTTTCAACGTGCTCGGTCCCATCACCAATCCAGCCGGGGTTCGTGCCCATTCTGTCGGCGTGGCATTCGAGGAGATGGCGCCTGTCATCGCAGGTGTCTTTGCAGACCGCGGCGCGTCCGCAATCGTCGTGCGCGGGCGCGACGGCCTCGACGAGCTGAGTATCGCCGCCGAAACCGATGTGTGGGAGGTGAGGGACGGCTCCGTTACGTCGCACGTTGTCGCACCCGAAGACTACGGACTCTCACGCGCACGTATCGACGCGTTGCGCGGTGGCGACCCCTCCTACAATGCCCAGGTGGCGCGAGACCTGCTTGCCGGCAAGACTGGGCCCGTGAGAGATGCCGTCGTGCTCAATGCCGCTTCGGGCATCGTCGCAGCCGAGGGGCTCAAGGAGAGTTCCGACGCCAGCCCGGCCTTCGCCGAGCGAATGCTCAGCGCGGTGAAACGGGCCGAAGACTCACTCGATTCCGGAGCCGCCACGGCCGCGCTTGAGCGGTGGATCAACGTCTCGCAGAGCGTCGAAATACCCGCTGAAACTCTTCGATCGTAAAGCGGGCGGTAGACGGCATCGACCACTCGCCCTCCACGTGAACGATCCGGATGCCAGGCTTCGCGAGCCATTCGAGGATGAGCTCAGCCTCGTGGTGGTAGCCGAAGCACAGCGGGGCGCGCAGGGCGGCCTCCGCTTCGCTTTCGCGAGCAAGTGCCTCGATAGCCGAAAGCGGGTCGCTCCACGCCGGCATTGTGCGCGCTGCCCCGAGCCGCCCGTGCCGTACGGCAAGAACCTCCCACTGCCACGGTGATTGAGCCGAAGCATCGTGGCACGAGATTTTGCGCGCCGCGACGAGGAATGGAACCTCCGCGATCGATCGCAACCGCGCGGCACGCCGCGCGGCATCAGTAAACAACTCAACCCTCGTGCGCAGCGCCTCGGCGTTCTCGTAGAGTCCCCTCCCCACGAGCGCCCGCATCTTCTTCGCCGCGTACTCAAAAACATCGCTCGGATCCTCGGTGAGGGCCCGGTGCATTCGTGCGTGGAAGCCTGCGCTGCTGCGCACGGGCTCCGACGGTTCTGCGACAAACGTCGGTCCATGAACCGGCGGCACCGGCAACCCACCCGCGGCTGCCGACGGTTCCCGGGGAACCGTCGGACTTTCGGTCCCGGTGCGACCTTCCGCAGCACCAGCGTTCTCCTCTTCAGCCCCGATGGCCGCAGTCAGTGCCGCGTACACGAGGGAGCGAATCGGCTCGACGTCGTGGCGCGAGCGGAGCGGGCCGATATAGGCGTGGAGCGACGTTTCGCTTTTCACAGTGCGCGCAAGGCGCAGCCCATCGTGGGTGACTCGAAGCCAATTGCCCTTGGAAGGGCGGATTCCCTGGCGATTGGCGATGGGGCGCTCACTCGCGATTGCGCGCAGCTCGCGGATTGCAGCTTCGGCGTCGCTTGAACACTGCACAATGTCGATACGCTCGGTGACGGGAATGATATCGAGGACGGCTCGCCTGGTCTCGTTCGGTGAAAAGTAGGTGCGCACTCGCGAGCGGAGATTGCCCGACTTGCCGATGTACAGCGTTGAACCGTTGGCGTCGACGAAGGAGTACACGCCGGGCACGGGCGGGATGTCCGCCGCGAGGTGGCGTTTACGGATTTGGGCGGGGCTTGCTTTCTTCCCGTTTGAGGTGAGATCCGAGAGGTGGCTTGCGCCACCGGCAGAAAGTCGCGCGATGATCTCGTGGAGAACATCGACCGTTGCGCGCGCATCCGACAGCGCGCGGTGGTTGGGCACCGTCGTTGCCCCAACCGCTCCCGCGAGAGTCGAAAGCTTGTGGTTCTTCACTTCGTCACGTCCGAAAACGCGGCGCGCGAGTGTGAGCGTATCGACGACCTCGAAAGGGGGCCACCGGTAGTCGAGTTGAAGAGCGGCCGCCTTCAAAAAACCGATGTCGAAGCGTGCGTTGTGTGCGACGAGCACCGAGGTGCGTGCGAACTCGAGGAAAGCGGGGATGACCGCTTCTGCGGACGGCGCATCGCGAACCATGTGGTCAGAGATCCCCGTGAGCGCGGCAATGTATGCGGGGATCGGGCGCTCTGGGTTGATGAAGGTTTGAAACTCCTCGACAACCTCGCCACCCACAACCCGTACGGCGCCAATTTCCGTGATGGCATCCAGCTCGGTATTCGTTCCGGTGGTCTCGAGGTCGACGACGACGAACTCGACGTCGATGAGCTCCGGGCCGAGATCCTCGAATGCCCGCTGCACGGCTCGAGTGATGGCGTTGCCGCCTTACTTCTTCGTGTAAATGCGGTCGATGACCTCGGAGAAGTCCTTCACAACAGCGGCACGCTTGAGCTTGAACGACGGGGTGAGGTAACCGTTTTCCTCCGTGAAATCCGCATCGATGATCTCGAACTTGCGGATCGACTCTGCGCGGGAGACCGAGGTGTTCGCTTCGTCAACGACCCTCTGGACCTCGGCGATGACCTGCTCGTTCGTAATGGCTTCGGCAAGCGACATCGACCCGAGCCCCTGGTTTTTGAGCCACCGGGGGAGCATTTCGCGGTCGAGAGTCACGATTGCGGACACGAACGGCTTTTGGTCGCCAAGAACGATGCACTGGCCAACGACGGGGCTCTGGCGAACGGTGTCCTCGAGCTGGGCCGGCGACACGTTCTTGCCTCCTGCGGTGACGATGATTTCTTTTGAACGGCCCGTGATCGTGATGTAGCCGTCCTCATCGATGCTCGCGGTGTCGCCCGTGTTAAACCAGCCGTCCTGGAGGGCCTGCGCGGTGGCTTCGGGGTTGTTCCAGTAGCCCTTGAATACCATGACGCCTTTGACGAGCAGCTCGCCCTTGTCGTTGAGCTTGACCTTGGAGCCGGGGAAAGGTGGACCAACGGTGCCAATTTTCACGTTCCACGGGTTGTTGACCCCCACGGGAGCGGTTGTTTCCGTAAGCCCGTAGCCTTCGAGAATGGTCACGCCGATCCCGCGGAAGAAATGGGGGAGGCGATCGCCAAGCGGTGCACCACCCGAGATTGCGTAGGTGAGTTTGCCACCCATGAGATTGCGCAGCTTCGAGTACACGAGCGCGTCGAACAGCTTGTATTGGGCTTTCACGTGCAGGGGAATCTTGCCCGTGTTGAGGCCCTTTGAATACTGGATGGCAACCTCGACGGCACGGTGGAAAATCTTGCCCTTACCGTCGCCAACAGCCTTCTGCTCAGCGCCGTTATACACCTTCTCGAAAACGCGCGGCACAGCGAGGAGAACGGTGGGCTTGAACGAGGCGAGGTCGTCAAGAAGGTGCTTTGCGTCGGGAGAGAACCCGGTCGTGCATGCCGTCACGATCGTGATGAACGTGATGTCGCGGGCGAACACGTGCGCGAGCGGAAGGAACATCAGCAGGCGCGATCCAGGGGGCATAACCGCCTCGCCCAGAAGACCCACTGCGTTGAGGGATTGATCCATGAAGTTCGCGTGCGTGAGCTCTACGCCCTTGGGTCGGCCGGTCGTGCCGGAGGTATAGACGATTGTCGCGGTGTCTGACTTGTGCCGGCTCTTGCGTGACTTTTCAATCGCGTCGTCGTTGATATCGGCTTCTGCGACGGAGAGCTGCTCGATGATGCCCTCTTCGATGACCCACACCTGCTCGAGATCCGAGAGCGAAGAGCGGACTTCGTCGATGTCCTGCGCATGGCCGGCGTTTTCGCAAAAAATGAAGCGCGCACCGGAATCGGAAGCGATCCATTCGATCTGGCCGGGGGAGGACGTTTCGTAGATCGGCACGCTGATCGCCCCGGTGAACCACAACGCCCAGTCGATGAGTACCCATTCGAAGCGCGTGCGAGACATGATCGCGACTCGGTCGCCGGGCTTGACGCCTTCGTTGATAAGCCCCTGTGCGAGACGCTTCACGAGCGTGATGAATTCCGGTGCGTACATGGGTGACCATGTGCCGGGCGTGAGCTGACGCTCCCACAGGGGAATGTCGGCGTACTTGGTGCGGCGTAGAAGGAGGAAGTCGGTGATGTTTTCGTCTGGCTTCGACTCTGCGATTTGCGGCGTTTCGAACTCGCGTGACACGGGGGAATGCTCCTTGACTTCGAGGCGGGGTTGCACTCGAGTGTACGCGCCTTACGTGCATCGAGGCATGGAGGAGGCCTCGTGTGGCGCGTTCCCTCCCTCACGGTGGGTGTGGCCCTATAGGGTTATCCCCGTGCATCTCTATCCCGTCTTGCAGCCGATCGTTAAATTTCTGCTCACGCTCTTCTGGCGCCCCACAGTTGCGGGCCTCCAGCACGTTCCGTCTTCGGGGCGCATGATCATGGCGTGCAATCACACCTCCGCGTTCGAAACTTATTTTGTGCCGTGCATGATTCCGCGCGAGATTCACTGGCTTGGAAAGGATGCTCTTTTCAAGGGCAAGGGGGTACCGGGGAAGTTTTTTGCATGGCTCATGCGCTCGGTCAATGTGATTCCCGTCGATCGTTCGGGAAGCGGTGGCGCGAGCTCGGCGCTCGACGCGGGGATCGCGGTGCTCGAAGGTGAGCACGCCCTCGGCGTGTTCCCCGAGGGCACGAGGAGCCATGACGGGCGAATGTATCGCGGTAAGACAGGCGCTGTACGTCTCGCGCTCGCGACGGGTGCGCCCATCCTCCCCGTCGCCGAACTTGGCGCCTTTGAGGCGCAACGCTCGAAGAAATCCATCGTGCCGAAGCTCCGTTCAAAGCTCCATACACAGATCGGTCCAACGATCGACATGCGCGCGCAGCTGGCGACGTTGAGGGCAGACAAGCCGAGCGACGCACCCGCCACGCGCGAAGAACTTCGCACGCTCACGCGCTCGCTCATGGAGGCGATTCGCGAGCTATCCGGCCAGGAGTATGTGGACGAGTACGCCGCGGACGTGAAGAAAAGACTCAAGGACGCGAACGCCTCGTGAGTTCCGGTCGCGAGAGTGCCGCTGAGCGGACCCACATGTCGCGCTCGTGACTTTCGCCTACTATGTCCGGGTGAGTTATCAGAACCGTAACGTTGCCGCGACATTCCACCCGTTCGAGCTTTCCGAATCATCCGCCCATCTCGAGGCGCTTTCGTCGTGGCGCGAATATCCGAGGGTCCAGCAACCAACGTGGCCGAACGAGCAGGAGCGGGCACGGGTCTTTGATGAACTGAGGGCCGCGCCCCCACTCGTGTTCGCGGGCGAAGTTGACCTTCTTCGCACCCACCTCGCTAAAGCAGCGCGTGGCGAGGCATTCCTCCTTCAGGGAGGCGACTGCGCAGAAACCTTTGCGGACTCGACTGCCGACCGCATCAAGAACAAGGTGCAGACGATCCTCCAGATGGCAGCAATCCTGACCTACGGCGCCTCGCTTCCCACGATCAAGATGGGGCGCATGGCCGGTCAGTTCGCGAAGCCTCGCTCGAGCGACACCGAGACGATCGACGGCGTGAGCCTCCCGAGTTACCGCGGCGATGCGGTCAACGGCTACGAGTTCACCTCCGAATCCCGCACGCCCGATCCCTCGCGCCTGTGGAAGATGTACACGACCGCTTCGCAGACCCTCAATCTTCTGCGCGCGTTCACGGGCGGCGGCTTCGCGGATCTGCGGCAGGTGCAGGCCTGGAACAAGGGGTTCGTGGAGTCCGACGCCTACTCGAAGTACGTGCGAGTCGCGGATGATATTGAGCGAGCCGTGCGTTTCATGGAGGCCATCGGTGTGGACTTCGACCCGATTCGCATGGTCGAGTTTTATTCGTCTCACGAGGCACTTCTCCTCGACTACGAGGAGGCCCTCGCGCGCGTCGACTCGCGCACGGGTGAGATCTACGGATGCTCTGGCCACTTCCTGTGGATCGGTGAGCGAACCCGCCAGCTCGACGGCGCCCACGTGCACTTTATGTCGCAACTGCGCAACCCGATCGGCGTGAAGCTCGGCCCGAACGCGAGCGCGGATGACATGCTTCGGCTCGCAGAGGTCCTTGATCCGGAGCGCGAACCGGGCCGTCTCACGTTTGTGACCCGCATGGGCGCCACGAACGTGCGCGAGAAGCTTCCCGTGCTGCTCACGGCAGCAAAGCGTGAAGGAATTGAAGCCGTGTGGGTGACAGACCCGATGCACGGCAACACGATCACGAGCTCGAACGGCTATAAGACTCGCCGTTTCGACGACATCATGGATGAGGTGCGCGGCTTTTTTGAGGCGCACTGGGAGGTCGGCACAAACCCTGCTGGTCTTCACATGGAGCTCACGGGCGATGACGTCACCGAGGTTCTAGGCGGTTCCAGCGAGCTTGACGAAGAGGGCTTGCACCGCCGCTATGAGACGCTCGTCGACCCGCGCCTCAATCACTCGCAGTCGCTTGAACTCGCGTTTCTCGTCGCCGACATGCTTGGCGATCGGCCGAGCTGATCACCGCTAGTACACCGTGATCGTCACGGTCGAGCCGCGCGGTACTTTGGTGCCGCCCGGCTGCGACTGCTGGGACACGAGGCCAAAGACGGGCGTGCCTCGCTCGTAGACGACCTGGACCTTGAGCCCGGCTTTTTCGAGCGCCGCGCGGGCGTCGGCTTCGCTCTTGCGGAAAACGTCGGGAACCCCCACGAGGTTGGGGCCGAGCGAGATGGAGATCTTGACTTCGCTGCCTGGAAGCACCGACGTGGCCCCGGCGGGATCTTGCGAGATGACCTGGCCGGCGGGCACGTTCGAGTTGTACTGCTCGTTCACTTTTGGCACGAGGCCCGCGCCTTCAATGGCTTTGATTGCCGCTTTGCGCTCACTTCCCGCGACGCTCGGAACCTCGACCGGCTCGGGTCCGTCACTGACCGTGAGCGTGACGTGCGTGCCCGCGGGCAGTGACGCGTCTGCGGGGTCTTGGCTGATCACGATGTCTTTCGGCACGTCGGCCGAGTATTCGCGGGTCTCGTTGACCTGAAAACCTGCGTCAGTGAGGGCTGAGGTGGCGTCGGAAACCGCCTGCCCTTTCACCTGCGGAACGTCAAAGAGTTCCTGCCCGAGGGAAATAGTGAGGCGCACGGAACTGCCTTTGCGGACCTCCGCTCCCGTGGCGGGATCCGAGGATATGACGTGGCCCTTCGGGACGTCGTCGCTGTAGGCCTGTGCCGTTGTCACCGTAAGTTGTTGCGCCGTTAGCGCGGCTTCAGCGTCGCTGAGAGTTGCGCCCGCAACGAGCGGCACGGTGCGCGCGCCGCCAGGGCCTTCTGTGTCGTACCAGCGTACGCCGCCAAAGACGAGCGCTGCGACGAGTGCAAGGACGCTTGCGAGTGCGAGGAGGCGCAGGGCTGGCGAGGGGTGGGACTCGCTCGCATGGGCACCGCGCGAGCGGCGAGGGCCCGTGAGGGTTACTTCTCGGATGCTTTCATCGGCATCGGGGGAGTCCGACGGCTGCTCGCGGAGCTCGAACTTTTTCCTGACCGCCGCTCCCGCACCGCTTCCGGTCGTGGAAAGTTCGCGACCTGAGGTGTCGTTTTCCCAGAACTTTTCTGAGGTTTTGTCATCGAGGAGGGCTTCGTTCGACGGCGATGCCGGGGATACCGGTGATACCGGGGAGGCTGGTGACGAAGCGGAATCGGTGCGCGCCGTTGAGGGCGAGAACTGGCGTGTGAGTCGAGGAACGCCGGCCGTCTCGGCATTGGCCTTGACGTTCGGTGCGGGATGCGCACGGTAGGCGAGTTCGGTGGGGCTTAGTGTGTCGAGAGCCTCGTCAAGGGCGAGGAGTACTTCGTGGGCGCGCGTGGGCCTCGAGGCGGGCAAACGCGAGGCCGCCCACGTGATGATGGAGTCAACAGAGGCGGGGATGCCCGACGCAAATTGTGACGGTGCGGGGATGTCCTCATGCGCGTGCTGGTAGGCGATATGCACGGCCGAGTCGCCCTGGAAAGGAGTGCGGCCCACGAGCATTTCGAACATCATGATGCCCCACGAGTACAGGTCGCTTCGGGCATCGCTCACGCCGCGTGTGACAACCTCTGGGCTGACATACGCGACCGTACCGAGCAAGGTGCCGGTGGCGGAGGTCGTCGCGGATCCAACGGCGCGTGCGAGGCCAAAGTCGGCGACGAGGATGTCGCGCTCGGCGTTCACGAGAACGTTTTCAGGCTTGATGTCACGATGGATAATTCCGGAGCGGTGTGCGGCATCGAGCGCGGCGAGGACGTCGCGGCCCACACGCAGCGCGCGTTTGAGGCTGAGGGTTTTGTCGCGGCGGAGTTCGTCGCGCAGTGTCTCGCCCTCGACGAGTTGCATGGCAAGGTACACGCGCCCCTGATCTTCGCCCTGGTCGTAGACATTGACCACGTGGGGGTGGGTGAGTCGGGCCGCGCTTCGGGCTTCGCGAGAGAAGCGCGAGATGAATTCAGGGTTGTCCGCGAGATGCGGGTGCATGATTTTGAGCGCGACAGGGCGATGCAGGCGCTCGTCGAAGCCGCGATACACCGTGGCCATGCCACCGCGTGCGATCAGGTGCTCGACGCGGTAGCGGTTGCTAAGGACGAGGCCGATGTCTGGGGAAGAAGACTCGGTACTCACGCCGCAAGTCTATGCGGGCCGCCGCCGGGTGCCCGCGCACGACACCCTGGAATATGCTGAAGGCGTGAATATCTCAGCTGACGACATCGACCGGCTCGACTCTCTCGTAGAGGCGTGGCTCCCACTGCCCGACGTCGCGGAGATCCTCGGTATCTCGGTGACCAAGGTGCAGCGCTTGATTGAAGACTTCCACCTCGTCGAGGTGCGCCGCGGAACCCCTAAGGTCCGTTCTGTGCCCGCCGAATTCCTTCGTGACGGGGCGGTCCTTCCGCACCTTCGAGGCACGATCATGCTTCTCCACGACCAGCATTTTGCCGACCACGAGATCATCGAGTGGCTCTTTACCGACGATGCCTCTTTGCCCGGTCGACCTATCGACCATTTGCGAAGCGGGCAGCGTGGCGAGGTGCGCCGGCGCGCCCAGTCGCTCGGGTTTTAGCCGTATTTTTCGGGCACGGCCCGCGCGTCTTCACTCATGTGGGAAAGGGGCTCAGCGGTCCGTTCGGGCAAGTTTTCGCACGAGCAAGTCGAGGAGTTCGCACGATTCGCTCGAGGTGAGCGATGAGAGTTCGTTCGCGATAACTTCGCGCGCGTCGTCCTCGCGTTGACGAATGAGGTTCTCGACGCTCTCGCGTGCGCCCGTGGCCGTCATGATCTCGCGCACGCGTTCGATGCTCTCCGTATCTGCGTCAGAGTTTCCGACGGTTGCTGCGAGAACGCTGCGTTCGGTTTCGCCTGCGCGCTCCTGCGCGAGGGCGAGAAGCATCGTGCGCTTGCCTTCACGGATGTCTGAGCTTGTGGATTTCCCAAGGGCGGCCTCGTCCCCGAAGACTCCGTCGAGGTCGTCGCGGAGCTGGAAAGCTTCGCCAGCGGGAAGTGCGTAGGCGCCGAGGGATTCGAGGAGCGCGGGAGAAGCGTCGCAGCGGGTCGCGCCGATCATGAGAGGCCTGTGGACCGTGTAGGAGACGGTCTTCCAGCGCGTCACGAGGGAGGCGGAATCCGTTGCCGATTTCGTGGAGGTGATGGCGCCGGACTGGTTCAAGATGTCGAGGTACTGGCCGGTCATCACCTCTGCACACAGCGCCTGGAAATGAGCGCGGTCGTCGGCTCCGGCAAAAGCGTGAGAGGCAAGCTGATGGGCGAGCGCAAGGGCGAGATCACCGAGGATGACCGCGGTCGCGATACCGAAATCCTCCGCGCTTCCCGCGAGGTTGCGTGCCTCGTGTGCGTGGGTGGCGGCGGCATGTATAGCGGGGCGTCCCCTGCGGGTCGGCGAGTGATCGAGAACATCGTCGTGGATGAGGGCCGCTGCTTGCACGAGTTCGACGGCCGCGCCGAGCGTCGCCACGTCATTCGCATCTGCGTCTCCGAGCGAAGGGTTGGCAGCACACGCGCCCGCGTGCACGAACATCGGTCGCAGGCACTTGCCTCCCTCAAGAAAACCCGTGAGGAGCGCGGCAAGATCTGCAGCTTCCGGCGCGATTGCCCCCAGTGCGTCGCCCTCGGTTTCGAGGAAGCGCGTGAGGGTTGTGGTGACGCTCTCGCGAACGTCGTCGAAAGGGGGGTGATGCACGCGGATCCTCCTCGGCTTGGTGTGGTGTGCTCTCGCCGTGCTGTTGTGAATTTCCATCGTGCCACAGAGCGACGAACTGCGGTTTGGGCCCCACAGACGCAGCCCTCCACAAGCGAGGATCTCAGGCGTGCACGTTCGGTCAATAGCGGCAACTCTTGAGGCATGACACACAAAACACAGCATTATTCATGCGAGTCGCAAGCGCTTGCTCCCACCGTTAATCTGCTTGATGCACGCGATGTTTTTGCGGCAGTCGCCATGCACTTTGACCGTCTTGATATCGATTCCTCACTCATCGTCTTTGGATGTGGTGCGAGTCCAAATGGCGAGGCGGGGGTCATGCTCAGCAGGATGCGCATTGACGAGGGCACAGAGCCCGAATGGGCAGCCTTTGAGGTGTCGCGGCTCGCACTCAACCTCCAGGCGCTCGGCGCAACTCACCTCGCCGTCCTCGCTACGGGTTCGCCGGTTCCCGGCGAATGCACAGAGTGCCCGGGGGAGAGGGCCGAATGCTTCGATAGAGATCGTCACGACACGCAGACCATCGATCTGCTCGTTGCGCTGTGCGACCTTGTCGCCGAGGCGTGCCTCATGCGCGGTCTCACTATCCCCTGTGCCTTACACGCCTATGAAGGGCCGTGGGCGCTCAGTACGACGGCAGATGGCGACTACTGGAAAGTCACGCACCTTGGTCTGCTCGAAGAAAGTCAGTTCGCTGCGAGCGCGGTCGCAAGCGGCATTCCCTTTCGCGAAAAAGTCGAGAGGGAGGCGATGGACGGTGCTTTCCTTGCCTCCGTTCGCTCGCTGTGCGAGAGCGACACCGAATTTCGCACCTTCACGTGCCTCGAGGGGCCGAGTCGTAGCGCGCTCGAGGAACTGAGTGCTCAGCACGCGCGTCACGAACGAGAGGGCGGGCGCATGGGGGATGGTGACGCCAAGCGCCTTCAGGACGCCGTTCACGTGCTCGCATCGCTAGCGGCATTGGGGCCCGGGCGTGACCACATCATCGCGCACGTCGTGGAATCTGAACAGAACGCTTTTGCGAGCCCCTCGGAGGCCATCGCTTCAGTGTTCGAGGACCCAGAGTTTCTTCCGGGGCCGCATCTCATGCCCGGCGGCCAGGGCGATCGTGTGATCGAGGTGTTTAAGAGCCTGTGGCGAACGTCGAATGCGTGGGATTGTTCGCCTCGCTACCGCGAGGCTCTCGCCAATCTTGGGGCGATTGCCGCCTTCCTCCTGTGGTTCAGCGGGCGTATGGGGGAGGCCTTCCGCGTGGCGGATGACATCCTCGCAGCCGGAGACCACTGCGATATGGCTGAACTCGTTCTGGGTCTCGCGCATGCGGGAATATGCCCGCTTTGGCTTGAAAAACGTATGCCTCGACTCATGGATAACTGTGGTCAGAGCAAGAGTCCGGGACCGCGTGTACGTGTGACGAACCGGGCCGAAACTCAGTAGACTTGCTCCGCACGATTATTGAGCTTCCCCCGCGTGCTCACTACTCGAGCGCGCTGTTTGTAGAAAGGATCGCCATGGTTGTCGTCGCCGCCTATGCCCCGACGTCTCAGGGAGATGCCGCGCTCGAGGCTGCGATCCGCGACGTGGCCGTCACTGACCGCGAGCTCCTCGTAGCTTCGTTCCCGTACGCGGATCCTTTCGAAGGTGCGTGCTGCGCGAATGCCGAGGAAGTCCAGGAAGCGATCAACCGCGTGTCTGCACGCATGAGCCACGACGAGCGTGCCTACCTCGAAACTCTCAAAGTGCGCGTGCGTGAGGCGGGAGCTGAAAGCAGCAAAGACATCGGTGATTTTCTTCTGCGGGTTGCGCGCGAGGAGAACGCAAGCGTCATCGTGATCGGCCTTCGGCACAGCGCCCCCGTAGGCAGACTCATGCTCGGCCAAACCGTGAAACGGCTCCTACTCGAGGCGCCGTGCCCCGTTCTCGTGACAAAAGACTAGGTGCGCCTGGAATAGATCCGAATATCGGGCCGTTATAATTGTACGGTTCGTGCGCGATTCGCCCGCCGCCACACGGTGCGAGAGCTGAGCCCGCGCACCACCCTCGGATCCCAACTGAAGGAAGCCTGTGTCGACGAGCACGTCTAAGAAAGAAGAAGTCACGAAGAACATCGAGGCCCTCGCGTCGGCTCTCGATGGAGCGACTTCGGTGAGCTACGAGGCCCTCAAGGCCTCCGCCAAGTCCCTCGGTATCTCCCCGTACAAGGTTGCATCGCTCTCCAACAAGCTCGAGGAGACCGGGATCGAGATCCTCGACCGTCCGAGCGACTCCCGCAAGAAGAAGGCAGCCTCGAAGAGCGCCGGCGCGAGTAAGGGCGATGCCGCTGATTCCGTCGAGGCCTCGAAGAGTGCCCCGAAGCGCGGCAAGAAAGCTGCGTCGAAAAAGGACACCTCGAAAAAGACCGCTTCGAGTGCGAAGAGCGAGCCCGAAGCGGAGACGGCCGAGCAAGACGCTCCTCGTGAAAAGGACGGCTCCGAAGAAACAGAATCGAAGGCCTCGCGCAAGAGGGCTGCCAAGCGTACGTCGGCGAAGAAGGCCGGCAAACGCGGCACCAAGAAAGAAGATTCTGCTGCGGAAGGCTCCAGCGGCGCAGACGACACCGACTCCGCCGACGACGACGATCCGAGCAAGGGCTTCGCGCTCACGAACGACGATGATGATTCGCCGGCTCAGCAGGTTGTGACCGCCGGCGCCACTGCCGACCCGGTGAAGGACTACCTCAAGCAGATCGGCAAGGTCGCGCTGCTCAATGCCGTCCAGGAGGTTGAGCTCGCCGAACGCATCGAGGCCGGGCTCTATGCCGAGCACAAGCTTAAGCAAGATCCATCGCTCAAGAAGAGCATCGAGGGCCGCGACCTCGAACTTATCGTTGCTGACGGCAAGGCCGCGAAGGACCACCTGCTCGAGGCAAACCTCCGACTCGTCGTGTCGCTGGCAAAGCGGTATACGGGCCGCGGCATGCTCTTCCTTGACCTCATTCAGGAGGGCAACCTCGGTCTCATTCGCGCCGTAGAGAAGTTCGATTACGCGAAGGGCTACAAGTTCTCGACCTACGCGACCTGGTGGATTCGTCAGGCGATCACACGTGCGATGGCAGACCAGGCCCGCACGATCCGCATCCCGGTTCACATGGTCGAGGTCATCAATAAACTCGCACGCGTTCAGCGCCAGATGCTCCAGGATCTCGGCCGCGAGCCGCTTCCAGAAGAACTCGCGAAGGAACTCGATATGACCCCCGAAAAGGTCGTCGAGGTCCAGAAATACGGCCGCGAGCCCATCTCGCTGCACACCCCGCTTGGCGAGGATGGCGACAGCGAGTTCGGTGACCTCATCGAAGACTCCGAAGCCGTTGTGCCCGCAGATGCCGTGAGCTTCACGCTTTTGCAGGAACAGCTTCACTCCGTACTCGATACGCTCAGCGAGCGCGAATCCGGTGTGGTCGCGATGCGTTTCGGCCTCGAGGACGGCCAGCCCAAGACCCTCGATGAAATCGGCAAGGTCTACGGAGTGACGCGCGAGCGTATCCGCCAGATCGAGTCGAAGACCATGAGCAAGCTCCGGCACCCGTCGCGCTCGCAGGTCCTTCGCGATTACCTCGATTAAGTCGAGTCAAGAGAAGAACAGTGGCCGCACCGTGTGGTGCGGCCACTGTTCTTTTCTAAGGGCTTTTGGGCTTCCCGCAGTCACTGCGCCCTATTCGGCGCTCAAGCGCTCGGTTTCGTCGACAACGCGAGTGGCGATTCCCTCGAGCGCCTCGGCGTTTGCGCGCGCGTGGTGGGCGCAAAACAGAAGCTCGCCGCCCACCTCAAGTTCGAACTTCACGTAAGCCTGCGCGCCGCAGCGATCGCAGCGATCGTGCGCGGTCAAAGTGCGTTCTTCAAGCATCGTTTCCATGCCCCCATTCTCGCCTTGACGCGCCCTCGAAGCGAGCAGTAACGATCCCGGTTCGCTCGCAGCGCAATCGCCTGTGGTACGCCTAACGCGGGGCAATCGTCGGGCCCAAAAATCCACCGAAACAGGGGCGTTCCCGCCTAAGATCGGGGCGTGGCACAAAAGACAAACTCCCAGACGGCAGCCTACGATGCAGCGAACCTTCAAGTCCTCGAAGGCCTCGAAGCCGTACGTAAACGCCCAGGTATGTACATCGGCTCGACGGATTCGCGCGGCCTTATGCACTGCCTGTGGGAGATTCTTGATAACGCGGTTGACGAGGCCCTCGGCGGTTTTGGCGACGAGATCACGATCATCCTCCACCCCGACGGCTCGATCGAAGTTCAGGACAAAGCGCGAGGCGTCCCGATCGACAAGGAGCCGCGCACGGGGCTCACGGGCGTCGAAGTCGTTTACACCAAGCTGCACGCGGGTGGGAAGTTCGGCGGCGGTTCATACTCGAATTCGGGCGGCCTCCACGGCGTCGGTGCATCGGTCGTCAACGCGCTGAGTTCTCGCATGGACGTCGAGGTTGACCGAGGCGGCAAAACCTACGCCATGAGTTTCCAGCGAGGCATCGCGGGCACTTTTGACGATCAGGGCGCGCCCGATCCTGCCTCGCCGTTTACGAAGTTCACAGGCGCAGGTGAATTGCGCGAGATCGGCAAGGTCAAGCGAGGCGTCACTGGCACGCGCGTGCGCTACTGGGTCGATTCGCAGATCTTTATCAAAGGAGCCCACGTCGTCCTCGACGAGATTCAGCGCCGCGCCCGCCAAACGGCGTTCCTCGTCCCAGGGCTCACAATCGTTCTTCTCGATAGGCGCGAAGAGCGCACCCCCGAACAGAGCGAGCGCACCGTCTTCCACTACGCGGGCGGTATCTCCGAATTTGTCGACTATCTCGCGAAGGACCAGAAAATCACCGACGTGATTCGGCTGACGGGATCGGGCGACTACACGGAAACCGTGCCGGTTCTCGATAAGAGCGGCCACATGGTCTCCAAGGACGTGAGCCGTACGTGCGAAGTCGATATCGCTTTGCGGTGGGGTGCGGATTACGACACGACCGTTCGGAGTTTCGTCAACATTGTCGCAACGCCCAAGGGCGGAACCCACGTCACCGGCTTTGAGCAGGCGCTCGTCAAGGTCGTCCGTAAGGCAGTCGATGCGCAATCGCGCCGCGTGAAATTCAACGCGAAGAAAGAAAAGATCGAAAAGGACGACACCCTCGCGGGCCTCACCGCGGTGGTCACCGTTCGTATCGATGAACCACAGTTCGAGGGCCAAACGAAAGAAGTCCTCGGGACCCCCGCCGCGCGTCAGATCGTCGCGAAAGTTGTCGAGCGTGAACTCGGCGCATTCCTCGCATCGACCAAGAAGGGCGAAAAAGAGCAGGCGGCGCTCGTTGTAGACAAGGTCGTGAGCGAGATGCGGGCGCGCGTGGCTGCACGCATGCACAAGGAAGTTTCGCGCCGGAAGAACGCGCTCGAATCCTCGACCATGCCCACGAAGCTCGCTGACTGCCGCCACACCGGGATCGACCGCTCCGAGCTCTTTATCGTCGAGGGTGACTCGGCACTCGGCACCGCGAAAAGCGCACGCGACTCGGAATTTCAGGCGCTCCTGCCGATCCGCGGCAAGATCCTCAACGTGCAAAAAGCCTCGATTACGGACATGCTCAAAAACGCCGAATGCGCCAATATCATCCAGGTGATTGGGGCCGGTTCCGGTCGCACGTTCGATATTGAGCAGGCGCGCTACGGCAAAATCGTCATGATGACCGATGCTGACGTCGACGGCGCCCATATTCGCACCCTCCTGCTCACGCTTTTCCACCGCTACATGCGCCCGCTCATCGAGCAAGGCCGCATCTACGCGGCAGTGCCCCCTCTGCACCGCCTCGAAATTATTCACGGCGGTTCGAAGAAGAACGAGTACGTGTACACGTACTCCGAGAAGGAACTGCAACAGCTTCTCAAGAAGCTCGAGCGTTCGAAGAAGCGGTACAAGGAGCCTATTCAGCGCTACAAGGGCCTTGGTGAAATGGACGCCGATCAGCTCGCGGACACGACCATGGACCCGTCGCAGCGCCTGCTTCGTCGCGTGACTATTCAGGATGCCGAATCGGCCGATCGCGTGTTCGAGCTCCTCATGGGCTCCGAGGTCGCCCCTCGCAAGCAGTTCATCGTCGAAGGCGCGGAAGAACTCGACGCCGAGAGGATCGACGCCTAGAGCTCAGCTGTGCTCGAGGGTATAGCGCGCCGTGAGAGTGTGCGTCGTTCCTGGGGCGAGATGCACAGTTCCGCCTTCGCTCACCGCAGTTTCGACGCACACGAATCGCGTCCATTCGCTGTCGGGAATGTCGGCGGTGGCGGCGACGTCCGCCTGCCACGGCGTCCACACGACCGTGCGGCTTGCGCCGTGCTGGTCGATGACCATCCGACGCGCGGCACCGGGGTCGGTCAACACGAGCGGCGGTGCTGCTTCGAAGACCAGGTCGGTGGGGGCGCAGAAGCGGAGGACCGAGGGGCCTAGGCCCGCGGTGCGAGAGCGGGCAGCATCGGTGTAGGGAACGTTCTCGAGGCCTCCGACGGTTGCCTCGCGCACGTCGCTCACGAGGAAATACGTGTGGAACGCCGCCTCAAGGTCGAGGGGTGTGCCGCCTGCGGTGACGTCCAGGCTGAGCTCGAGTGTCGCGCCCGCACGGACGTGCAGCCTGGCCGCTTCTACTTCGAACCCGAGATAGTTGCGGATCTCAGCGAGGTCGAGGGAGACGTTGATGGTGCCGTCGGGGGTGACCTCAACGCTTGCAAGCTTCCACTGGGCACGCCGGAACCATCCGTGTTGTGGCTCTTCGGTGCCCGAGTTTCCGCGGCCAAACCACGGGCCTATGAGCGGGACTCCGCCGCGGATGTGATGCCCGGGAGTGAACGTCGCAAGGGGCGAGAGCCACAGGGTCTCGTCATGACCGTTCGGGATCCAGCTCGTCACGTGGCCGCCGGACAGCGAGAGATCGAGGGCGCATGCGTGAGTGCGGGCGCTCAGTACGGTGGCGCCCTCGCGCTCGCTGAGCGTCACGCCGTCGGGAATGGTTAGTGGCGTCATGACAGGGAGCCTACCGAGGCGATCGGGAGCGTGAGGGGCGAGCCGGATCCGTCTCGCCTGGCGATCGGCGAAGGAAGGTCGATGGGAGCGCCGGCATCCGAACATGCGAGTGCGGGCGAATTGACGATCCATGCGGAGATCAGCACGTCTTCGCCGCGCAGGAAGCGATGGCAGCGAACGCCACCTGTCGCTCGTCCCTTCGCCGGGTATTCCGAGGCGGCGGAAACCTTGAGCGAGCCTGATTGGACTCCGTCGAGTGCGCTCGAGGAGCCCGCGACGGTCACGACTTCGCCGGGTTTCGTGACATCGAAGGCGCCGAATCCGATGACCGCGTCGCCCTCGCCGAGCTTGATACCGGCGACGCCCGAGCCGCTGCGTCCCTGGGGACGCACGCCCGAGGCGGGGAAGTGGAGGAGGTGAGCGTGGGCGGTGATAAAGGCCAGATCCATGTCGGCATCGTCGCGCATGTCGACGACGCCCACGACACGGTCGTCACCCTTGAGCGTCACGATGTCGAAACCGTCCGACTTCGGGAAGTCTCTGTTGACGCGCTTGACGACGCCGTTCGCGGTACCGAGCGCGATGCCGCCTTTGTCGGTTTCACCTTCGGGAAGGTCGAGCCGCACGAGGCCCACGACCGTTTCACCTTTCTCGAGCGAGAGGAGGTCGGTCAAGCGTGTTCCGCCCGCGATCGACGAGGATCCGGCCGAAGGTGCGAGCGCAGGAAGGTCGACGACATCGACGTGGAGGAGACGACCGAGGTCGGTGACGGCGCCAATCACGGAGCGTGTCGTTGTGCTCACGCGTGCACGGATGACATCGTGTTGCGAGCGCGTGTGCGCATCGGCATTTACGGCGTCGATGCGCGGGACCCTGGCAACGAGTCCGGTTCCGGACAGGAGGACATCGCACGGCGCGTCTTCGATCTCGAGGCTCGCGGGCGTGGCTTTGGCCTTCGCGGCATCGGCCTCGAGGAGGATCGTTCGGCGCGGCGTTCCATGCTCTTCGGCGACGGCCTGAAGCTCTGCGCTCACAACGCGGTGGAGCGCAGCCTCCTCGGAGAGAATTTCCAGCAGCTCTGCGATCTCGCGTTCGAGTTCGTCGCGCTCTGACTCGAGCTCGAGCCGCGAGAACTTTGTGAGTCGGCGAAGACGCAGTTCGAGAATGTATTCGGCCTGTGCACTCGAAAGGTCGAAGACGGCCATGAGACGCTCGCGCGCACTCTCGACCGTGTCCGAGGAGCGAATTATCTGAATGACCTCGTCGATGTCGACGATCGCGATGAGGAGGCCCTCAACGAGGTGGAGACGATCGCGCCGCTTGCCGAGACGGAACTCAGTGCGGCGACGCACGACGTCGATGCGGTGATCGAGGAAGACGCGCAAGAGCGGTTTGAGGCCGAGCGTGCGGGGTTGCCCGTTCACGAGCGCGACATTGTTAATGCCGAAGGAATCCTCCATGGGGGTGTGCTTGTACAGCTGCTGGAGGACTGCCTCGGGATTGAAGCCGCTCTTGAGGGTGAGCACGAGCCGCATTCCGTTCTTGCGGTCGGAGAGGTCCTGGTAGTCGCTAATGCCCTGGACCTTCTTGGCCTGCACTGCATCGCGGAGCTTTTCGGCGATTTTCTCCGGGCCGATCTGGTAGGGCAGTTCGGTCACGACGATCGCCTTCTTGCGGCTCGTGACATTCTCGACTTTGGTGGTCGCGCGCATCTTGAAAGTTCCGCGGCCGGTCTCGTAGGCGTCACGGATACCGTCGAGCCCTACGATGCGGCCACCGCTTGGAAGATCGGGGCCGGGAACGAAGCGCATAAGGTCCTCGAGCGAGGCCTCTGGATTGTCGAGGAGGTGACGCGCAGCCGCGATGACCTCGACGAGGTTGTGGGGCGCCATGTTGGTGGCCATGCCCACCGCGATACCCGCGGCGCCGTTGACGAGGAGGTTCGGGTATTGGGCGGGCAGGACTTCCGGCTGGAGAAGCTGATTGTCGTAGTTCGGCACCATGGTGACGACGTCCTCGTCGAGCGAGGCCGTCATCAGGAGCGCGGCCTTAGCCATGCGCGCCTCGGTGTAGCGGGCGGCCGCGGGGCCGTTGTCGAGCGAGCCAAAGTTGCCGTGGCCATCCACGAGGGGCAGGCGCATGTTGAAGTCTTGCGCGAGCCTCACGAGTGCGTCGTAGATCGCGGAGTCACCGTGCGGGTGGAGCTTACCCATCACATCGCCGACCACACGCTGGCTCTTCACGTGCCCCTTATCGGGGCGAAGGCCCATGTTGTCCATCGTGTAGAGAATCCTGCGCTGAACAGGCTTGAGGCCATCGCGGGCGTCGGGGAGCGCGCGGGAGTAGATCACCGAATACGCGTACTCAAGGAAGGACGTCTCCATCTCGCTCGTGACGTCG
Source organism: Dermabacter sp. (assembly GCF_032550575.1). Classification (NCBI taxonomy): domain Bacteria; kingdom Bacillati; phylum Actinomycetota; class Actinomycetes; order Micrococcales; family Dermabacteraceae; genus Dermabacter; species Dermabacter sp. The sequence continues at coordinate 313,751 of NZ_JAWFZC010000001.1, read as the reverse complement.
ATGTCGACGATGTTTTCCTTGATCGGCTCCGGGGCGGGCGTAGAGGTACGTGAGGCCATGCAAACCATTGTGCCAGCGTCAATCCCACATACGGCGCAGGCGGCGAACGTAGAATTGTCACATGGCACGAGGAAGGCGAAGTGCGAAAGGGCGCGCACACGGTGGGCTCTACCCCGAGTGGTGGTCCTCCTACGAATGCGCGGCAAACGGCATGGGCATCCTCGTTCGGCCTCTCACGCCCGCGGATGCCCGTGCACTCGAGGCCTTTTACGGCGTTTTATCTCAGCGAACGCGGTATCAGCGGTTTTTCACGTCGAAGCAGTCGCTTAGCCGCGATGAGCTCAAGCGGCTCACGCGCGTCGATGGACGTGATCGCATCGCCCTCGGTGCGTTCCGGGGGGAACAGATCGTCGGCGTCGCGCGTTTCACCCGGACCGCTCCCACGGTTGCGGACCTCGCGTGCGTCGTGGCCGACCATCTCCAGGGGCAGGGATTTGGTACAGTACTTCTCGAGCGCCTCACCGAACTCGCACGTTCGGTTGGGGTCGAGACCTTCACCGCAGATGTCCTCGCTGACAACGACGCGATGTTCCGCGTCCTCGAGCGTTTGGGTTTCGCTCTCGAGCGTGGCGAGGCGGAAGAAGGGGCCGTGGCCCTTTCATGGAGCGCGGTTCCGACGGCTGCCACCGATGAGGCGCGCCGCGATCGCGTACGTCGAGCCGAGGCCGCATCCATGTCGCTGTTGTTTGACGCGACGTCGATCATGGTCGTTGGGGCAAGTCGACGGCGCGACCAAGTAGGGGCGCAGATCATTCGCGGGCTTATCGCAAGCGGTTTCAACGGCACTATTTTCCCCGTGAATCCCGAGGCTTACGAGATCAACGGGTTGAAGAGTTTTGGAAGCATCGCCGATGTGCCAGGCCCCGTCGACCTCGCTGTCCTCGCCCTCCGGCCCGACCGTTGTATCTCGGCCATAGATGATCTCGCGGACCGCGGCGTGAAGGCAGCGGTCGTGGTGAGCGCAGGTTTTGCCGACGCGGGCGATGAAGGCTATGCCGCGCAAGAAGCGCTCGTGCACGCTGCTCGAAAGCACGGAATCCGCATTCTGGGCCCCTCGTCCCTCGGCTTCTTTAGAACGGGGGAGAACCCCCTCAACGTATCTTTGTCTCCACGAACCTCGGAACGTGGAACGATCGCGATGGCGGGGCAGTCAACGGCGCTCAGCGCGATGATCCTCGCGGGGGCTGATTCACGTGGCTTGCGGGTGAAGGAATTTCTTTCCGCGGGAAATCGCGCAGACCTATCCCTGACGGACGCTCTTGAACGCTGGCGCGAGGATGAGGACATCGAGCTCGTCGCACTCTCGCTCGAGTCCCTCGGCGACCCAGCGCGCCTCATCTCCCACATAGAGGCCCTTTCGGCGCGCGTGCCCGTGCTCATCGTGCGCCCGCCGAACGAACCTGAGCGAGGGCCCGCCGACACCGCGCGTCAGTCCTCGACGCTTCCCGATGACGCGATTAATCAGATCCTCGACCGTGCCGGAGCCTTGCGCACCCAGAGTGTCGACCACCTCCTCGATACCCTTGCTCTGCTATCCCGCGAGGGGCGCGCGCACGGCACTCGCGTGGGCCTTCTCTCGAATTCGAGTGCGCTTGGTGCGACCTTGCGCGCCGCCGCGCACGAGGCTGGACTCGACGTGCGAAGTGAGAACTTCCGCGTGCCGATCGTCGGCGACGACCGGTTCGTTTCGCGCGCCTTCACGGCGATGGCCGCGCCCGGGGGAGTGGACTGCGTTATCGCCGCGATTCTGGACACTCAGCGCGTGGATCTCATCCATCTCGCCGAGGCTCTCGCGACCCTCGCCTCCGGCTCCGCCGTCCAGGTGCTCATGGTCGTCGTGAGCGATGAGCCCCGCGTTCGCGTGCTCAGGTCCGCGCTTCGCGAAAACCCGAACCTGCCGCCGGTATTCGCCACTGCATCCCGTGCAAGCGAGGCTCTGGCCACGTCGCTGCGGGCTGCGCACACGCGTGCACACAGGCGCCCCTCTGCGCACGCTCCTCGAACCCTGACCGCCGCTCAACTCGATGACGCGCGCACGGCCCTTGCGTCATCCCAATTTCCACGAGCCCTCCTCAGCGCTCTCAACCTCCCGTATAACGATGTGCGCAGGGCTCGCGAGCACGAGTGCGAGCTTCGTATTCGGCTCGACCGGGATGAAGCCCTCGGACCGATCCTCTCTCTCGCACTCACCGGAATCGCCTACGAGGTCTTTGGCGATGCGTCCTATGCGCGCTTACCGCTTCACGGCGGCACAGCGGAGGCCATGCTCGAGGAACTTGTCGCGGTGAGCGTGCTTGATGCCGCCGCTCCACGTGGTTCGCATGGCCGCGCGCTTCTCACGAGCGCCATCGATACTCTCGCTTCTGCATTCCTCGAGCTTGAAGACCTCACGTCGCTCACTCTGAGCCCAGTGCGAGTGAATGCCCGTGGGATAGAGATCAGCGGATGCGAGGCAACCGTCGGACCACGCCACCTGAGCACGCCTGACCTCACTACACTGGAACCATGAGCCTTCCACCGACACTTCTCACGGAACTTGAGCTTGCCGGATATTTTCCCGACACGGCCCGCGCCGCTCTTGAGCGTGCGGTGCGCGATGCCCGAATCCGCAGCTATCTCGTGAGGCCCGAGACCACATTCGACGGGCCGGAAGTGCGACGTCACCTCACGATCCTCGCGCTCACGGACGACCATTTGCTCATCGTGCATCTCGACGATGAGAGCGCGGATGCACTCAATCCCACCCAGGTCATTGTGTCGACCGAACGCGTGAAACTTGCTCGCGTGGGCAATCTCGCGCTTGCCCAGGCGTACGACACTGACGGAACCGCGATCGCACCGCGCGAAGCAGAGGTGACGCTCGGCCTCAGTTGGGGCGCGAACCGCAGGCTCGATGTGCAGCCCGCATGGTGCGATGACCCCCAATGCAGCGCCGACCACGGCTACACGGGTGAGAGTCGCGAGGCCGACCTCGTGCTGAGGGTGAGCGCACTCGCCGACGGCGAGCAGGCCATCGCCGACGCACTCGCGTTTTTCGATTCTCTCTACGACGCTACGCAATGACCGCCCCCGTCGATTGGCGCGAGGGCACGCCCCGCCTCGTGCGAAAGTGGCGTGACGCGCTCGAGGACGGTTCAGGGCGCGACCTCTTGATCCTCGTCGACGGCCTAGGCTTTGAGGCGCTTGAGCGTGCGAGGGCACACGCTCGGTTTTTCCGTGCCCACGCGAGGGAGATCGAACGAGAGACGACCATCGCGCCCGCGACCACGACGAGCGTGCTCGCCTCACTCTTCACGGGGCTCGCGCCGCTCAGCCACGGCATCCTCGGCTATGAAGGGCTTACGGCGAGCGGCTCCCGAGTCAACAATCTTACGGGTGCTAAGGACCTTGGGCCGCGCGAGTGGATTCGCGTGGATATTTCCGAGCAGCGCCAGCAGCGGCGGGTCGCGCACGTGGGGCCCGCACGCTACCGCACGAGCTTCCTCACGGGAATGCTCCAGCCCGCCGAACACTGGGACTTCTTCGGCTACTCCTCACCCGGAGGCCGGATCGGTGCCCTGCGAAAGGCACTCGCTCACGTGGGCGATAACGGTGCGTGCTATCTTCACGCTCCTGAAATCGACAAGGCTGGGCATCGCTATGGGCCAGGCTCAACCGCGTGGCTCGACGCTCTCGAGGATACGGATAGGTTCCTCGGCACGCTCATGCGTGCGCTTCCTCCACGGACCCGGGTGAGTATCACCGCTGATCACGGCATGATCCCCGCCAACTTTGACCACATTGCCGATCTCGCCCAGGCGCCCGCTCCGCTTTCGCGGTGCACGGGCGTCGCGGGGGAGGGGCGCGCACTCATGGTTCGGTTCAACAGTTCCGACGGTAGCCCACCCCTCGCCGATCTTCGCGACTGGGTAGGGGAGCGGGGCCTCGTTCTCGACGCCGAACAGATGCTTTCGAGCGGTCTGCTCGGCGACCCGGGTTTCGCCGATTCGCGGGTGGTGCACGAACGCCTCGGAGATGCCCTCATCTTTGCGCGGGGACACCACCAATTCACTCACACCGGCTTCGTGTCAGCGGCCTCTCTCGAGCAGCGCGGCGTGCACGGCTCGCTGAGCGAGGCCGAACTTTTCGTGCCGTTCCTTCAAATCGAGGTGTGAGTGGCGTCTTGAGGTGGAGGTGTCAGTCCCTGTGCCCGAAGACGATGTCATCCCATGACGGAATCGAAGCGCGCTGGCGCTTGGGCTTCTTCGCTGGCTTCTTTGGCTCATCGTCAAAGCCCGGAAGTGGTGTGAGCTGAGAGTCCTCGTCTCCGCCTTCTTCGGCTGACTCTTCGGTGCCATCGGCGGCCGGTGCGGTTTCTGCGGCGTCCTCGGCCGGCTCTTCGCCCTCGGGAGTCTCGTCTTCGCGAGGGTCCTCTTCGGAGGCCGAGGGGTCGTGCGCGGGGTCAGGAGCTTCGCTCAGATCCTCGGGAGCCTCGACATAGGAGACTTCCTCGGTGTCGAAAGAATCAGCGTGAACCTTGCGGTCATGGTGCCGCGCGGTAATCGGCACGATACGCACGGGGGCGGGGCGTTCCTCGCTCACAGGTTCGGGTTCCTCGCTGGCCGAAGGAGCCGGATCGGATGGTTCTTCTGGCGTGTATTCCTCGAGGCTCTGCCAGGGCGAGGTTTCTGTGGCGTCGGTCGAGTGCTCGAGCTGCGGCTCGGGCTGTGACACGGGTGCCTGCTGGCCGTGGTCGACAGACGGCGTGCCGCGGCGCGCATTGAGCTCATCGAGCTCACGCTCTGAAATGGGGGTGGTCGTCGCAGGAGTCTGGGCCGAACGAGGTGATTCGCCCTCTTCGACGTTGAACACGTGTGCGCGCTGCGCCTTGAAGCGGGGGCGCGCGGAGGGAGCCTCGGGTGCCACTTCGGAATCCGAAAGCCAGCGGGCCTCGTTGTCCTCGGCTGTCACGACGCGGTTCGGAAGATCGGCCTGCCACGTTGCGATGCGCGAGCGACCACCCGCGACGAAGGTGAGCTGGAGAGTCCAGGTACCGTCGCTTCGGCGCCACGCGTCCCAGTCGATGTCGTCTTCAACCCCTCGCGCACGGAGGCGAGGCTCAACAACATCGATGAGTTTTTCTGTTCCGCCTTTGGACGTGCGGAATTCTTGAGCACGACGGGCCGTGTGATCGCGTTCTGCTCGCACGGGCCCCTCGTAGCGCTTCACATGCTCAACATCCATGTCCGCAAGCTCGGCGATCGACTCGACTGTCGAGCCACCCCTGAGCATGGCTTGGATGTCTTTCGGTCGCAGCGCGGACGAATGGGACTGCTGAATGAGGCCAACGGACGAGGCATCGCGGCGCACCGCCGCGCGCAAAGCCTCATCAATGCGCACCGTGTACCGCTCGCCCTCAGCATCGAGCAGAATGAGGTGATCGGAGTTCTCGTGCAATCCGCCGAGTGTGAGCTCGCGCATTAAACGGCCTTCTTTCTCTGTCGAGGTCTCGCGTGCTGCCAATACTAAAGGGCCGGCCTCGAAAAATACTGCTGACACGTCGAGGTCAGAGCGATCGCGGCCATAGAGGCGCGAGGAGCGGAACTCTGGTATCTTCTTCGGACAGCTTGCAAAGTGAGAGCCAACCTGGGAGAATTCCCGCCGTTGCTCAACTCCGCATTTGGCGCCAAACCCCCAGCGCCCCAGACCCCCGTGAAAGAGAATCATGGCCACCGATTACGACGCCCCATTCAAGAAGGACGACGACTCGAGCGAGGACTCGATTGAGGAACTCAAGGGGCGCCGGAACGATAACGCCTCGCCTGCCGTTGACGAAGACGAAGCCGAAGCTGCCGAGGGGTTCGAACTTCCCGGTGCCGACCTTTCCAACGAGGAACTCTCGGTAACCGTGCTGCCTCGTCAGGTTGACGAATTCACGTGTGGCTCGTGCTTCCTTGTGAAGCACCGCAGCCAGATCGATCACGTCGAGGGCAAGCTCATCATTTGTAAAGAATGCTCGGGCGACTGAAACCCTGCGAACCTTTAGCGGGTGTGCGAGGAAGAATCCTCGTGCGCCCGTTTTTTCTGCGCGGTTTTGAGAGCCAAGGCAAAATCTTCGGGGCGTCGTAGCGATAACACGAGTGCGGGTGTCGGGTCGTCGGGGTCGATAACCGGTACTTCAACGCCGGTCGAAATCCATCCGCGTACAACTCGAAAATCAAGAGGGCGAATGTCCGGCCCCAGAATTTTTTCGAAATCCGCTTTGTTCAGGATGCGCGGTTCACCGAGAACATCCACCTCGATGCGCGCGGGGCCTGCGGCAACCACATCCGCGCGGACCTCCACCACGGGCGAGGAGGCGACGAGAAGCGCCGGAAAGAAAGCCCCGAGGGTGATGGCGGTGGCAATACCGACGATCTCGCTCAATGGAGTAAGAATCGCCCCCAGCAAAACACCGAAGATAATCGCGATGCACACGACAAATGGGCCGGGATGGAGGCGCTCATGAAACAGGGAGGTCATGGCTGCCATCGTCTCACATGCCTCGAGGCGTACACGCGTCGCGCCTTGGGCTCGTCTCTATACGTGCCGCACCACGCACCCAGGAATCAGCGAGAAGAACCCGCGCGGGGATAGGCTTGAGACATGAGTGAAAACGCCACGGCATCCACGGCGTCGGCGGTCGAACTTCAGACCGTGTGCGACGCTCCAGAACTCTCGCTCACACGAGCGCACGCCGACGACGCGGGACTTGATCTCGCGAGTGCCATTGACTACGAGCTCGCCCCCGGTGAACGCGCTCTCATTCCCACGGGAGTGAGGATCGCGCTTCCGTCGGCTACCGTCGGACTTGTGTGCCCCCGTTCGGGGCTCGCCGCAAAGCATGGCATCACAATTGTGAATGGTCCCGGGATTGTGGATGAGGGCTACCGTGGCGAACTCAAGGTTGCCCTTCTCAACACGGACCGGAGCGACACTCTTCGCATTTCCCGCGGTGATCGCATCGCGCAACTCGTGATCGTCCCGATTCTGCGCCCGCGCATCGTGGACGTGGATTCTCTCGACGAAGCAGAGCGAGGCGAAGCAGGTTTTGGCTCGAGCGGCGGCTTTTCTTCGACCGCTGTCAGCACAGGAAACGAGGCATAGTCATGGGACTTTTTGGACGCTCAAAGAGGAAGGCTGCGCCCGCTGAAAACGTGCAGGCTTCTGAGGATCACGCCCCTGAACCAGAAGAGGTGAAGGGACCTTACGACATCGCGGACGCGCCCGACGACGAGCGACTCGATTTCGGATCGCTGCAGATCCCCGCACGCGAGGGTATGAGCATCGCCGTTGAGGTCGAGCAACGCTCGAGGGCTGTCACGGGCCTCACCCTGACCTACGGGGATTCCCAGGTCCAGGTCAATGCGTTCGCGGCTCCCAAAAGCGAAGGGCTGTGGGATGAGATCCGGAAGTCCTTGCGCGAATCGATCGCGTCGCAAGGCGGGACAACTGAAACGCGCGAGGGGACGTTCGGCACCGAGCTTTACGCTCGTATCCCGATCGCCGTCAAGGGATCGAACTCGCGCGCGCACCGACCCATGCGTTTCGTGGGTATCGATGGTCCCCGCTGGTTCTTGCGCGCTGTCATTTCCGGTGCCGCACTGCAGGCGGGACCGATCCGCGAAGAGATCGAGGACATCATTCGCTCAATCGTCGTCGTTCGCGGTTCGATGGCGAAGGCACCCCGCGAGGTACTCGAGTTGACGATTCCTGGGGAAGGTGCTGCGACTGCGCTCCCGGATGAAACCGACCCGCTCGGTCAGGGGCCCACAATCGCCGAAGTGAGGTAGCGCGTGAGCGTCTTTGCGAAGGCGAAGGAAATCCTGAACGTCTCATCGGCGGTCACCGATGATGAGGATGACGGCCTCGCGGATCGCGATGAGATTGGTTCGATCACCTCGCGTCGCCGCGCCCGCTGCCTCGGCACGGTGAGCTCGATCGTCGTGCAGCCGGCCGGCCGCGACCCGAAGCTCGACGTCGAGCTACACGACGGCACGGGAAGGCTCGCACTCGTCTGGCTCGGGCGGCAATCAATCGCAGGCATCGAGCCTGGGACACGTCTCGAAGTCGAGGGGTTTGTGGGTCTTCGCGGCCGCAAACGCCTCATGTACAACCCGCGCTACGCAATCCACGGTGTAAAGGACGACGGCCAGTGACCTCTCCTTCTTCTGCTCCCGAGCCACCCGCAACCGGCCTCAAGGCGAGTTTTTCCTCCAAGGAATACAGCGTCGTGGACGCGATCGGCGGTGTGCGCGGGCTAGTCGAGTCGGTCGTGCCGACTCTCCTTTTCGTCATCCTGTTCTTGCTCACTCGCAACGTCGTCATCGCAAGCGCCGCCTCGCTTGCCGTTGTGGCTATTGCCCTCATCTGGCGGATTGTCACGAAAAGCCAGGTCACGCCGGCGATAAGCGGCGCAATTGGGGTGGCTCTTGGGGCGTTCATCGCCATTAAAAGCGGCAACGGAAGCGGCTTTTATGTGCCGGGCCTTGTCACGAACGCCGTGTACGCCATCGGACTTCTGCTCTCTGTGCTCGTGAGACATCCCGCCGTGGGCTATGTCGCAGCGATCGTTGACCCGCGCGTGGCCCAGTGGCGATCGTCAAAAGCGGGCATGCACACCTACACCTCTTCCACGCTCCTTTTTGCAGGACTTTTCGTGCTCAAGGTCGCGGTGCAGGCCCCGCTGTATTTCGCGGGAGCGACGGACGCGCTCGGCGTAGCCAAACTGCTCATGGGAATACCCGCGTTTGTGCTCGTGACCTACGCGGTTTTTCTGCAGCACCGAGCGCTCGTGGGGCGTATGGAATCCGACGCCTCCCGCGCCTCACACCCTTCTGCGCCGAGCGCGTGAAGCCTGCGAGCGCCGGGCTCGTGGCTCATCCGCGCGGCGTCTAGTCGTCGTCCTCATCCGCGTCGCGAACGACTGGAAGCGCTGCGGTGGTTTCTTCAAGATCGCGGGGGACGACCGTGTGCTGGAGCGTGGTCAGGCACGAGCGGTGTGCGAGAAAGAGGAGTTCATCGCGCGGCTCAAGGGCTTCGGACTGCGCCGGGGGGCGCGGATGCCCCTCGCGTACGACGCCCACGAGCGTCGCGCTTGATGGCCACGTGACGTCGCCGATGTCCTTGCCGACGATCGGGGAGGTTTCCGGAACCGTAATTTCGACCATGTCCGTCTCGGACTTTGCGAACGAAAACATGGTGACAACGGTGCCGACGCTCACGGCTTCCTCAACGAGGGACGTCATGATGCGCGGGGTCGAGACCGCAACGTCAACGCCCCAGGCGTCGTCGAACATCCACTCGTTGCGAGGGTGGTTGACGCGACCGACGGTGCGGGGAACCCCGAACTCTGTCTTGGCGAGAAGCGAGACGACGAGGTTGACCTTGTCATCGCCCGTCGCTGCAACGACGACGTCCGCCTCGGCGAGCTGCGCACGCTCGAGGACATCGAGCTCAGCGGCATCGCCCTGTACCCACGAGACGTCCTCGAGGCCGGGCCGTGCCTCTTCAAGGTCGACCAGGGTAACGGTGCGGCCTTTATCGATGAGCTCGCGCGCGATACTCCGACCGACGCTTCCTGCGCCTACGATGACGATTTTCATTCGGCTTCCTCCTCGAATCGGTGGGTGAGAAGCGCGGTGACTTCACCCTCGCGGGTCGTTTCGAGTGCGAGGTGAACGATGTCCTCTTCCTGGATGCGGTAGTCGCGAGCGGGCAGGGTTCCCTCGCCGTATCGGGTGACGAACGCGACGCGCGAAGCGGTCAGCTCCTCGAGGTCTGCAAGGGTCGTGCCTACCCAACTTGAGTGGAAATCGCACGCAAGAATCGACACGTTCCCGGAGATGTCTTGAAATTCGCGAGCTGACTGCCCGGGGATGAGTCGCGTGAGCATCTGGTTCGTCGTCCAGCGGGCCGTGGGCACCGTCGCGATGCCAAGGCGTTCGTAGACCTCGGCGCGTTTGGGGTCGTAGATGCGAGCGACAACGTTGCGGATCCCGTACAGCTGTCTCGCTGCACGTGCCGCGATAATGTTCGAGTTGTCCCCGCCCGCAACGGCGGCGAACGCGACCGCTTCGTCGCATCGCGCGCGTTCGAGGGAGCGGCGATCGAAACCAATTCCGTGGACTTTGAGGCCCGTGAAATCATCGGGGAGCATACGGAAGGCCTTGTCGTTGCGGTCAATGATCGCTACCGAATGCCCAATTGCCTGGAGCTTCGTGGCGAGCGTGGCGCCGACGCGGCCGCAGCCCATGATGACGATATGCATTGAGTGATCCTCGCGCAGATGCGGATGTCTAGAGCGTGACGGGTAGTGCCCGTGCATCGCCCAGCCTAGCGCGCACATCGGCGAAGGGATGTGTGCAAGCGGTGCGGATGTGCGTCTGACGTGGGCGCGGAGTAGATTAATCGTGTGCTTGGCCCCTTTGCTTCTGTCAAACGCATCGTCATCGGGCGTCCGTTCAGTTCCGATCGCCTTGCGCGCCAGCGCCTTCCCAAACGCTTTGCAATCCCCTCCTTTGCCGCCGATACCGTCAGCGCACTCGCGTACGCACCAGACGAAATCATCCTCACGCTCGGCTTGTCAGGCGTCGGCCTTCTCGCACTAAGCCCGTGGGTAGCTCTCGCCGTTGTTGCCGTTATGGCCATCGTGGTGACGGCCCACATCAATGTGATCGAGGAGTTTCCGGGCGGTGGCAGCGACTTTGTTGTTGCTCGCACAACCCTTGGACCCCATGCGGGGCGTCTCGCTGGCGCCGCACTCGTGACCGACTATGTGCTCACGGTCGCTGTCGCCACCTCGCAGGCCGGCGCGTACATCGGCGGTGCCATGAGCGCCCTCGCCCCTTTCCAAACCGGCATTGCGATCGCGATCGTTGCGCTCCTCGCTCTCGTGAACCTCCGAGGAGCGCGGGAGTCAGCGCGTTTCGTAAGTCTGCCCGTGTACGGCTTCATCGGCCTCATAGCTGTGACACTCATGTGGGGCGGAATTGAAGCGATGCGTGGAACTCTCGGCATGTCGCCGCAGGCCGGTAGCATCCCAGAACCGGGAGAGGGGGCGCCGGCTGCCCTCACCGTACTCGGGGGAATCCTGGTTCTCGCACGAGCCTTCTCCAGCGGTCTGCCCGTCGTGTCAGGGATCAAAGCCATCACCAACACCGTGCCCGTCTTTCAACCACCGAAGGCTCGCAACGCGCGGATCACTCTCGTCATCTCCGGTGCGCTCACGGCGACACTTTTCGTCGGGGTGATGGTCCTTGCCAGTGCCACCGGGGTATCCCTTTCTCCTCGCCAAGCGGGCGGGGCTCGCGTGAGTGAAGCGATCCCGGTCCTCGGGCAGATCGCCGAAGCGATCTTCGGGCCAGGGTCGATCATGGCCATTGCAATGCTCGCGATGGCAACTCTCGTGCTCTGCATCGCTGCGAACACTGCGTTCACGGGTCTCCCCGTTCTGACGGCTGCTCTCGCGCGCACCGGGTATGTCCCTCGCGTCTTTGCCGCACGGGGCGACAGGCTCGTATACTCCAACGGTATTTTGCTTCTCGCAGCACTCGCGGGCGTTGTCGTTCTCGCGACCGGAGCCAACATCACGCTGCTGATTCACATGTACGTCGTGGGTGTGTTTACCACCTTCACGATCGGCCAGTTCGGCATGTTCCGTCACTACACGAAGAAATACCGCCTCGCGGTACGGCTCAAGGAACGCCAGCGCTACGGCCGTAAACGCGTCGTGAGCATCGTTGCTGCCGTGTGCCTGACTGTGGTGCTGCTTACCGTCGCGACCGCAAACTTCCTCCTCGGAGCCTGGGTCACGCTCAGTGCCGTCGCCCTTATGTGGGGCGTGATGACGATCGTGAGTCGTTACTACGCACGGATCTCCTCGCGCCTCGCTCTCGAAAAAAACGACGACTGCGGCCGCTGGCCTATCGCCGCACCCGCACCCCTCGATGGCAAGGACCCCACGCGCGGAATCGTGCTCCTCACGCAGCTCAACAGGCCAGCGGTTCATGCCATTAAGAAGGCGATGAGCTCGCCGCACCTGAGTCTCCAAGCTGTCGCGGTGAGAACCAACGACTCGGCGATCGACAAGCTCAGCTCTGAATGGCTCCGGCGCGAAATTCCCATCCCGCTTCGCGTCATTAACTCGCCATATCGTGATCTGCTCGCGCCTCTCGACGATTACGTGCGATCTTTTACACGCACCTATCCGCGCGACGCTGTCGTTGTCTACATTCCGGAATATCTCGTGGGACACTGGTGGGAGTCGATCATGCACAATCACGTGCTCAGGCGAGTGACGACGCGGCTCGATAAGTACGAGCGTGTGTCTATTTGCCCGGTCCCCTGGGATCTCAACGATCCCGAGCACAGCGCATAGATCGTGACCATCCCGACCACTGTCGTCAAGGAGTGCACCCCATGACCCATCCTGCGTCTGAGCGTCCCGAAGAAGTCCAGGAGCTCGCAGGGGAGGGGCGGCTCATCACGGTGACGGTCGACAAGCCCGCGCATGGAGGAACGTTCGTCGCCCGGCACGACGGCCGCGTTGTTTTCGTTCGCGGCGCTTGCCCCGGAGAAACGGTCGTCGCTGAGCTCCTTCCCGAGTCGAGCTCGAATGCGCGCTTTTGGCGTGCCGAAACAATCGACGTGATCGAGGCCGGCCCTGACCGAGTACCGAGCGCATGGCCTGAATCCGGTTACGAAGGGATCGGTGGGGCCGACTACGCCCACATCCGTATCGAAGCCCAGCGGCGCATCAAAACCGAAGTTCTTCAGGAACTTATGACTCGCGCGCGAATCACCAGCTACCCGATCGAAGACATTCAGATCGAACCCGCGCGTGACGACCACACGGGCCTCGGCTGGCGCTCCCGCGTTCGGTTTGCCGTCGACAACGGCAAGGTGGGCATGCGCGGATGGCGCTCCCATGACATTCACGCAGTCGGCTCCAACCCGCTTGCCCACCCCGTCATCCAGGGCCTCGGCATCGGGGTATGGAAGGCCCCGAGCGGGGTCGTAGCAGTCGATGTCGCAGCCCCGAGCGGAAGCAGCCCCGCGATCATTGTGCGCGCCGAAAAAGAGTTGAGTCTCGAGGAGCTTAACCTCCCCGCAGGCTGCGACAAGGCGAGTGTTCTGCTCACCACCCGCGCGGCCACGACCACGCTTCGAGGCGACGACACCGTTCGCGAAATAGTCGGCGACGACACTTTCACGCTCTACGCCGGTGGTTTCTGGCAGGTGCATGTCGATGCGCCTCGCCTCCTCACAGCCGCCGTCGGACAGGCCCTCGACGCCCGCGAAGGCGAGTGCGTCTGGGATCTATACGCCGGGGCGGGCCTCTTCTCCGTCCCTGCCGCCCGCGCGGTTGGAGCTGAAGGCGAACTCGTGAGCGTCGAAGGCGCGGAGCGAGCGAGCGCTGACGCCGCTTCCAACCTTGCCGCATACCCCCAGGCCAGGACCGTGAGTGCTGACGTTCGCGACTTCCTCGCTCGCTCCACCGAGGGTGCCGACCGCGTCGTCATGGATCCGCCGCGCGCAGGCGTCGGCGAAGCCGCGATGGCACGCCTCGCCGAGCTCACGCGAACGCGCATGGTGTACGTGTCGTGCGAACCCTCGACCCTCGCCCGTGACCTGCGCGTTGCCGAGCACGAAGGGTGGGCCATCACTGACTTCCAGGTCTTCGACCTCTACCCCCACACCCACCACATGGAATGCGTCGTGAAGCTCGAACGAGCCGCGCGATAATTCTGATAACGATCGACCCCACTATCGATTGGAGACCCCATGAGCACGGTGAATTCATTCGGTGCCAAGACATCCCTGACCGTCAATGCGCGCGAATACGAGATTTATGCCCTCGATGCCGTCGAAGGTTACCGTCGGCTTCCCTACAGTTTGAAAGTGCTGCTCGAAAACCTCCTGCGCACCGAGGACGGCGAAAACATCACTGCGGCGCACGTCCAGGCTCTCGCCGGATGGGACCCGAACGCTGAGCCGAGCGAAGAAATCCAATTCACGCCGGCGCGCGTCATCATGCAAGACTTCACCGGCGTGCCGTGCATCGTCGACCTGGCAACAATGCGCGAAGCCATGAGTGAGCTCGGCGGAGACCCCTCGAAAATCAATCCGCTCGCCCCTGCGGAAATGGTGATCGACCACTCCGTCATGATCGACGTCGCCGGCCGCGTCGATGCACTCGAGCTCAATATGGACCTCGAGTTTGAACGCAACCGCGAACGCTACCAGTTCCTTCGTTGGGGCCAGGGCGCCTTCGATGACTTCAAGGTTGTCCCGCCGGGCACGGGCATCGTCCACCAGGTCAACATCGAGTACCTCGCCCGGACCGTTATGACCCGCGAAGTCGACGGCGCCTTGCGCGCCTATCCCGATTCGTGCGTGGGCACTGATTCCCACACGACCATGGTTAACGGCCTCGGCGTGCTCGGCTGGGGTGTTGGCGGTATCGAAGCAGAAGCAGCGATGCTCGGCCAGCCCGTCTCGATGCTTATCCCGCGAGTCGTCGGCTTCAAGCTCACGGGAGAGATTCCGCCCGCGGCCACCGCTACCGACGTGGTTCTTACCATCACCGAAATGCTGCGTGCGCACGGTGTCGTCGGCAAGTTCGTGGAGTTCTACGGCGAAGGTGTCGCGCAGGTTCCCCTCGCCAACCGCGCCACGATCGGGAATATGAGCCCCGAGTTTGGTTCGACCGCCGCCATTTTCCCAATCGACGACATCACCCTGGACTACCTTCGCCTCACGGGTCGCGACGACGAACACGTCGCCCTTGTGGAGGCCTACGCAAAACGTCAGGGGCTTTGGCATGACCCGAAGCGGGAAGCGGAGTACTCCGAGTACCTCGAGCTTGACCTTGCAACCGTCGTCCCCTCGATCGCCGGACCAAAGCGCCCGCAGGACCGCATCGTGCTCACCGACGCCAAAGAAAGCTTCGCGAAATCCCTGCCGGCCTATGCCGAGAACACCTCGAATCCCACAGCGGTCAAGGGAGCTGATTACACGATCGACCACGGCATCGTCTCGATCGCCTCGATCACGTCGTGCACTAACACCTCGAACCCATCGGTTATGATGGCCGCAGGGTTGCTGGCGAAGAACGCGACTGAGCGCGGCCTCGAAGTAAAGCCCTGGGTGAAGACCTCCATGGCGCCAGGCTCGAAGGTCGTCACCGACTACTACGAGAAGGCCGGCCTATGGCCGTTCCTCGAGAAACTCGGTTTCCACCTCGTCGGGTACGGCTGTACAACCTGCATCGGCAACTCCGGCCCCCTCGCCCCTGAGATCTCCGAAGCCATTGCCGAGGGTGATCTTGCCGTGACCGCTGTGCTGTCGGGCAACCGCAACTTCGAGGGGCGTATCAACCCGGACGTCAAGATGAACTACCTGGCCTCGCCGCCCCTTGTCATCGCCTACGCCCTCGCGGGCACCATGGACTTCGACTTCGACACCGACCCGCTCGGGCGCGATGCCGACGGCAACGAGGTCTTTTTGCGAGACATCTGGCCAAACCCCACCGAGGTCGAGCGGACGATCGCCGAGAACATCACGCAGGAGATGTTCGAAAACGACTACTCCGATGTCTTCGCCGGCGATGAACGCTGGCGCGGCCTCGACACTCCCGACGGTGACACGTTCGAGTGGAGCGAAGACTCGACCTACGTGCGCAAACCTCCGTACTTCGAGGGGATGAGTATGGAGCTTGATGCCATTCGTGACATCGAAGGTGCGCGCGTACTCGTGAAGGTTGGCGACTCGACGACGACCGACCATATCTCGCCTGCCGGCGCCATCAAGGCCGACTCGCCCGCCGGGCGGTACCTGCGTGAGCACGGCGTGGACCGCAAGGATTTCAACTCCTACGGCTCGCGCCGCGGCAACCACGAGGTCATGATCCGTGGCACCTTCGCGAACATCCGTCTCAAAAACCTTCTTCTCGACGGCGTCGAAGGTGGATCCACGAGGAACTTCCTCACCGGTGAGCAGAGCTTCATTTACGATGCCGCGCAGGACTACGCCGAAGCGGGAATCCCGCTCGTCGTCCTCGCCGGCAAGGAGTACGGCACCGGCTCGTCTCGCGACTGGGCAGCCAAAGGCACGAAGCTGCTGGGCGTGCGCGCGGTCATCGCCGAGAGCTACGAGCGCATTCACCGCTCAAACCTGATTGGCATGGGCGTGCTGCCGCTGCAGTACCCCGCTGGCGAGTCGGCTGAAAGCCTCGACCTCACGGGCGAAGAAACCTTCTCCATTTCTGGCGCGAGCGCTCTCAACGAAGGCATCACCCCGAAAACCGTCTCCGTACGCGCAACACGCGAAGGTGCAGAGCCCATCGAGTTCGAGGCGATCGTGCGCATCGATACCCCGGGCGAGGCCGACTACTTCCGTGCCGGAGGTATCCTCCAGTACGTGCTTCGCTCGCTCGCCCAATAAGAGCACACGCTCCGCTTG
Source organism: Dermabacter sp. (assembly GCF_032550575.1). Lineage (NCBI taxonomy): Bacteria > Bacillati > Actinomycetota > Actinomycetes > Micrococcales > Dermabacteraceae > Dermabacter > Dermabacter sp. The sequence goes on along the minus strand of NZ_JAWFZC010000001.1, from coordinate 297,209 downwards.
TCCACAGTCCGCGCGACACTTGTTGCGCGGACTGTAGCGTTCTGGTTGGCTATGTGACATGGGCCTCGCTCGGGGGAGTGGGGTGATAGTGGACCGGATCGGGGGAGTGCATGTTGAGCGGGCGAGCGCGGGCTTGTGGTGTTTTTAGTGTTGTCGCGTTGGTGGCGGCGGGGTTGGTCGGCTGTGGTGGGGGTGAGTCTGCTGGCGGTCCGACGCTTGCCGCGACTCCATCGGCCTCTTCGACCAGTAGCGATGCTGCCGGCTCGAACGGCGGCGGTGCTAGTGACGGCGGTGGGGAAGAGTCCTCTCGCACAGCGAATCTTCCTCCGGAGAATGCGGCGCTCAAGGCTCCTGATTTCGAGGATTACACTGATGTCTCCACAATCGTGAGGACGGCGGAGGGGTAAAACGGGTATCGAAAGGGGCCGCTTCGTGATGAAGCGGCCCCTTCGAAGGATCCCGTGCGGGAAGCGCAATCGTTAGATCATTCCGCAGGGATCTCGTGGTAGGAGGTGAAATCCTTCTCGGTAGGCTTGTCGGCCTCAACGCCGGCCTCTGCCTTCGCTGCCTCATCGGCCTTAGCCTGAGCGTCCTTGAGTTCGTTCTCAGCCTTCAACGCGGCTTGGCTGTCAGCGCCGGCTTTCGACTCTGCTTTACCCACAGACTCGGTCTGCCTATCGACCTTAGCCTGCTGCGCAGCACGTGCCTTCTCAGCTTCGGGAGCGGCAGCTTCCGCATCAGCGAGTTCATGATCGGCGGTCGTCGAAGCCTCGGTGCTCTCGGTATTGCGCTGCTCAGCGTCCTGCTTAGCGGCTTCGGCGTCCGCGACTTCCTTCGCGCTCTTATCGGCTTCGGCCTGCGCCTCGTCGACCTCGGTCCGAGCGTCAGCGATCTTGGAGTCGAGATCCTTGAGCTCCTCGATCTTTGGAGCGTCACTCAGTGAAGAGATGCGCTCATCCACCCCGCGCTGCACACCCTTGGTATAGTCGAGGCCTTCCTTGCCGCCTTCCCACTTCTCATATTCGGTGGTATTGCGATCGTCGACCTCGTAGGTGAGCTTCGAGCCGCCGGTGGCAGCGATTGCGCCGTCGGGCACGTACTCGCCTTCGAGATTTTCAGGCATCGCCTTCGACTTCGGCTCGCGGGTGTCGGAGTTCGCGAGGCGCGCGTCTTCCTTGAGGTAGAAAGTGTTCGTGCCGTACACCTGGCCGTCATCGCTCTTCGCAAGGCCGAGACCAGCGTGAGAGAATCGTTCGTCCAGCATGTTCGCGTTGTGGGCATCGGAATCGTGCCACTTCTTGAACAGATCGTCGGCGCACTCATCGACGCTGGACGCATCCAGGTCACACGTCGCCTGAATGACGTTTTCGCCGCTGTAGCCAGTTTTGTCCTTGTTGGAGTGCTTGAGCTCCTTGCTCGTCGCCATGCTTGTGGACCACTTGGCAGCCTCATCGTTGAACACGGGCGCGTACACGAGCTCGTTCAAACCGTTCTTCACACGGTACGCATTGATGCGTTCGGCGACAGCATCCGAGAGGGCGCGAAGCTGATTTTGCTCATCGAGCGCGGAGTACAGAACTGAGCTGCCCTGTTCGAGCTGCTCCCGCTCGCCCGAAAGCGCCGCAAGCTGCTTCGTGGCGTCGCCAAACTTCCGATCAGCATCCTGCTTAGCCTTCTGAGCCGCGGCGAGCTTTGCGTCAGCAGCCTCGACGTCGGCGGCAGCCTTCTCAGCCTCAACCTTGAGCTTAGCGGCGAGATCGCGCTTTGCTGCAAGATCGCCGTCACCCGGCATTGCCGCGATCAGCTCATCGAGTTTCGCCTTCTCGCGTTCGTAGGCAGCCCTCGATTCTTCGGCCTTTGCACGCGAGGATTCTGCCTCGCGGCGCGCCCTATCGAGCTCGGTGTTAGCGCGAGCGGACGCGTTGCGAGCTGACTGGAGATTGTTGTTCCAATCCTTGAGCGCGGCGTTGTAGCCTTCTTCGTCAAAGGCTGCGATAGTGACGGTCTTCTTTGGCTTATTCGGCTTGCTCGGGTTACTCGGGCGCTCCGGCTGAGAGGTGCCGTCAGACTTACCTGGCTTCCTACCAGGCTTACCCGAATCGCCGCGGTGATCGCCTGGCTTATTCGGCTCGGGAGCCGCGACGATCGTCCCGTTCTTCTCGCCGCCAGTGTTGTCTTGAGCCGGCTTCGGTGCCGCCGGTTTCGAGGCGGGATTGTCCTCGACCGGAGTGGAGTTCTGGTCGGGGGTTTTCGCGGGCGGAATGGGCGTATCCGATTCGCTGCGAGCGAGTGCGGTCTCCGGGGTGATCTCAAAACCGGACTTGTTGTCGTTGCCGCGGCCATCCGTGGGGGCTTTGCCGGCGTTCAGTTCGGAGTTGTTGTCTACGCCGCTGTTGCCCGATTCACCGATGCGGCTGGCATCCTGACCGAAAGAACGGTTTTTCTTCCTCGCCCACCGCTGGGCGAGAGATTCGTTTGAGTGGTCCTCGTCGTCTTCTCCTGACTGCGTCGATTCGGTTGCCGCAGCGCCAGAGCCCGCTTGGTTGTCGCTTGTGCCATTCGGTGACGTCGACGCGCTCGAAGAGGAGTCGGCAGACGTCGACATACTCGGGGAAGGCCGCGAGGCGGCGTGGTTGGCCGCGCTTCCGCCCGAACATGCGGCTAATAGCGACAAAGAAAGACCAAGGCCGATCACCGGCCCAAGCTTCTTACGGGTGAAGGTCATAGGGATTCTCTTTTCTGTTCGTCACGGTTACCGCCACTGCACTCAACCTGTGCATCGGTTGCCAGGGAACGCGGGAGTGGAGACGGTGGATCTGCGTCCGCTCATCGGCTTGGGCCGCTAGGGATACTACTATCCGCGTATATTTTTACGTAGGCGAAGAGCGACGAGGGCGTTACAAAATCGTAACAATACGGTGAACTCTTCTTCCGCGTCGCGCCAGAGCCCCTGCGGACGGTCTACTCGGCGCAGATTCTAGGGGACTCGATTAGGCTGGGTCGTCGGAGCGCGCCGTGACGATGATCGGCTCACCTTTTGTCACGATGAGGGTGTGTTCGGCGTGGGCCCCTGTTGAGCCGTCGCCCGATTCGACGGTCCAGCCATCACGCTCGGTGATGGTCATGACGTCGGTCGTCGGCGTCAAAAACGGTTCGACCGTGATTGCCATTCCCTCGCGGAGTTTCTGGCCTGAGCCCGGGGCACCGAAATTCGGCACGAACGGCGCTTCGTGCATGGTACGGCCAACGCCGTGGCCGCCAAACTCGTGATTAATCGTGTAACCCAGCTCCGCGGCCCGGGTCTCAACCGCGTGGCCGATATCGCCGACTGTATTGCCCGCCCGGGCAGCACCAATACCTGCCCACATGACGCTTTCTGTATCGCGAATAAGTTTCAGGTGATCCTCTCGCTGCTCGCCCACGACAATCGAGAGTGAAGAGTCAGCAACCCAGCCCTCGAGCTCGATCGCGAAGTCCATGGAAAGCAGGTCCCCGCTCTCCAAGGTGCGATCGTAGGGGCGGCCGTGAAGCACCGCGTTGTTCACGCTCAGACAAATGACTTTCCCGAACGGCGAAGCGCCGAAACTCGGGTGATAGTCGAGGTAGCACGATGTGGCGCCAGCCTCGCGAATCATGCGGTGGACTTCGGCATCAATCTCGAGAAGGTTGTCGCCTACGGACACGGTTCGACGAAGCGAGGAGAGCACGCCCGCAACGAACTCGCCGGCGGGGCGAATCTGTTCGGGGGTGGGGTAGCGGTGAGTGCGAAAGCCCCTCATGACTGGGCATCCTTCGAGTAGTCGTCCGGGGCTGTGCCTTCACCGAGGGGGTACCACGTGAACAGGCTGGCGCCGAGCCAAGCGATACTCGCCGAAAGGAGCGCGGCTCCGAGCATATGGAGTCCCACGAGAGCTTCGGGGAGTCCGGTGAAGTACTGGATATAACCAATCACGGCCTGGAGGAGCGTGACGATCGTGAGCGCGACAAGGGCCCTCTTTGATCGGGCGTGAGCTTTTGTCACCATCAGGACGATTGCCACGCCAAGCAGGAGACCGCAGAACAGCCACACGAAATCGGCGTGGAGCCACGCAATTTTCGCGGGGTTAAAAGGGAAACGCTGTGGAGTATTGGCGTCACCGGAGTGGGGGCCCGAACCGGTCGTGAGGGTGCCGAGAATCAGCACGATAAATCCGACGGCAGCGAGCGGCCAATACACGAACTGTGCTCCGCGGTTCACGGCAAGCCTCGCGGAACCATTGCCTTCATAAAGCCGGTACACCAGTACCGCGGAGGACGCCACGAGGATTGGCGAGACGATGAAGTGCACCGACACGAAGAACGGGTGCAAGTGCAAATACACGACAAGCATGCCCCACACTGCCTGGAACACGGTAAGGATGAGCGGGACCCAGGAAAGGCGCACAAACCCCTTGCCTTTGGTCCGCAGATGCTTGTAAGTCGCCACGAGCACGAGGATTGCGAACACGAGCAGAACGAGCGTGAGGGCACGGTTGCCAAATTCGATGAAGGGGCGCAGCCCGGATTCAGGGTGATAACGAGGAGTGAACTCACCCGGCTCGCAGTGCGGCCACGACGAACACCCGAGCCCGGACTTCGTGAGACGCACGATGCCCCCGGTCGCGATAATGCCGATTTGGCACGCGAGATTGATCCAAAAAATGGCCGTGATCCAGCGTTTGCGTTCCCGTGGAAGGGAGCTGGGGGCGTTCGTGTGTGCTGTCATGCGCTCAGTGTAAGAAAGGCGGGGCAGGATCGGTGAATCAGGCGCTCGTCCAGCGGAAGAATCTCACCGTCAAACTCCCAAAGACCGCGGCCCACAGGGCGAGGAGCCCGAGCGCGGCGAGGGAGGGTGCGTGCCCCGATAGCGTCTCGGTGAGTGCGCTCGATGCAGCAGCCGACGGCAGCACTGAGACGAGAGTGTCGAATGGCGCGGGAAATCCGTTCGCGGGGATCGCCACCCCACCGACGGCGATGAGGAGAATAAAAATGATGTTTGACAGCGCGAGTACGGCCTCAGTGCGAAGCATGCCGGCGATCAAAAGACCGAGCCCCCCGAAGGCACACGTGGCAAGAATCCACACGGGAATCGACCACAGGATTTCACCAGCGGTGGGCCGCCACCCAAGTGCGAACGACAGGGCGCCGAGTACAACGATCTGCAAGATGTGCACGATTGCCATCGCACCCAATTTGCCAAGCATGTAACCGCCGCGACCGAGAGGTGTCGTGGCGATCCAACGCAGCACCCCATTTCGACGGTCGAAGCCGGTGGCGATTGCCTGTGAGGTGAGGGAAGTGGCAATGATGGCGGTCACCGCTGTCGCGGCAACGGCGTCGGTCATTGACGGCGACTTGCCGCCAAAAAGAGCGGGCGAAACAGGGACGAACCGCAAGCCAAGAAGAACCATTGCAGGCAGCATGAGCGAAACCATGAGCTGCTCTCCGTTGGTGAGAATCGCCCGTGCTTCAAGTTGTGCGTGCGCGGCGATGCGCCGAGGGGTGCGGGCGGCGCGGCGCGAATCGGACATTACCGAGTGCGGGTCCGTGCTCACTTCGTCTCCTTTGCTCGCGTGTTCGACAGCGACACGAGAATGTCCTCGAGGGAATCGGGGCCGTGTTCGATGGCGAGAGTGACCCCTTGGATTTCGGCGGCGTTACGTACTGCCTGTTCAAACGCCACGAGACGCTCCTCCGAAGGGGCACTCGCAGCAATATCGATCGAGAGCGGGGATTGGCTCCCGAGCGTGCGTTCGACGTCGGCGAGGGTGCCGTCGGCCTTCACGGAGCCTTCGGCGATGACGATGACGCGATCCGCGAGCGAGGCGATGTCGTCGAGCGCGTGAGAGGTGAGGATGACTGCAGCGCCCCGCTCCGCTTCGGCTCGGATAAGCTCTCGCGTGCGTCGCTTGACCGCAACATCCATGCCAGCGGTCGGTTCGTCGAGAAAAAGGACGTCGGGCACACCGAGCAGTGAAAGAGCGAGGCTCAAACGCTGCCGTTGACCGCCGGAGAGTCGGCGCACGAGGGTCGATGAAAAGGCATCGATACCGAGTTCATGGGCCAGAGTGTGCCAGTCCCGTGGCCTCGCATATAGAGATGAGGCGTAGGTGAGAAGGTGCGCTGGGGTGGCTCCTGAGGTGAGGCCGCCGTCCTGAAGCATGACGCCGACCCTCGCGCGAGTCTCGGCGTCGTGAGTGAGAGGGTTGGCGCCTAGGAGCTGTACTTCGCCTCCGTCGGGGGAGAGGAGCCCGGTCGCGCACGCGATCGTCGTGGATTTGCCGGCGCCGTTTGGGCCTAGCAGCGCGGTGATCTCCCCGAATTTCGCCGAGAGACTCACGTTTTCGCACGCCGTGACGGAACCGAATTGTTTACGCAGGTGAGTGATTTCGAGTGCCGGCGGTGGTGTGGCCGCGCGCCCGGCTGCGGTCGAAGTGTGAGTGCCCATGGCACATCATGGTAATGTGCGCGCAGCCGCGGCGAGGGGCGGGAGGGGTCCGACGGTCGACTGGTTTTCGCGATGTGTGTGACATACGCCGCGCTCCGCCGGGACTTAGGTAACCCTCTCTATCTTTTCGAAACTCACGGTTTGTAGAATCGCATCGTCCACCGGTTTGGCGAAAGGAGGATGTCGTGAATGCTCGCACCGAAGCGTCCGCCAATGATTCGACGCGCGAACGCCTCATCGAGGCTATTAGTATCGACGGTCCCATCGCCGCAGGCGACCTTGCCGAACGTTTTCACCTCACCGGCGCTGCTATCCGTCGGCACCTATCCCAATTGCACGCCGAGGGCATCATTGAGGAAAAGGAATCGTCCCACAGGCCCCGAGGGCGCGGGCGCCCTCGCAAGGAGTTCGTGCTCGCCGCGACCGCCCCGGAGCCTGATGCAGCCTCGAGAGAGTGCGAAAGCCTCGCTCTACTGGCGATGAAAGAACTCGAACGCGCTGGCGGGCACGAGGCCCTCGTCGCGCTCGCGAAGGCGCGCACCGCCGAATGGGAAGCGGAGTTCGAGCGGCGCTATGCGCGTGAAAGCGATGAAGGTGAGGTGACGCCGGCGCGCCGCGTGCGCCTCGTGATCGACCTTCTCAAAGAACTCGGCTATGCCGCATCGCTCAGGCCGGTCACGGTGAGCGTCGGCTCTCTCGGGCGAGACGGTGCCCCGTCGCGGACCCTCACGACGGTGCAGATGTGCCAGGGACGCTGCCCGGTCCAAGACATCGCCGCGAAGCACCCGGAGCTGTGCGAGGTTGAAACGGCTGCGCTTTCGAGAATGCTCGGCGTTCCCGTTCAGCGCCTCGCGACTCGAGCGGCGGGTGCGCACGTGTGCACCACCCACTTAACCCCGGCCATGAGCGCGGCAATTGCCGAGTCCATGGCCGAAGGGGAACTTGCCTCGGACGTCACCACAGATTTGCTCACAGAAGGAAGGAAGCCATGACGACTGCACCAGAGCAGCTCAGTCAGGACGAGATCATCGCGTCGATCGGCAGCTACGAATATGGCTGGCACGATTCGGATACCGCCGGCGCCACTGCTCAGCGAGGGCTGAGTGAAGAAGTCGTGCGCAACATCTCGCACCTGAAGAACGAGCCCGAATGGATGCTCAAGCGCCGACTGCGCGCACTCTCGCTCTTTGAAAAGAAGCCGCTTCCCACGTGGGGCGCGGATCTTAGCGAGATCGATTTCGACAACATCAAGTATTTTGTGCGCTCGACAGAGGGGCAGGCGAAGAGCTGGGAAGACCTGCCTGAAGACATCAAGGCGACCTATGATCGCCTTGGTATTCCCGAGGCAGAAAAGGAGCGCCTCGTCGCCGGCGTCGCCGCTCAGTATGAGTCCGAGGTCGTGTACCACCAGATCCGCGAGGATCTCGAAAAACAGGGCGTCATCTTCGTCGACACCGACACGGGCCTTCGCGAGTACCCCGAGATCTTCGAGGAGTACTTCGGCACCGTGATTCCTGCCGGCGACAACAAGTTCGCGGCGCTCAACACCGCGGTGTGGTCGGGCGGCTCATTCGTGTACGTTCCGAAGGGCGTCCACGTGGAAATCCCGCTCCAGGCCTATTTCCGCATCAATACCGAGAACATGGGGCAGTTCGAGCGCACGCTCATCATTGCCGACGAGGGCTCGTACGTGCACTACGTCGAAGGCTGCACGGCGCCGATCTACAAGTCGGACTCGCTCCACTCCGCGGTCGTTGAGATCGTCGTGAAAAAGGATGCGCGCGTTCGCTACACGACCATTCAGAACTGGTCGAACAACGTGTACAACCTCGTCACGAAGCGCACGACCGTCGAAGAGGGCGGAACGATGGAATGGGTCGATGGCAACATCGGTTCAAAGGTCACCATGAAGTACCCCGCGGTTTGGCTCCAGGGTGAGCACGCGCGCGGCGAGACTCTCTCGATCGCCTTCGCGGGCGAGGGGCAGCACCAAGACACCGGCTCGAAGATGGTCCACATGGCGCCCCACACCTCGAGTTCGATCGTGTCGAAGTCGGTTTCTCGCGGTGGCGGCCGCTCCTCGTATCGCGGCCTCGTCCAGGTCAATGAGGGTGCGCACCACTCCGCCTCTAACGTCCTTTGCGATGCGCTCCTTGTCGACCAGGTCTCTCGAACCGATACCTATCCATACGTCGACGTTCGCGTGGATGACGTACAGATGGGACACGAGGCAACGGTGTCCAAGGTCAGCGAAGAACAGCTGTTCTACCTCATGAGTCGCGGCCTCGAAGAAACCGAGGCAATGGCGATGATCGTGCGCGGATTTATCGAGCCGATCGCGCGTGAGCTCCCCATGGAGTACGCGCTCGAGCTCAACCGCCTCATTGAACTGCAGATGGAAGGAGCCGTGGGTTAATGACCACGACGGATCATTCGAAGGCACAGCTCGAATCGGAAGGTATTGCCCTTCCGGGTGAGCGCAGCGGCCTCCTCTCTCGCGCGACCCGCCACGCCGCCTTCGGGATCGACAACCACGAGATCCCGACCGGCCGCGAAGAAGAGTGGCGCTTTGCGAGCTTGCGGCAGCTCGCCCCGCTTTTTGAGGCACGCGAGACCCACGTCGAGGAAAGCGTCGTGAGCTACGAGGTCGAGTCCCCCGAAGGGCTCGTCGTCGATTCGCTCGGGGAGAAGGAAGCCCCGCGCCACACGGCGATCCTCCCCGAGGACCGCATCGCCGCGGCAGCCGCGGAGCTGACCGCGAACGCACTGTACCTCAAGGCCCCTGCGAACACCGAGGCTAGCGAACCGGCGCGCGTGGAAGTTTCTGGACACGACGCATCCATCGCCAGCCACGGCGAGATCGTGCTGCACACCGAAGCTAATGCGCGCGCGACCTACGTCATCAACCACACGGGCTCCGCGCTGTACGCGCAGAACGTCGAGATGGTCCTCGACGAGGGCTCCGAGATGACCGTGATCGCGATCCATGACTGGGCCGACGATGCCGTGCACGTCGCCACTCACGTCGCGAAGATCGGGAAGGACGCTCGCCTCAAGCACATCGTCGTGACGCTCGGCGGCAAGGCGGTGCGCGTGAATTCAACCGCGACGTTCGCCGGCCCCGGTGGCGAAGTTGAGCAGGACGGCCTGTACTTTTCCGACGAAGGCCAGCACCTCGAGCACCGACTGTTCGTGGATCACGCCGCGCCGAAGTGCACATCGAACGTCCTGTACAAGGGCGCCCTCCAGGGGCGCGGTGCGCGCAGTGTGTGGGTGGGCGACGTACTCATCCGCAAGGAAGCCGAAGGCACCGAGACGTACGAAATGAACCGCAACCTCGTTCTTACCGAGGGGGCCCGTGCCGATTCAGTGCCGAACCTCGAGATCGAGACCGGCGAAATTGAAGGGGCGGGGCACGCCGCTGCGACCGGGCGTTTCGATGACGAGCAGCTGTTCTACCTTATGGCGCGCGGCATCTCCGAGATCGAGGCGCGCCGTCTCGTCGTTCGCGGCTTCTTCCAGGAGCTCATCCAGAGGATCGAGGTTCCAGAGGTACGTGACTACCTCACGGAGCAGATCGAGGTCGAGCTGCAACGGAGCATGAACTAAATGTCCACGACACACGCGGTAGCACACCTTGATGACCTCGCGCCTGGATCCGTGATGGGCATCGAGGTGGACGGTATCGAGATTGCCCTTGCGCGCGACACGGATGGCACCGTGCACGCACTCGGCGATCTTTGTACCCACCGCAACGTCAATCTCTCTGATGGCGACGTCGAGGACGGCGCCTTGGAATGCTGGAAGCACGGTAGTCAGTTTGATTTACGTACCGGCGTGCCTAGGCAGCTTCCCGCGCATGTCGCAACACCCGTATACCCCGTCACGATTGACCAGGCGAGCGGCACGATCAGCGTTTCGCTCGACCCCATCGAACTTTCCTGACTTGAAAGGAACACCATGTCCGTTCTTGAAATCAAGGACCTCCACGCAACCGTGGAAACTCCCGAAGGCACCAAGGAGATCCTCAAGGGCGTGAACCTCACGCTCCGCTCCGGTGAAACTCACGCGATCATGGGCCCGAATGGCTCGGGCAAGTCCACGCTCGCGTACTCGCTCGCCGGTCACCCCAAGTACGAAATCACCTCGGGTGAAGTCCTCCTCGATGGCGAAGACGTTCTCGAGATGAGCGTCGATGAGCGCGCAAAGGCCGGGCTCTTCCTCGCGATGCAGTACCCGGTCGAGGTTCCCGGCGTGACCGTCTCGAACTTCCTGCGCACCGCTAAGACGGCGGTCGAGGGCGAGGCCCCGAAGCTGCGCGAGTGGGTCAAAGATGTGAACGCCGCGATGGAAAAGCTCCGTATGGACCCGCATTTTGCGCAGCGTAACGTGAACGAAGGGTTCTCGGGAGGCGAGAAGAAGCGTCACGAGATTCTCCAGATGGAGCTGCTGCGCCCGAAGATCGCGATCCTCGACGAGACCGATTCCGGACTTGACGTCGATGCTCTTCGCGTCGTTTCGGAGGGCGTGAATCGTGTGAAGGACGAGACTGATCTCGGCGTCATGCTCATCACGCACTACACGCGCATCCTCAAGTACATCAAGCCGGATTTCGTGCACGTCTTTGTGAATGGTCGCGTGGCGGAAGAAGGCGGCCCTGAGCTCGCCGAGCGCCTCGAGGCCGAGGGCTACGACCGTTACCTCACGGCGTAGGCCTCACGACCACCGGAAGGACGGCTTAAGCAATGTCCGAATCGAAAGACGTCAGCGTACAGGACGTCACCGAAGCACTGAAGGACGTCATCGATCCCGAGCTCGGGATTAACGTCGTTGACCTCGGCCTCGTCTATGGCGTGACCGTCGAGAACGGCAATGCCGTTGTCGACATGACCCTGACGAGTGCCGCGTGTCCGCTTCAAGACGTGCTCGAGGAGCAGACTTTTGCTGCGCTCGACCCGATTACGGAGACGCACCGGATTAACTGGGTGTGGATGCCGCCGTGGGGCATGGAACGCATTACTGAGGACGGCAAAGATCAGCTTCGCGCGATCGGCTTCAACCTCTAACCTGCGCGGCTTAGGAAAGGGCGGGGCCCGGCTCACTTCACGGTGAACCGGGCCCCGCCCTTGTGAGGCGTGATGAAGCCTACGCGGTACGCGGCGCGGCCGCGAGGGCCTCGTCTTCGGCGCGTTCGCGATCGCCCTTATCCATCCAGTCTTTGCCGTCAATCATGCGGGCCACGAGCATAGAGGAGGAGTTGTCGCCGACCGCATTGATCGTGGTTGCGGGAGCGTCGATGATTGTCCCGATGATCGAAATGACCGGCAGCGCAGTGGTGGGAAAACCGTAGAGAGTAATAATCATGAGTTCTCCGACGAAGCCGCCCGAAGGGATGCCGCTCATCACCATGCCGCTGAGGAGCGCGATGCCGACGGCGATGAGAAGGTTCTCGATCGTGAAGAGATCGCGTTGGAACAGGGTGAAGAGGAACGAGATCTTGAGGATCGCGGAAAGGACTGATCCTTCCATATGGATCGTCGCGCCGATCGGGATGATCGTTTCTCGAATGTCCCGCGGCACACCTGTGCGCTGCGCGGCCTTGAGGTTCGCCGGGAGACACGCCACGGAGGAACCGGTGCCAAGCGCGATCGCGGTGGGCTCGAGGATGTTGCTCCAAAAGCGTTTGATGCCTTTGGTGCCGCCCGCAATGTAGGCGTAGAGCGTGAATGCGACGCAGAAGTAGACGATGGTGACGGGGAAATAGATGACGAATGCACGTACGTACCCGCCCACGAGTTGCGGACCAAGTTCGCCGATGAGCGCGGCGAAGTAAGCGCCAAGACCGATCGGCGCGTAGTACATGATGAGCGAGACGAGCTTCAGGAATACGGCGCTAGCGGACGAGAGGAACTCGCGGAACGCGTCGCCAGCTTTTCCAATGCCACTCGTGGCGAACCCGACGAGTACCGCAAAGATGATGAGCGCGAGCATGTTGGAGGGGGAGAGGAGCTCGCCGAACTCGTTCACGGTGAGAGTTTGCACGATCTGATCACCAATCGATTCGGGCTTTTCGACGGTCCCTGGATCGGTGAGTGTGATGTTGAGCGGCTCACTTGAACGGAAGATCCACAGTACCGTGAGCATGATGATCGCGGCGACGATTCCCGTGGAAATGAACACGAGCATCATCGACCCCATGATTTTCCCAAGCCGTTTGGCCGAATCCATGGCGGCGACCGAGGACGCGATTGAGAAGAAGACGAGCGGCACGACGAGCGTGAACATCATGTTCACGAACACAACGCCGAAGGGCTTCACAACCGCGGCGTCGGGCCCGAAAACAAGTCCGGCGATCGCGCCGAGAACGACACACGCCAGGATGATGAGAGGGAATCGGTAATTACGCAACATAGGTGCATTATCTCAGCTTTGGCCAGCTGAAAGCAGCATTGAGGGCCGTCCGCACCTGGGATATCTCGCACACTCTCATTTTTAACAAGCGGCTGGGCGCCCTCTGCGGGATGACCTTTGCAGAGGGCGCACGGCGTTACCGCTCGTGTGCGAGTACATCTCGAGCGCTCCGATAAGGAAGACTATGTGCCTCAGCCACTTCTTCATGAAGTAGCTCGCCGCGGAAGGTCGAGAATCCCGAAAGCAAGCCCGGGTGGCCGGCGATCCCCTCAATACACCCGTTTGCGAGAGCACGCACGTAGGGAAGGCTGGCCCCCGCGAGGGCAACGCTTGCAGTGCGGGCAACGGCACCGGGCATGTTTGCGACGCAATAGACCGTCGCATTACCCACGCGGAAGGTTGGGTCATCGTGTGTGGTGGGGCGAGAGACCTCGGTACAGCCGCCCTGGTCGATTGCGACATCGATGACGATTGATCCGGGTCGCATCGCCTCAATCGTTTCACGTTTGATGAGCTTCGGGGCCGCTCGTCCGGGTAGGAGAACAGAGCCAACGACGACATCGGCTTCGCGCGCGAGGGTATCGATGGCTTGCGCATTAGAGAATCCGGTTGAGATACGCGTGCCATGCGTGCGATCGAGATCGGCAAGCCGCGCGGAATTAATGTCGAGCACGGTCACGCTCGCGCCCATGCCAGCGGCGACGATCGCAGCCTGCTCGCCGACGACGCCGCCACCCACGACGAGAACTTTGGCACGCGCCGTGCCGGGCGCGCCTCCCATGAGAACACCGGTTCCGCCAAACGGCGACATGAGCTGATGGGCGGCGACCTGTGCGGAGAGCCGACCGGCGATGATGCTCATGGGTGCGAGGAGGGGAAGCGAACCGTCGGAACCCTTCACCATCTCGTAGGCAAGCGCGGGAGTTTTCGCAGCGAGGAGTGCCTGCGTGAGCGAGCGTGAAGCCGCGAGATGGAGGTAGGTGAAGAGAATCTGATCCTCCCGGAGGTACCCGTACTCGCTCTCGAGAGGCTCCTTGACCTTGAGGAGGAGATCGGCCTCGCCCCAGACGGATTCGGCCGTGTCGGCGATCTGTGCGCCGGCCCCCTCATAATCCGTGTTGGTGAAACCAGCGTTGACACCCGCGTCCTTCTCAACAACGACCTCATGCCCGGAACGGATCAGCTCCTCGACGCCGGCGTGGTGCATCGCCACACGATATTCGTTGTTCTTGATTTCCCTCACGATACCGATTTTCACGTTCATCTCCTTTGCGTCGTGGCGCTCCTTCGCACCGAATTCACGTTCCTTCCATGCTTACGCAGTCCACGCTCTCGCTCAAGGGGCTTACACAAAACGTTCGTGATGTGCAGGGCGCTTGTGCAATCCGCTACCCCGGGGCGGGGAGTCCGACGGCTGCAGGGCCCGAATCGGCCACGCATTACTAGACTTGTACGCGGCCCCAGGGGTCGAGCCCTTCTTCGTCAGTTTGTAAAGGACACCATGATCACGGTTCATGACCTCGAGATCCGCGTGGGTGCACGCATGCTTATGAGCGGCGTGGACTTTCAGGTCGCGAAAGGCGACCGCGTGGGGCTTGTTGGCCGCAATGGTGCCGGTAAAACGACCCTCACTCGCACGTTGGCGGGCGAGCGCGAAGCCGCGGCGGGTTCGATCGATATCCGCGGGCAGATCGGCTTCCTCCCTCAGGACACAACCGAGGGGGATCCGAAGCAAAAGGTGCTCGCGCGCATTCTTGAAGCGCGAAACCTCGCCCGCATTTTCGAAAAACTCGCGCAAAGCGAGCGGGATATGGCCGATATGAGCCTCAGTGAGACAAAGCGCGAGAAGGCGATGGATCGCTACGTGCGCTTCAACAACGAACTTGAAGCACAGGGAGGTTACGCGGCCGAGGCGGAGGCGAAGCAACTCGCGGCAAACCTCGGGGTCGATAACCGCCTGCTCGAGGCCGAACTCGGCACGCTCTCTGGCGGTCAGCGTCGCCGCGTCGAACTCGCACGTATCCTTTTCTCGCAGGCGGAAACACTCGTGCTCGATGAGCCGACCAACCACCTCGATGCTGACTCAATCGTGTGGCTTCGCGAGTTCCTCATGCAGTACCCGGGCGGAATGATCATCATCTCCCACGACATCCAGCTCGTTGAGCACGTCGTCAATAAGGTGTTCTATCTCGACGCAAATCGCCAGGTCATCGACGTCTACAACATGGGTTGGAAGAATTACCTGCGTCAGCGCGAGGACGACGAGAAGCGTCGTAAACGTGAGCGTGCCAACGCTGAAAAGAAGGCCGCAACCCTTCAGGCCCAGGGCGAAAAAATGCGGGCGAAGGCGACGAAAGCGGTTGCTGCCCAGCAGATGCTCCGCCGCGCCGAAAAGCTTCTCGACTCCCTTGAGGAGGAACGTCAGGTTGAACGCGTCGCGAAGCTTCGCTTTCCGAAACCGGCCCCGAGCGGCAAGACCCCTCTCAGGGCAGAGGGGCTTTCGAAAAGCTACGGGAGCCTCGAGATTTTTACCGACGTGAATCTCGCGATCGATCGTGGCTCGCGCGTTGTCGTTCTCGGACTCAACGGTGCGGGTAAGACGACCCTTTTGCGTCTGCTCGCGGGCGTCGAAACCCCGGACACCGGAGAGATCATTGCCGGTCACGGGTTAAAACTCGGCTACTTTGCCCAGGAACATGACACGCTCGAACTTGAGCGCACGGTTCTCGACAACATGCAGCGCGCTGCGGGGGACTTGCCCGAAGTCGAGGTGCGCAAGATCCTCGGTTCATTCCTCTTCCAGGGCGACGACGTGCACAAGTCCGCAGGCGTTCTTTCGGGTGGCGAAAAGACCCGTCTCGCGCTCGCGACCCTTGTCGTCTCCAGCGCGAACGTTCTTCTCCTTGACGAGCCCACAAACAACCTCGACCCGGCGAGCCGCGAAGAAATCCTCGGTGCGCTCAGCGCCTTCGAGGGAGCGATCGTGCTCGTGAGCCACGACCCGGGTGCCGTCGCGGCGCTCGATCCCGAACGAGTGCTGATGATGCCCGATGCTGTCGAAGACCTCTGGAACGCCGAATACGAGGAGCTCATCGCGCTCGCGTGAGAAGGATCAAGGGGAAACCGGCAACCGTCGGAAATTTCCCGCGCCCGAAGGGCGCTAAAATTAAGGATTGTGTGCGTCCTCGAAGGGGCGCGTGCGCAAATGCAACCCCGAACGGAGAATCATGGCAAGCACTAACGATCTGAAGAACGGCATGGTCCTGAAGCTCGAGAACGGCCTGTGGAGCGTTGTCGAATTCCAGCACGTGAAGCCCGGCAAGGGCCCGGCGTTCGTTCGCACCAAGCTCAAGAACGTTCTCTCCGGCAAAACCGTTGACAAGACCTTCAATGCGGGCGTCAAGGTCGAGACCGCAACGATCGACCGCCGGGACATGCAGTACTCGTACATGGATGGCGACCTCTTCGTATTCATGGACACCACGACCTGGGAGCAGACCAACGTGACCGCGGAGATCGTTGGCGACGCCAAGGACTACATGCTCGAGGGCCAGGACGCCGTCGTGGCATTCCACGAGGGCACGGTACTTTTCGTTGAGCTTCCCGCCTCGGTCGTTCTCGAAATTACCCACACCGAGCCCGGCCTCCAGGGTGATCGCAGCTCGGGCGGCACGAAGCCCGCAACCCTCGAGACCGGCCTCGAAATCCAGGTGCCTCTCTTCCTCGAGCAGAACACCAAGGTTAAGGTCGACACCCGCACCGGCGACTACCTCGGACGTGCCTGATATGCCGTTCGATCCGCTGGATCTTCCGCTGCCGGGGCGCGAGGGGGACGAAGTTGAACTCGTCAAGACCCTCCCGTCGCGGACGCATAAATTTGGTGCAGTGACGCGTGCGCGCGTGCGCGCGATTGACGTGTTGTTTGAGGCCGACGCCCGCCAGGTGGGTGTCGAGGAACTAGCCGAGCAGCGCACCGTCACCTCAACCGCGCAGACCCCGCTGCCCGAGGCAGCGAAGCGTTTTGCGCTTGTGTATGCCGCGCACGCCGCTGACATTGACGACACGATTGCTTCGCACTCGGAGGCGTGGACGCTCGAACGCATGCCCGCTGTCGACCGAGCGATCTTGCGTATGGGAGCGGCTGAGATTCTTCACGGCACCGGAGTCGATGCTCCTGTGCTGCTCAAGGAGTACACGAGCGTTGCCGCCGAACTGTCGACGGAAGATTCGGCATCGTTCGTCAATGCGCTTCTCCAGCGAATCGCGGACGCGAAGGATCTACTCGGTTAAGAAGGGAGACGTCCATGGCTGAGGATCTCCGCACGGAAGTGTTCAAGGCGGGCGACATTCGCCGCGCGTTGACCCGGATCGGCTACGAGATTGTCGAAGGTGAAAAAGGTGTCGACGATTTCGTGCTCATGGGGATTCACAGCCGTGGCGTGCCCCTTGCCTACCGCATCGCCGAGGCGATTGCGCGTGCCGGCAACACCGAGCGCGACCCCGCGAGCATCGTGGGGGAGCTCGACATCACGCGTTTTCGCGATGATCGCTCGTCGAAGCCTGCGCGGGAGGAACGAGAGACGCGCCTTCCCGAGGGAGGGATCGAAGGCCGCACGGTTATTCTCGTCGACGATGTGCTCTATTCAGGTCGTACGGTACGCGCGGCGCTCGATGCCCTGAGCGCGCTCGGTCGACCGGCCGCTGTTCGACTGGCGATTTTGGTCGATCGAGGCCACAGGGAGCTGCCAATTCGCGCAGATTTCGTCGGCAAGAATCTGCCGACGTCGCGGCGAGAGCGGGTCAACGTGTTGCTAGAGGAGTGCGATGGCGCGGACTCCATTGTTCTTGAAAGATCAGTAACAGGCAGGTGCTGATCCCGTCCCGAACGCAAAAAACACACGATATGCCTGCTCAAGGTGACAAATAGGTCACGATTTCGCGGTTTTTCAGCGTTCTTCAAGACTTTATCAACTTGGTGGGTAACTCTATACGTAGCTCCAAGCCGAGCGGTTTGCTCGTTGAGTGCCAGTCGCGACGCGGAAGAGTGTTTGCAAATTCTCTGGGGCTTCGTCATGAAGATTCATGAGAATGGGTACCATCCCACGAATAGATTGAAGAGGTAGACACGTGGCTCTCCCCACTTTGACCCCCGAAGCGCGCAAGGCCGCACTCGAGAAGGCTGCACAGCTCCGCCAGGAGCGTGCGCAGGTGAAGAACCGCCTCAAGAACTCGACCGGCAACCGCGGTGAGGAAATCGCGAACCTTATCGAAGAAGCGAAGACGAGCGAGGCTGTCGCTCGCCTTAAGGTTTCCGCAATGCTCGAATCTCTCCCGGGCATTGGCAAGGTCAAGGCTGCGCAGATTATGGACGAGATCGGCATCTCGCCCTCGCGCAAGATGCGGGGCCTCGGCCGCCATCAGGCGGAAAAGCTTATTCAGCACTTCGCAGAGTGAGCCCGGCGCAGTCGCTCGACGTGCCCCGCGGGCGCGTCGTTGTCGTCGCCGGTCCGACCGCCGTCGGCAAGGGCACTGTTACGCGCAGACTTCTCGAGAAACACCCCGAGGTCTATCTATCGGTCTCCGCGACCACGCGTGATCCGCGCCCCGGCGAAGTGGACGGGATCCACTATTTTTTCTGGAGTCCCGAACAGTTCGACGATGCCGTGAAAGACGGCGACATGCTCGAATGGGCCCTCGTGCACGGTCGCAATCGTTACGGAACTCCGAGGAGCGCCGTCGAAGCGGCCCGGGCCGAGGGGCGTGCGGTCATCCTTGAGATCGACCTTGAGGGGGCTCGCCAAGTGCGTTCCTCGATGCCGGATGCGCGCTTCGTGTTCTTGGCTCCGCCCAGTTGGGACGTCCTTGTTGAGCGTCTCGTGGGGCGGGGAACAGAAAGCCCTGAGGAGCAGGAGCGGCGACTTGAAACCGCGCGGGTGGAAATGGCCGCTGAAAAAGAGTTTGACGTGACGATCGTGAACGACGATCTCGATGAGGCCGTCGACGCGCTCGCACGCGAAGCTGGGCTCGCTATCGCGTGAATGACATCACCGACCTTCGCCGTCGCTAGGGCGCTATTTCCGGTAGGATGGGACCTTGCGCGCTCGTCATGCGCGAGCGCCGATATCTGACTTCACACTAGGAAGGGACGTTTCGTGCCTGGAACCGTTGCCCAGCCCGAAGGCATTACCAACCCGCCCATCGATCGGCTGCTCGAGTCCGTTGATTCGAAGTACGCCCTCGTGCTGTACTCGGCGAAGCGTGCGCGTCAGATCAACGCTTACTACTCGCAGGTCGAAGACGGCCTCCTCGAGCATGTCGGACCTCTGGTTGACACCGAGCCCCAGGAGAAGTCTCTTTCGATCGCACTTCGCGAGATCGACGAAGGTCTGCTCGAGGCCAAGGAGATCGACGAGAACGCTCCCAAGCCTCCCGCGCGCGAGCCGCTCACGCTCGGGGACGACGCCCCCGAGGTGCCGATCGACTTCAACCTCTAAATCGAAGCTTTGACGATGCCCGCATCGCCTCCTTCTGTGGCGCCGCGTCCCCTCAAGGGTCTTCGCGTCATCGTTGGAGTGTGTGCGGGCATCGCTGCATATAAGGCAGCTCACGTGGTGCGCGGCTTGACCGAACGGGGCGCCGATGTGCGCGTTGTTCCGACGAAGGCTTCGCTCGAGTTCGTTGGCATCTCGACGTGGGAAGCACTTAGCCATAATCCCGTGCGCACCTCTGTCTTCGACGATGTGGACTCGGTTGCCCACGTGCGTCTCGGCCAGGAGGCCGACGCCGTCGTCGTGGTCCCGGCAACAGCAGATTTCATGGCCCGGGCACGTATGGGAAGGGCCGACGACCTCCTTACAGCCACGCTCCTCGTCACTCGAGCACCCGTCATCCTCGCCCCGGCGATGCACACGGAGATGTGGGAGCATCCCGCAACGCGCGAAAATGTCGACGTGCTCCGATCACGTGGCGTGCGCGTGATTGAACCTGCGAGTGGGCGCCTCACCGGAACCGATACCGGTGTAGGGCGACTGCCCGAGCCCGAAGTGATTGTGCACTATGTTGAGTCAGTCCTCGCGGCAGGGTCGCGCACGTGCGACCTCGAAGGCACGCACGTGGTGATCACCGCAGGGGGGACGCGCGAGGCCCTTGATCCGGTGCGCGTGCTCACCAATCACTCGAGCGGTAAACAGGGGGCGGCGCTTGCGCGCGCGGCGTACGTTCGAGGAGCGAGCGTGAGCCTCGTCCTGGCGGGTTCACACATCGAACCTCCCGCGGGCGTAGACGTCGTGCGGGTGGAATCGGCGAAAGAGCTTGCGGCCGCGGTACGGGAGCGTGAAAGCAGCGCAGATGTGCTGATCATGGCCGCTGCCGTTTCCGATTTCACGCCTGAGCCATCGCGCAGCAAAATCAAGAAAAAAGCGGGCGAGTCGGGCCTCACCCTTCACTTGATGGAGACCGAGGATATTCTCCGCGGCCTCGTCGAACGCCGGCAGGCCGGTGAGCGTCCGTTCGTGATTTGCGGATTCGCTGCCGAGACGGGGGATGAGCATTCGAGCGCCCTCGCGCACGCGACCAGGAAGGCACGCGCCAAGGGCGCAGACCTCCTCGCGTTCAACGATGTCAGTGAGAACGCTTTCGGGGCCGACACGAACGCATTGACGTTTCTTGATGCCGCTGGTGAAATTCGCGGAGCCGCACGCGGGACGAAAGACGAGGTTTCCCACGCAATGCTTGACCACGTCGCCTCTCTCCTCAAACGCGAGCGCAGCTAGCCTCGGGCGACTCCTTTGATTCCGTCACCACCTCTCGCAGATAAGGCAGCACATGACACTCAATGATTTGCGGTACTTCACTTCCGAATCGGTTACGGAAGGCCACCCGGACAAAATCTGCGACCAGATTTCCGATGCAATTCTCGACGACATGATCGCGCAGGATCTCAACTCTCGCGTCGCAGTCGAGACTCTTGTGACGACGGGCCTCGTCCATGTTGCCGGAGAGGTGCGCACCGAAGGCTACAGTGACGTCAACTCGATCGTTCGTGACGTGATCAGGTCGATCGGCTACGACTCCTCCGAGAAGGGCTTCGATGCGGACTCGTGCGGCATCGAGGTGTCGATCGGCTCGCAATCGGCCGATATCGCGCTCGGGGTCGATAATTCCGAGGAGTTCAAGGGCGGAAGCGTCGAGCAGGGTTTTCAACTTGGCGCCGGTGATCAGGGCCTCATGTTCGGGTACGCGTGCGCTGACACGAAGGAGCTCATGCCGCTGCCGATCTACGCGGCGCATAAGCTCGCGCAAAACCTGTCGAACGCACGCCGAGACGGCGTACTCCCGTATCTGCGCCCCGACGGCAAATCGCAAGTGACGATCGGATATGACGACGATTTTGTCGCGCGCAGCGTGAATGCGGTCGTCGTATCGAGTCAACATGCCGAGGACGTCGATGTTGCGGGGCAACTCACCGAGGCGATCTCCCGTGTGGTGATCCAGCCTGTTCTCGAGGAACTCGCCGAGCTTGGACTGGACATTACAGGGGTCAAGCGTCACATCAACCCAACGGGACGTTTCGTCGTCGGCGGCCCGAAAGGCGATGCCGGACTCACGGGTAGAAAGATCATCGTGGATACCTACGGCGGGATGGCGCGTCACGGCGGCGGCGCTTTTTCGGGTAAGGACCCGTCGAAGGTCGACCGTAGCGCCGCCTACGCCCTGCGTTGGGTCGCCAAGAACGTGGTTGCAGCGGGTCTAGCCGAGCGGTGCGAGATTCAGGTTGCCTACGCGATTGGTCGCGCTGCCCCCGTGGGCCTTTACGTTGAAACGTTTGGAACGGGCAAGGTTCCCGAGCATCAACTTGCCCGGGCTATCGAAAAGGTCTTCGACCTGCGCCCGCAGGCAATCGTTGAGGAGCTCGGTCTTCTGCGACCCATCTACCGCAAAACGTCGGTTTTTGGCCACTTCGGCCGTCCCCTTGCGGAATTTGAGTGGGAAAAGACCAACAGAACTGAAGAGCTCACCCGCGCTCTATGACGCGCCGATCTGCGCGATCGTTTCGCTAAGCAATGAGGAAAGGAGGGCGCGTGTTCGAGCGCGATATTTACCCCGAAACTGTTCAGGGTCTCGAGGGCGAGACGCTTGGCGAGATTTGGCCGGACCGAAAAACCTTCCTCGATCTCGCGCGTACACAGCGCATCGTGCCCGTCGTGATTCGGCTTTTGGCCGACCAGGACACTCCGATCTCTCTGTACAGAAAGCTCACGGCACCGTCGGGCCCCGCGGGCAGTTTCCTTCTTGAGTCCGCAGGCCAGGGGGAGGATTCCCGCTGGTCCATCATTGGGGTAAACGCTCGCGCCTCTCTCACCGAGAAAGACGGCAACGCGCGCTGGTTTGGCGATGTCCCGGCCTCGGTTCCCACATCGGGCGACCCGCTCGAGGCGCTCAGGGCTACCGCCGCTGAGTTCAAATCCGCGCGGATGGCGCATCTACCACCGTTTACGGGCGGGCTTGTGGGCTTTGTAAGCTATGACGCTGTGCGGCGCTTCGAGAATCTCCCGCACAAGCCCGTAGACGAGATCGGTACGCCCGAGCTATGCATGCTCCTTGCACAAGACGTCGCCGTGTACGACCACCGCGACGCGACGGTTCTGCTCGTGGCAAACGCGCTCAACCTCAACGGTGCAGACAGCGGCGCAGAGGCAGCCTACGAGGATGCCCTCGCCAGAATCGACACGATGCGCGATTCGCTTCGCACGCACGTCGAGACGAACCCCGTCGTCTATTCTGCCGTGCAGCGGCCGTCGAGTACCGCTCGCACGAACCAGACGGATTTTGAAGCGTCAGTTGAGACGGCGATCCAGAACATCATCGACGGTGAAATCTTCCAGGTCGTGCCGTCGCAGCGACACACGCAGGCAACGAGCGCCGACCCCCTCGACGTCTACCGCGTGCTGCGCAGGCTCAACCCTTCGCCGTACATGTTTCTCGTGCGCGCTCACGATGGAGATGGCAAATCGATCGATGTGGTGGGAGCGAGTCCCGAAACACTCGTCACTGTGCGCGGCCGCCACGCGAGCACGCACCCGATCGCGGGTTCGCGCCCGCGTGGGACTAACGCTGAAGAGGATGAGAGGATAAAAGGCGAGCTCCTCGCCGATCCGAAAGATCGATCCGAGCACCTCATGCTTGTCGATCTCGGCCGTAACGACCTGCAGAAGGTCTGCGAGCCGGGAAGCGTGATCGTGCGAGATTTCATGAGCGTCGTGAAGTATTCCCACATCATGCACGTGATTTCGACGGTTACGGGAACGCTCAAAGAAGGCTTGAGCGCCTTTGACGCTCTCGCGGCAACCTTTCCGGCCGGCACGCTCACGGGTGCACCCAAGCCGCGCGCGATGCAACTCATCGATGAGCTTGAGCCCGTGTCGCGGGGGATCTATGGCGGCACCGTCGGCTACCTCGATTTCGCTGGCGACCTCGACATGGCGATCGCAATCCGAACAGCCGTCATGAAAGACGGCCGTGCGCACGTTCAAGCCGGGGGTGGTGTCGTCGCTGATTCGATCCCCACGATGGAACATCGTGAATCGCTGTCCAAGGCTGCTGCTGCTCAACGCGCTGTGGCGAGTGCCGAGACGCTAAGGGAACAGTGATGGCTGGTCGATCGTCGGATGCTTTCTCCTCCCGTTCCCCGCTCATTCTCGCGCTCGTCGTCGCAGGGGGTGTGGGTGCGGTACTCACCCAACCCACGTGGGTTGAGGGCGAGGTCGTGGGCCTCGCCGGTAACGTGTCTGAACTCAGCATTGCGGGGGCGAAGGCTTCCCCACTTTCGCTCGCGTGCGCTCTCGTGGCGGTTGCTGCGGCGGGCGCCCTTGCACTGTCGAGGCGCGGCCTTGCCCTCGCGTGCGCGATTGTGTCCACCCTGGCCGGTGTGGGGATTGTCGTGGGAGGTGTGCTGGTTGCCCTTGATCCGGCACACGCGGTCGCGAGCGCAGCACTCGAAGCCACCGGGGTGGTGAATGCACCCATCACTGTTTCGGCATCGTGGCCCGTGTGGCTGTCGATCGTGTCAGGCGTTCTAATCGCGCTCGTCGGAGCTCGATTAACGATGAACACACGTATACGCGGGGAAGGAGCATCGCGCACTCGCTATACGCGCCATACCGCTACGCGATCAGGAGTAGGCGCCGGCGCGGTGCCGCACACTGATGCGGAAGCGTGGGACATGCTCAGTCTTGGTGAGGACCCGAGCGACGAGCAGCGCGGAGTGTGAAGGTGCGAGGACGCTTGCGCTAAAACATGGCACAATG
This sequence comes from Dermabacter sp., assembly GCF_032550575.1. Lineage (NCBI taxonomy): Bacteria > Bacillati > Actinomycetota > Actinomycetes > Micrococcales > Dermabacteraceae > Dermabacter > Dermabacter sp. The sequence goes on along the minus strand of NZ_JAWFZC010000001.1, from coordinate 273,026 downwards.
AAAGACGCAGTTTGACGCGCCCGTGCGCGCATACGCTTCAGAACTACTTTCGACCGGAGTGAAGAATGCCGAAGACTTACCTTGTTCCCCCCGCCCCGCCGCAGAACGAAGGCAAAACCGTGGCTGCCTGGGTGTTTTCGGCGTTTGTCCTCCTCGGTTCGGTGCTCATTGCCCTCGCAATGATCACGAGCCAGAACATCCTCCTTATCGTTGGTCTCGCGTCGGTTCTTCTCGCGCTCGTCGTAGGCTTCGTCCTGCGAGCCGCGGGTTTCGGCCAGAAAGCTAAGCGCTGACGTGTCCGCTCAACGCCCTGTACGAAGGACTTGCTCTTCGTGCAGGGCGTTGTGCTGTGAAGGCGGGGGAGAGTACGAAGAGGAGTGCGGCGCTTGAGCGTTCTTGAGGAAATCATCGCGGGGGTACGTGCGGATGTGGGGCGGCGAAAGTCCGACGTTAGCGGGGCCGAAGTCGAGCGTCTCGCTCGGGAGGCGAAGCCTGCTCTCGACGTCGTTGAGCGCCTGCGCGAGCGTGAGACGCTCGGTCTGTTCGCCGAGGTTAAGCGGTCATCGCCCTCGAAAGGATCTCTTGCGGATATCCCCGATCCTGCTCACCTCGCGACCGCGTATGAAGATGGCGGTGCCACGGCGATCAGCGTACTGACCGAGGAGCGCCGCTTCTCGGGTTCGCTCCGTGACCTCGACGCTGTTCGTGAGCGCGTAAGCGTCCCCGTGCTGCGCAAGGACTTTATGGTCGAGGACTATCAGATTTTCGAAGCGCGAGCGCATGGCGCCGATGTCGTGTTGTTGATCGTGGCGGCGCTGTGTGACGCCCAACTTCACGATATGTACTCGCTCGCGAGGTCTCTCGGTATGCGGGTTCTCGTCGAAACGCATACGCCGGAAGAGCTCGAACGGGCCCTCGCAAGCGACGCTGAGCTCATCGGTGTGAATGCGCGCAATCTTAAAACTCTCGACGTCGACCTTCACTATGCGTGTGCGCTGCTCGAGTCGGTGCCCTCCGACCGCCTTGCCGTGGGGGAGTCGGCCGTCGCAACTATCCGCGACGTTGAGGCCTATGCACGTGCCGGAGCTGATGCCGTTCTCGTCGGTGAGGCACTCGTGCGGCACGCGGATCCCACGAAGGCGGCGCGCGACTTTTGCAGTGTTGAGCGGCAGCGCCGAGCAGGGCGCTGATACGCGCACGTTGGAACAAGAGGAGTGGAAAGTGACAGATGCCTTTGTCCCACAGGACGGACCTGACTTTGGCGATTTCGGCGGGAGGTTTCTGCCCGAGGCGCTCGTTCCCGCTCTCGACGAACTGACACAGGCGTGGCACGAGGCCAAAGCTGACCCGTCCTTCTCGAGCGAGCTCGAACGGCTCAACCGCGAATACACAGGCCGCCCCTCTCTCCTCACGGAAGTTCCTCGTTTTTCTGCTCTTGCCGGCGGTGCCCGAATTTTCCTCAAGCGAGAGGATCTCAACCACACCGGAAGCCACAAGATCAACAATGTGCTTGCGCAAGCGCTTCTCACGAAGCGTATGGGAAAGACCCGCGTGATCGCCGAGACCGGGGCCGGGCAGCACGGAGTTGCGACGGCGACGGCAGCGGCACTCTTGGGGCTTGAGTGCCGCATCTACATGGGCGAGGTCGACACTGAACGCCAGGCCCTCAACGTTGCTCGTATGCGTCTGCTCGGGGCAGAAGTCATTCCCGTCACTCACGGTTCTCGCACTCTCAAGGATGCGATTAACGAGGCCTTTCGCGACTGGGTGACCAACGTGGAGTCCACCCATTACCTGCTTGGCACGGTGACGGGGCCTCACCCCTACCCGACCATGGTGCGCGAGTTCCACGCCATGATCGGTCGAGAAGCCCGCGAGCAGGTCCTCGCGCAAGCGGGCCGCCTTCCCGACGCGATTGTTGCGTGCGTGGGCGGGGGATCAAATGCCATGGGGCTATTTCACGCCTTCCTCGAGGACGCATCGGTGCGAATCGTGGGATGCGAGGCCGGGGGCTCCGGTGTCGAATCCGGCAAGCACTCGGCAACGATCACCGCAGGCACCCCCGGTGTTTTGCACGGCGCCTGCTCATACGTGATGCAAGACGAGGACGGCCAAACGATCGAGTCGCACTCCGTGAGCGCGGGCCTCGACTATCCGAGCGTCGGCCCCGAACACGCCTATCTCGCCGATACGGGACGCGCCGAATACCGGGCGATCAACGACACCGAAGCCATGGAAGCCTTCGCGTTGCTGTCGATGACCGAAGGCATCATGCCCGCACTTGAATCCGCCCATGCCCTCGCCGGTGCCCTCGCCCTCGGGCGCAAGCTCGGCGAAGGTGCGGTGATCGTTGCGAACCTTTCGGGCCGTGGTGACAAGGATGTCACGACAGCTTCAACTTGGTTCGGGCTCATCGGTAACGACAAGCGCGCAGACATCAACGACATCAAAGAGAAGATCCGCACGGCGCTTGCGCGTGAGGGAGGAAACTGACATGCGGCATCTTTCAGCAGAGGTCATTGACCGAGCCAAGGGGGAGGGGCGCGCCGCACTCGTGGCCTACCTTCCCGTGGGCTTTCCCACCTTCGACGGATGCATCGAAGCTGTTCGCGCCCTTGTCGGCTCGGGCGTCGATGCAATCGAGTTTGGGATCCCCTACACGGACCCCGTTATGGATGGCCCCGTGATCCAGGAAGCGGCGGATCGAGCTCTTTCGCACGGTACGCGCCCCGCGCATGTGATGACGGCGATCGATGCGGTGAGCGATCTCGATGCCGCGCTTCTTGTCATGAGTTATTACAACCCCATCCTCAAGTACGGGCTCGACGCTTTTGCGCGCGACCTCGCCGCAGCGGGTGGCGCTGGGGTCATCACACCGGACCTCACGCCCGATTCCGGCGGTGACTGGATCGAGGCCTCTGGCACGAGAAACGTTGAGCGCATTTTCCTCGCCGCTCCTAGCTCGCCCGAGGAGCGGTTGCGCCTCGTGACCGAGTCGAGCACGGGCTTCGTCTACGCCGCCTCGACGATGGGCGTCACGGGCCTTCGCTCGAGGGTCGGCGATGCCGCGCACACCCTCGTGGATCGCACGCGGCGCGCTGGCGCCGAACGGGTGTGCGTTGGTCTCGGTGTGTCAAACGGGGAACAGGCCGCGGAAGTGGGCACCTATGCCGATGGCGTGATCGTGGGAAGCGCTTTCGTACGAAGGCTCCTCGAAGCGCAGACACCGTCGGAGGGGCTCCGTTCTCTCGAAGCTCTCGCAATTGAACTCCGTTCCGGAATTGAGGAGGCGCGCGCATGATCTCAGCGACTATTCCGAGTCCGCCCGTTAGCTCGTTCAGCATCGGCCCGGTCACAATCCATTTTTACGCACTATTCATTCTGACCGGCATCGCTATCGCCTACTGGTGGTCGCTGCAGCGCTGGATCGCTCGCGATGGTGACCGTGACGACTACTTCGACATCGTCTTCGTGACGATCATCGTGGGGATCATCGGTGCGCGCATGTACCACGTGGGCGTCAATATCCCGGACTACTTCGGTCCCGGCAAGGATCCGCTGAGTGCGCTTCGCATGTGGGAAGGTGGCCTCGGCATTTGGGGCGCGGTCGCGGGAGGAGGCCTTGCGGCGTTCGTCATGACTCGGCGCAAAGGCGTGCAGTTCCTCGCCCTGGCTGATTCGATCGCGCCTACTCTTTTCGTCGCGCAAGCCATTGGGAGGCTTGGAAATTGGGCTAATCAGGAACTTCACGGCGAGCCAAGCACGCTGCCGTGGGCTCTGGAGATTACGTGTGAAACCAACGGCAAAACGATCGTTGGCTGTGTGCCCGGAACCTATCAGCCGACCTTCCTCTACGAGGGGCTGTGGAATATCGCCGCCTGCGTCGTGGTGCTGCTTCTCGCGAAACGGTTCGCCATCGCTGGCGGGCGCATATTCCTCATGTACATCATCGCGTACTCTGCGGGCCGGACCCTCATGGAAACGATGCGCACGGAACCCTCAACCATGGTTTTTGGCTTGCGAATCCACATGGTCATTTACATCATCACGGGTCTCGTGGCGATCGGCGTGTTTGCGTGGCTCACGGTCCGTGCGCGCAAGAAGGGCGAGGCGCGCAGTGCTTACGACACGATTAACGGCGATCCGCTGCCGCGGCCGGAAGGGCGCGCGGGTAGTGAGACGGTGGCTGTCCCGCATGACCAGGGAGAAAATCTCAAAAACCCCGCGAAATAAGGCTGAATCTGGGAGTGGTCCCGATTACTTAATTGTAGGGTGAGATGTGGATCTCGGCGATGCGACCCGCGCCCCTGTGCGCTCGCTCCCGAGCACACACAGCGCGTGGGTCCCGCCTTTCAAAGCTACAGATGGGTAGACATGCGTAAAGCAAAAATTGTGTGCACATTGGGACCTGCAACGAATTCGTATGAGCAGATCCGCACGCTTATCGAGTCGGGCATGAACGTCGCCCGCATGAACCTCAGCCACGGCACCTACGCGGACCACGAGGCTGTGTACGCCAATATCCGCAAGGCTTCCGAGGATCTCGGTAAGAACGTCGCAGTTCTCGTGGACCTCCAGGGCCCTAAGATCCGCCTTGGCAAGTTCGAGGACGGCCCCCACGATCTCGCGGTCGGCGACATCTTCACCATCACGACCGACGACATCGTCGGCACGAAGGACCGTGTGAGCACGACCTTTAAGGGACTGCCTGGCGACTGCCGCCCCGGCGACACGCTTCTCATTGACGACGGCAAGGTCGGCGTTCGCGTCGTCGAGGTGACCGACACCGACGTCAAGACCGTCGTCGAGGTTCCCGGCCCCGTGTCGAACAACAAGGGCATCAACCTTCCCGGCGTTGCTGTTTCAGTTCCCGCGATGAGTGAGAAGGACATTGCCGACCTCCGCTGGGGTCTCCACCTTGGCGCCGACCTCATCGCACTGAGCTTCGTGCGCGACGCGCACGACATTGAAGATGTTCACCGCGTGATGGACGAGGAAGGCATTCGTCTCCCCGTGGTCGCCAAGATCGAGAAGCCGCAGGCGGTGCGTGCTCTGCGCGGTATCGTCGGCGCGTTCGACGGCATCATGGTGGCCCGCGGCGACCTCGGCGTTGAGCTTCCTCTCGAGCAGGTCCCGCTCGTCCAGAAGCGCACGATCGAGCTCGCCCGCCGCAACGCTAAGCCCGTCATCGTTGCGACCCAGGTGCTCGAGTCGATGATTACGAACCCGCGCCCCACTCGCGCCGAAGCTTCCGACTGTGCGAATGCCATCCTCGACGGTGCAGACGCCGTCATGCTTTCGGGCGAGACCTCCGTCGGCGCATTCCCGTTTGAGGCTGTGCGCACCATGGCGCGCATCGTCACGAACACCGAGGAAAACGGTGCGGACCGCATCTCTGAGCTCGGCACCATCCCGCATACTCGCGGTGGCGCGATCACGCGTGCAGCGGCGGAGATCGGCGATCAGCTCTCGGCGCAGTATCTCGTGACCTTCACCGAGTCGGGTGACACCGCTCGCCGTCTTTCGCGACTGCGTCCCACTATTCCCCTTCTCGCCCTCACTCCGTACGAAAAGGTTCAGCATCAGCTCGCCCTTAGCTGGGGCATCGAGGCGCACCTCGTTGACATGCAGACCGACACCGATCAGATGGTGAAGGTAGTCGACGAGCTGCTGCGTGAGAAGAAGGGGCTGCAGCCCGGCGATCTCGTGATCATCGCTGCAGGCTCGCCCCCGGGTGTTCATGGCTCGACCAACACGCTGCGCGTCCACCGTATCGGTGACCTTGACGGCACCGAGGCCGCGCGCGTTGAAGCCGACAGCATTGCGAAGGGCAAGGCTATTCCGGAGGCCTGAGCCTCACGTAGCTGCGCATAGAAAGGGTGGGGAGCACGCTGCTCCCCACCCTTGTTCTGTACCGGGTACGGGACTCGAACCCGTACGTCCGAAGACAACGCATTTTGAGTGCGCCGCGTCTACCAATTCCGCCAACCCGGCCATGTGCCAGTCTTGAGGCACGCCCTATAGAATAACCAACGAGTTCGCGCTTGCCTAACTGGCACGAGCCGTTCCTTGCCCGGTGTACGTGAGTAATATCGTTCAGGGGAGCGACAAATGCCGCTTTGGAAGCCGATGTGCTGCACTATGGATATGGAGTGCGCTTGCCGCACAACCACGAAGACACAGGCGAAAGATTGGATGCCATGAACGAGAACGAAGCTGTGGAAGAGACCGCTGAAAGGGGCCAGGATTCCGGTCTCGTGGCGCGCACGGCTGTTGTGGCTGAGGATGAGAGCCTCATTCGCATGGATATCGTCGAGACCCTCACCGAAGCGGGCTACGAGGTCATTGCCGCCGTTGGCGATGGTGCGAGCGCGGTGGAGAAGGTCCGTGAGCTTCGGCCCGATATTGTGGTCATGGACGTCAAAATGCCGCAGATGGACGGCGTCTCCGCAGCGGAGGCAATCGGCAAGGAGCATCTTGCCCCCATCGTCATGCTGACGGCGTTCTCGCAGCAGGAAATCGTGGAGCGCGCGCGGGATGCGGGCGCGATGGCGTTTGTCGTCAAGCCCTTCACGCCTAATGATCTTCTGCCGGCTATCGAGATCGCACTGTCGCGTTACCAGCAGATCACCTCGCTCAACGAGGAGATTCGCGATCTTGAGGAACGCTTCGAGACCCGCAAGCGCGTGGACCGTGCGAAGGGGCTCTTGCAGACGAACATGAACCTGAGCGAGCCGGATGCCTTCCGCTGGATCCAGAAGACGTCGATGGATCGCCGTCTGACGATGCGCGAGGTTGCCGACGCTGTCATCGACCAGCTCGGCCCGCATAAGGACTAACGCGCAGGACTCTCGTCTCGCGGTGAAAAGAGCCGCGCGGATCCGAGGACGGTGCTCACGAGAGTGCCGTCCTCGTGTCGTATCTCGGCGAGATAACTCGCGTGAGTGCGGCCCAGGTGCTGTGCGTGAGCGGTCACGTGAACGAAGCCTTCGCGAGCGGGCGCGTGGTGCGTTGCGGTGAAGGAGAGTCCGACGGCGCCTGCGCCCTCGCCGTAAAGACATTCCGCGTGGGTGCGTGCGGCGAGTGAGACGGCGGTTTCCGCGAGCGCGATACTCGCGCCTCCGTGGAGGAACCCTTGGGGCTGGCGATTTGGAGCAACCGGCATACTGAGGTGTGCTGTGCTCGCGGTCAGTGAGAGCACGTCCATTCCCATGCGCTCGCACAGTGTTCCCTTGAGCTCCTCGCGTACGCGTGCGAGTGCATCCTGTGTCGCGCTAGCTGCGCGTGCATTCGTGTCCATTCGCCTAGCGTGACACACTTGAGGCATGAGCGAGATCGAAAACGCCCCTGAGAGGCGCATCGTTGTGATCGATGGCCATGCGATGGCCTTCCGTGCCTTCTTTGCCCTGCCACCGGAGTCGTTCGTGAACAGCGCGGGGCAGGCGACGAACTCGGTGTACGGTTTCTGCCGGATGATCTTCAACATCGTGAAGAACGAGAAGCCCACTCACATGGCGGTCGCGTTCGATCTGCCAGGCGGCACCTTCCGCGATCGTATTTACAGCGAGTACAAGGGCGGCCGTGAGGCCACTCCCGAGGCGTTCAAGGGACAGGTCGCCCTTATTCAGCAGGTGCTCGAGGCTATGGGCATCGCGCATTTCAGCGTCGAAGATTACGAGGCAGATGACATCGTCGCGACAATCGCGACGTACGCGAAAGACGCCGGGGTGCAGCCTCTGCTCGTCACGAGTGATCGCGACGCGATCCAGCTCGTTGATGAGACGATTACGCTTTTGCAGCCCGTGAAGGGCGTCACGGAGCTTCGCCGCATGACTCCCGAGGCTGTCGAAGAGAAGTACCTCGTTTCCCCGAGCCTGTATCCGGATCTCGCGGCTCTGGTGGGGGAGAGCGCCGATAATCTTCCGGGCGTTCCCGGCGTGGGACCCAAAACCGCCGCGAAGTGGCTTGGACTGTACGGCACACTCGACGGCATCCTTGAGCACCGCGACGAGATTAAAGGCAAGGCGGGGCAGTCGCTTCGCGATCACGTCGAGGACGTGGTGCGCAATCGCCGCATGAACGAAGCCGTGCGTGACCTTGACCTGCCGAAGGACTTCGACGCTTATCTCCTTGGACGCGGGGACCGGGTCGCCATCAACGCGCGCTTTGATGAGCTCGCCTTTGGGCCGGGAATCCGTCGGGACATTCCCGCAGGCCTCCTCCCCGCCGGGGACAGCGGGGCCGAGGAAGCCGAGTCTATCGTCGCCAACCCCACCCTTCCCGTGATTGAGCCGGAGGCCGGGCAGCTTGGCGCGCTCCTTGCGGAGCATGCCGCTTTGGGAGGCGCTCTTGAGGCCGACGGCGCCTGGGCGATGGGGGAGGCGGAGTTTCGCGGCCTGGTGATTGCCACCGGCAGCGCAAGCCTCGACATCAATTCCTCGCGCATGAACGAACAGGACCGCCGTGAGCTCGACCGATGGCTGCGAAACTCGGTCATCCCGAAATGGACGCTCGACTCCAAGGAGCTCGCGCATATTCTTAACGGTGCGGGCTTCGGCATTCGCGGCCTCGATGTTGATCTCTCCCTCGCGGAGTTCCTGTGCAGGCCTGGGCAGCGTCCCGCAGATGTCGCCGGCCTCGCGATGCGCCACCTTCACGAGGAATTCCCGAAGCTCGACAAGAAGCCCACCGCGCAGGCGCTGCACGAGGATCTTTTGGATCGCGCGAGGGCGGAGTACCGTCTGACCCCTATCCTCGTGAAAGACATGGATGCACACGAGACCCGTGCCATTCACGATGATCTCGAACTCCCGCTTGCGCGTGTGCTGACGCAAATGGAAGAGTCGGGCATCGCCGTCGACGCTTCCGAGCTTGACCGGCTCGACTCGATGCATGCCGAACGGCAGTCTGAGGTCGCAACTCGGGCCTTCGCGGAAATCGGTGGCGAGGAGATCAATCTCGGCTCACCGAAGCAGCTTCAAACCGTGCTGTTTGACCGGCTCGGGATGCCGCCGACCCGCAAAACTAAGACGGGACATTCGACCGACGCCGAGTCCCTCACGGATCTTTACGCGAAGACTGGCCACCCCTTCGTGCAGGCGCTCCTCGAACACCGCGACGTCACGAAATTGCGCCAGATCATCGAAACGCTGCGCAAATCCGTGAGCGAGGAGGGTCGTATCCACACGACCCTTTCGCAGAATGTCGCGGCCACCGGGCGCCTTGCCTCGTCCAACCCGAACCTGCAGAACATTCCGGCGCGCACCGAGGCCGGCCGCCAGATCCGCGGCGCCTTCCACGCGAGTGAAGGCTTCGAGTCGCTTCTTACCGCGGACTATTCCCAGATCGAGATGCGCATCATGGCGCACCTGTCCGGCGACGAGGGGCTCATCCAGGCTTTCCGTGACGGCGAAGACCTCCACAGCTTCGTCGCCTCGCAAGTGTTCGGCATCCCGGTCGATCAGGTGACGAGCGAAGAACGTTCGAAAACGAAGGCGATCAGCTACGGCCTCGCCTACGGTCTTTCCGCTTTTGGTCTCGCTCGCCAGCTCCACATTCCGCAAAGCGAAGCGCAAGCGCTTCGCGCACAGTACTTTGAACGCTTCGGGGGCGTCCAGGACTACCTGCATGAAAGCGTCGAGAGAGCACGTTCACTCGGCTACACGGAAACTCTTCTTGGGCGCCGCCGCTACCTTCCCGAACTCACGAGCGATAGCCGACAGCGGCGGGAAAATGCGGAGCGTGTGGCGCTCAACTCGCCGATTCAGGGCAGCGCCGCCGACATCATCAAACTCGCGATGCTGCGCGTTGACCATGCGCTGAAGAAGACCGGCGCCGCCTCGCGTCTCGTGCTCCAGGTTCACGATGAGCTCATCGTCGATGTCGCTCCCGGCGAGATCGACATCGTGCGGGACATCGTGCGCGAAGGCATGGAAGGGGCCTATGAGCTTTCCGTGCCCATGGATGTTTCGGTGGGCGTTGGGCACTCCTGGCTGGAGGCCGCGCACTAAACTTCATTTCCGAATTGCATAGACGTTGTGGGGGTTTGCGCCCGTAGCGTCCGGTGCTGTCGCTGTGCCCGGCCTCGAGCCAGCACCGACCAGGCCGCATGTATCGCAAGCACTCATTCGTTCGCGTGCCGCATCCTTGCGAGAAGCGGATCGACGGAGCTTGTGGTAGCCACAGTTGTTCGCCAAACGCTCCTGCTTTTGGTATCGCATGCCCGCGACTGGTCTGGTTTGCTGGAACGCGTCGGTCGGGCTCAGATCGACGGGAGCGATAGGCGGGGGACACATGAAGCGGAATGCACGATGGCGCGTGCGATCGACGGTAGTAGCCCTTGCCATTGCATCAGCAGCGCTCACTTCATGTCACGGTGACGCGACACCGGTGATCGGCCCGACTCCTGTTGCACACACGGCACCGGCCCCCGGCGGGAGCGATGCGGGTGGAGCAGGCGTCGGAACAGGCGAGGCGCCCGGACGCACCGATGGGCTTCCTCCCCACAATGCTGCACTGACGAAACCGGATGGCGAATTGTTCGAGGCACGCCATTTCGCAACTGATGAGGGCGCTAAGGCCACGGCCAGATATGTCATTGCGGCCCTCTATTACGGATACGCGACCGGCGACACGGCCCCCTACGAGAGCGTCGTTTCGCTCGGGGCGTGCAAGGCTTGCGGGGAAACGCTCGCCGAAATGGACCGGTGGCGCGAGAATAAACAGTTCGCGAGCGTCGTGGGTGTCACCCCTGGGGAGATCAGTACTGAAACCACGAAAGATGGTTACGTTGTGGTCCGTTACCAATTCACCATCGAGGATCTCCACCCCGGCTCCTACGGAGACTCCACGGAGGACCAGCCGACGGAGCAGCACACGGTTAATCTGAAGTTGGATTTCAGCGACGGGGAGTGGCTTGTGCTGCACTTCGATTGGCTCGATTGATGCCCACACCCGGGATTGCATCGAAGTTGCGGGGGTTTGGACCACGTGAGCGATACATCTGTTTCGTTAGTGTGCTGCCGCCCCTGGACCTCATAGTCTGCGGCAGCTACTCCCTTCAATGAGACACGTGAGTACAGGAGGATCCCATTCAGATTCGAATGTCCGCAGTCTGCCCCACCTCGGATTTCCTAGCGAATTGAGGAATCTCCCGTTCGTAGAGTTCTCGTGGGCGGCGATGAAGAAGCGAGGCCCCAATAAAAGCTGGAAACGTAGTTGACTGAATTCTAGGTGGGCGGCAGCCGCATTGGAGATGCAGATAAGCATCAAGCATGGCGCGGCTCCCTTGCCCACCTACCCTTCGCTAGTCGATGGGCAATCGGGCTGATGCTCAGTGGCGGTAGATATGTGTCTTCTAGGCGGTGCTGAATCTTCGCTCGAAATATGCATCTCCCAACGCCAACTTACGTTGCTATTCATAAAAGATGTATGAGCAGGTGAAGACAGCTTCGCTAGCAAAATCGGTTTAATGCAGAAAGAGGAGTCTGACCTATGAGGCCAAACTCCTCTTCCTAGAGGTAGCGAGTCAATTTAGAGGTCTTTGCGCCGCAATGTGAGCAGGCTACCTACGGCCACCAGCGCAAACGAAAGCATCGCGAGCATCCCGGTCATTGAACCGGTCCTCGGAAGCGAGGTTACTTGCTCTCGGGTCGCTGGGGTCTGAGGACCACGTGCCTCAGACCCCGGAGTCGTATCACGCGGCTCTGCTGGCGTATCGACTGGGGCGAGTTCGTCGATCATTTGGACGGTGGCGTTTTCGGCAGGCGTGTATTGTCCGTCGGTTCCTTTGATCTCGAGGGTGCCGTTTTCAGTGATGCGGAAGTTGATGGAGTTCGCGATCAGGTAGCCCTCGGGGGCGGCTTCCTCGGTCATGGTGTATTCGCCGGGGGCGAGCGTGAGTTGCTTCGCGGTGCCGGTGGAAACCCATTCTTCAGAGAAGTTGTCTCCTCCAGTGACGGTCAGTGTGGCGCCGGGGAGTTCTTCGCCCTGTCCGGCGGCGACTTTCGAGAACGTCACGTCCGCTGTGGTCGGCTCGACTGGGGCTGGACGAAAATCAACGGTGATAAGATTCTGAAAGTTAGATTTGCCGTTAGGGTCATTCTCCAGGACGTTGATGACCGCATTTTCCGGAACCGGCTTAATGGCGTTGTCTTCGGCCTTTCCTACAAGAATATCGAAAACCTTCATGTAGGTGTCGTTTTGGGAAATTCTCTTGGAAGCATTCACGTTATCCGAATAATAGTGAAAAGCATCCTGTGTGATCATGCGGTATTCGTCATCCGATAGCTCATACTTTCTTTGCAAATCGGAATTGTTGGGGTATCCGTTGAGGATTACCTTCAATACAGCTTGGTCAAAGGACTCTGGTGACAGCCGTTCTCCAGATGGTCCGGTCTTGCGTGGATTGTCAGCAAAGGACGCCACTTTCGAGACATCTTTATGAAGATAGAACGTCTTGGTCGCCATGTACGACTTGTTTGCGGCGGGCCACTGCTTGTGGATGTTAAAGCAGTAGGCAACGATGGGGCTGGACTCGTCACCATCCGGGTGTACGTAAATGTTCGTATTTTCGGTGGTCGCTGACTTTTCTCCGTAGGCACGGTAAATATCGCCGGTCTTGCCCGGAATGGCGGTTGCCGCCCCGGTAATACCAACGCCTGCGAACGCAATTGTAAAGGTGATGAGCAGCGACCAAAGCAATCTTGATAGCCTTCTGACGGTCACGAATTTACTCCTCTGTGAAGGTTTTTCGAATACTCGAGGGTGCTCGGTGGAAAGTGGGCCATGTTGCGCCAAGGTCACGGGATCTACCGGGTCTTCAATTGGGGGCCCCTCCGCCAAAGGAGCGTATCACCTGCCATGGAGCGGTCGAAGGCTACCTCTCGCATCGATCCATTTCTGCTGAAATGAGGGGGGGCTTGACTGGTCATTGTGAGGTGAATGAATGCGCGGCGCGGCCGGTCTAGGCTCTCCGCTCGGAGTAACGGGCAACTGTTGGATTGGTCACCTCGACGTCGAGAGCGGGGTTTTCGGAGCTTTTTTCGTTGACCCGTGGATGCAATGACCGGTAGGCTAGACCAGGTGTGTGCGCTTCGCTCACACGTGTTTCTGTACCATCTACTACCTGTCCCGACGGAGCCATTTACTACATGACCACGAACAACGCACCTCAGATCGCCATCAACGATATCGGTAGCGAAGAGGAACTTCTCGCCGCTATCGATTCGACCATCAAGTACTTCAACGATGGCGACATCGTCGAGGGCACCGTCGTCAAGGTTGACCGGGACGAGGTTCTTCTTGACATCGGCTACAAGACCGAAGGCGTCATCCCTTCCCGCGAACTCTCGATCAAGCACGATGTCGACCCCGATGAGGTCGTCGAGGTCGGCGACGAGGTCGAGGCGCTCGTTCTCCAGAAGGAGGACAAGGAAGGCCGCCTGATCCTCTCGAAGAAGCGTGCGCAGTACGAGCGCGCATGGGGCTCGATCGAGGACATCAAGGAAAACGAAGGTGTCGTTACCGGCACCGTCATTGAGGTTGTCAAGGGCGGCCTCATCGTCGACATCGGCCTTCGCGGCTTCCTTCCCGCTTCGCTCGTCGAGATGCGCCGCGTGCGCGACCTTCAGCCGTACATCGGCCAGGAGCTCGAAGCGAAGATCATCGAGCTCGACAAGAACCGCAACAACGTCGTCCTCTCGCGTCGCGCCTACCTCGAAGAGACCCAGGCATCGGTTCGCACCGACTTCCTCCAGACCCTCCAGAAGGGCCAGGTTCGCGAGGGTCATGTGTCCTCGATCGTCAACTTCGGTGCGTTCGTGGACCTCGGCGGTGTCGACGGCCTCGTCCACGTTTCCGAGCTCTCCTGGAAGCACATCGACCACCCGAGCGAGGTTGTCGAGGTTGGCCAGCCCGTCAAGGTTGAGGTTCTCTCGGTCGAGATGGATCGCGAGCGCGTGTCGCTTTCGCTCAAGGCCACTCAGGAAGACCCGTGGCAGCTCTTCGCCCGCACCCACGCCATCGGCCAGGTTGTGCCGGGTAAGGTTACGAAGCTCGTTCCGTTCGGTGCGTTCGTGCGCGTCGAGGACGGTATCGAGGGCCTCGTGCACATTTCCGAGCTTGCCCAGCGTCACGTTGACCTGCCCGAGCAGGTTGTGAGCGTCGACCAGGAAGTCTTTGTCAAGGTCATCGACATCGATCTCGAGCGCCGCCGCATTTCCCTGTCCCTCAAGCAGGCGAACGAGGGTGTCGACCCCGAGGGCGACGACTCGACGTTCGATCCGGCTCTCTACGGTATGGCCGCTGAGTACGACGAAAACGGCGAGTACAAGTACCCCGAGGGCTTCGATCCCGAGACCAACGAGTGGCTCGAGGGCTACGAGGCTCAGCGCGAGGCCTGGGAAGCGGACTACGCCCGTGCGTACGAGCGCTGGACCCAGCACAAGGCCCAGGTTGCCGAGGCAGCGAAGGCCGACGCCGAAGCTCAGGCTGCGGCGCCGGCAGCGGGCGAGGCCGCACCGACCTCGTTCCAGTCCTCCTCGAGCGACGAGGGCACCCTCGCTTCCGATGAGGCACTCGCGGCTCTTCGCGAGAAGCTCACGGGCAACAACTGACTGACGTGATCGCCTAGCGGTCTCACGAAAGCGCTCCTCGTTTTGCGAGGGGCGCTTTCGCCTTTAACCTGAATGGCATCGGCAACGGGCGCATGCCCTGCGCCTTACCTCCTAAGCGAAAGGCCACCTGTGCTGAATTGGATGACCGCGGGGGAGTCACACGGCCCCTCGCTCGTGGCAATGATCGACGGTTTCCCCGCGGGAGTCGAGATTACGCACGAAGCGTTGCGGGATGCGCTTGCGCGGCGCCGGCTCGGTTACGGCCGCGGAGCACGGCAGAAGTTTGAGCAGGACGAGGTTCGCATTCTTTCGGGCGTGCGGCACGGTCGAACCCTAGGTTCACCGATCGCCGTGGAAATTCGAAACACGGAGTGGCCGAAGTGGGAAAAGGTCATGAGCGCCGATCCCGTCTCGCGCGAGGATCTCATGATCGATGCGGGTACGGGCGATGAACGCGAGATTGCGCGCAACAAACCCCTCACGAGGCCGCGCCCCGGCCACGCTGATCTTGCAGGCATGGCCAAGTACGGCCATGAGGATGCACGAAACGTTCTCGAGCGTGCAAGCGCTCGGGAAACCGCTGCGCGCGTGGTGATCGGCGCGTTGTGTGAGGCACTCCTTGAACAGGCCGCGGGCATTACGCTCGTGGCACACACGTTGCAGGTGGGGCAAGCGCGCGTGCCCGAAGGTAGCGCGCTGCCTACTCCCGCCGATGCCTCGACCCTCGATGCGGACCCCCTGCGCTGTTTTGACGCCGCCACCTCTCAGGCGATGGTCGACGAGGTCGATGCGGCGAAGAAGGACGGAGACACTCTGGGCGGCGTCGTCGAAGTGCTCGCCTATAACGTTCCGGCCGGTCTCGGCTCTCACACGCAATGGAACCGTCGTCTTGATGCTCGCCTCGCCCAGGGGATCATGAGTATCCAGGCGATGAAGGGTGTGGAAATCGGTGAGGGGTTCGCGAATGCTGGCCGCCGTGGAAGCCTCGCTCATGATGAGATTCTCGGCGAGGGAGCGGGCCCGGCTGGTACGCGCCGCGCGTCGAATCGCGCGGGGGGCACCGAGGGCGGCATCTCGAACGCTGAGCTCATTGCCGTTCGTGGTGCCCTCAAGCCGATCTCGACGGTGCCGCGGGCGCTGCGAACGATCGACACGGCCACCGGTGAGGAAGCGACTGCGAACCATCAGCGTTCCGACGTGTGTGCAGTGGCGCCTGCGGCCGTGATCGCTCAAGCGATGGTCGCGATCACTCTCGCCGACGCTCTCCTCGAAAAGGTTGGGGGAGACAGCGTGGCCGAAATCGCCCCTCGTGTGTCGAGCGTGCGCGAGTGCGCCGTGGCGCGTGCAGATGGTGCTGATCGGTGAGCGAACGAGAACAGGCGCTCCCGACGCTTGCACGCCTACGCACTCCCGAACTGTATGAAGGGGGCCCGCGGCTCGTGCTCGTCGGGCCTATGGGCTCGGGAAAAACGACGGTTGGCACACGTGTTGCCAACCGGCTGGGGCTCGCCTTCGTCGATTCCGATCGCGAGATCGAGCGGGAGGCTGCTCGCTCGATTCCGGAGATTTTTGCCTCCGAGGGTGAGCAGTACTTTCGGGCGCTCGAAGAGAGAGTCATTGCGCGCCTTCTCGCGGAGCATGAGGGGATCCTTGCCCTCGGGGGTGGGGCGGTGACATCACCCGCCACCCGCGAGCGTCTGCGCGATAGGCTCGTCGTGCGTCTTCTTCTCGACGCTGATCATGCGCGTGAACGTATTGGTTCGGGTATGGGAAGGCCCGTCCTCGCGGGTGATGACCCGCACGCGCGGTGGATTCAGGTCAGTAAGGAGCGAGAACCACTGTTCGCCCAGGTCGCGGTATGGGCGCTCGACACCGTTGAGGCTTCACCGGATGAGCTCGCGGCCACGCTCGCGCGCGAACTGACGTCACCGCAGCCCACCACTACTCTCGACTAAAGGGGACAACGACGTGACAGGTTTCGACACAGCGATGCCGACTCGCATCACCGTCGGTCGGGGATCGAGCTCCTACGACGTGACGGTGGGTAGGGGGCTTGAACGCACGATCCTCACCGCGATCCCCGAGCGAGTGCTCCACGTTCTTATCGTCCACCAAGCTCCCGTCGCACAGCGGGCCCGCAGGCTTGCCGCGGCGCTCGAGTCCGACGGTCGCGAGGCTCTTACCGTCGCCATCCCCGACGCCGAGCAGGCCAAGGGGATCGACACGCTGAGCGAGCTGTGGCGCGTACTCGGCTCACGCGACTTCACGCGAAGCGACCTGATCATTGGGATGGGAGGCGGCGCAGCGACGGACCTCGCAGGCTTCGCTGCCGCAACCTGGCTTCGCGGCATCGACGTCATTCACGTGCCGACGACGGTTGCGGGAATGGTTGATGCGGCGGTTGGTGGCAAGACCGGCATCAACACGGCGGAGGGGAAGAACCTTGTGGGGGCATTTCATGCTCCCCGTGCAGTGATTGCGGACCTCGAGGCGCTTGAGGGGCTACCAGCGCACGATGTGTCCGCTGGCCTCGCGGAGGTCGTGAAGGCTGGCTTTATTGCCGATCCCCGCATTCTCGACATCATTGAAGGCGGGCCGGGCCGGGTCCGCGATACCCGCTCGAGTGAGTTTGCCGAAATCCTCACCAGGTCGATCACGGTGAAAGCTGAGGTCGTGAGCGAGGATCTCACTGAAAAGGGACGCCGCGAAATTCTCAATTACGGTCATACCCTCGCCCACGCGATCGAACGCCATGAAAAGTACACGTGGCGACACGGCGACGCCGTCGCCGTCGGGATGGTGTTTGCCGCCGAGCTTTCCCACCGGGCCGGCCATCTGAGTAGCGCTCTGCTCGCCCGCCACCGGAATGTTCTCGAATCGCTTGCGCTGCCCACGCGCTACCGGGACGGTCAGTGGGGAGCATTGCGCGAAGCAATGGCGCGCGATAAGAAAGCGCGAGGGGCGCTGCTACGTTTCGTCATCCTCGATGCAGTCGGCGAGCCGATCCGCCTTGAGGGGCCGAGTGAAGCGCTCCTCGAGGAAAGCTATGCCGCCATCACCGCGTAAGCAGCTCCGGTAGGGGTTACGGTTCTACTTCCGGTGGATTTTCGAGGATGTCCCGCGCGAGGTCGTCGTTGTCGATGTTGACGACGGGGATCGCGCCGGTCTCGATCGCTACGCGGCGCCTTTCAGCCTTGCGCACGCGGCGGGCGAAGGCGCGAAGCTGGCTTGGGCTCATTGTGACCGCGAGATCGGGAGCCGTGGTGGGCAGCGTCCACTGCTTCCACTGCGCGAAGATCGCGAGGAGAGTGCCGCACGAGGCGGCGATAAGCACGGTCCAGGCAGGCAGGTCGAAGTAGTAGACGAGCCATGTCAGCACCGAAGTGAGGAGGGCAGCGGTCGCGTAGAGCGGGCCGCCCCCAAACACTACGGGGATGCGCCCCACCGCTATGTCACGAATGACGCCGCCGCCGACACCGGTCGTGACGCCGAGCATGACCGCGGGAAGCGGGGAGAGGCCCACGAGCATAGATTTCGCTGTGCCGATGGCTGCCCAAAGCCCGAGCGCAATACAGTCGAGAACGGTCGTGGTGTGGCGCCACATGGCGCCCTCAGAGGAAACGAAGTAGGCGATCGCTGATCCGGCAAGGCCGACGGTGAGGTAGAGGGGGTTAGCGAAGGCCGCGGGGATGCCGTAGTTGAGGATGAGGTCGCGAATGATGCCGCCGCCGAGGCCCGAGATGACGCCGAGCACGGCGTATCCCACCGCATCGAATTGAAGGCGGCGAGCGAGGGAGCCGCCGACGATGCCCATGACAAACACGCCGATGAGGTCGATCGCGATAAGCAGCTGATTCGTGAGGAGAAAGTGATCGGGCGTGGTGTTCACTCCACTAATCTATTGGAGCAGGCCCGAAGGCCAGAAGCAGGTTGTTGCTCAACTCTCTCGCGGATAGGAGTGAACTCACATGACACACGTTTCCGTCCCCGATGCCCCGACCGGAGTGCTTCGTATCGGCCTCACGGGAGGAATCGGTTCGGGCAAGTCCACCGTCGGAAAAATATGGGCCCGAAAAGGCCACCACGTGATTGATCTTGATGCGCTCTCTCGAGCCGTCCTCGACCAGCCCGGCGAAGGCTTTGAGGAGGCTATCGCACGTTTCGGCGAGAGCTATCGAAACTCCGAGACCGGGAGGATCGACCGTGCGGCACTTGCCGAACTCGTCTTCAACGATCCTGATTCGCGTGCCGATCTCGAACGGATTGTGCACCACCATTTGTGGGCGGAAGTCGGCCGGCTCGAGGCGGCCATAGCCTCACGCGCGGCTGACGGCACGCGCGTTCTCGTCATCCACGATTCGCCCCTGCTTCTCGAGCTGGAGCACGACCGCCACTACCGTGCCATTGTCGCTGTTTTGACACCCGAGCGTGAGCGCATTGACCGAGTCGTCCGCGAGCGCGGCAAGTCCCGCGAATACGTCGAGGGTGTCATCCGTGCGCAGGTCAACGATGAGGAGCGACGCGCGAGGGCAGACGTGTTCATCGACAATGCGGGGGCACCCGAACATCTTGACGAGCGCGCCAACGCCGCCCTCGCCGAGGCGTGCGACATCATCGACCATCGACTCCATGCCCTCGACTAGGGGCGAGGGCTAGGGTTAAGGCATGCGTCCCGTTACCGAACTGACCCGTGCAGTCAAGCCCTTCGAAGTTGTTTCCGAATACAAGCCTGCGGGCGATCAGCCGAAGGCCATTGAGGAACTCGCAGCGCGCATCAACGCAGGAGAACAGGATGTTGTTCTCCTCGGGGCGACAGGAACGGGTAAGAGCGCGACCGCGGCGTGGCTGATCGAAAAGCTTCAACGCCCCACCCTCGTCATGGCGCACAACAAGACCCTCGCCGCTCAGCTCGCGAGCGAATTTCGCGAGCTTCTTCCGAATAACGCGGTCGAGTACTTCGTGAGCTACTACGACTACTACCAGCCAGAGGCGTACGTTCCGCAATCGGATACCTATATCGAGAAGGACTCCTCGATCAACGCCGAAGTGGAGCGGCTGCGTCACAGCGCCACGAACTCACTTCTGACTCGCCGAGACGTGGTCGTCGTGAGTTCAGTGAGCTGCATTTACGGTCTCGGTACACCGCAAGAGTACGTGGATCGTATGGTGCGTCTAAGCGTCGGCGAGGAGATCGAGCGCGATGCTCTCCTTCGCAAGTTCATCGACATGCAGTACGACCGCAACGACGTCGCGTTTGTGCGCGGGACGTTCCGTGTGCGCGGCGATACCGTCGAGATCATCCCCATGTATGAAGAGCTCGCGATCCGCATTGAATTTTTCGGTGACGAGATCGACGCGCTCTACACCCTGCACCCCGTGACCGGCGAAGTGATCCGCGAGGAAGAGCAGATGCACATCTTCCCCGCCTCCCACTACGTCGCCGGCCCCGAGCGGCTTCAGCGCGCTATCAAGGATATCGAAGCCGAGCTTGCCGAACGCCTCGAGGAACTCGAGGGTGAAAACAAGTTGCTCGAGGCACAGCGCCTTCGCATGCGCACGACTCACGACATCGAGATGCTGCGCCAAACCGGAACGACGAATGGCGTTGAAAACTATTCCCGCCATTTTGACGGCCGCGGCCCCGGAACGCCCCCGAATACCCTGCTCGACTATTTCCCCGAAGATTTCGTGCTCATCATCGACGAGTCACACGTGACTGTGCCTCAGATCGGCGCGATGTTCGAGGGGGATCGCTCGCGCAAGCGCACGCTCGTTGACTTTGGTTTCAGGTTGCCGTCGGCACTCGATAACCGGCCTCTGCGCTTCGACGAGTTTATTGAGCGCACCGGGCAGACCGTTTACCTCTCGGCGACGCCCGCCCAGTACGAACTAGAACGCGCCAACGGTTATGTCGAGCAGATCATCCGCCCCACCGGTCTCGTTGATCCCGAAGTGATCGTCAAACCCGTGCGCGGGCAAATCGACGATCTTCGCGCCGAGATCGAAAAACGCGTCGAGAAGAACGAGCGCGTACTCGTGACGACGCTGACCAAGCGCATGGCGGAGGACCTCACGGACTACCTCCTCGAGAACGGCGTGCGCGTCCAATACCTGCATTCCGATGTCGACACTCTTCGGCGCGTTGAACTGCTGCGCGAACTGCGTCAGGGCGAATTCGACGTCCTCGTCGGTATCAACCTTTTGCGTGAGGGCCTCGACCTTCCCGAGGTTTCGCTCGTGGCCATCCTCGATGCCGACAAGGAAGGATTTCTCCGCTCGCGTACTTCGCTTATCCAGACCATTGGGCGTGCAGCCCGTAACGTCTCGGGCCAAGTGCACATGTATGCCGATACGATCACCGATTCGATGCGCGAAGCCATCGATGAGACCAATCGTCGCCGTGAGATCCAAATCGCGTACAACAAGGAAAACGGCATCGACCCGCAGCCGCTCCGCAAGAAGATCGCCGATGTCACAGACATGCTTGCGCGCGAGGATATCGACACCGAGACGCTGCTTGCGACCGACTATCGCAAGGGCAAGGAACGCACGAAGGGCTCAAGCTCGCCCGAGCGAGGTGGCACGACCGGCAATCGCGCACTTGACCTGGGGGATAACCCAGAAAAGGCGCTTCGCGAGATGATTGAGGAACTCACCGCGAATATGCACCAGGCGGCGGAGAATCTCCAGTTTGAAGTTGCGGCGCGCATCCGCGACGAGGTGACGGAACTCAAGAAGGAACTTCGTCAGTTCACGGGAGCTTAGGTGGCAATGAACGCATAGGCGAGTACGATGTCCGGATTACTCCGTGCAGCGCCGCTCGGCTCCCACAAATCGACCGTATGCAAGGAGACCCATGCGTATTACCACTCAAGCTTTTGGCGAGGGCGAGACAATTCCCGTGCGTTTTGCCGAGCACGCCGCGGGTGGCGACAATCTCCACCCCGACCTCTCGTGGACTGACGCCCCCGAGGGGACGCGGTCGTTCGCTCTCACCGTTTTCGACCCGGATGCTCCCACGGGCTCGGGCTTCTGGCACTGGATCGCCTTCGATGTCCCCGCAAGCATGGCAGGTCTTGCCGAGGGGGAGAGCCTGCCCGAGGCGGCCCGTGAATGGGCGAACGACTACGGCTTTTCAGGTTACGGCGGACCGTGCCCACCCGAAGGGCGCGTACACCGCTACATCCATACCGTGCACGCACTCTCAGTCGAGAAACTCGAGATTTCCGAAGAAGTTACGCAGGCCCAGGTTCGTTTCGCGATCTTTGCGAACCAACTCGACTCGGCGAGCCTCACCGGTAGGTTCAAACTCACCGGCAGCGCCAACTAGGGGGGCGACTCACCAGCCGCGCTCGCGCCACTCGGCAAGATGCGGGCGCTCGGCACCAATCGTGGTGTCCTCGCCGTGCCCCGGATAAACCCACGTCTCGTCCGGCAAAACATCGAAGAGGCGCTCTTCGACATCGTTGAGCAGCGAGGTGAAGCGCTCAGAATCACCGCGTGTGGCGCCCACGCCGCCCGGAAAAAGGGAGTCGCCGGTAAACACGTGGGTGCCGTCGGCCTGCCCCCAGTAGATCGCGGCCACCGATCCGGGAGTGTGGCCGCGAAGTGCGACGATCTCGAGATCGTTCACGCCGACTCTGATGGTGTCGCCGTTCTTCAGCGGAACATCCGTCGGCGTCGGGATCTCCGGGGCGTCCTTGGCACCCGCGAAAGTTTTTGCCTGGGTCGCAGCGCGCACCTGCGCGAGTGCGCCAACGTGATCGTGGTGCGAGTGAGTCGTGAGGATCGAGTCGAGGCGGGAAGTGGGGGAGCCCTCCCTGATGAGGCGCATGAGACGCGGGGCATCGGCCGCGGCGTCGATCAGGAGCTGGGCGCCCGAGACCCTGCACGTGAGAAGGTACGCATTGTTATCGAGGGGGCCGACGGAGGCTTTGCGAATGACGAGCGAGCCGAGAGTTCGCACGTCGCTTTCCCCGCCGCTCGTGACGCTGCCCGTGTACTGATTTTTGAGGGTGCTCATGCTCACCATGCTACGGCGAGCACCTTCGCTTTTCAGAAGCGGCTCCTAGAATTGTCCAGGTGACTGATGCATTGATTGTGCGCGGTGCGCGCGAACACAACCTCAAGAACGTCGACCTCGAGATCCCCCGCAATGCGCTCGTGGTGTTTTCTGGGCTTTCCGGCTCGGGAAAGTCCTCTCTTGCCTTCGATACGATTTTTGCCGAAGGGCAGCGCCGATACGTCGAGTCCCTCTCAAGCTACGCGAGGCAGTTCCTCGGCCAGATGGACAAGCCGAAAGTCGAGTTTATCGAGGGGCTTTCGCCCGCAGTGTCGATCGACCAGAAGTCGACGAACCGCAACCCGCGCTCGACCGTTGGCACGATCACGGAAATTCATGACTACCTGCGTTTGCTCTATGCGCGCACGGGCGTGCAGCACTGCCCGACGTGCGGGGCTGAGATTTCTTCTCAGAGCGCAGAGCAAATGGTCGATGCTCTTCTTGCCTATCCCGAAGGTACGCGTTTCCAGCTTCTTGCGCCCGTCATTAAGGGCCGCAAAGGCGAACACACCGACCTTTTGAGCTCCCTTCAATCACAGGGCTTCTCCCGTGCACGCATTGACGGCGAGGTGATGCGTCTGTCGGAGGACATCTCGCTCGCGAAAACGAAGAAGCACACGATCGAGGTCATCGTTGATCGTCTTGCGGTGAAGAGCGGTTCGCGCACGCGACTAACGGACTCGGTGGAAACCGCGACCCGGCTTGCGGGCGGCGTTGTCATCGCTGACTTCGTGGATGAACCTGAGGGCTCGCCCGAGCGCACGCGCCGATTTTCTGAGAAGCGCGCGTGCCCCAACGAGCATCCTCTCGAGCTCGAAGAAATCGAGCCGCGGTCGTTCTCCTTTAACGCCCCCTACGGCGCGTGTCCCGAATGTGCGGGTATCGGCACGCGACTTGAAATCGACCCGGACCTCGTGATCCCTGATGAATCGGCGACGCTCGCGGAAGGGGCGATTGCGCCGTGGACCCTCGGCAGCGCCGACCACCACCAGCAGGTGATGAGTGCCCTTGCGAGCGAGCTTGGGTTCTCGATGGACACGCCGTGGAAGGATCTCCCGGACGACGCCAAGGACGCTCTTCTCAACGGACACAATTTCAAAGTGCACGTGCGCTACCGCAACCGGTTCGGGCGCGAGCGCCGCTATTCGACAGGCTTTGAGGGAGTCATGTACTACCTCAAGCGCCGTCACGAGGACACCGAATCCGATTGGGCCCGCGAACGCTACGAGCAGTTCATGCGTCACGCGCCGTGCCCCGCGTGCCAGGGTCGCAGGCTTCGCCCCGAAGTCCTGTCCATCACCATCGGTGGAAAGTCGATCGCCGAGTTCTCGGATCTTCCGATTGGCGAGGCGAAGGCCTTCCTCGAGGGCGTCGAGTTCTCCTCGCGTGACCTCGTGATTGCCGACGAGATTCTCCGCGAAATCCACGCACGGCTCGGCTTCCTCGTCGACGTGGGACTGAACTACCTCAACCTCTCGCGTGCCGCCGGAACCCTGTCCGGGGGAGAGGCACAGCGCATCCGCCTCGCTACTCAGATCGGCTCGGGCCTCGTGGGAGTTTTGTACGTGCTCGATGAGCCATCGATCGGGCTCCACCAGCGCGATAACCAGAGGCTCATCCACACCCTCGTTCGGCTTCGCGACCTCGGCAATACCCTCATCGTTGTCGAGCACGATGAGGACACGCTCCGCACGGCTGACTGGATCGTCGATATCGGCCCCAACGCCGGCGAGTACGGCGGCGAGGTTGTGTATTCGGGCGCGTACGAGGGGCTCCTCGAGGAGTCCCGCTCTATCACCGGGCAGTACCTGAGTGGTGAGCGCACGATCGATGTGCCGAAAGAGCGCCGGAAGGTGGACCCCGGTCGTGTGCTGAAGGTCGTGAATGCGCGCGAAAACAACCTTCAGGGTGTGAATGTGACGGTGCCGCTGGGCCTATTCACCGCCGTGACGGGAGTGTCCGGATCCGGCAAGTCGACTCTCGTCAACGACATTCTCTACCGTGTGCTCGCGAAGAACCTCAACCGCGCTCGCGTCGTCCCCGGCCGACATACGCGTGTCGAAGGCCTCGAGCACCTCGATAAGGTCGTCCACGTCGACCAGTCCCCGATCGGCCGTACGCCGCGCTCGAATCCGGCCACGTATACGGGGGTTTGGGATCGCATTCGTACCCTCTTTGCTCAAACGAGCGAGGCGAAGGTGCGCGGTTACAAGGCCGGACGCTTCTCGTTCAACGTCAAGGGCGGGCGATGCGAGAACTGCGCCGGTGACGGAACGATCAAGATCGAGATGAACTTCCTTCCGGACGTGTACGTGAAGTGCGAGGTGTGCCATGGCGCACGCTACAACTCAGAAACACTCCAGGTGCGTTTCAAAGGCAAGAACGTGGCCGAGGTGCTCGACATGCCGATCTCGGAGGCCGTCGAGTTTTTCGAGGCGGTTCCCGCCATCCACCGTCAGTTGTCGACGCTTGTCGAGGTTGGTCTCGGGTATGTGCGGCTCGGGCAGTCCGCGACGACGCTCTCGGGCGGCGAAGCACAGCGCGTGAAGCTCGCTGCCGAACTGCACAAGCGCTCGAAGGGCCGGACGATTTACGTGCTGGACGAGCCGACGACCGGCTTGCACTTCGAGGACATTAAAAAACTCCTTTCGGTGCTTCAGGGACTCGTGGACAAGGGCAACTCGGTCGTCGTGATCGAACACAATCTGGACGTGATTAAGAGCGCCGACTACCTCATCGACCTCGGTCCGGAGGGCGGCAGCGGAGGCGGCCGCGTGATCGCGACCGGCACGCCCGAAGACGTCGCGAAGGTCGACGAGTCGTTCACGGGGCAGTTCCTGCGGGAGCTCCTGTAATGGCGGATCCGGCGACGTACCGGCCGGCGCCGGGGTCTATTCCGACGGATCCTGGCGTCTACCGGTTCCTCGACCCCGATTCGAGGGTCATCTACGTGGGCAAGGCGAAGAATCTTCGCCAAAGGCTCGGCAACTATTTTCAGGATCTCGCGAACCTCCACCCGCGCACCCAGAAAATGGTGACCACCGCAAGCCAGGTGCAGTGGACGGTCGTCACGAGCGATGTCGAGGCACTCACGCTCGAATACACCTGGATCAAGGAATTTGATCCGCGCTTCAACGTGAAGTTCCGCGATGACAAGTCGTACCCGTTCCTCGTCGTGACGATGGGTAATCAGGTGCCGCGCGCGATGATCACGCGCAAAGAGCGCCACAAAACGGATCGTTCCTTTGGTCCGTACGCTCACGTGTGGGCCATTCGCGAAACTCTCGACCTGCTATTGCGAGTCTTTCCCGTGCGAACGTGCACCCAGGGCGTGTACAACCGTGCGGAACGCTCGGGCAGGCCGTGCCTACTCGGCTTCATTGGCAAATGCGCCGCGCCGTGCGTAGGCAACGTAAGCATCGAGGAGCACCGAGCACTCGCCGAAAACCTCGTGGCGTTTATGGACGGCAATACCGGGGCTTTTGTTCGCGAACGGCGCACCAAAATGAAGGAAGCTGCCGCCGCGCTGGACTACGAGGCCGCAGCCCGATATCGCGACGACCTTGCCGCGCTCGAAAAGGTCATGGAAAAAAACTCGGTGGTGCTTGCAGATGCGACCGACGCCGATCTCGTCGCCCTCGAACTCGACGAGCTCGAGGCAAGCGTGCAGGTCTTTCACGTGAGAGGCGGGCGTATCCGGGGTCAACGAGGGTGGGTTGCCGAGCTCTTGGATGATTCAAGCCCGGCTGAGCTCATGGAACGGGCGCTCACGCAGCTCTACGAGGGGACCGATACACGCGCCCCGCACGAGATTCTCGTGACACACATGCCGTCCCGTCCTGATGAGATTCGAGCGCTCCTTAACCGTCAAAGCATCGATATACGGGTGCCCCAGCGGGGTGAAAAGAAAGCGCTTCTTGAGACGGTAAGCGCAAATGCGAAAGAAGCCATGCGACTCGGGAAACTGCGCCGGACAGGCGACCTCACCTCCCGTTCCAAAGCGCTCGAGGATCTCGGCGAAGCGCTCGATATGGAAGACGCGCCGCTGCGCATCGAATGCTTCGACATCTCGCATTCGCAGGGCACAAACGTCGTCGGCTCGATGGTCGTGTTCGAAGACGGTCTCCCACGCAAGAGCGAGTACCGCCGTTTCTCGATCTCCGGGGACGCAGCGCGTGATGACACGGCGAGCATGCAGGACGTGCTGCGTCGACGGCTTCGCCACCACCTCGAGCAGAAGGAAGCCCGGGCAAACGGTGACGTGGTTGATCCGTCCGCGACTCGATTCGCGTACCCGCCGAACCTCATCATCGTTGACGGCGGCTTACCTCAGGTTAATGCCGCCAAACGCGTCATGGATGAACTGGGTATCACCGATGTTGCCCTGATCGGCATCGCTAAGCGTCTCGAGGAAGTGTGGCTGCCCGATGAGGACTACCCGCTCATTCTTCCGCGCACATCCGAAGCGCTCTTTCTCATCCAGCGCCTGCGCGACGAAGCACACCGCTTTGCCATCACGTTTCACCGCTCCAAACGAGGCCGCTCGATGCACGAAAGCGTGCTCGATGAGATCCCCGGCCTGGGGCCCAGTCGGCGACGTGCGCTCCTCGACCGTTTCACGACCGTCGACGCGATTCGCAAGGCGCGCGTCGAGGACCTCGAAGGCGTCCCTGGAATTGGCCCTGCACTCGCGGCGAATATCCACGCCGCACTACAATCCGAAGAGCGGGCCCCCGCGGTGAACATGACGACGGGAGAGATTCTTGAGTGAGAACAAGCAAGAGCTGGGCAACGGTGAGACAGAGCAGCCGTCGGACCAGAGCGGTATCGCCCCGGAAATCGTGATCATCACGGGGCTTGCGGGTGCAGGCAGGGAGACTGCCGCCCATGCTCTCGAAGACATGGGCTGGTACGTCGTGTACAACATCGCGCCGCAACTTATCCGCACCCTGTTCGACCTTCAGTCTCAGGCCGTCGGCCGCGCCAATCGCTTCGCCGTCGTTACCGACCCGCGTTCCGGCCCCTTCTTCAATGACCTTCCCGAAGTTATCCAGGACCTCCGGAAACAGGAAGTGCGCACGCGCCTCGTGTTCCTCAGCGCCGATCAGAACACGCTCGTGCGCCGGTTCGACTCGGTTCGACGCCCCCACCCTCTCCAGGGCGAGGAGGGCGTGCTCGAAGGGATCCGCCGCGAACGAGAGCAGCTTGCTCCGCTGCGACGGATGGCCGATATCGTCATCGACACCTCGCCGCTGAACGTCCACCAGCTCTCGATGCGCATGCGCAAGGAGTTCGGCAAAGGGGACGACCACACCGTGACTGTCAACGTCATGAGCTTCGGCTTTAAATACGGCATTCCCATCGAATCGGACTACGTTGCCGACGTGCGATTTCTTCCGAACCCGTACTGGGTGCCGGAGCTTCGCGACAAGCGCGGCATCGATAGCGAGGTTGCCGACTACGTTTTGGAGCAAGCGAACGCGAAGGAATTCATCAGTCGTTACGTCGAGATGTTGATTCCCGTACTGCGCGGCTACCGCGAGGAGAACAAGCAATTCGCTGCCGTCGCCATCGGTTGTACGGGAGGTAAGCACCGCTCCGTTGCGGTCGCGGAGACCATCGGCGATGAGCTTCGAAAGCTTGGCTACCCGGTGCGCGTGCGCCACCGCGATCTCGGCAGAGAGTAAAGCGCCGTGAATGCCAACGTCCCGAGGCGTACGTCCTCGCTCATGCCCACGCCCCTGCGTTCGCGCACGCGGGGGCCCAAAGTGGTGGCCTTTGGTGGCGGTCACGGCCTATCAGCGAGTCTTAACGCGCTGCGCCACCTCACCCGTGATCTCACCGCAGTGGTGACCGTCGCGGACAACGGCGGTTCATCGGGCCGGCTGCGTGCCGAGCTCCCGATCCTTCCACCCGGCGACCTCCGCATGGCGCTGTCGGCCCTGTGCGAGGACTCGGAGTGGGGAGTGACGTGGCGCGATGTCGTGCAGCATCGCTTCACCTCGGATGGTGAGATCAATGGCCACTCGCTCGGAAACCTTCTCATCGTCGCCCTCTGGCAGCTACTCGACGATCCCATCGCCGCACTCGACTACGTCGGGGAGCTTCTTGGTACTTCCGGTCGTGTTCTTCCGATGGCGCTCGAGCCCCTCGATATCGAGGCGCTCGTATCTTTCCCGGGCGAAGAACTTCGCACGATCCGCGGCCAGGCGGATGTCGCCGCCACCACCGGCCACGTCGAGGACCTGCGCATCATTCCGCCCGAACCTCAGATCGCACGCGAGGTGCTCGACTCGATCGACGAGGCCGAATGGCTCGTGATCGGTCCCGGTAGCTGGTACACCTCCGTCCTCCCGCACGTGAAGATCGCTGAACTTCGTGACGCCATTACGCACACGAACGCACGCAAAGTGCTGACGATGAACCTCGCCGCGGGGCGCTCGGAAACCGTCGGCCTCACGAGCACTGATCTGCTCGCCATCGTGTGCGACGCGGCCCCTGAGCTCAGATTCAATGCGCTTGTAGCCGATCCTTCCGTCGAACGCGACGGCGGAAAGGCCCTCGTTGCCGCCGCCCACGCCCGTGGAATCGACGTTCTCATGCGCACGGTATCCACGGGTGACGGAACCCCCACTCACGATCCGCTTCGACTCGCGACCGCGTATCGCGACGTGTTTAATGGCGTTTTCACCCACCCATGGAAG
This sequence comes from Dermabacter sp., assembly GCF_032550575.1. Lineage (NCBI taxonomy): Bacteria > Bacillati > Actinomycetota > Actinomycetes > Micrococcales > Dermabacteraceae > Dermabacter > Dermabacter sp. The sequence continues at coordinate 243,645 of NZ_JAWFZC010000001.1, read as the reverse complement.
GACTGAAATGGCCCTGACTGCCGATGTCAAGGAGGAGCTTTCCCACCTCGACGTGACTCGCGTAAGCGCACGTAAAGCCGAGGTGGCGACCCTTTTGCGCTTCGCGGGAGGCCTCCACCTCGTGGGGGGCCGGGTGTCGATTGAGGCCGAACTCGACCAGTCGGCGAGTGCCCGCCGACTCAAGACCTTCGTTGCCGATCTCTACGGGCACCCGAGCGAAGTCACCGTCCTCGCTGCGTCGGGGATCCGGCGCTCGACGCGCTACATCGTGCGCGTGATTTCCGATGGCGCGATCTTCGCGAAACAAACCGGCCTTCTCGATGCGCGGTCGAGGCCCGTACGAGGCCTGCCGCCGCTCGTCGTTGGCGGGAGCACAGAGGATCAGGCTGCTGCATGGCGAGGAGCTTTCCTCGCTCACGGAAGTCTCACCGAACCAGGGCGAAGTGCCGCGCTTGAACTCACCTGCCCCGGCTCCGAAGTCGCACTTGCGATGGTGGGATCGGCCCGGAGGCTCGGCATCCAAGCGAAATCGAAAGAAGTACGCGGGACAGACCGCGTGGTGATTCGCGACGGTGAAGCAATCGGTCACATGCTTGCACTCATGGGGGCCGAAAAAACTGCGGCGCTCTGGAACGACAAGCGCTCAAAGCGGGAAGTACGGGCGACCGCAAACCGCCTCGCCAATTTTGACGATGCAAATCTGCGCCGGTCGGCGCGTGCCGCCGTTGCCGCAGGCGCCCGCGTCGAAAGAGCGATTGAAATTCTCGGCGACGACATTCCCGATCACTTGCGTGCCGCAGGTCTTCTCCGCCTCGAACACCGTCAGGCAAGTCTCGAGGAACTCGGCCAACTCGCCGATCCGCCCATGACCAAGGACGCCGTGGCAGGGAGGATCCGTCGGCTACTCGCCCTCGCTGATAAAACTGCCGAGGAACGCGGCATTCCTGGAACCGAGGCAAACCTTGGTCCCGAAATGTTAGATGCGGAATAAAAAAGCGCGCTGAGCCGCTTGTGGCTCCCCAGGTTCCTATGAGCCTCGCATCACAATGTTGATAGAATCGAGCCACCCCGCACACGCGGGATCCATGCGTACAAGGAGGTGCGCGAAGCCCAGTCCCACACGGCGGAAACGCCGCCGTGCACCAAGGAGGAACTGTGACCGTAAAGGTTGGTATTAACGGATTCGGTCGTATCGGCCGTAACTTCGCGCGCGCTGCATTCGAGCAGGGCGCCGACATCGAGATCGTTGCTGTCAACGACCTCACCGACACCAAGACCCTCTCGCACCTCGTGAAGTACGACTCGATCCTCGGCCGCTTCGACGGCGAGGTTGAGTCCACCGAGGATTCGATCACCATCGACGGCAAGTCGATCAAGGTGTTCTCGGAAAAGGACCCGGCTGCTATCGATTGGGCGTCGGTTGGCGCTGAGGTCGTCGTTGAGTCGACCGGCCTCTTCACCGATGCTGAGAAGGCCAAGGCCCACCTCGGCGATACCGTCAAGAAGGTCATCATCTCGGCTCCCGGCAAGAACGTTGACGCAACCTTCGTCGTTGGCGTGAACGAGGGCGACTACGACGCTGAGAACCATCACGTGGTCTCGAACGCCTCGTGCACGACCAACTGCCTCGCCCCGCTTGCAAAGGTTCTCAACGACGAATTCGGCATCGTCAAGGGCCTCATGACGACGGTGCACGCGTACACGGGTGACCAGCGCATCCTCGATGCGCCCCACAAGGACCTGCGCCGTGCTCGCGCCGCGGCCCTCAACATCATCCCCACGAAGACCGGCGCCGCTGCTGCGGTTGCTCTCGTGCTCCCCGAGCTCAAGGGCAAGTTCGACGGTTACGCGCTCCGCGTTCCCACGCCGACCGGCTCGGTCGTCGACCTCACCTTCGAGGCTGAGCGCGAGGTTTCCGTCGAGGAGATCAACGCTGCCGTGAAGAAGGCCGCAGAGGGCCCGCTCAAGGGCGTTCTCGCCTACACCGAGGATCCGATCGTCTCGAAGGACATCGAGACCGATCCGCACAGCTCGATCTTCGATGCCGGCTGCACCAAGGTCATCGGCAACCAGGTCAAGGTCGTGTCGTGGTACGACAACGAGTGGGGTTACTCGAACCGCCTCGTTGACCTGACCGTCCTTATGGGCGAGAAGCTCTGATTCTCCCCTCCGCTCACTCTTGAGTACCTCAACGAAGGGTCCGCGTCACGGCACCGCTGTGGGCGCGGGCCCTTCGTCCACCTGGGGCTGAAAGGCTCCACCGGGGTGCGCAATCGCCACCCCGCCCTTTTTATGAGGATGTGACCCATGCTTAAGACCATCGATTCACTCGGCGATCTCGCCGGCAAGCGCGTTCTCGTACGCGCCGATCTCAACGTTCCACTCGACGGCACGACCATCACGGATGATGGCCGTATTCGTGCTTCGCTGCCGACCATCAATGCTCTTCGCGAGAAGGGTGCGCGTGTCATTGTGACCGCTCACCTCGGCCGTCCCAAGGGCGCGCCGGATCCCAAGTTCTCCCTCAAGCCCGCCGTGGATCGACTGAGCGAGCTCCTCGAGGCGCCGGTCGCGTTTGCGACGGATACCGTTGGCGAGAGCGCCAAGCAGACGGTCGAAAGCCTCGGTGACGGCGATGTGGCCGTTCTCGAAAACGTCCGCTTCAACGCCGGCGAAACGAGCAAGGATCAGGCAGAGCGCGAAGCCTTCGCGAAGGAACTCGCTTCGCTCGCCGATGCGTTCGTGTCTGACGGTTTCGGTGTTGTCCACCGCAAGCAGGCGTCCGTGTACGACGTGGCTAAGCTCCTGCCGGCTGCGGCGGGTTCGCTCGTCGAAAAGGAGGTCGCGTCGCTTCGCAAGGTGACCGATGAGCCGGCACGCCCGTTCGTCGTGATTCTCGGCGGCTCGAAGGTTTCCGACAAGCTCGGCGTGATTGACAATCTCCTCGGCAAGGCCGACCGCCTCCTCATCGGCGGCGGCATGAGCTACACCTTCCAGAAGGCCCTTGGCCACGAGGTAGGCAAGTCGCTCCTTGAAGAAGACCAGGTGGAGACGGTGAAGGGCTACCTCAAGCGCGCCGAGGAATCGGGCGTCGAGATCGTCCTTCCGGTCGACAACGTCGTGTCCGAAAACTTCGGGCCGGACGGCCCCGCCGACGTCGTTCCCTCGAGCGACATCCCTGCGAACAAGGAAGGTCTCGACATCGGTCCGAAGACCCGCGAGCTGTTCGCCTCGAAGCTCGGCGATGCCGGCACGGTCTTCTGGAACGGCCCGATGGGCGTATTCGAGTTTGAACTCTACGCAGACGGCACCAAAGCTATCGCCGAAGCCCTCGCCGAATGCTCGGGCTACACGGTCGTGGGTGGCGGCGATTCCGCGTCCGCGATCCGCAATCTCGGCTTCGACGAAGCGCGCTACTCGCACATTTCCACCGGTGGCGGTGCGAGCCTCGAACTTATCGAGGGCAAGGAGCTGCCGGGTATCGCCATTCTTGAGGAGAAGTGATCATGACTCGTACCCCGCTTATTGCAGGCAACTGGAAGATGAACCTCACCTACATCGAGGCTCAGGCGCTCCTTGAGGACCTCGTCGAGAACCTCAAGGAAGCCGGCCACAAGACCGATGCCGTCGAGGTTGCTGTTCTTCCTCCGTTTGTTGACATCCGCACTGTTCAGACTGTTCTCGATGGTTCGGGTTCCGGGATTGTGTACGGCGGTCAGGACATTTCCGAGCACGAATCTGGCGCGTACACGGGCGAAGTCTCGGGCGCGATGCTCAAGGCTCTCGGTGCAACCTACGCAGCTGTTGGCCACTCGGAGCGCCGGCAGTACCACGGCGAGACCGAGCAGGTGACCAATGCCAAGGTCAAGGCTGCACTCGCGAACGATCTTTCGCCGATTCTCTGCGTAGGCGAGCCGCTCGAGGAGCGCAAGGCCGGTAAGCACGTCGAATACACCCTCGCTCAGGTCGAAGGTGGCATCGAAGGCCTCTCGGCCGAGGACGTCAAGAAGATCGTCATTGCCTACGAGCCCGTGTGGGCGATCGGCACCGGCGAAGTCGCGACGAGCGAAGACGCGCAGGAAGTGTGCCGCGAGATCCGCGATCTGCTCCGTACGAAGTTCGGCGACGAGGTTGCCGATTCGGTGCGCGTGCTCTACGGCGGCTCCGTGAAGTCCTCCTCGATTGTTGACCTCATGCAGCAGGCTGACGTTGACGGTGCACTCGTTGGTGGTGCATCGCTCAAGGCCGATGAGTTCGCGAAGATCGCCACCTACAACGTCGCTGATTGATTTCCCTCACGAAGTGATAACCTCGCTACGCGGCTCGGCCTTAGGCTGGGCCGTGTAGCGTATTGTTAACCTCGTTTCCCCTATGTCAACCGAAGGAACCTCCCGGACATGGAAATTCTCAAGATCGCTCTCTTCGTGATTCTTGCGATCACGAGCCTCTTGCTCATGATGTTTATCCTCATGCACAAGGGGCGTGGCGGTGGCCTCTCCGACATGTTCGGCGGCGGCATTTCGACCGGTGCGGGCTCTTCGGGCGTTGCGGAACGCAACCTCAACATCATTACGACCGTCGTGGGCGTGGTGTGGCTTGGCTCGGCGATTGGTATCGCCGTGGTTGAGCGATTCATGTAGGGACCTGGCGCGCCTCGCGCCGTTTCTCCCACACTGATTCTTTACGCACCCGGGTGTATGTCGAAGGCACTCGGGTGTTTTTCTTTCCCTCGAGCCAGCTTTCACTCTCCTCTTCGCCCCTTCAATCGGCTGACCGGCGTGGGCCACGGGAAAGAGAAACTACCGATCAAGCACGATCGCGAGGGTGCTGGCGCTGAGCTGCCCCGGGGCGGATTGGGGGCCGACGGTGGCAAAGCTTGCGTCGGATCCGAATACTTCGCCTGCGAGCCGGCTTACCCTGCCTAGATGCCCCATCGCGATCGTGATGAGCGGGCGCTCAAGGCGCTTTTTCGCGTCGAGGCTCGCGCTGAGAAGGGCGAGGACGTCCTCGGGACATTGCGGCATGACCGCGAGTTTCGCGATGGCCCGCTGCGGGGGTGCGAGGGTCGTCATGTATTCGAGCATCGCGAGCATCGCCTCGCGCGGGGGAGTGGCCTCGAAGTAGTGACGCGAGAGGACAACGGGAATGCCAGAGGCCTCGGTAGCTTCGAGAACGGAGCTGATGGCAGCGGGATGCCGCGCGATCTCGACGTCGAGTGCCTCGGCGAGACCGGATTTTGCGATTGCCGAAAGCAGCTCGGCGTAAACGTCGTCCGTAACGCTCCACGTGCCGCCCTCGCTCGCCGTGCGGATCGTCGCGAGCAGCGGATGCGAGGGAGCGGATGCGCGAACAGCGCGGAGCGCGTCCATAATGGCGGCCTCGGCCTGGGCGAAGGGAACGTCGGCCTCGCCCAGGAGGTGATCGAGACGCACCTCGAGGATGTCCACGGGCGCCTCTCGCGCCTGTACCGCTTGATCGCTCAGTTCGCTCACGCTTGAACCGAGCACGGGCGCGATGATCGCTGTCCTGTGGCCTTCACCGAGGCTGACTTCGCCGATCATCACGCCCGTCGTCATGGCTTTCGTTCGCCTTTCTTCACCGCGATCCACAGCTGTGGCTCGCACTCGTGGCTTACAGGAAGTGCGCTGCTTCCTTGTCCAGGAACCACGTCGTCGATTCCGTACCCCGCACCGCCGAGGCCGGGCAGGCCGCAGCATCGACCTTCCCGTGCGCCGTCTTTACCGCCTGCGCCTTATCGAAGCCCGCGACAAGGAAGGACACGTGACGCGCGCTATTGAGCACAGGCCATGAAAGCGAAATGCGCTCCGACGGTGGCTTCGGGGAATTGCGTACGGGAACCGCGTAGGCCGATGTCGCCCGAGCATCCCGGTGTTCCGGGAAAAGCGAGGCGACGTGGCCGTCGGGGCCAACCCCGAGCAAAAGCACATCGAAGTAGGCCTCGCCCTGTGTCGTGAACGCTGAGTCGCTTCCCTGGATCGTGAGTTGCTGCCCGTACCAGGCGGCGGCCTCATCAAGGCTCATACCGGCGTCGGAACCGGGGATCGTGTGCACGTTGTACACGGGGATGCCCGCGCCGGTCGTCAACGCCGAGATCACGGGGCGATCGTTGCGGTCCGAGGACTTGGTTGCGACGAAGCGCTCGTCACCCCACCAGACGTGCAGCTTCGACGTGTCGACCTCAGCGAACTCAAGCGAGATAGCGATGCGCTCCGCCGTCGCCGTTCCTGCACGCCCGCCCGTGAGAACGAGGTGGGCGATACCGCGCTCCTCAATAGCGGCGGCGATCCGAGCCACGGCGTCCTTCGCCACGGCCTTCACGACGGCATCCATGTCGTCCGAAACAACGTCGGTTGACTCGGGCTTGCCCACCGCGAAACTGTTCGGGTCACCGGTCAGCGGGAATGCCGCGGCGAGGACATCGCCGTACACGTCATCGGGGTCGAGACGGCGAAGCTCTTCGCTCAAGAGGTCGTACATGGTGCGCTTCGGCATCGTCACGAACTGGTCGTCATTGTTGCCGGGAAGGCTCATCGTGATGCCCTCCTCACTCGAGCGCATAAGGCGGATGTCGCCGTCGTCGCGGTGAAGGGTCACGGCGCTCAGGCCGTGATCGGCTTTGACGACCTTGAATTCGACCGGAACATCTTCGCCGAGCGAGCGCTGGAGCCAGGCCTGCATGAGCAGCGACGATGGGTTGTCTTCGAGCCCTTCGATAGTGATGGCTTTCGGCTTGTCGGCGGGCGGGTAGTCGTACGCGGTTGCGACGAGACCGCGCCAGTTGGTGATGCGCGACCACGACAGATCGGAATCACCCGACTTGTAGCCGCGGGCGAGACGCAGAAGGGACGACTTCGGGCTTTCGCACTGGTAGACGTCGGTGATGCGGCGCTGCGCGATTGCACCGAGCGGATCCTGCGATGGTGAGGCCGGCGGAGTGTAAGGCCACCACGTGACGATGGGGGCATCGGGAAGTAGAAGCGGCGTGATGAGCGTGTCGAGGCCAGCATTCACGCGTCCGTGCGCGCGCAAAATGATGACCTCGCCGGCGCCGGCGTCCGTACCCACCCTGATTTCCGCATCGAGGGCATCGCGATCCGAGTCGTGCTCGGTCACGATCACAATGATCCGTGCTGGGTGCTCTTGGCTTGCCCGCACCGCGGCCTGGATCGGCTCGTCGAGCGAGCCGGTGTGCGTCACGATGACGAGCGTCGCGACGCGGTTGAGGGAAATGAGTCCGTCCTCTTCGCGCAAATCGCGAAGCTTAGCGCCGATCTGCGAAGCTGTCGTGTTCTCAAGTGTCGAAATCATGGACGCCTCCAAGTGCGGCCGTCGCGGGCCATCATGTCGTGTGCAGTCTGCGGTCCCCACGTGCCTGAACGGTACGGGGCGGGCGGCATATGCTCATCCCAGAACTCGAGGATGGGGTCGAGGATCTTCCAGGAGAGCTCCACCTCCTTTTGCCGGGGGAAGAGAGGAGGAGCGCCACGCAGAACGTCAAGAATGAGGCGTTCATAGGCCTCGGGGGATTCCTCCGTGAATGTCGATCCGTACGCGAAGTCCATGTTGACATCGCGCACCTCCATTTGGGTACCGGGAACCTTCGAGCCGAAACGCATTGTCACACCTTCATCCGGCTGGACGCGGATGACGACCGCGTTTTGGCCGAGGTCTACGGTGTCGGTATCGCGGAAGGGAAGGAACGGCACCTGCTTGTAGACGATCGCGATCTCCGTGACGCGCCGCCCGAGGCGCTTGCCCGCGCGGAGGTAGAACGGCACGCCTGCCCAGCGGCGAGTATTGACCTTGAGCTTGATCGCCGCGAAAGTCTCGGTAGTCGAGTCGGGCGAGATACCGTTCTCTTCGAGGTAGCCGTTGACCTGTTCACCGCCTTGCCAGCCGCCGACGTACTGACCACGGGCGGTGCCTTCGGCGAGATCCTCTGGCAGTTCGACTGCGGCGAGGACCTTTTCTTTTTCATTGCGAAGCTCGGCAGCATCGAACGTGATGGGTTCTTCCATGGCCGTCAGGGCAAGAAGCTGGAGCAAGTGGTTCTGGATGACGTCGCGCGCGGTTCCAATACCGTCGTAGTACCCGGCGCGGGTGCCAATCCCGATGTCTTCAGCCATCGTGATCTGCACGTGGTCGACATAGCGCGAGTTCCACACGGGCTCGAACATCTGGTTCGCGAACCGGAACGCGAGCAGATTCTGCACCGTTTCCTTGCCGAGGTAATGGTCGATTCGGAAGATTTCTTCGGGCTTAAAGACTTTTTCGACGATGTCGTTGAGCTTTCGTGCGCTTTCGAGGTCGTGCCCGAAGGGTTTCTCGATGACGACGCGCCGCCACGAATGTTCGGAGGGAGTGTTGAGGCCCGATTGTGCAAGTTGTTCCGCGACCTGAGGGAAGGCGCTGGGCGGGATGGAGAGGTAGAAGGCATGGTTGCCGCCCGTTCCCCTCGAGTCGTCGAGCTCGCTTACCACTCGCGTGAGTTCTTCGAAGGCTTCAGTGTCATCAAAGGCACCCGTGACGAATCGAAGGCCGCCTCTGAGTTGTTCGAACGCGTGCTCGTTGAAGGGGGTGCGTGCGTACTTCTCTACGCTTTCGCGCATGTAATCGGCGAAGTCGTCGTGGCTCCAGTCGCGTCGACCGAAGCCCACGAGGCCGAACGCCGGGGGGAGTAGACCGCGATTGTGCAAGTCATAGATTGCAGGAAGGAGCTTTTTGCGGGCGAGGTCGCCCGTGACTCCGAACATGACGACCGAGCACGGTCCAGCGATGAGGGGGAGGCGACGGTCGCGCGAATCGCGCAGAGGGTTGCCTGGTGCAGCTTCGTTCTGCCTCACTATGGTCCTTTGGTAGGTATTGACTTCTGTCGCGGCCGTGCCCGCGCACCCAAAGGACGGGGCGCGGGCACGGCGCGTAAAGGGGTATTACTGTGCGGCCGAGGCGGCGTCACGAACCGCCGAGAGGAGGTCCTCCCAAGCGGCCTCGAACTTTTCGACGCCTTCGCGCTCGAGCACGGCGAAGACATCGTCGAGGTCGATTCCGGCGGCGCTGATGGTTTCGAGGGTCTCGCGTGCGGCGGAGAGGTCGCTCTCGGTAAGGGGGCCCTCGATACGGGCATGGTCGGCAACGGCTTCGAGGGTTTTACCTGGAACCGTATTGACGACCGGATTGCCCACGAGGCGGTCCACGTACATCGTGTCGGGATAGGCCTCGTTCTTCACGCCGGTTGATGCCCACAGGGCGCGCTGCGGATTTGCGCCCTTTTCCTTGAGGGCGGCGAAACGATCGGAGCCGACATACTCGAGGTATTCGGCAAACGCAGCCTGCGCGTTGGCAAGGCCGGCCTTGCCGCGAAGGTTGAGGGCATCGCCGCCGATGGTTTCGAGGCGCTTATCGATTTCGCTGTCCACGCGGGACACGAAGAAGGAGGCCACCGAGTGGATGCGTGAGAGATCCACGCCGTTTACTGCTGCCTTCTCGAGTCCGCTGAGGTAGGCATCGATCACCTGGCGGTAGCGCTCGAGCGAGAAGATGAGCGTGACATTCACGCTAATGCCCTCAGCGATCGCACGGGTGATCGCCGGGAGGCCCTCGTCGGTCGCGGGGATCTTAATCATCACGTTCTCGCGGTCCACGAGTGCGCTAAGGGACTTCGCCTGCTCGACGGTCGCATCCTCCTCGTGCGCGAGGCGCGGATCGACCTCGATCGACACTCGACCGTCGAAGCCGTTCGAGGCTTTGTAGGTCGGCGCGAATACGTCGCATGCATCGCGCACATCGCGCGTCGTGAGCTCCGTGATTATTGCATCGGCATCGAGGCCGCTCGAAGCCGCGTCGGCGATTGCACGGTCGTAAACCGACTTGCCCGCGATGGCCGCCTTGAAGATCGCGGGATTCGTGGTGACACCGACGATGTTGCGTTCGCTCATGAGCTTTTCGAGGTCTCCGGTGTCGATGAGTGCACGGGAGAGATCGTCGAGCCAGAGCGAGACGCCAAGGTCGCTGAGCTTTTGCGTCAGTTCGGTCATGGCAAAACCTTTCGGGAGGTGTTCGGTTGAGCTGAGTTTCCGATTGATTGGCGGTTACTTACGAGCTGCAGCGAGGGATTCTTTCGCCTTTGCCGCAACGTTTTCGGCCGTGAAACCGTACTTCTCGAACAGGAGCGAGCCCGATGCCGACTCACCGTAGTGCTCGAGCGAGACTGCGCGTCCTGCATCACCGAGGAAGCGATACCAGGGCATCGCGATCCCGGCCTCGACGCTCACGCGCGCTTTGACGGCGCTGGGAAGAACCGATTCGCGGTACTCCTCGCTCTGCTCGTCGAACCACTCGACGCAGGGCATCGACACGAGGCGCGTGGGGATGCCTTCGGCTTCAAGTAGCTTCTGCGCGCCTGCAGCGTGCTGGACCTCGGAACCCGTCGCGATCAGGATGACCTCGGGCTCACCGTTGGAAGCGTCCTTCATGACGTAGGCGCCCCTGTCGAGGTTCTCCGCGCTCGCATACTCCTCGCGGTCAAAGGTGGGAACACCCTGGCGCGTGAGGATAAGACCAGCGGGACCCTCGTCGCGCTTGAGGACCGCTTTCCACGCTTGAGCAGTCTCGTTCGCATCAGCCGGTCGCACGATCGAGAGGTTCGGGATTGCGCGGTAGGCGGCGAGGTGCTCGACAGGCTGGTGGGTGGGGCCGTCTTCGCCGAGGCCGATTGAGTCGTGTGTCCACACGTAGATCGAGGGAGTCTTGCACAGCGAGGCGAGGCGCACCGAGCCGCGCATGTAGTCGGCAAACTGGAAGAACGTGCCGCCATACGGGCGTGTAAGGCCGTAGAGCGAGATTCCGCTCAGGATGGCGCCCATCGCGTGCTCGCGAATACCGAAGTGGAGGGTGCGGCCGTACGGGCTGCCCGAAAAGTCCTTGGTTTGGTTGGCCTCAGGAATGAATGACGGTTCACCCGCCATAGTCGTGTTGTTGGAGCCCGCGAGGTCAGCCGATCCACCCCACAGTTCGGGAAGAACGGGAGCGAGGGCAGAGAGGACTTTGCCGGAGGCAGCGCGGGTCGCGAGGCCCTTCTCGTCAGCCTCAAAGACCGGCAGCGCCTCGTCGAGATTCGCGGGAAGATCGCGGGCGATCAGGCGGTCGTACAGCGCCGCGGCATCGGGATTCTCGGCGCGCCACTCTTCCACCTTGGCATCCCATTCGCGATGCTTCTGGGCGCCGCGCTCGATGAGGGCGCGGGCGTGTGCGAGAGCTTCTTCGTCGATCTCGAAGGTCTTTTCGGTATCGAAACCGAGGATGTCCTTGAGCCCGGCGATGGGCTGATCGCCAAGTGCGGATCCGTGAGCAGCGTGGTCGCCGGACTTGCCGGGGGTCGGCCATGCGATCACGGTGCGGAGGCGAATGAAGGTCGGCTTGTCAGTGACCTGCTGGCCGGCGACGATTGCGTCCTTCAGCTCCTTGAGGTTTTCGACGTACTCGGTGCCGCCGTTGGTCCAGTCCACGGTGCGCACATCCCAGCCGAGGGCCTGGTAGCGGGCGGCGGTGTCCTCGGTAAAGGCGATGTTGGTATCGCCTTCGATGGAGATCTCGTTGTCGTCCCAAATGACGATGAGGTTGCCGAGCTGCTGCGTGCCGGCGAGGGAGGAGGCTTCGTGGCTCACGCCCTCTTCGAGGTCGCCGTCGGATGCAATCACGTAGGTGAAGGTGTCGAACGGGCTCTCGCCGGCGGGGGCGGTGGGATCGAGGAGGCCCCGAACGCGGCGCTGCGCCATGGCAAAGCCTACGGACGATGCAATTCCCTGGCCGAGCGGACCCGTCGTCATTTCGACACCGGCCGTGTGGAAGTTTTCGGGATGGCCCGGGGTCTTCGAGCCCTCGGTGCGCAGCGCCTGAAGGTCTTCAACCTCGAGGCCGAAGCCGCCGAGGAAGAGCTGGAGGTACTGCGTGAGGCTCGTGTGACCGCACGAGAGGATGAAGCGATCTCGGCCGAACCAGTCCGGATCCTTGGGATCGTGGTTCATGATGTCCTGGTACAGGAGGTAGGCAGCAGGGGAGAGGCTCACAGCCGTGCCCGGGTGCCCATTGCCGACCTTCTGTACGGCTTCCGCGGCGAGGATCCGCGCGTTGTCGATGGCACGCTTGTCGAGATCGCTCCAGCCCTCGGGGGCTACGAAATTGCTACTCACGAAAGTTCTTTCCCTTCCATCGGTTGATCCATCTCAAGCGCCGAGGGCGGGACCGGATCGGCGCGAGGGGCCAAAATCGTGTCGATAGTATCGCGCGAAATTGGAGGATAGGTGACTGCTGTCTCAGGAAATGCAGGAAACAAGGGCTCAGCGGCGGCGCCGGCACGCAGCTGTGCCGTGTGGGTCCGACGGCTGCTCGGCAAGCGTCGGACCTGGACGTCTAGTTGCACTGACCGGGGACGTTAGTTGACTTGCGTGGCATCGCCCGGTCTCTGTATCCTCGGCCGCATGTACTCAGGCATCGCCTCGATGAAGCTGCGTTCCGTCCGCTGACGGCGGCGGGACCCCTTATGACCTCTCGTCTGCCGTCCTGGCCATCTGCCGGGCGGCCGCTTCGTGGTGCCCGGCTCCATGACGAGCTGAGAGTACACAATGCCAACCACAGAACCTTTACAGTCATGTGCTTGGATCGGGACATCCCAAGGATCCGCTGCACACATCCGCGCTGAATCACTCCACCTGACACTCGGCGACAGGCCGCTGCTGAGTGGGACTGACGTCACCGTCTCCACCGGGTCGCGACTGGCGATCGTCGGCGACAACGGCCGGGGCAAGACCACCTTGCTCCACATACTGGCGGGGATCTTGAAACCCGACTCGGGAGTGGTGACCCGGGTGGGTTCCCTCGTCCTGGTCAAACAGGACATGGCCACCGAGGGCGATCGCACGGTCGGTGACCTCATTGCCGAGGCTACCGCCCCATCCAGGGCCGCTCTGCAGGCCCTCGACGTGGCTACCGCGGCGCTGGCCGCGGGCGATGACGCGGCCGACGCCTATTCCGCCGCACTCGAGGCGGCCACGCGGCTGGACGCCTGGGATGCAGACCGCCGTGTTGACATCGCCCTGGCGGGCCTGGACGCCTGTAGCGACCGCGATCGGGTCCTGTCGACCTTGTCGGTCGGTCAGCGGTACCGGGTACGGCTGGCGGTCGCCCTCGGATCGACCCCTGACCTGTTGCTGCTGGACGAGCCCACCAACCACCTGGACGCGGCAGGGCTGTCGTTCCTGACTGAGCGCCTGCGGCACCACCCCGGTGGCCTGGCCTTAGTCAGCCACGACCGCGCCCTGCTGCGCGACGTGGCGACCAGCTTCCTGGACCTCGACCCGACCCGCGATGGCCTTCCGCGCACCTACGCGGGCGGTTACGAGGGCTGGATCGAAGGGCGGCAACGAGAACGGGCCGCCTGGGAGCAAGACTATGCCGCCCAGGTCGCCCGGCATCAGGAACTGACCCGCGCCGCCGACGACGCACGCTCCCGCCTGTCGCAAGGCGGTTGGCGACCCGACAAGGGAACGGGCAAGCACCAACGGGCTACGCGCGCTGCCGGGGTGGTCCAGGCTTTCAACCGCCGCATCGTGGACCTAGAGCGTCATCAGATCGACGTGCCAGAGCCACCGCTGCGGTTGGCATGGCCCATATCGTCAGCGCGGACCGGTCAGAACATCGTCAACGCCTCCATGCTCACCGTGACTGACCAGTTGACCACCCCGGTCTCGGTGGACATCAGCGGTGGAGACCGGTTGGTGGTCACCGGGCCGAACGGTGCTGGGAAGTCCACACTGTTGGGGCTTCTCGGTCGGCGACTGGCCCCGAGTACAGGCCAGCTGCGGGTGAACCCGAGGGTGCGCGTCGCCCTGTTGTCTCAAGAGGTCCCTGACTGGGACGACGCCCTCCCCGCACACGTGGTCTACGAGACGTACCTGGCCACGCAGGGCCGCCGATCACAGGCACCCTCCCTCGGCTCACTCGGGCTGCTTGAGCCCGCGGCAACCCGCACACCCGTGGGGCACCTGTCGCAAGGGCAACAACGCCGCCTCCATCTGGCCATGTGCCTGGCGGTGGACCCGGACCTGTTGCTCCTGGACGAGCCCACCAACCATCTGTCATCGAGCCTCGTCGACGACATCACCACCGAGCTCCTGCGGACCTCCTGCGCCACGATCGTCGCCACGCACGACCGGCAGATGCTCGACGACCTCACCGACTGGCCCCACCTCAGCCTTGCCCCAAAGGACCTGCCATGAACCCCCTTCGCCCCTTGTCCGTCCCCGGCTACCGACCGCTGTTTGCAGCGATGGTGCTCACCGTCTTCGCCCAGGGTGCCTGGGCCCTCTACTTAGCCATGCAGACCCTCGACCTGGGCGCCACGGCGGCCACCTTGTCGGGTGTCGTGGCGTGGAGCGGCATCGGCCTGCTCGCAGGTTCCTTGCCCGCCGGGGTACTTGCGGACCGCGTCGCCAAGAAGTCCGTCATCGTCGGCGTCCTCACTGTCAACCTCGCCACCTCGACGACGACCTCCACCGCCGCCATCTTCGACGCGGCCACTTTCTGGATGCTGGCAGTGTCCGCGTTCATCATCGGCGTCTCGACCGCCTTCTTCTTCCCGGCCTACACCGCGCTCGTGCCCGTCCTCGTGGGAAGCGACGACCTGATGGCCGTCAATGGGCTCGAAGGGACCACCCGGCCGCTGGTAGGACAGACCCTCGCCCCCGGTGTCGTCGGTGCCGTCATCGGCGCGAGCGTGCCCGCCGCGGGCGGGTACCTCATCGCCGGCGCGGTCGGACTCGCCCTGATCGCCGCCCTGCGGCTTCCTGCCCCTTGCTCAGCCGAGACCGACGCCGAAGCTCCGGCCACCTCTGCGCTGCGGGACCTGCTCGACGGGTTCGGCTACGTCGCCCGCACGCGCTGGGTTCGCTCCAGCGTGCTGTTGGCGGCCGCCATGGGCCTGGCCGTGACCGGCCCGCTGGAAGTTCTCCTGCCCGCGCTTGTACGTTCGACCCATGACAACGGTCCGGCTGTGTACGGAGTCGTCCTCGGAGCTCTGGGCGTCGGCGGCCTGGTGGGTTCCCTCGTCGCCGGCTCATGGCCCACACCCTCACACTTCCTGCCCGTAATGGTCGGCGCATGGGCACTCGGCTGCCTTCCACTGGCCATCTCCGCATTCACCAACAATCCGTGGATCATCAGCGCCGGACTGGCGGTCTACGGTGCGTCGATCGGAGTCGGGATGGTCATTTGGGGCACGGTCCTGCAGGAACACGTACCGCTGGAGATGCTCGGCCGAGTCGCCAGCCTCGACTTCTTCATCTCCATCGCCTTCATGCCACTGTCCATCGCACTCACCGGACTCCTCAGCCGACACATCGCCGCTGCCAGCTTGTTCATCGCCGCCGGACTCGTGCCGCTCGCCACGACGATCCTCCTTGCAGTCCTTGGGCAACTCCGAACGCCGCGGACGACGCCCGTCGCAGCAGGTGAGGAGTGATGCACGCCAACGCCACCCTGACACCTCGCCACCGGCTCAAGGTGGCTCAGCTCGTCGTCGACGACGGTAGGCCCATCAGCGAAGTCGCCGCTCGCTTCAAGGTCTCCTGGCCGACCGTGAAGAGGTGGGTCGACCGCTATCGCGCCGGCGAGTCGATGCAGGATCGCTCGTCCCGGCCGAAGACCTCACCGAACAAGACGGACAAGGCGACGACGAAGCGGTGCGTCAGCCTGCGGATACGGCTGCGTGAGGGCCCCGTGCAGCTCGCCGCCCGACTCGGCATCGCGCCCTCAACCGTCCACCGCATCTTGGCCGGTGCCCGACTGAACCGGCTCTCCTACGTGGACCGCGAGAGTGGCGAACCGATCGGCCGGTACGAACACCCCACCCCGGCTCCCTGGTCCACGTGGACGTGAAGAAGCTCGGGAACATCCCCGACGGTGGCGGCTGGCGCTACGTCGGCCGCCGCCAAGGCGACCACAACCGAACGGCGACACCGGGTAAGCCGAAGAGCAAGTGGCACAACCCCAGGCTCGGGTACGCGTTCGTGCACACCGTCATTGACGACCACTCCCGCGTCGCGTACACCGAGGTCCACGACGACGAGACCGCCGTCACCGCGGTCGGGGGCCTGCATCGGGCTGTGGCGTGGTTTGCCGATCGCGGCGTCTCCGTAGAGCGGGTGCTGTCCGACAACGGTGGCGCCTATCGCTCGCACCTGTGGCGGGACACCTGCGAGGCCCTCTCGATCCCCCCGATGCGGACGCGTCCGTACCGGCCGCAGACCAGCGGCAAGGTAGAGCGCTTCCACCGGACCATGGCCGACGGGTGGGCCTACGCCCGCTGCTACACCAGCGAGCAAGAACGACGCGACGCCCTGCCGGATTGGCTGCACCAGTACAACCAGCACCGCCCGCACACGGCCTGCGACAACCAGCCGCCGTTCTCACGATTGATCAACGTCCCCGAGCAGTACATCTAGTGGCGTGACTTACCCGAGAGATCCTGGCTCCCGGCCTCCCGGGCGACTATTGTGGAGGGACGTTAGGCCCTTGGCTGTGGCCAATCCCTATCACAAGGCCCACCCTAGCCTTGTCGTCCACGCAATCTCCACGCAATCGAGGAACGCGAGTGAATCAGAGCCCCGGCACGACCACCCTTTCCCATGAGGCGACGGCGCAGCATGGAGGCGGAAGTGACCGCTCGCTTCGCCGCACCCTTCTCGCGTACGTTGCTCTCACAAAGCCGCGCATTATTGAGCTCTTGCTCATCACCACTATCCCCACGATGTTTCTCGCGGCCGGTGGTTTCCCGTCGTGGCTGCTGATCCTCAACACGATGGTGGGTGGCTACCTCGCGGCCGGTGGCGCGAACGTCCTCAACATGTATCTGGACCGCGACATCGATGCGAAGATGAAGCGCACGAAGAACCGCCCGCTCGTCACGGGTGAGGTTTCGCCGCAGGCGGCTCTCGCATTCGGGCTCGCCCTGTGCGCGCTCTCGGTGGTGTACCTGTGGGCGTTTGTCAACGCGCCTTCGGCACTCCTCGCGCTCGGCGCGATCCTGCTGTACGTCGTGTTTTACACGATGATTCTCAAGCGCCGCACGAGTCAGAACATCGTGTGGGGCGGGATTGCGGGCTGCATGCCGGTATTGATCGGCTGGTCAGCCGTCACGGGTGGCGTCTCATGGAGCGCGTTCTTTCTTTTCCTCGTGATCTTTTTTTGGACGCCGCCGCACTACTGGCCGCTTGCCGAGCGTTTTACGCAGGACTACGCGCGCGCCGAGGTTCCTATGCTCCCCGTCGTGAGCTCGCGTACGACCGTCGCGAAGCACATGGTGTTCCACACGGTCATGATGCTGCTGTGCTCATTTGCGATTATCCCCCTCGCACCCACCGGCATCGTGTACACGGTGAGCTCGATCGTGTTCGGCGGCTGGTTCTTGTTCCTGGTTGTGCGATACGCGGTTCGCGTGCGGCGCGGTATGACCGGTTCAAAGCTCAATCCGATGGGGGTGTTCCACGCGTCGATCACGTACCTCACGCTCGTGTTCGTCGCGCTTGCCATCGACCCCTTCGTGGTGCTCTAGAGAGACCTCATGCCCCAGCGCGTCGACAGCGCTACACGCCTTGCCGAATACTTCCTCACGCACCTTCGCATCGAACGAGGATTGAGCCCCAATACCGTCGCTGCGTACCGCCGTGATCTCACGCGGTACCTTTCGTATCTCGACGAGAGCGCGATCGATGTGCGCGATGTTCAAACGCCCACGATTGCGGGGTATATCGGTGCTCTGCGGGAGGGGAGCGCGGGAACTGCTCCCCTTGCGCCTTCGTCCGCGGCGCGAGCGCTCGCTTCGATCCGTGCCTTCCACCGCTTCCTTGATGAAGAGAACGAAACGCGAACGGGCGATCCGGCGGCGCGGGTACGCGAAGCCTCCCGTCCTTTGCGCCTTCCCGATGCCTTGAGCGTTGAGGAGGTAACCGCGCTTATCGATGCGGCGTCGGGGCCTTTCACCGGGGGACTTGCCGCCGAGCGCGCCCTTCGCAACCGGGCCCTCGTCGAGGTGCTCTATGGCACTGGCTGCCGCATCAGCGAGGCGCTCGCGCTCGACGTTGATGACACTGCGCTAGCCGATCAGATCATTCGCGTGCGCGGAAAAGGCAATAAAGAGCGTCTTATCCCGCTCGGGCGCTACGCCCTCGAGGCACTCGAGGCATACCTCACTCGGGCTCGTCCAACGTTTCTCGCGAAAGGAAGCGGAAGCCCTGCGATCTTTCTGGGCAACAGGGGCACGCGCCTGACGAGGCAAGCCGCCTTTGCGATCGTCAAGACCGCAGCCGAGGATGCGAACATCACGGCACACGTGAGTCCTCATACGCTTCGTCACAGCTATGCGACGCATCTTCTGGAAGGTGGGGCCGACGTCCGCACGGTGCAGGAGCTGCTAGGGCACGCCTCAATCACGACGACCCAGCTCTACACACACCTGGGTCAACAGGCGCTTCGAGAAATACACGCGAGCTCTCACCCGCGAGCGCTGTAGTGGGGCGCGGGTGGAATTCGTATCCAGGGCTGCCGGTTAGACTTATTTTCATGGGCCGCGTGCAGTGAGTGCACGCGAAAGCCCGCGAACACCAACGACGTAGGGACAGGTACACGTGACAAAGAGCGAGCTTGATTTGAACCTCAATTACGGCCCCACGGGGCGCCCGCTTCCGGACTTTCCCGAGCCGAAGGCACTCGACTCTCACGGACCCGCGCGAATCATTTCGATGGTGAACCAGAAGGGGGGCGTGGGGAAGACGACCTCGGTCATTAATCTCGGTGCCGCACTCGCTGAGCTTGGCCGCAAGGTTCTTCTCGTAGACCTCGATCCCCAGGGCGCGCTGAGCGCCGGAACGGGCATTAACAGCTACGAACTCGACCTCACCGTTTACAACTTGCTTCTGGAGCGCGATCACGACATTCGCGAGGCGATCCAGCCGACGACGACGGAAAACATGGAGATTCTTCCGGCCAACATCGATCTGTCGGCGGCAGAAGTCCAGCTTGTCAACGAGGTCGCGCGCGAAATGGCTCTTGCCCGCGTGCTTCGCCCCGTCGTCGGTGACTACGACATCATTCTCATCGACTGCCAACCGTCGCTCGGTCTTCTGACCGTCAACGCGCTTGCGGCGAGTGATGGCGTCATCATCCCGCTTGGAGCCGAGTACTTTGCGCTTCGCGGTGTTGCCCTTCTCGTTGAAACGATTGAAAAGGTCCAGGACCGCATCAACCCGCGCCTCGAAATGGATGGCATCCTCATCACGATGTTCGATCCGCGCACGCTGCATGCGCGCGAGGTTGTGGCCCGAGTCGTTGAGGCCTTCCCCGACAAGGTGTTCCATACGGCAATCAACCGCACCGTGAAATTCCCGGACGCTTCGGTTGCGGCCGAACCGATTACGACGTTTGCCTCGAACAACAAGGGTGCCGACGCCTACCGCCAGCTTGCGCGCGAACTCCTCGCGCGCGGGGCAGCGGCTTGACGGGCCCGAATCGGCCGGGGCGCAGGCCGAAACGGCGCAAGAGCGACTTCACCGCGCCGAAAAAGGTGCGGCTTCGCGACTCCGCAGGCGCGCCGCGAGCACGTCGGGATGACTCCTCGCAGGCGCCGTCGGAACCTGTTCCCCATGACGGTGTACGTCTTCAGAAAGTGCTCGCGAATGCGGGTTTTGGCTCGCGCCGTGCGTGCGAAGCGCTTATCGCGCAGGGGCGTGTCTCTGTTGGGGGTGAGGTCGTGCAGGAGCAGGGAGTCCGCGTCGATCCGGGCACTGCCGTCATTCACGTCGACGGGCGTCGCGTGCAGCTCGACGAGGCGAAACTGACGGTTGCCCTCAATAAGCCGCGCAAGGTGATGAGCGCGATGGAGGATCCGCAGGGGCGCCGCACTCTCGAGGAGTTTGCGGCGCGCTACCCGGTGCGCCTGTACCACGTCGGCAGGCTCGACTATGAAACTGAGGGGCTTCTCCTCTTGAGCAACGACGGGGAGCTGACGCACCGCCTCACGCATCCGAGCTTTGAGGTGTCAAAAACCTACGTGTGCCGTTTTGACTGCCCGGGATCCTTCCCCCGGTCGATTCTGGCGAAGCTGCGTGCCGGCCTCGAACTCGACGATGGGCCGGCGCGGGCCGACCGCGCAAGCCTCGTTGCCCATGATGGGCGAGAGGCGATAGTCGAAGTCACCCTTCACGAGGGGCGAAACAGGATCGTTCGCCGCATGTTTGCTGCGCTCGGGTATGAACTTACGAGTCTCGTGCGCACGCGAATCGGGCCTGTCGTTCTCGCCGATCTTGAGCCGGGTGCTACGCGTGAACTGACCCGAAAAGAACTCGGCACCCTGATGGCGGAGGTCGGCCTGTGAGCATTGGCGCCAGTCGCGAAGCTGTAGCGCTCGAGGGCCCCGTTCTCGTCATAGGTGCGGGATTGATTGGCGGATCGATCGGCATGGCTCTCGGCCACGCCGGTCTCGACGTTCTCGTTCGCGATTCGTCCCCGGGAACGACCAGGCTCGCGTGCGAACTCGGGGTGGGGCGCGAGGTCCGCGAGGGCGACGAGCCGCAAATGGTCATTGTCGCGACACCACCCGATGTGTGCGCATCGGTGGCACTCGACGCTCTCGAGGAGTTCCCCGGGGCATGCGTGCTCGATGTTGCGAGCGTGAAACAGCCCATTGCGCAGGGGATGCTCGACGGTGCGGCGGCGAGAGGGCTTGACGCCTCTCGCTACGTCGGCACGCACCCGATGGCCGGCCGGGAAGTGGCAGGGGTGGTCGCCGCGAGGGGAGACCTGTTCAGGGGCAGGGCCTTCGTGGTGGTTCCGACGCCTGCGACCAGCCCTCGAAGTTTCGCCCTCGCACGGCTGCTCGGCGTTGAACTCGGAGCGACGGTCGTGGAGATCGAACCCGATGTGCACGATGAGGCCGTCGCCTATGTTTCGCACGTTCCGCAGATCGTCTCGAGCGTGCTCGCAAGTCGACTGACCGTGGCGAGTGAAGCGGCTCTAGGGCTGTCGGGGCAGGGCCTGCGAGATACGACGCGCATCGCCGCGAGCGATCCGAGGCTGTGGGTCGAGATCCTCTCAGCCAACGCGGGGCGCATCGCGCCAATCCTCAAGGCTCTAGGCGAGGATCTCGATGGGCTTACACGGGCCTTCGAGACGCTAGACGACATGGACCCGCAACCGGGCTCGCGCGCCCGCATTGCCCGGGCGATCGCTGCCGGCAACGACGGCGTTGCCCGGATTCCGGGCAAGCACGGTGGGGGAGCGGAGAGCTTTTGCCGGGTCACGGTGCTCGTACCTGACGAGCCCGGGGAGCTTGCGCGCCTCCTCACCCACATGGGGGAGGAGAACATCAACCTCGAAGATCTGCGCCTCGAGCACTCTCTTGGGCAAAGAATGGGGCTCGCGCACGTGAGTGTCACGCGCGCCGACGAACCTCGCCTCACCGCGATGCTTGAAAAGAGAGGTTGGGCACGCGCGGGCACAGAGTGATCGGCTGGCGCACGCGTGGACGCGTTCCACGACTAAACTTGGAATTTGACCAGCGACAGGGGAGGATAGACATGAACGGCGTCACCATCGCGATCGATGGCCCCGCAGGCTCGGGGAAGTCGACGGTGTCGAAAGAGGCAGCGCGAGCACTTCAGGGTGGCTATCTCGATACGGGGGCCATGTATCGCGCGGCAGCGTGGTCGTGCCTCAACAGCGGTGTCGACCTCGACGATCGCGAAGCCGTGACGGCCCACGTCGCTGAGTTCGACCTCGTGGTGCACACCAATCCCGATGATCCGGCGATTATCGTTGGCGGTACGGAAATTTCGGACCAGATCCGCTCAGAGGAAATCTCGACGTGCGTGAGTCGAGTGGCAACCAACACGGACGTCCGGGCCATCCTCCAGGAACGCCAGCGCGCCGTTCTGTTTACCACCGCAAACGAACTCGGGTTTTGTGTCGCTGAAGGCCGCGACATCACAACGGTCGTCGCCCCCGATGCCGACGTACGCGTGCTGCTGACGGCCAGCCCGGAAGCTCGACTAAGGCGCAGGGCGGGCCAGCTCGGTCTTGAGGAAACCGAAGACGTGCGCGAGCGTATGCGCGACCAGGTTCTTCGCCGCGATGCTGATGATTCGACGGTTTCCGAATTTACGGAAGCAGCCGAAGGCGTGCACCTTATTGACACGACCGACCTCGACATCGACGAGGTCATCAACACCGTGCTCGAGCTCGTTCCCGGAATCGAACTCATCGATGATGAGCCCGAGAACGACGAATCTCTTTCGGGGGAAATCCCCGAGGCTTTCGACGACAGCAATCTCGACGACGAGGCTCGCACGGCATCGCTGCGCGCCGGCCTCGAAGACTACGGCCTCGACGAGGAGGATCGCAGCCTCCTGACGGAGGAGTACGCCCCCGTTGCGAGCGCCGACGATGAACGAATGCTCCCGGTCCTCGCCGTGGTCGGCCGGCCAAACGTCGGAAAATCTACCCTCGTCAATCGCATCCTCGGGCACCGCGAAGCGGTCGTCGAGGATACCCCCGGGGTGACCCGAGACCGCGTGTTCTACGAAGCGAACTGGGCTGGCCGTGACTTTATGCTCGTCGACACGGGTGGTTGGGAAGACAAGGTTGACGGCATTGCCTACCGGGTCGCCGAACAGGCTGAACTCGCCATTGGCCTCGCCGATGCCGTGATGTTCGTCGTTGACGCGAACGTGGGCATCACTCACACCGACGAGCAACTCGTGCGTGTTCTCCGACGCTCCAAGAAGCCCGTGCTCCTCGTCGCTAACAAGGTCGACGACCAGCGAGGTGAACTCGAGGCCGCAGCCCTCTGGAATCTGGGGCTCGGCGAACCGCACCCCGTTTCGGCTCTTCACGGACGCGGCTCAGGAGATGTGCTCGACCGTATCCTCGACATCCTTCCGGAAGAAGGGCAAACGCGTGCCAAGCCAACTGGCCCGCGCCGCGTGGCTCTCATCGGTCGCCCCAACGTCGGCAAGAGTTCCCTACTGAACAAGCTTGCGCGCGAGAACCGCGTCGTCGTCGACCCTACCGCTGGCACCACACGCGACCCGGTCGACGAAGTCATCGAACTCGACGGACGCGAGTGGACCTTCGTCGACACGGCAGGCATCCGTCGCCGCGTTCGCCAAAGTGAAGGGGCTGACTTCTTCGCATCGATCCGGACCCAGGCCGCGCTCGATCGCGCCGAAGTCGCCGTCGTTCTCCTGGAAGCATCAGAACCGATTTCGACCCAGGACCTCAAGATCATCGACATGGTCCTTGAATCCGGCCGCGCACTCGTGCTCGCGTTCAATAAGTGGGACTTGATCGATGAAGAGCGGCGCGCCCAGCTCGAATGGGAAATCGAGAAGGACCTCTCCCACGTTCGATGGGCTCCCCGCGTGAACATCTCCGCTCTCACCGGGCGACACACGGACAAGCTCGTCCCCGCGCTCGATCTCGCACTCGAATCGTGGGACACGCGCATCCCGACCTCGCGCCTGAATGCCTTCCTCGGAACGCTAGTTGCGGCGCACCCGCACCCGTTGCGAGGCGGCAAGCAACCGCGCATCCTCTTTGCGACGCAGGCCCGTACGCGTCCGCCCCGCTTCGTGATTTTCGCTTCAGGCTTCCTCGAACACGGCTACCGCCGCTTTATCGAGCGTCGTCTGCGCGAGGACTTCTCGTTCGACGGTTCCCCCGTGGAGATCAGCGTTCGCGTTCGCGAAAAGAGAAAGAACAGGTAAGGAGGGACGCGATGCCCACGCCCGACTTCGTTCTTAAGCTCCGCGAGAAGATCGGTCACGACCACCTGTGGCTCTCGGGTGTGACGGTCTTCGTCTTCGACGACGACAGAACTCATTGCCTCCTCGTTCAGCGCGCCGACACCCACCAGTGGACGCCTGTTACGGGCATTATCGACCCGGGGGAGGAGCCCGCCCGTGCAGGGGTACGCGAAGTCCTGGAAGAAACGGGATGCGCGTGCACGATCGAGTTTCTCTCGAATGTGGGGGCCGTCGGGCCCGTCACGCATGCCAACGGCGACCTCGCAAGCTACCTCGATCTCGCCTTTGTGGCCACCCACGTCAGGGGAGAACCGCACCCGGCCGATGGTGAGAATCTCCAAGCCGCGTGGTTTCCGATCGACGACATGCCCGAGCTCAACCGTCGCTTTCGGGCAGGCCTGCGCCGCGCGATCGACCAGCTCTTCAGCGGTGACCGCGCGGCGTATTTCAAACGGTAAAAGCCTTCAGCATTCGTGCACGGGGCGCTCGAACACGACGGCCATGGGGGTCTGCTGCGACCCCTGCCCAAGTGGGTTATCCGCGAACTGCGCCTCGTAGTGCTCCCGCTCGCGTGAAGCCGCAAGGCCCAGAACGTTGCGCCCGATATCGTTCGCATCCATCACGACGACGCCGTCGAAAGTCTCGACGAAACGCGCAGGGACGACCTCGCGAATAACATCCACGAGGTGAGCTGCAACGAGATCCGGATCCTTTGGCGGAAGTTTTGCCGAGACGTTCGACGGGTACACCGAGTATTCAGTTGGACCGTCGATCGCCCGGACATCGGCTCCCGCGTGCTCATAAAACACGCCGCGTTTGCCTCGCAGCTTCCCGAGGGCACCGAGGGCCGCGGCATACGTGATGCGGGCAAGCCCAGCCTCATTGATCGCGAGCTGCATCGTGACCGGGTCACCGAGGCCGATCCCCGCGGGGGTGCGTGTCACGAACCGTGACAGTTGCTTGGCGGCGAAAGACGGCTTGATTTCCCATACGAACCACGAACGGCCCTGCATGATCGCAATGATTTTCTCCGACACCGTGAAATTCCAGCGGCGGTTCTCGGTTGCGTGACGATCCTCGTTCGTGCCCCGCTCGTCAAGGTCCTTGAAGAACTGCTTGACGTAGCCCGCAATTTCCTCATCCATGCGCGAATCCTTGGAGAACTTCGCCGTCTGAATCGGGTAGCGGCGTGCTAGCGTCCCGTCGTTCAGCTCGAGATCGAGCTGTTTGCCCGCGTTAGCGGTGAGCGGGGTGTGCGGATCGGGCGGCAGCGACTGACCGTTATCGTCGGCCAGCACGTCGGAATCCTCATGCGCGTCGAGAGCCTCGAGGTCATCCGCGTCGAAGAAAACGCGCGCCCACAGTTCCGCACACGCGAAGCGCCACAACTGGGCGGCGCTGACGCTCGAACGGCCATTGATGTGCGCATCGAAAGCCTTAAGAACCTCGGCTTGGTCAAACCATCCGCGGGTGCCAAAGGTCTGCGACGAGAACAAAGAAAAGTACGTGCCTTTAATGCGCTTAAACCAGGCTGTTTCTCGCTCCTGCATGGAAAGCGACGGGGCTTTTTCGTGTGCCTGGTCGTAGGCCGCCTCGATGAGGGAGCGTGTCCCTGCGCCCCCGAAGGCGGTCTCCTCAAGCGACGCATAGAAACGGAGAACTTCGAGATCGGTGAACGGGGAGCGCACCATGACGTGACCGCCAAGCGCGTGCGCGGCTTTTGCGCGCTGCTCCGCTTCATGAGACCCGGAGGTCGCCAGGGGTGCGAGAGGGCCCTCGTATTCGGGAGAGGGTTCGAAGCCAATCGCCCGTTCCCTTTCGCCGCTTCGCAGCGAGGGGCCAAGGAGGGATTCGCATCGATAACGTGCGCTCCCTCGCACCGCACCCACAACGCGGGTCAGAAGTGAGGATCCAGTGTCGGAAGCCCTGTGGAGCGCCGAGGCGCCATAGGTATCGAGAGCGAGCTGCTGTTCACCCTGAATGCACGCGCGAAGATGAAGCCACGCAAAGTAGGACTCGAGCGAGACCGGAGGTTCTTCATACGTGCGAAGCACAAGCGGGAGATCCTTCTTCAAGCTTTGTGGCGTGCCCGTCACGACGCCCTGGTGCTCGCGGGCATCGCTGGATGGGCCACCCGCGCTAGGTACACAGCGCAGGACCTCAAGCGGCGAATCCGTTGAGCGAACGGCATGCTCGAGGGCTTGTGAAGCAACCGGATCGAGCTCATTCACGAGGGCCGCCCCCTCGCCGGTGGCGCGTCGCGTGACCGCATCTGTAAGCCGCGTCCGGAACTCTTCAATGCATGAGTGGTCGGCGCGGCGCGGGTTCGAGGGAGCAGCGAAAACGTCTTGATGCGCATCCAGGAGAGGAGTGCGCACGAGCCCCTCGCGTGCGAATTTCACCGACTCTCCCGGCAATACGCGAGCGATGCCAGAGAAGAATGTTTCACTACCGCGCTGAGTATCGCCGAGAAGGTAGCGGCGCAGCACGTCGGTGTTGGGCTCGCGCGGGATATCCGTGTGACGAAGGAGGTCGGCGATCGTGGAGGCAAACGCGATTCCCGTTGACGTGCGCGCGTAATAAAGAGGCCGCGATCCGAAAACGTCTCGCGCGAGGACGAGCGAGGAGTCAGCGTCCATGAAAGCCAGAGCAAACTCGCCGTTGAGCGTGGCGAGGCTGCCTACACCCTCCGCCTCGATGAGACGCGACGTAGCGTCGGACCCTTCGGAGCCCGTGAGAGCGCAGCGTGCCCCTGACGGCAATACGTACCCCTCGAGTGCACACCTTCCGCTTTCGATGACCTCTGGCCACGCCTTGATGTCCCCTTCGTGAGTCACATGACCGAAAAATGTGGGCATTGCACCAACCTCCATAAGCCTCATTTTGCTCTCGACTATAAGTCAGAGACATCGGGCGAAATACAAAGAAATGGGCGAGGCACCCGAAGTGCCTCGCCCATTGATCCGCGTCGGGCTGACAGGATTTGAACCTGCGACCCCACGACCCCCAGTCGTGTGCGCTACCAAACTGCGCCACAGCCCGCGGTTTTCGACTTGTCCACTATAGCCGAGGTGTTTGCCGAATCGCGAATTCACAAGGGTGAGGCGTGCCACGCTTGCCGCTTGGTCAAGAACAGCTAAAAGGTTCGCAGTGTTGGGCCAAAAAACGAACATATGCGCAAAACGCGGTGGCAAAATGGGATCGGAAGTTTTGGACTCTCATGCCGGTTCGCGGGATGGGGCGTGTGAAGAAAGAAGGTCTGCAACATGAATGAACACGTGTTTGACTCCACCCCCGAGCAGACCACCAAAATTTCTCCCATCGACGGCAAGGTGGAGTTCACCGAAGACGCCGAGCACGGTCTCTCTGCCCAGGATCGCCAGGCTGTTGAGGCGCTGCCCGCAGGCACGGCCCTCCTGATCGTGCGCAAGGGCCCGAATATGGGGGCGCGCTTCCTGCTCGACTCGGAAAGCACCGTGGCCGGCCGCAACCCGGAATCGGAAATCTTCCTCGATGACGTCACTGTGTCCCGTAAGCATGCGACGTTCGTGCGCACCGAAGGGGGCTTCCTGATTCTCGACATGGGGTCTCTCAACGGCACCTATGTGAACCGCGAGCTGACCGAGGAAGCCCACCTGAGTAACGGCGACGAGATCCAGATCGGCAAGTACCGTTTCACGTTCTTCACGCTCTCGTGAACCCGCGGCGAGAAAAAATTCTCGCCACACTTCGGCGCGTTTAATCCCGCAAGCTTGCAGGGATGGGTATTCTGTCCTCGAGACTTTCTCCCTTCCCCGACACGAAAGTCCTACTGGAGGCACACGTGAGCAAGCGCGATAGCAGCACCTTTGGTGCGCAGAGCACAGTCCCGGCAACCGAAGCCCAGGGAGTCCTTTTCGACGATCTCGTCGATACTCCCGGCGAACTCGGCTACCGTGGCCCGGCGGCGTGCAAAGCTGCGGGCATTACGTACCGGCAGCTTGATTACTGGGCGCGCACAGGACTCGTTGAGCCGAGCGTCCGTTCAGCCACGGGCTCGGGCTCGCAGCGCCTCTACGGCTTCCGCGACATCCTGGTGCTCAAGGTCGTCAAGCGACTCCTCGACACGGGTGTTTCGCTCCAGCAGATTCGTGTCGCCGTCGATGCCATGCGTGCGCGCGGCGCCGACGATCTCGCACAGATCACTCTCATGAGCGACGGTGCCTCTGTCTACGAATGTACGAGTGCCGAAGATGTCTTCGACCTTGTCCAGGGCGGCCAGGGTGTGTTCGGTATCGCTGTTGGTCGAGTGGCGCGCGAGGTTGAAACCGATCTTGCGATTCTTCCGAGCGTCGACCCGCAGCACGACGCCGCTGAGGCTCTTCGCGACGAACTCGCCGCACGCCGCGCGCGTAAAGCCAGCTAAAAGAACATCGACGCCTCGACGTTGAGCCGAGCCGTCACGCCTACTGGCGCCCCTTTATGCATGTCACGTCGGGATTTATCGACATGCGTAGAGGGGCGTTTGACATTGAGGCAACGAGGGGAACGGGCCCCGCGAAAGGCCGCGGCCCCTCGCACCGGAAGCCCTAGGAGTTCTGACGCGAGTCCATGATCGTCGCGAGGAGGCGATCGAAATCCTCGGTGAGCTGCTTCGCGCTTGAACCTTCGTACGCGTGGAGGGGGATGGCCCCGCCCTGTGCCTGCTGAAGCCCCACGCGTTCTTCGAGAACGGGGTCGAGCACGCGATCCCCGAAGAGTTCGCGCAGCTCGTTGAGGCGAAACTGGTGTTCCACGCTGCGGGGGCGATAGCGGTTCACGAGGATCCCGAGCGGTTGCAAACGGGGAGCGATGCCGTTGTCATGGAGTTCATCGGCGAGCTTGAGTGCTCGGTCGGCAGCGGAAACGGCGAAGAACCCGGGTTCGGAGACGACGATGGAGCGATCCGAGGCTGCGAGAGCCATTTGCGTCAGGCCGTTGAGCGAGGGCGGGCAATCCACCAGGACGATGTCGTAGTGGTAGGAACGCTTGTTCAGCGCCTCCCGAAGGCGTCTTACGCTCCGTTGCGCGAGGGCGGGGGAGTCGAGCCTCGACGAGCGATGACTGCCCGGGATGATGTCGAGGTGGCTCGAGGCAGAAGCCTCGCCGTTTTCGCCAGCTACCCACGGAGATTGCACGATGGCACGGTCGACAGTCTCGGTTCGCCCTGACGCAATCACCTCGGCGATGTCGGGCTCACCTCCCGGGTGCCCGAGTAGGCCGAGAGTGGTATCGCCCTGAGGGTCGAGATCGAGGACAAGTGCGTTCACGCCCTGGTTGAGGGCCGCGGACGCGAGACCGAGAGTGACGGAGGTCTTTCCGACGCCGCCTTTGAGTGAATATACGCTGACGACAAACACGCTATTTAGCCTATCGAATCCGGGCCGGGGTCTTCGCCTTCCTCGTCCGTGTTTTCCGGCTCATCGAGGATTTCTTTGAGGAAGTCCTCGACTTCGGTCGTGAGGTTTTCGGCGCCGGGGAGGGGAGTGTCGGCACCGGGAGTGAGGTGCTGCACCATGCCGTCCATACGCGAGTAGTTGTCCTCGAATCCCTTGATGAGTGAGGCAAGCTGCTCGTTCTCAGCCGCACTCTGGTCGAGGGCTTCGCGCACCTCGGCAATCTTTTCCTCGAGCTTCTTGTTTGGCGTAAAAGCTGGGCCGCCTTCAATATCGAGCGCCGTAAATAGCGCAGGGAGAGCCGGGTAGTACTCGATCTCGTGCGCATAGGACGGCACGTGAGCGGCGAGGCCGATGATGGGGTGGCCAGCCTCAGCCATGCGTACAATGAGCAAAGCCGGGAAGGACGCCCGCATCTCGATGGTGCCCGGGAACGGGCTTGCGAGAACCAGGTCCTTGGGATCGCCCGCGTACCTGCTTACCGCGACGGGGCGCGTGTGCGGTGTAGCGCCGGGAAAACTCGTGGCGACGAGCGTGCGCGTCACGCCGAGCTGTTCAACGATGATCCTGACCGCGTGCGCCACGCGCTCCCACTGGAAATTAGGCTCGGGGCCGCTGAGAAGCAGGAACGGCGCCTCGCCCTCGGGCGAGACCTCGCGAAGAGTGAGCGCGGGGGAGGAGTACCCCGTGAGGTGATCCTGCTCGAGCGAAATGGGCGGCCGCACCGCCGTGTAGTCGATGACTTGATCGGAGTCGAACGTCCCCACGATGCGATTGGGATAGTTGTCCGTGATGAACTCGTCGAGTTTCTCCTGGACACGCCCGGAGTCGACAAAAGAGCCGAGAGTCACGACGAGCGTGCTCGCGTGAAGGGAACGTGAGTCGACATCGCGTTCATAGCTGAAGAGCGTGGTGGGATCGAGCACGGAAAACCTCCTAATGTGCACGGTTTATACACCCTAGAACGCCCGGCTGGCGAAGAGTTATTCCGCTGCCGATTAGACTTGTGACGTGGCTGTTCACAAAATCGTTCTCTTTTATGTTTTTACTCCGCTTGCCGACCCGGAGGCAGTGAAGCTGTGGCAGTTTGCACTCGCCGATTCGCTGGGCCTCAAGGGCCGCGTGATCGTCTCGAAAGACGGCATTAACGCGACGGTGGGCGGTGAGATCGGCGCGGTGAAGCAGTACGTCAAGCGTACGCGAGGTTACGCGCCGTTCCGAGCCGCCGACATCAAATGGTCCGACGGGACAGGCCGCGACTTTCCAAAGCTCTCCGTGAAGGTCAGGGAAGAACTCGTGACGTTCACCGTTCCCGAGGAAGTCAAGGTGGGAGCTGAGGGCGTCATTGGCGGGGGAGAGCACCTGAGTCCCGAGGCCCTGCACGCCCTCGTCGACGCCCGAGGGTCGGACGTCGTCTTTTTCGATGGTCGTAACCGCATGGAGGCGGAAATTGGCCGTTTCCGCGGCGCCGTTGTTCCCCAGACGGAAACGACGCGCGATTTCGTCGGCGAGCTCGAATCCGGCATGTACGACGACCTTAAGAATCGCCCCGTGGTCACGTACTGCACGGGCGGAATCCGCTGCGAGGTGCTCACGGTACTCATGAAGAATCGCGGCTTCAGCGAGGTGTACCAACTCGACGGCGGGATCGTCCGCTACGGGGAAAAATACGGCAATGATGGCCTGTGGGACGGTTCCCTGTATGTCTTCGATGGGCGCATGCACATGGAGTTCGGCGGCGGTGCCGAGTCGCTTGGGTCATGCGTTGCGTGCGGAGAAAAAACGCCGGTGTATGTCAATTGCGTGAATCCGGCGTGCCGCCAGCAGTTCTTGCGCTGTGAGGCGTGCACGAGCAAAGGTCTCGCTCCCGCGTGTGGTCAG
Organism: Dermabacter sp.; assembly: GCF_032550575.1. Lineage (NCBI taxonomy): Bacteria > Bacillati > Actinomycetota > Actinomycetes > Micrococcales > Dermabacteraceae > Dermabacter > Dermabacter sp. The sequence continues at coordinate 212,480 of NZ_JAWFZC010000001.1, read as the reverse complement.
TGTGAACAATAGCTTTGTGCGTCACCGGCGCGGTGAGGGCTGGTGTCGTTGTGCGGGGTAGGGGTCCGACGATTGATGAGCAGCCGTCGGACCTAGACCCGTGAGGCGCTTTCCGCACCGACTTTACATAACGTACATTATCGGCGTAATGCGTGTGGTGGGGCGGAACTGCGCCGATGCCAAACCCCCACAACTTCTATGCAATTCGCGTGAGTGCTTCTTGGTAGCTAGGTTCCGCTTTCTTGAGCCGCGCGATCACGTAAGCCGTGACGGGAATAGCCGCGTACTGCACGATGACCTTGTGCAGGAATCCGAAGGCCGTGTAGTTCAGCCACTGGCCGAATGTCGTAATTCCGAGCACCGGCGCGGCAATCGTGCAGAAAATGATCGTGTCGACGAGCTCGCCCGTACCGCTTGACATGAGTAGTCGAGCGACGATGCCGGGCTCGCCCGTGCGCCGCTTCATTCGGCTCACAATGAACGAGTTCAGGCTCTGCCCGGCAAGAAAGCCGCACAGAGAAGCAAGAACGATCTGCCATACAGGCCCAATCGCGAGCTCGAGCGCTCCCTGTTTCGCAACTCCATAGTCGTCATCGAAGCCCGGGAGCCAAATGATGACGGCGTAACACACGACCGCGAAAACGTTGAGGGTGAACGACGTTAGGATCGCGCGGCGCGCTACACGCGGTCCATACAGCTCGGTGATGATGTCGCCGAGGATATAGGCAAGAGGGAAAAGGAAGAACGCCGCGTCGGTAATCACGAATCCGATCGTGACGCCCTTGGCGGCGCCAATACCGGAAATGACGACGACGACTGCCATGAGCGCGCTCAGGACGTCATAGTGGGAGTTCCCTCGTTTCGCATACACGGCCTTGCCGCGTGCAGAGCGATCTCCCGCTTGTGGAAGGTGTTCGTTCATTGCCTCACTCCAGAGATTTTTTCACGGAAAACGGGTTCCACGGCGTGCGGTGGCCGTGGCCATCATGCCCGTGCACAAACGTTTCGAGGATGGCCTCAATAATGGTGGAGGTTTCTTTCTCGAGCCTCTCCCCCGTGGCTAACTCTGCAACCATGCGATTGAGATATACGCCAAGGAGTGTTTCAGCAATTGCCTCGGGCTGTGCCGAAAGCGCGATGGGTTCCGTTTTTTCGAGCTCACGAAAAGTATCGGCGATTCCCGTGATAAGCCGGCCACGCTCGCGCGCGAGCCGGGGCCTCGCACTTTCGTCATGGAGCGCAAGGGCGACCGCCTCGGTGTGCATGAGGTACCAGGCGAGGCCGAGCGGGCGAAGCGCTTCAAGAGTTTCAAAGAGCCCCTGTACTTGCCTGTCGGTGTTCCGTGGCACGGAGGAAGTTGCCTGCAGTGAACGACTCGTGACGACGGCGAAGGCCTCCCAAAAGACCTCCTCTTTGGACGTGAAGTTCGAGTAGAACGCTCCGCGCGTGAAGCCTGCCGCTCGCGTGAGGTCGTCAACGGTCGCGCCCTGGGCGCCTTTTTGGGTGAAAACATCAATCGAGGCTTCAATCAGCATGCGGCGCGTATGGGTTTTTGAGCGCAGCTGAGGGGTGTCATTGGGCGTTGTGAGGTTCACAATAGGGGCGCCGCGGGGTCTCTGGGTGGCCGGCTGAGACATTCTAGTATCAATCTCGATACGAAAATGTATTGACGGACCTTGACCATGTGGAGGAGCCCGCGTGTCATCGACTCTCTATCGCCTCGGCCTGTGGGCCTCGCGTTCGCCGTGGAAGGTCATCGGTGCCTGGTTGGCCATTATTGTTCTCGCGGCGGCGGGCGCAGTCACGGTCGGAAAGGGTCTCGACGACGCCTTCAGTATTCCGGGCACCGAAGCGCAGGAGGGGCTCGACTCTCTCGCGACGCGTTTCCCGCAGCTCGGTGGTACAGGTGGCCAAATCATCTTTGTGAGCGAAGACGGCTCCCCCATCGACGCGCATGAAAAAGAGATCGCGAAGGCGATGGGAGAGGCCGGTCAAGTCCAGGGGGTCGAAACGGCGACGAACCCCTTCGATAAAGACACGCCGGGCGAAACGAGCGAGGACGGCACGGCCATCATCGCGAACATCCAGCTCGATCCTGACCTTGATGCTGTTCCCAAAGAGACCCTGGACTCTCTCACCGACATCGTCGATTCCACGACCGAGGCGGACAACGGTCTCCATGCCTACATCGGAGGCCAGGTCACGATGACCCCCGAAATGGGGATGCGCATCATGGAGGTTCTCGGCGTTATTGCGGCCCTCATCGTGCTCAGCATCGTGTTCCGTGCAGTTCGCTCCGCATTCATCCCGATCGTCACCGCCATCACGGGCATCATCGTTTCGATGATCGTGATGTTCATGGGTACGAGCATCTTTACCATTTCCTCGGCGACCCCGACGCTTGCACTCATGCTCGGTCTCGCCGTGGGAATCGACTACTCGCTGTTCATCGTGTCGCGTCACCTCGATCAACTGCGAAGCGGCCTCGACCCGTATGAATCCATCGCACGCGCGACCGCTACAAGCGGAAGCGCCGTGATCTTCGCAGGCCTCACCGTCGTCATCGCCCTCGTGGGCCTTTTCATCACAGGCATCCCGTTCATCACCGTCATGGGCGTTGTCTCCGCCGTCGCGGTTGTCTGCAACGTGCTCGCCGCGCTCACACTGCTGCCCGCCATCCTTGGGCTCTTCGGTGAGCGGATTCGCCCCAAACGTCAGCGTCAACGCACAGCCACGCAAGCGTCGGACCCCTCCGCACGCCCTCGCCGCACGCCCCTACTCGAGCGTTGGGTGCGTGCCGCCATTCGCTTCCCTCTCGTGACGATTCTCGTGGTGACCGTGGGACTCGGTGCGGTAGCCGTTCCCTTCAAAGATCTCGAGCTCGCGCTCCCCGACCAGGGCACGGAAGACCCGGGCTCCTACGGCCGCGAAGCTTACGACATTGTGACCGAGAAATTTGGCGCGGGGCATAACGCGACGATCATGCTCACGGCAGACATCATCAACACCGAGGACCCACTCGGTGTCATGGATGAGCTTAAACGTGATGTTCTCGCGATCGACGGCGTTGATAGCGTGCAGATTGCCACGCCCAATATGGGTGCCGACATGGGCGTCGTGGTGCTTCGACCGACGGAGGGCCCCACGTCGGAGCGCACGAAGGGCGTCGTTGATGAGCTCCGTGCCGATGCACCTCAGTGGGAAAAGGACCTCGGCATCTCCGACATTAAGGTCACGGGCTCCACCGCCGTTGCTATCGACATTGCCGACCGCCTCGACAAGGCGCTCTTGCCCTTCACGATCTTCGTTGTGGGGCTCTCCCTCGTGCTGCTCGCGATGGTATTCCGAAGTATCTGGGTGCCCCTCAAGGCTGCGGCCGGATTCCTTCTTTCCGCAGGTGCTGCCTTCGGCGTGACCTCTATGGTGTTCACCTATGGATGGGGTGCGGACCTCCTTCAGGCGAAAGCCACGGGCCCCGTGATTGCGTTTTTGCCGATCATGACGCTCGGCGTGCTCTTCGGCCTCGCGATGGACTACGAAGTTTTCCTCGTGACCCGCATGCGTGAGGAGTACATGCACACCCGTGATGCCCGTCAGGCCATCATGAGAGGGTTCACGGCATCGGCGCCCGTGGTGATCGCGGCCGCGGCAATCATGATCTTCATCTTCGCGGGTTTCATTCCCGGGTCTATGTACATGATTCAACCGATCGCCCTCTCCCTTGCTGTCGGTGTCTTCGTGGACGCTTTCGTTGTGCGCATGACACTCGTACCGGCCGTTCTCGCGCTTCTCGGCGATCGCGCTTGGCACTTCCCCGCTGTGCTCGACCGCCTTCTCCCCCACCTTGACGTCGAAGGTGAGGGACTCGGGGTTGCCCTCGAGCACCGTGAATGGACGGCAGCGAGGGGCACCAGTGCTCTTCGGCTTCGCGACGTTGAAATTCCGCGCATGAGCGGCCGCGGACTGCTCGGCCCTCTCTCGGGTGCAATCTCCCCGGGATCGATCACTCTCATCGCAAGCGAAGATGTGGACGCGCGCGCAAGTGTGCTTGCGCTATTCTCGGCGCGCCTCGAGCCCTCAGCAGGCACACTCTTCGTATATGACCGTCAGGTTCCCGGCGAAACGGGAGCGGCCCAATCACACGTTGAGCTCTACCCCGAAGGCCGCGGAGGCGCAAGTGCCCACGCACTCGTGCGAGAACGAGACTCGCGGATTATCGTCATCGAATCCCTTTCCGACCTTCTTGAGGCCGATGACGCGACGCCGCAACGGCTCGAATTGCTCGCTGCGCACGGGGCGACAATCGTGATTGGTCAAGACGCTCTCACCGAGAGCTTCACCGAACGCCTGCGGGATCCCGCGCGTGTACGGGTCCTGCCCCTGACAGCCCTCGTCACCGACCACACCGACCCCCTGCCATTGAATACAGATGCGGAGGCATACGCATGAAAACTCTCGCTCGCTTCCCAAAGCCCCTCCTCATCGTTGTGCTTTTGCCGCTCCTCGTCGCGAGCGTGGGGATATGGGCGCTCAAAGACCGCGCGGAAGGCTTCGAGAACGTCCCCGCTGCCGTGGTGAACCTCGATGAAGGAACGGAGATGGAGGTGGACGGCAAAACGCAGACCGTCCCCTTCGGAAGGCTTCTCGCCGGGGCACTCACGCAGCCGGGCACCATGGAGAGCGAAGATTCCGACGGCAGCTTGGCGAACCTCGACTCCGCGGGCTTTGATTGGCAGCTCACCACCCAGAAAGACGCTGAGTCCGGGCTTGAGAACGGCACCTATTCCGCGGTCGTGGTGATCCCCAAGGACTTCAGCGACGATGTGGCAACCATGGGGAAGGCCGATGCTCGCCAGGCTACCGTGATCGTCAATACGAATGACTCCTCGGGCATGCTCGACTCGATGGTAGGACAGGCCATTACACAGGTCATCGCGAGCGAGTTTAACGGCACGATGGCGAAGCAATACCTCGATGGTGTGTACGTGGGCTTTAACAGTCTCAAGGACGGCTTCACCAAGTCCGCCGACGGCGCGGGGGAACTGTCCGATGGCGCCCACGAACTCGCGGACGGTGCGAAAGGGCTCGACGACGGCGCAGGTAAGCTCGCCACAGGAGTCGATGAGCTGAACGGCGGCGTGGTCGCGCTCGACGACGGAGCCGGGGAGCTCGCCGATGGCGTACGCGGGCTTGATCAGGGAACGAAGAAACTCTCTGATGGAGCACACAAGCTCACGGGTGGTACAGGCGCACTCGCTTCTGGAACAGATGATCTTTCCGGTGGTGCGGATGACCTTTCGAACGGTCTAGGTGCGCTGTCGGACGGTGCGCATAAGGTTTCTGGAGGTGTTGCCCAGCTTTCCGAGGGACTCAACGGCACTGACGCGCAGCCCGGGCTTCGCCAGGGCGCCGAAAAGCTCGCGTCGGCGGTCAACGGTGACGGCAGCGCGGAAAATCCCGGACTCGCCGAGGGCGCGCAACAGCTGGCGGAAGGCCTCGATCAGTACGCTTCAGGACTCCCCCAAGCCCAAGAGGGACTCACGCAGGGTCTTCAGCACGGTATCGATCAAGCATTCGACACGGGGCGCGACGGTCAACCGGGCTTCGCGGAATCGATGAACACACTCGCCGCGAGCTGTACGGAACTCGAACAGGCCTTTAGCGTCGACCCACGCTTGAGCGGGGACCCGCGTGTCGCGGGACTGGAGGACATGTGTAGCGGGCTCACTCAGATGAGTGAGGAAGGCGTGAACGGAGTGCGGTCGGCACTGTCCGATCACGTTGTTCCAAAGGCCGTCGACACCGTTTTCGAGGGCGACGGATCACGCGAAAACCCGGGCCTTACACCAAGCGCGCAAAAGCTCGCCGACGGTGCGATGGCCTCCGCTGACGCTGCACCTCAGCTCGTAGACGGCATCAATCAGCTGAACGGTGGGATCGCGAAGCTCGGAGATGGCGCGGCGCAGCTCGCCCCTGGAGCGACGCAGGTCGCCGATGGCGTAGATGCCTCTCGCGGCGGGGCAGCGCAACTTGCTGACGGTGCCGCAAAGCTTTCGACTGGCGCCGCCCAGGTCGATGAGGGAGCCAAGGGGCTCGCAGAGGGCACGAGTGAGCTTTCCTCGGGCACGGGACAGCTTGCCGACGGCGCCGACGAGCTCGCGAACGGTACCTCGAAGCTCGCCACGGGCACCGCCCCCCTTTCAGAAGGTGCGCATGGTCTTGCCGAGGGAACAACTCAGCTTTCCGACGGCACTCGCCGCCTCGCGGACGGCAGCCGCGAACTCTGGACTGGACTTCGTGACGGTGCCGATCAGGTGCCGAGCTACTCCGAGAGTGAACGTACGCATCTCGCAGAGGTGAGCACGAAGGCTGTGACGCTTTCGACCTCGCGTGAAAACGAAGCCGATGGCGGCGCGGTGGCCACGTTCCCGTTTGTCGCGGCCCTCGGCCTGTGGCTCGGAGCATTCGGGATCTTCCTTGTGTGGCCGGCGCTTCGCGAGCGGTTCCTCAATTCGGCTCTTCCCATGTGGCGGGTGGCGCTACTCTCGCTTCTGTGGCCCCTCGTCCTTGCCGCTCTCCAAGCGCTTTTGGTGATCGGCCTGCTCGTGGTCTTTGGTGTCCCCGTAGCCTCGCTCGCGTCGGTTGCTGCGATCACGATTGCCGCGGCTCTGTGCTTCGCGATCGTGCATCAGATGCTCCTGACCGTGTTTGGCGCGCGAGTAGGCCGAGTTGTGTCAATCATCGTCCTCGTGCTCCAGGTCGTTTCCCTCGTGGGGATCCTTCCCCTCGAGAGCGCCCCCTCGCTCTTGCAATCTCTCACCGCGTTCATGCCGCTCACCGTTGCCTCCCAGGGCCTCGTGAGTGCTGCCCTCGGTGGTGCGATCGTCTCGACCGGAACGACACTCGCGGAACTCGCCCTCTTTGCCGCCGTAAGCTTCGCAGTGACGCTCGTGTTTTCGCGTGGGGCTCGCCGAGTGAAGCCTTCTTCGGCTCCCCGTCAGTCGCCGAGCATAGGGGTTGCACGCGCCGCGGGCTAGCAAAAGTTCCTCGAGGTCGTGGTCGCGTTGAGCGACTGCGGTTCGACGGCATCGGCGAGGAAGCTTACGACGCCATCCTCATTGCGCTCCACGAGGCCGCGCAAACGGACCGCGGGCGCCGTGCGAAGGAGCGCCCTGTTGGCCCTCCAGAAGCCGTGTGAGCACACGACGTTGAGAATCCCGGTTTCATCCTCGAGGCCAAGGAACGTGATGCCCGTAGCGGTCGCGGGACGCTGGCGATGCGTGATGAGTCCTGCCGTCCATACCCGCGTGCCGTGCTCGACTTTCTTGGCGTCCTCGATGCGAAGCACGCTGCTTTCGAGGAGTTCCTCGCGAGCAAGCGTGAACGGGTGGCGCGTGGGAGAGACTCCCGTGGCCCATGTGTCTGCTGCCATGAGTTCGGCATCGCTCATTCCGGGAAGCGTGGGAGCGTTGTGCGCGAGGGCGAGGCCCGGGATCGTCCCGGGTTTCACGCTTCCCGCCGCACCCGCACTCCACAAAGCTGCGCGCCTTGAGGGGGCGAGTGAGTCAAGCGCCCCCGCCGTCGCAAGCGCCTCGAGCTGATGCGTGTTCACGCCCGTGCGATGCGCAAGATCGGCAATTGACCGAAAGGGAGCGCGCGCACGCTCCTCGCATATCTCCTTGGCGAATGCGCGCGAGATCCCGCGCACCGACTCGAGTCCAAGGCGAATCACCGGCCCGCGCGCGGCCTCGCTGCCACAGACCTGCGGTGGATGCCCGCCCTCGCACGCCTCTGCGCGCTCGGCGAAAGTTGGGGCCGAGTGCTCGGCATCGACCTCGAGATTTGCCCAGGCGTCGCTGTAGGCGATGTCCACTCCCCTCACCTCAACCCCGTGTCGGCGGGCGTCCGAGACGAGTGACTGAGGTGAATAAAACCCCATCGGCTGACTCCGCAGGAGCGCGGCCGTGAAGGCTGCAGGAAAGTGGCACTTGAGGAAAGCGCTCGCATACACGAGGTAGGCGAAAGAGTACGCATGCGACTCGGGAAAGCCATAGCTCGCGAATGCGAGAATTTTGCGGTAAACAAGCTCGCATTGCTCGGCGGTAAGGCCGTTTTTCGCCATTCCGTCAAACATTGCCTCGCGCATCGCCGCCATCTTTTGAGTTGAACGCTTCGACCCCATCGCGCGGCGTAGCTGGTCGGCTTGCGAAGGCGTAAAGTCCGCGAGGTCGACCATCATCTGCATGAGCTGCTCCTGGAAGAGCGGCACCCCGAGAGTGCGGCCGAGGGATTTCTCGAGAAGAGGGTGAAGATAGGTGACGTCCTCGGCGCCGGAACGCCTGCGCAAGTACGGGTGCACGCTTCCACCCTGGATGGGCCCAGGGCGAATGAGGGCGACCTCGACGACGAGGTCATAAAACTCACGCGGCTTGAGGCGAGGCAGAGTCGCGATTTGTGCGCGCGACTCCACTTGGAACACCCCCACGGCATCGCCCCTGCACAGCATGTCGTACAGCGCCGGGTCCTCTTGCGGGATGCTCGCGAGGGTCAACGACTCTTGGTGGACTTGTTCGATGATCGAGAAAGCGTGGTCAATGGCCGTGAGCATACCGAGGCCAAGGAGATCGAATTTCACGAGTCCCGCATCCGCGCAATCGTCTTTGTCCCACTGCACGACCGTTCGGCCTTGCATGCGCGCGTGTTCGATCGGCACGACATCAATGACGGGCCGATCGCACAGCACCATCCCGCCCGAGTGGATCCCGAGGTGTCGCGGAGCATCCCGAAGCTGGGCGGCAAGGGTCTTCACGTCCTCGGGGATATTCGCCTCGCGTAAAGACGAAAAGGATCGTTCGATCATCTTTGCGTACGCATCCTGCTGCCCCACGCTATAGCCGAGTGCTCGTGCCGCATCGCGGACCGCGAGCCTCGCCTTATACGAGATGACGTTCGCGACCTGCGCGGCGTTCTCGCGCCCGTAGCGTGTGAAGACGTATTGGATGACCTCCTCGCGCCGGTCCGCGGCGATATCGACGTCGATATCCGGTGGGCCATCGCGCTCGGGAGCGAGAAAACGCTCGAACAGTAGTCCGTGAAAGACCGGATCAACCGACGTGATACCGAGGCAGTAGCACACGGCGGAATTCGCGGCCGAGCCTCTCCCCTGGCACAGAATCTCGTGTGCGCGGCAAAACTCGACGATGTCGTAGACGATAAGAAAATAGCCGGGAAAGCCGAGCTCAGTGATGATGCGAAGCTCATGATCGATCTGTTCCCACGCTCCCTCGAGGCGCGGGTTCGCCCTCGGCCCGTAGCGCGCCTCGCCGAGACGTTCGGTGAGGGCCCGAAGCCAGCTTTCCTCGCTGTGGCCCTCGGGGGTGGGCGCAGGAGGAAGGTGTGGAGCGACGAGGGAGAGATCGAACGCGAGGCTCGAGGAGAGATGCGCGGCGGTCGTGATCGCGCGCGGGTAGCGCGGCACGAGTTGTGCAAGCTCCGCTCCGCTTCTGAGATGGGCCAGACGCGATGGGAGGAAAGGGTCCGCGTCAGCGAGGCTGCGCCGTGCGCGAAGTGCGGCGTGGACATCCGCGAGGTGCTTGTGTTCCGGGCGTGCGTAGTGCGCGTTGGAGGTGAGAGCGACGGGCAACTCGGCTTCGCTTAAACCGTGTTCTTCTCGCACGATGCGTGCACCTTGCACGAGCGCGTCGTGAAGTTCGGATTCGAGGGAATCGCCTGTGAGGGGAAGTTCCACGATCACACGCGGGGCTCCGCCATCGCGGGCGGGAGTACCCGCGGCTTCAAGCGTGCCGGTTGCGCGAAGTGCGGCCTCGATTCCGCGCGCGGCTGCATACGCCGATTGCTCTAGGTCGCCTTGCGGGAGGAGAGCAAGGAGCTCTTGCGTAAATGGGGATTTTCGGCACCCCGTGAGAACGACGATGTCGCCGCTTGTGAGCGCCTCGACCACGCCTGCAGCACTGTAGAGCGGCGTGCCCTTGCCGGGGCCGGCAAGGTGCGCACGCGCTATGAGGGACGAAAGCCTTCGGTACCCCGCCACCCCACGCGCGAGAAGCACGAGGTGTTCGCCCTCGGGATCAGCGCTGCCCGTGCGTGGCGCGCTTGCCGCAGCCGCACGAAGCGGAGAGGGGCATGCGGACGGCCCCGGGAGTCCGGCTGTAAACCCTGTGGGAAGCGTCAGTTCAGCGCCGTAGATCGTGGGCAGGCCGGCTTCCGACGCCGCCTTCATGAAGCGGATGGCTCCGTAAAATCCATCGTGGTCGATGAGTGCGAGGCCGCGCAGACCGAGCCGTGAAGCTTCGGCAACCATGTCCTCCGGGCTCGAGGCTCCGTCGAGAAAGCTGAAGTGCGAATGCGCGTGAAGCTCGGCAAAGGGGATGTCGAGCTCGGCATTGAGGGCTGGGGCATGCAGGCGTGAGCTTTGCCCTCGCGGGTGTTCCCTTTCGTGTGGAGTGCCCGCGTTCACAACCGTCACCGTGGGACGCACGGGAACCGGCCGATCGCTCAACACCGCCTCGAGGTCGCGCCACGATGGCGGGCCAAGAAACCACTTACTCATGCCTGTCCCTGCACTCATGTTCACCCGGCAAGACGCACAATCCACCACGTTCACGTGCGTCACATAGGACCCACGCAAAACAGTCGCCCGTCACGACACCCGCAGTCATCAAAACAGCCCTAGTCATAGAGTGCCTCCACCTCCCACGCGCGCTCGCGTGAGAGTAGGGCAAGTGCCTCCCCTCCCTCGAGCACGATCTGAAGCCGCGCGCTCCTACGGCTTCCCGCGCCTTCGGACCACCACCGCTGATCAAGGAGGATGGGAGGGCCGTAGTGCGCGATGGGGAGCAGCCTCTCGTAGCCGAGGTGGCGAAGCGCGGCGGGAAGCGGCGCAGGCTCCTCCCCTTTCCGGCTACGTCCAACGTCGCCTTTCGCGGCTACGGCTGCGCTCCTGGATCCTGCCGCATCGTGCGCGCAGACGTTCGCGTGTGCCGCGCCCTCGGCGCTCACGCCATTTTCCGCATGCGTGAGAACGAGGTGCGCAGGCGTGCCGGTGAGCAGTCCCCGTGCACTCACGTAGACCGCTTGCCCCTCGCATAGGAGGCGCGCGGTGATCCGCTCAGTAAAAACCGTGGCAGGCAAGGGGCGCGAAAAAGAACCCACCCACGGCCCCTCGCGGTGCTCGCGCACGCGTACCGCGCGAAAGGGCCGCACCGTGATCGCCTCGCTCAAAAAACGGCCCGCCTTTTCGGCAGGGACAAGAACGGACTCCTCCCCCGCTAGTGATTGCACACGCGTGAGGGCCCGCGCGGCGCGCTTTTCGGCCGTGCTTGCGTGCCCCCACAGCCGCTGCGCGTACTCCCCCGCACTTTCGGTGTGCACGGGAATGAGTTGCACGTGAACGATGGGCGCGGCTGCTGTTTGGCCCTCGCGAGGATCGCCCGGGCGTGAGGCCCCCCGTTCGGCAGCGAGTATCCACCCGTCACACTGCCAACGCACGCGATCCACGACGTCATCGATGCTCAAGGCTCCCTCATGGCGCCACGTGCGCTCAATTTCGCTCCCGTTCTCACCGCGCGCGATAATGCGAAGCCGCGTGCACATAAGGCCGTGTTTTCGCAGCTTTTCGGCGAGCTCCTCGGCAAGGGGGCGCGCGATAAACGCAGCTTGATCGACGCGCTCGAGCGGCGGATCGAGGTGACGCTCGACGAGGATTGGCTGAGCGGGCCGCACGCGCTCCCCTTCGCCTGGTTCGCCTCCGCACGCGAGGGTGTGCAGGAGCGCACCGAGCGGCCCAAAACGCTCATTCACCGAGGAGTGCGGAAGCTCGCTCAGCGCGCCGAGAGAGGTGATGCCGAGGCGGCGAAGCACGCTGATGAACTCGGCTACGTGCGCGGGCCCCTCGAAAACCCCGGGTGTGCAAAAGCGTTTCCCCGCCCCCACGGGGGCGTGCTCGAGCGCTTCTATGGGGAAGGGGGCGAGGAAACGCGCCGATTCTCCCGGAAGTATGATGCGCCCGGAGCGAGCCGCAAGAATGGCGGCGAGTGGGCCGTCGGCGATTCCCACGGAGCTCTCCCAGCCCGTATGGTCGGCGACGGCATCGAGGAGAGCACGGACGAGAGCGTGTTCTCCCCCGGCGTGTCGAGATGGACCTCGCGCATGAAGCAAGAGCGTTCCCGGCCCAAGAGGTTCGATCCCCGAGGCAACAGTATCTACGGCGGAGCACACGCTTTCAAAAACGCGCCACTCGGCATCGAGATCGCGTTCCACAATCGCGATGTGCGGGCATAAGGCCTCGGCAGAACGCTTCTTCATGCCAAGTGCGACACCGGCGTGCATGGCCGAGGGGCTGGCAGCGGCAACACGGTGATGTTCCATAATCGCGATCTCGTTCGGAACTTTCTCACCGGCGCGCTCGTACCTCTCAATCGCGGCAAGGACAGGCCAATTATCGATGTACACGCATGCGGTGCGCGTGGACTGTGCCATCATCGATTCCCCGATTGCACGAGTGTGAGCGTCGCGCGCGCCCGAGCGGGTGCTTTGCCCCTGCGCGGGGTGGGCACCGCCGTGCGCGGCGCGCTCGCGAGCGCCCCGGCAGGCGTCGGAATACGAATCTCCATTGCTGAACTGGACCCCGCAACCCCCCTGCCACATGCCGCGACACGAGCGCTGCGAAACCTGAGCCTGCCCGAGCCGCGCGCAAGCCCCACCCAGTGAGGCGAGGAGGACTGCACGGCGAGGTCGCAGCGTGCTTCCCCCAGACGAATGAGTAGGGATCCCTGTGTGCGCGCGCGATTTTTTGCCGTGCGCCACTGCGCGGGTGTGAGAGCGAGATCAGCACCGAGAACAATCACCTCGATGCCATCGATGAGCGCGGAGAGCACGGAAGAAAGTTGCGCCCCTGGATCGGGGATAAGAGCGGTGCGCCGCGGATCTACGCCGATATCGGCGCACGCGGCGATCCCCACGTGGGGCATACCCACGAGGGCACACCAGGACTCCTCCCCCATGGCGGCCGCCGCGAGTGCAAGAGCGAGCGACGTTCCGCACGGCCCCGTCACCTCGATGCTGCTACCCGCCCGCACCTCACCTCGCGAAATGAGTTCCTCGAGAGCCCGGGGAACGGGGAACGAGTGCCCGCTGCGCTCGAGTTCCTCCCCATGCACTGGGCCGCGCTCGCGCTGAGTTTTCGCCTCTGCCTTCCCGAGGACTGACTGTGCGAGCGCGAGGCGTTGCGGATCCGCCGCGATGCGCGGCGCTACAGAAGCATGTGCGGACATTGCCCTCCCCACTCACGCGAAATAGAACACGTGTTCGAATACTAGGGTGAAAAGGGTGCAGGATCAAGAGTGATCCGGGAGCCTTTGCGCCAGTATCGAACGCACGTTCCCATTGTGGGGAGGGGTGAGACATTTAAACTCGCACGCACCTCACGCGCGCATAGATACCTCGCGCTGCCAGAACACGACTGCGCTCGCCGCGGCGACATTGAGTGAATCGACGCCACCGCTCATGGGGATAATCACGCTCTCATCTACGGCGCGAAGAGTCTGCTCGGTGAGCCCATGCCCCTCGGTGCCAAGAACGAAGGCCACCTTGCGTGAAGCCGAGAGATCAACCTCGTGCAGCGGGCGAGAATTCTCCGTGAGTGCAAGTGCGAGCGTATCGAAACCGCGCGCACGCAGGAGGTCCACTCCTCCGCGAGGCCATGACTCAAAGCGCGCCCACGGCACCTGAAAGACCGTGCCCATCGAGACTCGAATCGCGCGCCTGTACAGCGGGTCCGCTGCAGAAGGCGAGACGAGAACCGCATCCACGCCGAGGGCGGCCGCACTTCGGAACATCGCGCCGACGTTCGTGTGATCCACGATGTTCTCGAGCACGGCCACGGTGCGCGCCCCCTCAATGACAGATTCGACGGAGCGCTCCTTCGGTCGCTGCATCGAAGCGAGAGCGCCGCGATGCACGTGAAAGCCCGTCGTTTCCTCGAGCTCAGCTTCGCTGCCCACAAAAACGGGAGTATCGGGGAAGCGCGAAAAAAGGGGCGAGAATTTTTCGAGCCACTTCTCGCTCATCATGAACGATCGTGGCGTGGCGCCTGCCTCGAGGGCCCGTTCGATCACGTTGTAGCTTTCAGCCATGAACAAGCCGCGCTCAACCTCGAGGCACGAGCGCAGCTTGACGTCGGTCATCGACACGTAATCGGCGAGCAGCGGATGATCCGCGTGCGCGCTCATCGAGACGAGGCTCATTGCGTAAGCGGAACTGCCGTCGCGAAATAACGACCATCGCGCTCTTCAAGAGCGAGTGGGAGGCCGAAGGTGCGGGTCAGGTTCTGCGAAGTAAGGGTCTCGGCGATTGGCCCCGAGGCGACAACCCGTCCCTCGCGCAGCAAAAGTGCATGGGTGAACCCCGTGGGGATCTCTTCAAGATGGTGCGTCACCATGATCGTGACGGGGGTCGCGGGATCCTTTGCGAGAGCCCCAAGTGAGCGCACGAGTTCTTCTCGGCCTCCCACATCGAGGCCCGAAGCGGGCTCGTCGAGGAGAAGCAGCTCGGGATCGGTCATGAGCGCACGGGCGGAAAGCACGCGCTTCTTCTCCCCGGTGGAGAGAGAGCCAAACGTGCGCTCAGCGAGCGGAGCTACCCCAAACGCGCCAAGAAGCATGCGGGCACGCTGCTCATCCTCACTCTCGTACGTTTCGCGCCAGCGGCCCACGACTGCGTAGCCGGCCGTCATGACAACATTGAGGCACGTCTCCTGTGCGGGAATCGTCTCGGCGAGCTCCTGGCTGGAGAGGCCAATCAGGGGGCGAAGCTCGAACACATCGACCCGCCCGAGCTTTTCCTCGAGAATCTGCACGCTCCCGCTTGTGGGGTGCAGTCGCGACGCGAGCAGGCGAATGAGGGTGGACTTGCCCGCACCATTCGGGCCAAGCACGACCCACCGCTCGCCTTCACAGGCACGGAAGTCAACGTGATCCAGAAGAGTCTTTGCGCCACGGCGCACTACAACATCGCTCAATGAGCACACAGCAACCATGCCTCCAGCCTACGGCAGGCGATGCTCACTACACTAAAGCGGACCGTTATTCCAAGGAGTGAACTGTGCCCGTTCAACGCCTCTCAATGCCCGGCGACCGCAAGAAAGCGCCGCTCACCACAGTCGCGGCACGAATCGATGAGGCACTCGAAAAGTCTGGCATCGATACCACGTACCCCGAGGCCGCCCTCGCCGAGGCCGAGAGTGCAGCTCGCACCTGGAGAGAGCATGCGGCACAGCACGAGGACCTCACCGCAATCGAGTTCGTGACCCTTGATCCCGAAAGCTCAACGGATCTCGATCAGGCCCTCCACATTGAGCGCGACGGCACGGGCTACCGAGTGCGCTACGCGATTGCCGATGTCCCCCTCTTCGTCGAGCCTCACGGGCCTCTCGATGCCGAGACTCGTGAGCGTGGCCTCACGCTCTACCTACCTGATCGGCGCATCCCGCTGCACCCCGTCGTGCTCTGCGAAGACGAAGCCTCACTCCTACCGGGCAAAGACACTCCGGCCTTCGTGTGGGATTTCTCCCTCGACGAGCGCGCGAGCGTCACGCACGTGAACCTTACGCGCGCCATCGTGCGCAATCGTGAAAAGCTCGCCTACGCCGCGGTTCAGCGCGCACTCGAACGCGGAGAAGCGGGCAGTGTGATGCAGCTGCTCGTCGAGGTGGGAGAGAAACGGGCGGCGCTCGAAATTGAACGTGGAGGAGCTTCGCTCAACTCGCCTGAACAGGAAGTCGTGACCGATGACGATTCCGTGCACCTCCAGTGGCGCCTGCCCGAGCCAATCGAAGAGCACAACGCGCAAATCTCCCTCATGACGGGGATGGCCGCCGCACAGATCATGATCGAGGGCAAGCTCGGCATTCTTCGCACGATGCCTCCGGCAGCTCCCGAGGCGATCGAGCGCTTCCGCGCGCAAGCTGCGGCCCTGAAAGAGCCGTGGCCACAGGATCTCCCCTATGGTGAATTCCTTCGCACTCTCGACTGGCGCAAGGGGCGCCACCTTGCCCTCCTTGACCAGGCGACATCACTCTTTCGAGGGGCGGGATACGAGGCGTTCGACGGCACACTTCCGGAGGTTCTCGAACAATCGGCGATAGCGGCCCCGTATGCGCACACCACCGCGCCCCTGCGCCGCCTCGTCGACCGTTTCGTGCTCCATATCTGCCACAGCCTCAAGACGGGAGCACCGCTCGATGATCGCATTCGTGCGGCGTTGCCGGAGCTCCCCTCGCTCATGCACAGCGCCCAGCAACGCCACTCGGCAGTGGAGAAGAAGGCGCGCGAAATCGCCGAAATCGGTGTTCTTTCGACGCTTGTGGGAAGTGAATTCGAGGGCACGGTGCTCGACTTCAGGCCCGCGACCGATGGCGGATCGAACCCTTCGAATGCTCGCCCCGATCGAATCGAAGTTCAGTTCAGCAATCCCCCGGTGGCGCGGTGGATTGACGGGGAGAACCTTCCGATAGGCACGCGCGTGAAAGCGCGCCTTGAACGGGTGGAAGAGTCTCGGAACTGGGCGGAGTTCTCGGTCGTGAGCGCAGGTCGCGCGCGTGGCACGGACGGTGCGCAGGGTCCGACGCCCGCATGAGAATCATCGCCTCGACATCGAAAGCGCCTACGTCTCTGCAGAACCTCATTCCGGCGCCCTACCTCGGTGCGCTGTCGTTGTTTGCGGGAGCCGCACTGCGCCGGGACGTGCCGATCGAGGAGGCCGCTGATCTCCTTGATTCGGGCTTTGGTCCTTTCGGTGGCGCGCACTTCGACACGCTCGCGTGGATTCTCGACGTGCGTGCCCTCGCCATGCCCACGCTCACGGTCGTCTTGCCCGAGCCCGGAAGGATCGCCGGAATCGCCGGCGGCCCGCGAGGTGTGATGGCGGCGCTCGCGGGCGGGCAAGCTCTCACGGTTGGAGACGGTGCTATCGCACAGCATCTGCTGACCGTCGCCCCTGCCCGGCATGCTGAGGCACGCACTCTCGACATCGCAAGGCTCGACGTGGCGCCGACACCGATTCCCGTTGCGGCATCGGATGCAGCCAGCGCGCGTGAGCGCCTCTATAGAGCCCTTTCACAGACCCATGAGCGGCTTGTCGAATACGACCTCATTCCCGAGGAGCCCGTGAGGCCGGAGGCGCTCCCTCAGGGGTTTGTTCTGGTCGAACCTCCACGGGGCATGCCCGATACGCATGTGCACGCCGCGAGGCTCGCCGGGCGATTGGTATCGCTTGCAGAGGCCGCGATCGCGCAGGCAACGACCTCGTCAGATGCGGGTGCGCAGAAATCTCTCGAGGAGTTGCGGTTTCTCGCACGGGAGGGACGCGAGGTGCTTGCCCTCACGCTCAGCTACGCATCTGCGCCAAGAACGGCGTTGTAAACCTCAACGGTGCGATCGGCGATGGATTCCCACGAGAAGTGATCGCGTGCGCGCTTTTGTGCGGCAGCGCCCCACGTGCGGGCGCGCTGCGGGTTCGAGAGGATCTCGTTGAGGGCATCGGAAAGGTCCCCGACGAACTTATTCGGATTCACGGGCGCGCCGGTGCCGTCATTCACCTGGTCGATCGGTACGAGAATGCCAGTTTCGCCATCGACAATCACTTCGGGGATACCGCCGGTGGCGGTGCCAACGACGGGGATACCGCAGGCCATTGCTTCGAGATTAACGATGCCGAGCGGCTCGTACACCGACGGGCACACGAATGTGGTGGCGTGCGAGAGTAGCTGCGTGAGTTCGTGACGCGGGAGCATCTCCGAAATAAGGAAAACGCCCTCTCGTTCAGATTTGAGCGTGGCGACGAGCTGCTCGACTTCGGCGGCGATTTCCGGAGTATCTGGAGCGCCAGCACACAGAATGACCTGGACGCCGTGATCGAGGGTGGCGAGGGCGCGCAGCAGGAACGGCAGCCCCTTTTGGCGCGTGATTCGTCCAACGAAGATGACGGTGGGGGCATGAGGGTCGATGCCGTATCGCTCGTGAACATCGGTCGAGGGATTCGGCTTCCACGCGGTGACATCGATGCCGTTATGCACGACGTGGACGCGCGCGGGATCTACTTTCGGGTATGAGCGGAGGATGTCCTCGCGCATTCCCCCCGAGACGGCGATGATGCCGTCGGCGTTCTCGTAAGCGGTTTTTTCCGCAAAAGAGCTAAGTCTGTACCCGCCTTGCAGCTGCTCGGCTTTCCAGGGGCGCAGTGGCTCGAGGGAGTGAGCAGAAAGCACGTGGGGAATCGCGTGGAGTTGCTGTGCGGTGAACCCGGCAAAGTTTGCGTACCAGGTATGGGAGTGTACGAGGTCCGCACCAGCGCAGTCTTGCGCCATGGCGAGGTCGACACCGAAGGTCTGGAGGGCGGAGTTAGCGCTGGCGAGGGTTTCGGGGACGGAATAGGCCTGGACGCCGGCTTCGCTGCGTTCTTCGCCGAAACAACGTACGCGTACGTCGATGCGGCTTCGAAGAACCTTGCTGAGCTCATCGACGTGAACGCCAGCGCCTCCATAGATCGCGGGTGGGTATTCCTTCGTCAGGATGTCAACGCGCATTACGGAACTGCCTACCTAGGTGAGACGTCAAGGGCGAAACGGGCTGGGCGCTGCACCTGCTGGCTGTTCGCCCTCCGCATTGTCATGATAGTCACACGTACGAAAGCTCGCATGACCGGTACGTTCCCGCGAAACGAAAGCTGAGCGGCACCGAGGTGAGCACGCGGTAAACGAGGACGTGATGCACCTAACTGTGCAGTACGATTGAAGCATGGTCGCAACGAAGGTCCTCGCAATTGTTCTCGCCGGCGGTGAAGGCAAGCGCCTCATGCCGCTCACACTCGATCGCGCAAAGCCCGCCGTGCCGTTTGGAGGCTCCTACAGGCTGATCGATTTTGCGCTTTCCAACATCGTGAACTCCGGCTATCTCCAGGTTGTCGTCCTTACTCAATACAAGTCGCATTCGCTTGACACGCACATCGCAAAGACATGGCGCATGAGTTCACTGCTCGGCAATTACGTCGCCCCCGTGCCTGCTCAGCAGCGCATGGGTAAGCACTGGTATCTCGGGAGCGCCGATGCGATCTATCAGAACCTCAACATCATTGGTGACTCCAAGCCCGACTACATCGTGGTGGTTGGTGCAGACCACGTCTACCGGATGGATTTCTCGCAGATGGTTGAGGCCCACATCGAATCGGGTCGCTCGTGCACGGTGGCAGCGATCAGGCAGCCCATCGAGCAGTCCGATCAGTTCGGCGTGATCGAAGTCGATCCCGAAGATCCCACTCGCATTGCGCAGTTCGTTGAAAAGCCCAAGGAGACCCAGGGCCTGCCGGATGATCCGAACTCGGTGCTTGCCTCGATGGGGAACTATGTGTTTACTGCCGACGCCCTCGTTGAAGCCGTCACGAGGGACGCAGAAAACGGCGAGTCGAACCACGACATGGGTGGCGACATCGTCCCCCACTTCGTGAACCTCAACGACGCGGGAGTCTACGACTTCATTCGTAACGACGTGCCTGGTTCGACGGACCGCGACCGCGATTACTGGCGAGACGTCGGAACGCTCGATGCCTTCTACGAAGCACACATGGATCTCATCTCGATCCACCCGATCTTCAATCTGTACAACACCGCATGGCCGGTGTTTACGGAATCGCGATCGGCCCTCGCACCCGCGAAATTCGTCCACGCCGGCCCGGGTCGTGTCGGAAGTGCGGTCGATTCGATCGTCTCAGCGGGCGTCGTGGTGTCCGGCGCGCAAATCTCCAACTCCGTCATTGGCCCGGGGGCCCAACTCCACTCGTGGTCCTCTATTTCCGATTCAGTGATTATGGACAATGTGACGGTTGGCCGTCACTCGCAAATCCACCGCGCGATCATCGACAAAGACATCGTGATCCCACCGCGAACCCAAATCGGCCTCAACCGCGAGGAAGACCTCGCTCGCGGATGGACCGTCACGGATTCGGGAATCACGGTGATTGGCAAGGGCACAATCATCGAGCCGCAGCACTGACCTGAAAGAAAAAGGGAGGGTGCCCGTCGGGGCCCCTCCCTTTTTGCGTGAGCCGCGCTAGCCCCGCACGAGGGTGAGCAGATTGAGCTCCTCTTCTGCGACGTCTTTCCACGAATCGGCACTCGAGGTAAGGACGCTCATGGAGCCGGTCGGCACACCGATGCGCACCTGGGCGAGGGAGGCGGGATCAGAGTCATCGTCATTGCCAAGGTAAGCAGCGAGTTGGCTCATGGTGGGCTCGTGCCCAACGACGAGGAGAACCCGGCAAGAATCATCGACGTCCCGGATGAGTGAGAGCACATCCCGAACACCTCCGTGGTACAGCTCGTCGAGCACACTCACGCTGCATTCAGGGCTCCCGAGTGACGCGTGGACATCGCTCCACGTTTCTTGCGTACGCGCCGCAGAGGAGACGAGCACACAGCTCGGCCGTACCCCCTGCGCGCAAAGGTAGTCACCGATGAGCCTGGCCTGCGAATGCCCTCGATCAGTGAGCACGCGTTCCATATCGCTAGCGGCATCCGATTCTGCTTTTCCATGCCGCATCAAAAGAAGGATGCGACTAGGAGGTTCATCACTCACGCGATTTCACCCGTTCTGCGCCCAAGGCGCGCTCGACGTTAATTCTCGTTGTGGAAGTGCGCAGTCTTTAGTGTCCCATGCCGAGGCCGCCGTCGACAGGAATGACGGCGCCCGAAATGTATGACGCATCGTCGCTCGCGAGGAACGCCGCAACTTTTGCGACCTCAGAGGGTGCTGCGAAGCGACCGACGGGAATCTGCGAGAGGTACTGCTCCTTGCGAGCCTCGTCGAGCCCGCGCGTCATTTCCGTCTCGATGTAGCCGGGGGCAATGACGTTGGTCGTGATGCCGCGCGAGCCAAGTTCGCGCGTGAGCGAGCGTGCCATACCGATGAGGCCAGCCTTCGACGAGGCGTAGTTCACCTGACCGGGCGAGCCGAGGAGGCTCACCACTGACGACAGGAGAATGATGCGTCCTTTCTTCTTGCGCATCATGGCCCTGATGGCCCGCTTTACGGTGCGGAACGTACCGTTCAGGTTTGTATTGACGACATTGTCGAAGGAGTCGTCGCTCATGCGCAGCATGAGCTGGTCGTCAGTGATACCCGCGTTGGCAATGAGGACCTCGACGCTCCCGTGTGCTTCTTCGACCTCAGCAAAGGCCGCATCGAGCGATGACGGGTCGGTGACGTCCGCTTTAACGGTGAGCGCACCCTCGGGGCCGCCCTCCCCCGACCGCGAGGTGACGGCCACCTTGTCGCCGAGGGAAAGGAAGTGTTCGGCGAGCGCGTAGCCAATGCCACGGTTGCCGCCGGTAATCAACACGCTTCGAGAGGTCACAGTTGCCCTTTCACGCTATGGAAGAATGAGGTTCGGGCCAAGCCTATCGCTAAAGATTGCGCGGCGGCGCATAGCCTACGATGGTAGGACGGCACGTCATAAGACACGATTGGCACGCGGGAGGAGAGCACCGGTGACGTCACGCTTTAATCCGCCTCCGTCATGGCCCGAGCCTCCCGAGGGTACCGGGGCGCTTCCGGAGTCGTGGCAACCGAACCCTCAGTGGCCGGAAGTCCCCGCGGGATGGCGTCTTGACTATGACCCTTCCACCGTCGGACCTTCCCCCGCTGTTCCCGCTCCCGTTGTGCGCAGCGAAAACGTCCACGCAAGTGCGATCGTGGCTGAGCGTATCCGGCAGTACCCCGCGACCGTTGAACTTCCTGGGCACGTGAGTGCAAGCGAAGCCAGCTCTTCGCTCATCAATGGTTTTCCCCCGGAGAAGCCGCGTGCGTTTGGCCCGTACGATCCGCACGCTCGCCGCAGGCGGCTCATCGTGAACGTGTGCCTGTGCGTGGTGGGCGTGCTCCTCGTGGCTGCCGCGGTCTATGGATTCTCGGAACTGTTCTCCTTTGCGATGAACGAGCTGCCGAAGGGTGAAAGCGCCGCGGCGTCGTTGCTGCACTCGTCTTCGCTGTCAGGCGTTCATGCCCTCTGATCCCCTCGAGAACACCGTCCCTCCCGCGAGCGTTCATACGTCTTTTTCGGCGCCACCCGCGGCGATTCCCATTGCGCGCTCTGCCGATGTGTCGCGCCGTTCACGGACGTACATCCTCGCCATGGCGATACGCATGGTGTGCCTCGCCCTGCTGATCGTTGTGCCCGGCGTATGGAAGCTTGTCGCGCTGATCGGAGCGGTTGTCCTGCCCCTTTTCGCGGTCCTCGTTGCCAACGACCAGGCGGTTCCCACACCGCCGAACCGGGAGCAGCGCCTCGATGAACAGCCCGTTCCCTTTGTTCTTACGGCAGAGCCTTCTCAGCCGTTCATCACGGTTGACGAGGACGGCACGGTCCGCGAGACATGGGGCGGTGAGCACCTGTGAGGCGCGTCGGTCTTCGCCCAATTGTGACGTGGCGGTGGGCGCTCGCATTCCTTTTTGTCGCGCTCGCGACGCTTACGTGCGTGCGGCTTGGCATCTGGCAATTGAATCGTTTTGAGGAAAAGCGGGCCCGGGCGGCGGTGATCGAGCAACACTACGATGCCGAGCCGATTGCGCTCGCTGACGCGCCCTCCTCGGCTCGGTCGAAATTAGCCGCAGCCGATGACTACACCGTCGTGCGCGCCCGCGGCCACTATTGCTCGCGCCCCGAATGTGTGCTGTACGTGAGAAACCGTGTTGAGGGTTCGAGCGTGGGGTTTTGGCAGCTCGTCCCGTTCGAGACGAACGACGGCAGTACTTTTCTGGCCGTACGCGGCTGGGTCACGACGGGGCAGACGGACTCGGTTCCTGCGTCCCGACCGAAAGTTTCCTCCGGCGAGGTCGAGCTCGTCGCGCGCTTGAGGCCGCGCGAACCCCGGCTCTCCGACAGACCAGAAGTCCCGGGGCAGCTCCACTCGGTGAATGCGACTGACGTCCTCTCTCAAGTACCGCAGCTCGAGAATGTCCTCGAGGGCGCCTACGGCGAAGTCGTAAGCGAGAACGGGGTAGCTCCGGAAGGGCTTTCCGCCCTGGAAAAACCCTCGACCTCGCTTGGCCCGCATTTGTCCTACGCGTTTCAGTGGTGGATTTTTTCGGCGTTTTTCGTGCTCGGTTTTGTGGTGGCGGCACGTCGTACGCTTCGCGACTACGAGGGCGAGGAGGAGTCCGACGCCGCCTTAGCCACCACCGTCGCCAACGATGTCGCCGCGGCGCCTGCTCGCGGTTCTGTGCGGCGGTACGGCGCCACTCGTCACACCCGACACCGCTCGCGCGGCACAGATGAGGACGAGGAAGATTCGCTGCTCGACGAAGGGTACGGGTCGTGAGCTCGCCAGTGCGTCGATACTTTTCGGGACCGCTTCCCCGCGCGATAGCCCACCGCGGTTTCGCGCCTGAAGGTGGAGAAAATACACTTGAGGCCTTTGCAGCCGCCTGCGCGCACGGGGCGGACGTCATGGAAACCGACGTACGCGCGAGCAGTGACAACGTGGCGCTGACCTTCCACGACCCTACGCTTGCGCGAGTCGCGGGCGGCGACCCACGCGCGATAGCCGAAACCCCGTGGTCGCGTCTGAGCACGGTCCGTGTGCACGATCGTGGCACGATCGCACGCCTCGATGATGCACTCGCGTCGTTCCCCGACCTCCCCTTCAACATCGATGTGAAGGCGGCCTCTGCCATAGAGCCCACCGTCGCAGCCATCGCGCGAACGGGCGCCGGTCGGCGGGTGTGCCTGACAAGCTTTGATCCCGCGGTCGCACATGAAGTCGTGTCACGAGCGAGCAGCGCCTGCGGGCATCAGGTCATGGCTAGCGCTTCTCGCACGACGGTCGCGGCGTTCCTTGCAGCCTCGTGGTTGGGGGCCGAGCGGCTGAGCACAAGGGTGCTCGCACGTTATGCGGCCCTCCAGGTCCCCATTCGCTATAGGGGGCTCCCGATCCTTACGCCCCGTTTCGTGGCCGCCGCACACCGGGCTGGGTGTGAGGTACACGCGTGGACAATCGATGACGAGCCGGCCATGCACGCCCTCCTCGACATGGGCGTGGATGGTATCGTAAGTAACCGTGTTGATCGGCTCGTGAAGGTTCGCGAGGCTCGTGCCAATCACCGCACGGGGCCCGGAAGGGAATAACACCACCGGCCGAGGCGTTCATAGGTCGTGAATGCTGGCGAAGATTCGCCAAAGGCGCCCACAACGGACAATGTAGGGAAGAAGGTCGCTCGATGAACTCTCGCTCACTGCGAGGCACCCGACTCGGTTCGCTTTCGATGGAAACGGATGACGGCGTTCTCGCCGCTCCGCGCCAGGAAGCAAAGTATGACTGCCCCAACAAGCACATCATCATCCTCCCGTTTTCGGTAGAGGCCGATGTACCGCTCGTGTGGGAGTGCCGCTGCGGTGAGACCGCCGTTCTTCGCGATCACGAAAAGCCCGAAGGCAAGCCTGGTAAGCCTCAGCGCACCCACTGGGACATGCTCCTCGAGCGCCGCTCAGAAGAAGAGTTGCAGGAGCTTCTCGACAAGCGCCTGGAGCTTCTTCGCGCCGGTAAGCTACACTCGAACCGCCACTTCCTGTAGTGGCCGTGGCGGCGGCCTGTCCCCCGCCACCGTAGATCCTAGAGAACGTCGCCCTCGTAAGGGGGCGGCGTTTTTCCGTTTCCGCCCTCACTGCTTGAGCGATCATTCTCGGGGGCAGGCGGGAGCTGGCCGCTCGGGTGTGCGGTGGTGTCCGGGCGGGAGCCTTGGGGGTCCGACGCTTGCCCGGTCGTATCGATCACAATCTCGCTTTCAATGACCGATCCCCGATGCGAGGTGAAAAGAACTCGTCGCGAAGACTTTCCGGAGCCAAGTCCTACGGTATCGAGCGTCTTTTGCTGCACGGGCGTGAACAAGAGGATGAGTCCCGCGATGTCGGTGAGGACACCGGGGAAAAAGAACAGCATGGCGGAGATCAGCGTGAAGGCTGGGCGAGACAGGTGCTTCTTACGTTCGCCGCGGCCGGTGGCGGCGCGCCACAGAGAGATGATTCGCGTGATCGACTGCTGTCCAGCGGACAGTATGAGAGCGAAGCCGACGACCCACCCGAGGGCAATAAGGAGCAGAGGTACCCACCAGTGAGTCGCAGAACCGATCCAGATGAGGATCGCGATCTCGACGATGCCGAGCAGGATTGCGCCGACGGGCAGCAGCCATGCCGGAAGGGAACGAGAGAGGCGAGCGTCGTTCATCATGCACCCTTTTTCACGAGCGAACGGGCTTGTGAGAGACGGTGGTGGATACCCCACTGCGTCACTCGAAGCATGGCCTCTTTGATGATTGCGGAACTCATTTTGGATTCACCGTATTCGCGTTCGTCGAAGTCAATCGGAACTTCCCGGATCACAAAGCCCGCGGCACGGACCCTGCGAGTCATATCGACCTGGAAGCAGTAGCCCTGGCTTGCGATGTCCTCGCCCGCGAGAACGCGTGTGAGGATGGGTGCGCGAAAGGCTCGAAAGCCTGCCGTCGCATCTTTCACGCCTAGCCCAAGAGCGAGATTTACGTAGGTGTTTGCGCCACGCGAGAGAAGCTCGCGATTGAGGGGCCAATTGTGGACCGCTCCCCCAGGGACCCAACGCGAGCCGATCGCGAGGTCGGCGCCACGTTCGAGCGCCGTGAGGAGCGTTCCGAGTTGCTCGGGCCTATGGGAGGAATCGGCATCCATCTCGCACAGCACGTCATAGCCGTGCTCGAGACCCCATGCGAAACCCGCGAGGTATGCGGGCCCGAGGCCGCCCTTTTGGGTACGGTGCAGGACGTGGACCTGCTCATCGCGTTCGGCGAGGCGATCGGCCCACTGGCCAGTCCCATCCGGCGATCCATCGTCAACAACGAGTACGTGCGCCTCGGGAACTGCAGACCTGAGGCGCTCGAGCGTGGGCGGGAGCGCGTCGATCTCGTTGTAGGTGGGAATGATGACGAGCGTTGTCACGGACGGGAACGCCTTTCCTTGATGGTACGCGGCGGAGCAATAATGCTCCCTAGTAGGACAACGCCTGCACATGCCGCGATGATTCCGCGAATCGCGACACCATGCTGCATGGCGGGGGTGAGCCCCGTGCGAACGGGAACGTCTGCCGTCATGGTGCCTGCGGTCCAGTGGCCAAGGCCCGCAAGCTTGCGACCTTCGGGAGTAAAGATCGCGGAATCTCCCACGGTGGAAATATGCACGACACTCCGTCCCGAAATGACGGCGAAGACCTTCGCTTGTGCGAGCTGCTGAACGGACTCGTGAGAATCGAGGAAGAGCGCATTGTTGGATTGGACGACGAGCAGTTCAGCCCCCGCGTTCACGGTATCGGCGACACTTTGCTCGTAGGCAATCTCAAAGCAAATGAGCACGCCAATTTTCGCTCCCGAGAGGTCGATTATTCCGGGCTTATCCCCCGGTGTCATATCGCGCTCGACGAGCGAAACCTTGTCGGTAATCTTTGCGAAGAACTCTCGTTGAGGGATGTATTCGCCAAAAGGCACCGGGTGGCGTTTCGTGTATTCCTGGCCCGTGAGACCGTTGTCGTCGACCAAAACTGACGTGTTGAAGCGCGCTTTCTCACCGTTGGGCCGCTGAGTGCCCACGAGAATTGGCGCTCCCGATTCGCGCGCGAGGTCCTTGAGCGTCGCCATGCGTTCCGGATGAGCGGTCACGTCCCATCCGGTTGAATCCTCTGGCCAGACGATGAGGCGTGCACTCTCATTCGTGGCGAGGAACTCGCGGGTGCGTTCGACGTGATTGTCGAACATAGTGTCGGGAATGTAGTACGAGCCGGCCTTGGGGCGCTCGATATTGCCTTGAATACCGGCGATATGAATCGAGTGATGGCCCGAGTCAACTGAATTGGCTGGTCGAGGCGTCACAAGGGCGCACAGAACAATAATGATCGCCACGGATGCGGGCCACACGGCGTGCATCCCGTTTCGCCCCTTCGCCCGCCGAAAAGTCAGCGCACACAGGGCGCTAAACACGAGTGCGCCCAGCAACCCCGAAACAGCGCCAAGCCCGGTAATACCGAGCCACGGGCCGAAGTTCAAGAGAGGGGAGTTCGAGAAGGCAAACGCGCTCATTCCCCACGAGAGGCCGCCCCACGGAACACTTGCACGCACGAATTCCATGATCGCCCACAGGCACGCGATCCCCACGCTGCTCGAGAAGCGAATGCCGCGGCGGACGAGTATGAGCCGAGTGAGAAAACTAAATACGGCGATGTAGAGAGCCTCAAAGGCGGCGAGGGCTAGCCACGGCCCGAGTCCCGCATAAATATTGGCCCAGGAAAAAAGCGGGATGAATGCGCTCACGCCGAAGGCGAGGCCCGCAACCACAGCCGTGATCCAGCGGCGCGTGAACGATGCAAAAATAAGCCCGCCAAGAGCAGCGGGCAGCAGACCCCAGAGCCCGTAGGGGTCAAAAGAGAAGTGGAACAGGACCCCGCCGGCGATGGCACTGAGGAGCGCGATAATCGGCGGTGTAAATTTCTCTCCCTCGAAATGAGGGACGAGGACCTCACGAATGTCGTCGGCCGTCGAGGGTTTATCCTTCACAACGGTCTCCTTGCACCGGCAAAGCGCAGAGTCGGCGGCGTGGAGTGGACGCGGAAATCACCGCCACACGCGTTTGTTGAACCGACATTCCTCGCCTTCACCGATCACTCGACCCACACTGTTTCTCCAAACAGCACTTTTACATATCCTGGGCCACGATCCCGCGCAAAAGCTGAAGGCGAGCCTTCCGCGCTGTCGCCGCGACGCCCGCGTGGGACTGCCCGGGGACATGAGCAAGATGATCGAGAAGATCGATGACCTGACGCACGTGACGAACGAAATCGCCAGGGGCGACGGCCGCGTTTCCGATCGACTGCGCGAACCCCTCCCCCTTTGCCCAGCGGTACACCGCCGAGCACAGACCGGGATGGGGGGCGGGAGTTTGATCGAGTCCCGCTCGCCTTTCCTGCACGTTAATGTCGTCGGCCAGAACGGACAGCGCGTACAGAGCGCGGGAGACGGAACGGTCGTCGTGGTCTTCGCTTCCCCCCTCTTCGCGGCGCGGTTCGTAACTGAGCGCGCTCGCGACAGCCGCAAGTGCTGCGGGCGAGAGCCCCTCGAGCACTCCCTGGTCGAGGGCCTCGCACACGATGAGGTCACGCTCCGAATAGATGCGCTTGAGCAACTCGCCCTTTGCCGTGACGGTGACGTGCCGGCTGGCGTCGGACTCTCCCACGTACCCGAGTGCCTCAAGAACCGCGCGCACCCGATCGAACTGCCGCACGAGCTGCGACGTGCGCTGCGCAATTGTTCGCTCCGCCCGCGCTGCCTCGCGAGCGGCTTTCCGGTACCTCGAGATCCACCGCATGTGCTGTTCGCGATCGTCGCAGCGATGGCACGGATGCTCTCGCAGGTCCTCGCGAAGCTGCACGAGGAGAGAATCATGGTTCGGGTTCGCACTCTTCTCACTCGAGCGGGCCCTTACCGCCGCGCGCGGAGAGTCCTCACCTCGGAGCTTTTCCCGCAGAGCGGATGCCGTGTCCTTTCGCACCCTCGCACTGCGGACCCGATCGAGCGAGGGCACCCGCATGGTCGTGAGCACCATGGGACTCGCGGTGAAATCTACGGTGTAGAGATCTCGAAGCTGGCCCTCACGCGTGATGACCCACACGCGTGGCCCGCGAACCGTCTTGTCATGGTCAATGACAACCGCGAAACCTGAGCGGCGTCCCCCTGGGATGGCAATGACCTCACCCCGACGGAGCTTCCCGACGATTGAGCGAGTACGCTCGCGCTGTTTATCGGCACGCGTTCGGCTCAGCTCTTTTTCGCGAGCCGAGATCTTTTCGAGGATGTCCGCGTACTGCGCGATATCGCCCTTCGAGCAGTGCATCGCCTCGCGGTATTGCTCGGCCACCTCTTGCTTCTCGCGCGCCTTGCGCGCCTGCGCCACGACGCTTCGGTCCGTATGAAACTGCGCGAAGCTGCTTTCAAGGGTCTCGTACGCTTCGTCAAGACTAAACCGGTCAAGGAGGTTCACGGCCATGTTGTACGTGGGCCTAAAGGCAGAGTGCAGTTTGTACGTTCGAGTCGAGGCGAGGCCGGCGACGTCTTGTGCCGCGATCGAGGAGCCAACAACGACGACAGCGTGCCCTTCGACGTCGATGCCGCGGCGCCCCGCGCGTCCCGTGAGCTGCGTGTACTCCCCCGGTGTGATCTTCGCGTGCTCAGTCCCGTTAAACTTCGTCAGCTTGTCCAGGACGACGGTGCGCGCCGGCATGTTGATGCCCAGGGCGAGGGTTTCCGTTGCGCAAACAACCTTGATGAGTCCACGAGCAAAAAGATCCTCGATCACGGCCTTGACAGCGGGAAGCTGACCCGCGTGGTGGGCCGCGAGTCCGTTCATCGCCGCCCGCTCAATCCTGCCAATCCCGAGCGCGTCGTAATCGTCAGCACGCAAATCCCCGAGCGCGGCGCGAAAGGCCTCTTTGATCTGCGAGCGCTCCGCGTCATCCGTGAGCCGCACGTTCGCTCGCATGAGTTGTGCCACCGCCTGATCGCAGCCGCTCCGAGAAAAAATAAAGAAGATCGCGGGGAGCATGCCGCGCTCCTCGAGGAGATAGACGACGTCGGCTCGGCTCATCGCCCGTGGCCGCATCCTCTGCTCGTGGCGATGCGAACGATGCGGACCACGCTGATCGTTGCGCCGATCCCGATAGCCCCGTCGGCCCGACCTGCCGCTCTTCCGACCCCTCCCGTGGCGTTTACCGCCGTAGCGGTGACCGTCTGGCACGTCGTCCCATGTCCCCTTGCCGATTTCGGCGAGCATGGGATTAACCTCGCGATAGCGCCGATGGGCAAACGGCCCGTGCGAGGGTGTTGCCCGCCCGTCTTCGTCGAGAAACACGTCGATGAGCTCGTGGTCGCTGAGCACGTGCTGCCACAGCGGGATCGGGCGGCGCTCGGAAACGATCACTTCCGTACTCCCCCGCACTTCCTCTATCCACGCCCCGAACTCTTCAACGTTCGAAACGGTCGCGCTCAGGGCAACGAGCTGCACGCTTCGCGGCAAGTGAATAATGATCTCTTCCCACACGGGCCCTCGCATTCGATCCGCGAGATAGTGGACCTCATCCATCACGACATAGCCGAGCGAATGAAGAGTCGGAGAATCGGCGTACATCATGTTGCGAAGGATCTCGGTCGTCATCACGACGACCTGGGCTTCCGAATTGACGTTCACGTCGCCCGTCACAAGCCCGACCGATTCGTGCCCAAGCCACTCCACGAGTTCTTGGTACTTCTGATTGCTCAGGGCCTTGATCGGAGTCGTGTAGAAGACCTTGACGCCGTGTGCCATGGCCCGGTGAACGGCATACTCGCCGACGATGGTTTTGCCGGCGCCCGTGGGAGCGGCAACGAGAACCGAGCTTCCTCGGTCCAGCGCGTCCATGGCGCTCAACTGGAACGGATCGAGATCAAACGCAAATCGCGCGGTAAAGTGCCCGCGAAGGCCGGTACCTGGAGCGTCATTCATGCTGCTGCCTCCTGAAACTGGTCGTCGTGAAGCTGCGGGGCGAGGATGCTCACCGCCCCGGGCAAAACTCGAGCGCGAAGCGGGAGAAATGCGCGTGTTTCCCCATCGCTGCACACCTCAATAGGATCGTCCGAGCCGATCGTGAGCGAAGCGCAAGCAGTGACCGTGTAGTGAGGCAGGGATACGTGCGTTCCCGAGAACACGCGAGGGAAAAAGCGTACGAGTCCAGCCCTGCTAAGGCCCGAAACAGTGACGAACTCGAGCACTCCGTCGTCGACCTTTGAGACGGGACAGTACTTCATCCCGCCACCGAAGTAGCCAGCATTGCTGAGCGTCACGAGTGAAGCGTCGATGTGCTGGCGTTCGCCGCCGTCGAGTTCGACCCAGTATCGGCGCGGCCTGTACGAAAGGAGCTCTCGAGCGACGGCACCCGAATAGCCGTAGCGGGAACGATTCGCGCGCGCATTAACAATCGCGTCGAAGCCCATGTTGAGATTGCCGAGGGCGATGACGCTGCTGCCCTCCGGGCCGCCTTCAAAGTGTGCCTCGATCGCGTCAATACGTTGCTCGCCCCGTGCGAGCGCGGAGACGATCACGCGCACGGCGGCGTCGGCATCATCAAGGGGAAGCCCGATCGCGCGTGCAAAGTCATTCCCAGAGCCTGCCGGCACGATGCCGAGGCGAATACTCGTGCCGCACACGAGAGAGGCCCCGAGAGCCACGGTGCCGTCACCCCCGACGACCACGAGAGCGTCGAGGGTGTCGATGACGGCTTCGGCACGCCGCTTCGCCGTGAGGGCATCGGGAGCAGAAAGGTCGATCACCGACAAACCCGCGGCGCCGAGCAGAGCGCAGACGTCGTGGCCGATATTCCCTGAGCGGCGCTTGGCTGCGTAGGGGTTCGCAATAACACCTACTCGGAGGCGGCTCATGATTCTGACGAACCGCCGGTGTCCTTGTGGGAATCGGCGTAGGCCTCATCGAGCGATTTGGGAAGCGCAATCTGGGACGGCACGTATTCGCCGGATTCCGTAAAGGCTGCCTGCTTCTTGAGGCGCTTCTCGCGCCGCGTCTCAAGGATGTAGGAGACGAGCACGGCGCCAAAGAAGAGAATGAGGAAGGGCGAGGTCACAAGGAGAAGTGTAATCGGCTCCGGCGTCGGAACCATCGCGGCGGTGAAAATGAAGCTGAGGAGGATAGCCCAGCGCCAGGCCTTAAGGATTGTGCGCCACGGAAGAATCCCCACGATGTTGAGCGCGACGAGGAATACCGGGTAGATGAAGGCGACGCCGAAAACCATGCAGGTCTTGACGACAAGCTCGATGTAGTCGCGAAACTCGACGAGCTGAAGAACTTCCTTGTTAGGACCAAAAGTCATGAGGATCGGGATCGCTCTTGTGATCGCGAAGTACCCGAAAATGGCGCCGGCGAGAAAGAGCGGCCCCGAGGAGAACAAGAACGACAGTGCCCAGCGCTTTTCATTTTTCTTGAGGCCGAGTGAGATGAACGCCCACGCCTCGTACACGATTACCGGGATGCTCAGCGCCACGCCAATGTAGGCGGCGAGCCTCAAGTGCGTTTCGAACGTGCCGGCGACACCACCGATATTGATCGCAACGTTGTATCCGAGCCCCTTGAGCTCACGGAAAGGTACGGCGAGTGCCTCATATAGCGGGTAGTAAAGGAACCAACCGGCAATCGAGAAGAGGACCACGAATACCGCGACGATGAAGATGCGGTCACGAAGTTCGGCGAGATGCTCGCCAAGACTCATGCGCCCTTCTGGATCGCGGGGGCGTTTCTTCTTCTTTGCCACGTGTGTCGTCCTACCCTCAGTTTCTGCCCGGCCCTCGCCAGTGGAGGACCGGGCACGCTAGATGCGTTTCGTTTCAGTCGCGGCGGTAGAGGTCGTCAGAGCGGCCGTCGCCGAGGAAGTCCTCGCGATCGCGAGCCTCGCGCACGGGTTCTTCGCGTCGGAAGTCGTCGCGGTCGTCGGGGCGGTAGTCGCGGTCGTCACGTCGGTAGTCGCGGTCGCGATCATCGCGGGCGTCGTAGGAACGGTCGTCGCGACGCGCACCTTCGCGATCGCGCTTGACATTGATGGACGCCTCGGCGTGGTCGTCGTCATCCTCTTTGCGCATTTCGGAAACTTCGTTCTTGAAAATGCGCATGGACTCACCAAGATTGCGTGCGAGGCCCGGGAGCTTGTTCGCGCCGAAGAGCAGAACAACCAGCAGCAAGAGGATCGCGATGGTCCAAGGTTTTAAAAAGTTGCTAGGCATCGTCAAATCACCATCCATAGCGTGTGATGTAAGTGCCGAGAACCCGGCACGCTGATAATTTTCGCATAGACACCACCGGTCAATCCGGATCGTCTCGGCCGCTCCAGCCTACTCCCCTAGACGCGCGACCTTGGTCTCAGCCACGCCCCTGATTGCGGATCGAATGTGATCCGGGTCAAGAACTTCTGCTTCGCCGTCGGTTTCGAAGATCGCGGCAAGGAGTGCATGGCTCGACGAAGGCGTGATGCGCGCGATCACTCTCGTGGAATTGGGCTCGGCGCGAAGCTCGCTCGCGTTGAAGACATCGAGAATCCATCTCGCTTTGGGGCCGATGGCGAGAGTGACAGTCGGCCAGTTTTCGAGCGCGACATCAAGCGGTGTCGTGAAATCACCGGTTGCGGGAGCGGCGGGATCGGTGCATTCCCACGAGTCAACGATGCGGTCGGAGCGAAACTCCCTTTCGGCCCCCGCGAGCCGGCAATACGCGCGTACATACAGAGCGCCGTACTTTGAAGTGACCTCGCGTGGCTCGATGTCACGAATGCTGATGCCGTGCCGAGCAGCAGGCGAATACATGATGCGCACGGGGCGTTTCGTGGCGTGCGCATCGAGGATGCGCGTGAGGGTGGGATTCTCGTGGTCACGAGAGGCCTCCGACGATTGCCCGCCTTGAACGGCTCCCTCGGGCACCATCGCGGCAAGCTTGGCCCTAAGGGCCTCGATTCCGGATACCGAAAATCCGCTGCGCGAGTCGGCGACGGCCTCGAGGCCGATGAGGAGTGCGCTGATTTCGCTAGCGGTGAAGGTCATGGGACGCGCGAGCGGGTCGGCTCCGGCGATGGAGACGTATCCGTCAGCGCGCGTGACTTCGACCAGTTCGTCGTACCCCCGCGAGTAATCCCCCGCGTTGTAGATGATGTCGAGGTCGGCATTGAGCTCGTCTACCGTGAGCCCAAAATCGCGGGCCATGTCGGCTACGGCAACGTCTCCGAACGAATGGAGGTAGGCGATCTCGGCACTCAGGCGTGTCAGTTCGCCATCGCCCGTTCCCACGTCACGTGCGCGCTTTTGTTTGACGGTGTCGAACGTGGATGCGCGCTCCCACGTCAGTGAGGCGGGCCCGGTATGGAGGGCGGCGATTCTTGCTCTCGTCAGCGCCCACGTCGTAGCGAGAGAGTGGTCTCCTTCCAGTGCCACCCATAGAGGCTCGGCCCATGCTGCGCTGAGGATTCCGTCGGCCTTGCTCGGTGGGACCTCGGCAACCGGACTCCTAGCGTCCATGCCGAGTTGAGAGCGCAAGCCGAGCGCTTTATAGGGAGCGATGCGCACGCGCAATTGTTCGGCGCTCTCGTTCGACTGGCCGGCGAGCGTCCCATCGTTCGAAAGGAGCGATCGAATCGGCGGATGCGGCTCACGCGCGTGCCTCGCGGCCGGCCCTTCAACAGGGATCGATTCGATGCGGCTGACGCGAAAGATTCGAGGAGCCTCCCGGTCGAGGTCGTAGCCGTAGAGATATTCGCGCCCGCGAGCCACATCAAAAGCCCACGGCTCCACGCGGCGTTTATGGGCGGCCGCCGCCGCAGAGGAGCGATAGGCAAAGGTGACGGATTTGCCGGACTCAAGGGCCTCGAGGAGAGGGGTGCTTGCGGGCGAGGAGCCGAGCGCTCCCCGCGCAATGCCCGAGACTGGCGGAACCCCCAACGAGGCGAGCTTTGCGCGAATGCGGGCTCCGAGGCTTCCCGCGGACTGAGTGCTCCACATCGCTGCCGCAGCCCCGAGCATGAGGCGCTCGTGTGCCTCAAACGTGCCGGTCGACGACGTAGCATCGCGCACGGAGGCCGTATACCTGAGCGTGGAGGGATTGACGAGGTCGGGGGTGGAATCGACATCGATTCCGAGCTTGGCTAGTCGAGCGAGATCGCGGGTGAATTGACGGCGGACACTCGCGGGATTCATGCGCTCGTACCCCGGCACAAGCTCCGTCACTTCCTCCCGCGTGAGGCCGCGTGTGCTCGACGTGAGAGTCAGTGCGAGGCTCAGGAGTCGCTCGACATTCTGCGTAGGTGGCACATCTCAACCCTAGCGTCCCGGCTCGGTAAGCTTGGGACCATGATCGCGCAGGAAACGGGAACGGTGCTCGAGCACCGAGATGCATGGCCGGGTGTCTGCCGCGTGTGGGCCGCGCTCGATTCCGACGGTACCCGCGTGAGCGCCCTCGCCTATCTCGGCATGGTCGCGGCGCCGGCCGTGGGCGATCGCCTCCTGCTCAACACCAATGCCCTTCGAAAGAGCCTCGGAACGGGAGGCGACGCTTTCATCATCGCCAATCTTGATGCGTGCGAGCGCGGAGAGCTTCCCGAAGGCCACATGATGAAGGCCCGCTATACCCCGCAGCAGATGATGGTCGATGCCATCGACGACCCTGCTTCCCCGGCCCACGAGGCGATTGACGCCGTGGAGAGCCTCGACGGGATGAGCGTCATCGTCGCCGGTTTGCATTCAGCCGTCGGCCCCATCGCCGCGGGCTTTCACGCGGTGCGGCCCGGGGCGCGGCTCGTGTATGTCCACACGGATTGGGCTGCGCTACCCGTGGCATACTCGCGTGCTAATGCCCGCCTTCGCGAGGAGGGAATTCTTTCAGCCACCATCAGCGCCGGGCAGTCGTTCGGGGGCGACGCCGAAGCGGTGTCCGTGCCCTCGGCTCTTGCCGCGGCACGCGCACACTTCGAGGCCGACGCCGTCATCGTTGCGCAAGGGCCTGGAAACCTCGGGACCGGTACACGCTGGGGCTTTGGTTCAATCGCCGTCGCGGATGCCCTCCACGCCGCAGCTGCGATGGGGGCGCGAGCCATTTGTGCGCCACGCGTATCCGAGGCTGACCCGCGCTCGCGCCACGTGGGCCTCTCCCACCACTCGAGGACCGTGCTCGAGCGCATGCTTTTTGCGGGAGTCGAGCTACCGAGCCTATCTCCATCCGAGCGCAGCGATATCGATCTCGAGATAGCCGAAAGCTACGCACACATTAACTCGGTGCGGTCTGCCCACGGGGTGCCTGCCCATCGAGTCACCGCAACGTCAGGTGAGGGCCTCGAAAAGGCGATACGGGCGCTGCCGGTACGCGTGTCGACCATGGGCCGCGGGCTCGAGGAGGATCGGGCGAGTTTCCTGTACAGCGCCCTTGCAGGACGACTTGCCGCCGAGGCGCCTACGGCCTAAGCGAGTGCGTGTCGATGAGCGCATTGAACTCGCGCGCCATGTCGACGCCTCTTTCGCCATCGGCCCGTTGAAAGGCCATGACGGCACACGTGTCGCCATCGGCCACATCCAGGTGTGCCCACGGGTCTCCTTCGGGGAAGCTCACCCCGATCAGTTCGGCCCATTCGAAGCGGCGCGTCGAAAAAGCATTGCGCACCGTCACGCAGGCGGCGTCGGCTCGCACGTGGACGCTAGCGTGCCGGTGGCAAAACCAGCCCACTGCCAGCGCGAGCAGCACGAAACCCAGCGAATCGAGAACCCTGTGGGTGAGAAGCGGAAGCGACACGGCCATCACGAGGCACGCAAAGGCGAACACCGCGGCGACGATGTACCCCCACCTGCGTACTGCACGGGGGCGATACGTGAGCGGTAGTTCTGGGATGTGCGAAGCGGCAGTCATGGGGGGGGGGCGGTTAGTCGTGACGATGCGTGCGCGCGAGTTCACGCAAGGCGTCGACCTCAGCCGCCGCATCGGCTGCTTTATAGACCGCGCTTCCAGCGACAAACACATTCGCCCCGGCCTCAGCGGCTCCCTCGATCGTCGCGCGTGAGATGCCGCCGTCAACCTGAATCGACACTTCGAGGTTCTGCTCACTGATGGCGCGACGCGCTCGTCGAACCTTGGGGAGCATCGAGTCGATAAACGACTGCCCACCGAAGCCGGGCTCGACCGTCATCACGAGGAGCATGTCGAACTCTCCAAGAATGTCCACGAGAGGCTCGACCGGTGTCGCTGGGCGCAGCGCAACGCCGGCCTTAACACCCTTCGCTCGAAGCTCCCTCGCGAGTCGCACGGGAGCACTCGAGGCCTCAAGGTGGAACGTCACCGACTGCGCTCCAGCCTCGGCGTACGCCACGGCATCGCGGTCAGGCGAATCGATCATGAGGTGGGCATCAAGCGGGATCGGTGAGCGCTTCGCGATCTGCTCAACCATGCTGACGCCGAACGTCATATTGGGCACGAAATGGTTGTCCATGACGTCGATGTGGGCGGCCTCGGCATTGGAAATCTTGTCGAGTTCAGAACCGATGTGCATGAAGTCGCTGTTGAGAATGGACGGGTGGATGCTCGTTGACGACGTCGAGTACACGGGAGGCTCTCCTATCGTGGTGGAAGGTTAGGGTTCTGGATCGGTTTTGCGAAACATCGCGAGGAACATGGCGTCTGTGCCGTGCACGTGCGGCCACAACTGCACAAAGGGGCCGTCGCCGAGGTCGATGTCACCCGCATCGCTACGAAGCCCGGCACGCAGCGCTTCACGAGCGTCGAGAACTTCGAGATCCCCGTGCCGGCGCTGCGCCGCCTTTGCCACGAGGAGCGTCTCATTAGCGTGCGGCGAGCACGTGACGTAGGCAATCACGCCACCTACCTGGGTGGCCGCGACCGCGCTGGCGAGAAGCTCGCGTTGCAAACGCCCAAGAGAACCGAGGTCACCGGGCTGCTTACGCCACCGCGATTCTGGCCTGCGCCGTAGCGCTCCGAGGCCCGAACACGGGACATCGGCGAGGACGCGCGAAAACTGTTCGGGGAAACGTTCGCCGATCGAGCGGCCGTCGGCGGTGAGCGTCTCGACCTCCGCACCCGCTTCTACGAGCGTGTGGACCGAACGCTCGACGAGGCGCGTGCGGTGTTCCTGTAGCTCGACCGCCAGCACCTCGGCGTCGTGGGTGATGCTCGCACCGGCGAGAAGCGCGGTTTTACCCCCGGGCCCCGAGCAGAGATCAAGCCAGTGATGGTCGGGCTCCACGACGAGGCTATCCGCGCCGAGGGCAAGCGCGAGTGCGACAAGCTGCGAGCCCTCGTCTTGAACAGCGGCACGTCCCTCATTAACCGCGGGAATCGTCCCCGGATCGCCGCCTGGCCACGCCATCGAAAACAACGACCAGCGGCCGGGCTGTGCACCGGCTTGGGCAAGCTCGTTTTCGTCGGTTAGACCGGGCCGCATGACGAGGCTGACCGAAGGCGCGTCATTGTGGGCGGCCAGCAGGGCGTCGATCTCGCGTGGATCCCGCCCGTGAGCTTTGAGGGCCTCCCGCAGCGCGCGCACGATCCATTCCGGATGCGAATAGGTGATCGCAAGGAAACGGTCCTCGTCGTCCTCGCGGGCCGGAACGACAATGGCAAGCCATTCCTCGAGTGTTTTTTCGCCCACGCGGCGAAGCACGGCATTGACCAGGCTGGCAGACCCTGCCCCGGTCACCTCGCGTGCGAGGCCCACAGTTTCAGAGGCAGCAGCGTGCGCCGCGACCCCCATATCAAGCATCTGGTACGCGCCGAGGCGAAGAACGTCAAGAACGGCAGGCTCGATTTTCGAAAGCGGGCGATCCACGCATTCCGCAAGAACTGCGTCGAGCCGACCCTGTGCCCTAAGCGACCCGTAGAAGAGCTCCGTGGCAAAAGCGGCATCGCGTCCCTCCACACGATGGCGACGAAGAACGGTGGGGAACACGATGTTCGCGTAGGCATCCTCCTCGCTCACACGTCGCGTTGCCTCGTATGCGGCGAGCCTTGAGGGGGTCGTTTCGCGGCGGCGTTCGCTCGGGCGCTTGCGCGAGTAACCGCGTCGAGGGCCGCCCCTGCCGCGCGAACCGCTCCGCTCGTGACCCGCGTCGTTCCGGTGACGCTGGGTATGTCCTCCGCGACGCTTCTGTCGCTCCTCGCTCATGCCGCGCTCTCCTCTTCCATGCGCTCGCCCGTTTCCAGTCGTACGCCGCGCGCCCAATCAGCAGCGGCCATGTGCTTCTTGCCCGCCGGCCCCACGAGCGTCAGCTCGAGAGGCTCGGTGGCGGTGCCGAGGAACACGTGCTTCTTCGTGACACCGAATTCGCCGGGGGCGAGGCTCATGCCCTCGGGCGCCTCTGTGTTTCCTACGCCGAGAACCTTGAGCCTCGAACCTCTCACGCTCGTGAATGCACCAGGATTGGGGGCAAACGCGCGAATGTGAGCGGCAACCTCCCGCGCGGGGCGCGCCGGGTTAATCCGTGCTTCGTCGGCTCGAAGTTTGCGCGCGTAGCTCGCTCCCTCCTCTTCTTGCGCGGTGAGAGTCACAGTACCGCGGCCGAGTTCATCCATGACCTCGACAAGAACCCGGGCGCCATGCTCGGCCATGTCTTCGAGGAGCTCTCCCGCAGTCGCAAGCGGGGCAATCGAGTGCGGCTCCTGGCGCGCCAACGCGCCCGTGTCGAGGCCTTCGTCAAGTTTGAACACGCTAAGGCCGGTTTCCTGAAGGCCCTGCTCAATCGCGCGCTGTACCGGTGCCGCGCCGCGAAGCGCGGGAAGCAGCGAAAAGTGAAGGTTAAAAAATCCGCCGGGAAGGGACTCGAGCACGGGGCGCTCGAGAATCTGACCGTAAGCGACGACGGCCGCTACCTCGGCACCGCTCTCGCGGATCCACTCGCGTGTTTCGGCACTTCGCGCGTCAGCGGGTTTGAACGATGGGATTCCCAGCTCTTGCGCGAGGACCGCAACGGGAGAGGGCACGAGGCTCTTCCCCCGCTTGCCGCGGGCATCGGGCTGCGTGAGTACGCCGACGACTTCGTGGGAGGAATCGGCGAGGGCGGAGAGGCAGGTAGCGGCAACGTCGGGCGTTCCGGCAAAAAGAATTCGCATGATGCCCAAGTCTAACGGCCACGCCTAGAAGACATGCGGGGGGTCAACCTGAAGGCGAAGGGAGCCCGGATGCTTCTTCGCGCTACGCACGAGCATGACCGCTCGCGCTGCCTCCACCAATGCAGGCGCGTGCCTGACGGGGCACCGGAGCACGACGCGCGCTTCGGCATCAATGGTGGAAGACTCGACCTCCGTGGGGCCAAAAATATCGACGCCTCGCGGCGCATCGAGCCGTTCGAGGAAGTCGGTGCACGCCGTTCGGCCTCCTCGCACCTCGAGGACCTTAAACGCGGGGGGAAGCCCGAGTTCGGCGCGTTCTTCAAGCACTCGGTCAATAAAAGCGTTCGAGCGCACGAGAACGAGCGAACGCAGTGCGGGGTGCTGATCGGGTCCAACGATCAGCACCTGCCCGCCCTTGTTGAACGTGCGGGTCTGGCCGATCACATGGGAATAGCGGCGGATTGTTTCGCAGTCGGCGTTGTAAGCGGCTCTGCCGAGGGACGCGGCCGCGTCGATGATTACCGACGCCGCGTATCCGCCCTCGGGCTGCGGCTCTGCGCCCGGTGTTGCAATCACGAGGTCGCCGTCGCGAACGTCAGAATCCTCCACAATTCCGGAGGCCCCGCCCGATACGTGGAGCGTTGCGTTCGGGAAGGAGCGCTTCAAATCGGCAGCGGTGCGTTCTTGGCCGAGGACTATGGGGCGCAGATCCGCTCCCCCGCATTCCTGGCAACGATAGTGGCCGTACCGACGAGAACACACGCTGCACGATAGTTCCCCTCTTCCGGGCGCGGCGAGAGTCGCGTGGCAATGCACGCACGTCGCCTTGGTCCCACAAAATCGACACGCGAGTGCCGGGGCGTATCCCGCTCGCGGCACGTGGACCAACACGGGCCCTTCCGCAAGTCCTCGGCGTATGACCGCGTGGGCATGCGACGGCAAACGCGAAAACCCGCTTGCCCCCTCTCTCTCACGCAAGTACGCGTCCATGAGCTCGATACGTGGGTGAGTATGGGCATGGGCGGCGGGCACGGGTTCGAGAGCCGCGAGAGTGCCGGCAAGGGTGAGGTAGCGGGCGAATTCCGACGGTGCCCGCGAAACGAAGAGCAGGGAACAGCTTTCGTGGAAGCTTCGCGTGAGGGCGACCGTGCGCGCGTGGGGGTAGGGCGCTCGTGGTTCTTCGTAGAGGTCGTCATCCGGATCCCATACAAGGATCATGCGGAGGTTTGCCACGGGAGCAAAAACAGCGCTGCGCGTCCCGATGACGAGGCGTGAGCGCCCCTGGAGTGTGGACAGAAACGCCGTGTACCGCGCATGGGGGCCCTGTGCGCTACCGAATTGGGCGTGGTCGATCGCGTGCGCCGTGAGGGCCTTTGCCAGTCGATCGACGTCGCGCTGATCACTCGCGAGGATGATCGCGCCCGCATCATCCTCAAGTCCCGAGAGGCATTCGAGCACGAGTTCAATCCACGAATCCACCGGATCGAGAACGATCGACGCCCGCGGAGTGCGGTCTCCACCGCATGAGTGCTCGAGGAAAGCCCCGAGCCCCGCGAATTTGGAACGGTACTTCTCGCTCTGAGGGCTAGTGTTACCGCTCGAAGCAGTCTCCCTGTCAGGCGCGCCAGATTTTTCGCGTGCATGGCGTTCCATGCGCGCCCGGTGTGCCTTTTCCGCGCCTGCGCTGCGCGCGGGAACGGCGAGTCGCAGCACGTCGCTGAGCGATCCCGCGTACCGCTGCGCAACGTCCTCGCACACCCGAAACATGTGCTCCGAAAGGAGAACGTCCTCGCTTACGACGGACACGAGCGGTGCGAGCGGCCGGATAGTGTCGGGTCTTTCGTAGCGTGCCCGTACGAGCGCCTCGTGCTCGCGGCCGGAGAATCGCACACGCACCCTCATCCCGGGCTCAACAGCATCGAGAGCCGCGGGGACCGCGTATTCGAAGAGGCGATCGAGGTGCGCGAGAGTACCGAGCACGTGAACAGAGACGACCGGCCGATCCGTCGCGAGCGAGAAGCCCGCGGTGGTTTCGAACGGTCGTCCGTTGCGACTGCTGTCTTCGCTCTTGGGTGTCGCGGAGTCAAAGAGCGCCGGTGGCTCTTGGGTCAGCGCCCGGTCACCCCAACGAGATCGCAGACGAAGATCAAGGTTTCCCCGCCTTTAATAACGCCCGGGATACCGCGGGGACCGTACGCAAGCGACGAGGGGATTTCGAGACGTCGGCGCCCGCCCACGCGCATTCCCTGCACTCCGCGGTCCCAGCCGGGAATGACCTGGCCTACGCCGAGCGTAAAGCGCAGCGGCTCACCTCGATCCCACGACGCATCGAACTGTTTGCCATCGCTGAGGCCTACCCCCACGTAGTGGACGTCGACAACGTCGCCGGCCTTGGCTTCGTCACCGTCACCGATCTTCTCATCGATAAT
Source organism: Dermabacter sp. (assembly GCF_032550575.1). NCBI lineage: Bacteria > Bacillati > Actinomycetota > Actinomycetes > Micrococcales > Dermabacteraceae > Dermabacter > Dermabacter sp. The sequence goes on along the minus strand of NZ_JAWFZC010000001.1, from coordinate 170,292 downwards.
GACGAGTTCCTCGGGCGCCTCGCACCCTTCAACGCTCACAACTGGTTTCGACATGATTCTCCTGAGATTTAGTGCTTAGGCCTCGGGCGAGGCCACGTACAGAACATCGGCGACAAAGAGCAGGGTCTTGCCGGCGAGAGGATTCTGATTGCCTTCGCCGGCTTCCCCGTAGGCCGACGCCGGCGGAAGAATCAGAGCAATCTGGCTACCTTGCGCTGCACCCTCGAGCCCCTCATCCCAGCCCTTAATGACCTGGCCGTCGCCTAGCTTGAACGAGAACGGGGTGCCACGCCCCCACGACGAGTCGAACTCTTCTCCGGTTGCCCAGTCCCAACCGCGGTAGTGCATGATGAGCGTGTCGCCCTTCTTCGCGGCCGGTCCGTGACCTTTGATCGCGGGGGCGACAACCTGCGTGGTGGGAGCGGTACCGTTCGGTTTGGCGGTGAGATTTGGAGCGCCGTCCTCACCGAGGGCGAAACCGGGAACCTCCGCGGGAAGCTTCTGTGCGTCGCCCTCAGCTCGCTTCAATGCAACGCCGACGACGTCCCCGACCTGGAGCACCTTTTGTTTTTGGGTCCCGGCCACGCCGGCCATGAGAAAGCGCGAATGGGAGGTCAACCCCGTAAAGAATTCGGTCGCCGTTTGGCCCACGGATTGCTTATCCACCTTGAAAGGAGAGAACGTCCCCTCCTTCCACTGCGAAGCAAGCACTTCCGCGCTTTCCGGATCAAAATAGGCGGAACGGGTCACGATGAAATCGCCCTCGGCGATTGCAGGGCCGTCGCCCTTGCTCACCACGGTTGAGTGAAAGTTTGAAAACTCCAGCGGGGCGTCGAAATCGACAGTCGGATCCTCACCGAACGCACTGGTGACCTTCACGCGGTCAAGAAGGTTGGCCTCGTCGGCCGCACTACCGCCGCCATCCGAGGCCGAGGCCGTGGATGCGCCCGAGTCCGATGCTTGAGCAGCGCCCTTCGCCGTAGGTGACGATTTTTTCGCGCACGCCCCGAGGGTTACAAGGGCGGAAGTGGAAGCAGCTGCAGCGAGCAGCGAGCGACGGTTAATCACTGGAGTCCTTTCAGCTCGGCGGGTGCCGATGAATATTCTTCAAGACTATCGAGCAAGCGGTCGATTTCTGGGTTTTCGACCTCAAACGGATCGAGCAGTGTGATGGGAAGAGCGCCGGGTGTGTTCGGTCGCACGGTTGTCCAATCCACCGCAACGTCGATCCCCTTTTCCCGTGCGAGTGTCAAGACTCTTGAACGCAAGTGCGCGCGAGTTGTAGCCGGACCCACTCGACGGGCGGCCTCAATTCGCTCGTCGCTCAGGACGCTCGTCGCAAGTCCGCGGCGCTCGAGTGCATAGAACACGCCTCGACCGGGATCAATATCGTGATAGGCCAGTTCGAGGCGCTGAATCTCGGGCGCGTTGAGCGCGAGCCCACGACGATCCGCCACCGTCGTAAACAGCTCGTGCTTAATCGCCCAGTCGAGTTCGCGATTGACGGGCGAGAAATTGCCCGTTTCGAGCGCTCGCAACCCTCGGTCCCACGTGTCCATCATTCGAGGGTCGAGGTCATCGTATGTGCGCTCGAGAGCGGAGAAATAAGCGCGCTGAATCGAAAGCGCCGTGCTTACGCCGCCGTTCTTCAGCTGGAGTGGTTCGCTCGCCGTGAGGTCTCGCGCAATCCGGCGAATATCGCTGATCGGGTCCGCGAGCTCGAAGTCTGCAAAAGCGTGCCCGTCTTCAATAAATCGCAACACGGCGAACGTCATCGCGAACCTCAGCCAGGTGGAGACTTCACTCATGGTCGAGTCTCCAGAAATGACGTGCAGTCTCCTATAGCGCGACGGATCGCCGTGGGGTTCATCGCGCGTGTTGATGATCGGGCGTGCACGGGTTGTCGCGGACGAAACCGTCTCCCACATGTGGTCGGCCCGCAGCGAGAAGCCGAAAACCGGCCCGCCCTCGCCGTCGAGAACTCCCCCGGCCCCCGTGACGATTTGCCGCGTAATGAGGAATGGCAGCAGCAATGCTGGCAGGCGTGTGAATTCGCCTTTGCGCTCCACGAGGTAATTCTCGTGGCTTCCAAAGGAATTGCCCTGAGAATCAGCATTGTTTTTAAACAAATGAATGCGTGCGTCGCGGCCGTCGGATTTCAATCGCGCGTTGGCCTCGTGGACGAGGGCGTGAAGCTCCCGCTCGCCCGCGCGCTCCTGGGCGACAATGTCCCACGGATCGTCGCATTCCGCGGTCGCATACTCGGGATGGGAGCCGACGTCGAGATAGAGCCTGCCCGCGTTCGTAAGAAACACGTTCGAGGAACGCCCCCACGCGACAACCGGCCGGAACAGTTCCCTTGCTGCGGCTTCAGGTTCGAGGGCTTGCCGCCCATCGGCGGTTACAGCGAGAAGCCCAAATTCTGTCTCTAATCCGCCCACGCGCCGTTTCATAGATGCGACCTTTCCGCCCTCGCCATACTGACAGGAGTGTGCCTCTCAAACGAACGCAACTCAACTCCACGTCGAAGCAGGGCAATCTCGGCATGAATTCTGTCATCGGCGTGGGTTCGCGCAAGCTCGCGTACGCAAAAATCGATCACGGCCTCGGCTTCGCGCTCATAAAGAGCGCTGTCGAAGGCGCGTTGTGCGAGCCCATCGGGAACACCGCCGATCGCGGCGAATGTGCCGTGATCGCTCAAAGATCCATCGAAACTCAAAGAGAAAATACGATCCAACTCTGGCGCCTGCCCGACTTCCGGCAGCAAGAGCGCAATCTCCAGCGGTTTTGGTGCGGAGACGAACGCCTCGCCAATGGCGTGGGCGAGAGCGTTGGCGAGGGAGGAAGCCGAAACATCACGGCGGGAATACTGGTAGGCGCGAGTATCGGCCCACCGCACGGCCGCGAGCCTGAGCGCCTCGTACTCGTGGAACTTTCCTGCGCCGGCAAAGGCGATGTGGTCGTGTACCTCGCCAATTTTCATGAGAGACGTCGATGAATTGAGGGCGATGATGACAATGCCATCGGCGCTGCTCGCGGCGATAACCGGGAGACCACGCGACACTCCGCGACGAGAGAAGTCGGCCCGATCCTTCGTCAGCTGTTCGGGATCGACGTAAAACGGCATGCTCATGAAAGCTCCTTAGCGAGCTCAAGGATCCGATCCGCATCCACGAAGCGCGCGCCTTCAGCATCGACGTCGACAAGAACGGGAAGTGACTCGCCGCGAAGGCCCGATGTTGCCGAGTCTCGACGGGAGGCGGAGGCGAGTGCCTGAAGGGTAAGGCAATGGGCTTCTTCGCGGTCGCAGTCGAGAATGTTTCGCCGTGCATCGAGAACCGCCCGCGCGATGTCGCTGCCCGAGCCGATGGCCGCCGTCTCCTCCTCCTCGTAGGATCCTCCGGTTGCATCGAAGGTGTGCACACGCACCAAGCCCAGGCGCTCATCGAAGCCAGCGAGCAGCGGGACGGCGGCGAGGCCCTGCAGAGCAAGCTGGAGGTGCGCGCGCACGAGAATACTCAGCCTTCGAACCTTGCCTTCGTGACTAAGCGCGTGCCCTTCGATTTTCTCGACGTGCTCGAGTTCGAGGGCGAACAAGCGCGCGAACTCAATGCCGAGTCCGGCGGTGCCCGCGATACCGATGGCCGAGTGAGAATCGGCAAGGAACAATTTCATCATGTCGTCCTTGACGATCCGGTGGCCGGCGCTCGCACGTCGATCAGCGGCGAGCGTGACGGCCTTCCCACCCGTATGGCGGACGGCAATGATCGTCGTCGCCTCGGCAACAGTCACATGAGCGTTGCTTACGCCTGAAAGCTCGGGGGCCAGAAGGCCCTCCGCCTTCAAATGCGCCGAAAGCGAGGTGAGGGGGTCGCCAAGGTTGGTCACTGACCGCCCTTTTGCACGAAGGACTTCACGAAACTCTCCGCGTTGGATTCGAGCACAAGGTCGATCTCGTCGAGGAGATCGTCGCTTGAGGCGATCGACGCTTGAATCTGGCCGGAGTTCTGGTCGATAAGCGGCTCGTCATTCTCATCGCCGCCACCGGAACCGTGAATCTGCGACTGTGTCATGCTGCGACGTCCTTTCTCTTCATTCGTGTCCACGCTACATGCGCCCCGCGGCGGGGCGCGCCATCACCGCATCTCATCAGCGGCCTTCCGAAAACTTTCAAGGAGAGTCTCAATCGCCCCGCTTGGATCGACCCCGTGGGCCTCGCACCACTGTTTCGACGCGACCGTTGGATCAGCGAGACGCACGCGCATGGCCGCACCCTCGTGTCGCACCGTAACGACGTCCCACCCTGCCGAGTCAAGATCGTCGCGGTGGTGCGTGACAAGGCCGCCTCGTATGTACGCTCTGGTCGATTCGGGAGCGTGTGTCACCGCGTGCGAGATCTCGTCATCGCGCACGAGCCGGCGCACGCGCCCCGCCTTCGCAAGCTTCTCGTAGATGGATTTATCCTCGCGGACATCCGTGAACTGGAGATCGAGCGCCGCGAGCCGAGGGTCGGACCACTCCAGTCCGTGCCGCTCCCGAAACGCTTTAACGAGGGCGTACTTGCCCACCCATTCGATGCGATCCGCGGCGTCCAGTGGATTACGCTCGAGCACCTCCAGAAGCTCAGTCCACAGCGCGATCGCCTCGAGGGTCTCTGCATCGGCCTCGTCTCCCTCGAGCGAATTCTTCACGGCGCTCAGGTAGGCGCGTTGAATATCCAGGGCCGACGCTTGCCTACCATCCGTGGTGGCATAGGTTTTCGCGAAGCCCAGATCATGCGAAATCTCGTGGACGGCGCTGACAGGATCGACGAGCTGAATGTCCGGAAGGAGCGACTTTCCTGTCGCGTGTTCCCGTTCCGCAAGGCTCAAAACGAGGGAAGTCATCGCGAGCTTGAGGAACGTTGAGGTCTCGAAGAGGTTCGCATCGCCAATAATGACGTGCAGCCGGCGAAATCGCGAGGAATCGGCATGGGATTCGTCCCGAGAGTTGACGATTGGCCGATTGAGTGTCGTCTCGAGCCCCACCTCGTTTTCGAAAAAGTCGGCGCGTGAGCTGATCTGAAAGCCGTCGATCTCACCGCGGGTGCCGATCCCGACGCGTCCCGCCCCCACGAGAATCTGGCGCGTCGCGAAAAAGGGGATGAGAATTTCGCAAAGGCGCTCAAAAGGGACACCCCGGTCCACGAGATAGTTCTCGTGCGTCCCGTAGCTTTGGCCCTTGCCATCGGTGTTGTTCTTGAACAGCGCGAGGGCCGGGATACCGTCGGCCTCCTCGATGCGAGCCATGGCGAGCCGAGCGATACGCTCCCCCGCCTTATCCCACACGACCGCTTCGCGGGCGGTCATGACCTCTGGCGAAGAGTATTCGGGATGGGCGTGATCGACGTAGAGTCGAGCACCGTTGGTCAGTACCGCGTTTCCGATCGCACGGCGTTCCGCAAAATGCAGGGTCGCGGCATCGTCGAGGTCGAGCGGAATATCGTCACCGACCGTGATCTCGAAATCCGCGTCGACGCTTGGAACGTGCGCATCGTGCGCTTCATGGGTGAGCTGAGTAGGGTGTGCGGCAGCGCGCTGAACTTCAAACCCACGCGCGTCACGCAAAGGGGTTTCGTCGCCGTAGTCCCAGCGAACACGGCGCTTCGGTGAGTCCTCGAGCAGGGCATAAGCCGCGACGGCATAGTGCGAGAGGCGAATTGACGCGTTCGCCCCGGAACGTTCACGCTCGGAATCAGACGTGTGAACGATGCCGAATTCCGTTTCAATGCCCATTGGGCGCCGAGTCGTCAGGGACGGAATGACCGAGCTCACGGTGCCGCAACCTCCTCGCTGCTCGCCGCGCGGCGCGGCGTCATGCGGGTAATACGCTGGCCGCGACGACCCGAAACTCGGGCCCAATCATCGGGATTTGCAGTCGAGGGAAGGTCCTCATTCTCCTTGAACTCTGTGTGGATCGCTTCGAGAAGGTGAGCGCGAGAAATCCCCCGCTCACCGTCGGAAAGCTCCGCCTTAATCGCGAGCTTCTTCGCGCGGTCCACAATGTTGCGAAGCATCGCGCCGGACATGAACTCCGCAAAATACAGCACCTCGGCTGTCCCATCCGCATACTCGAGGTCGACATAGGCCATATCGTCGTCGCGCGCGTAAATACGCTCGATAGCGCAATCCACGAGAACGTCGAGTTCTTCGGCAAGCGGGACGTCATGCGTGAGGTAGAGCCGCAGGATTTCCGCGCCCGCCTTGGGGCCAGGGCGTTCGATGCGGATCTTGACGTCGAGTCGCCCGGGCCGAACGATCGCCGGATCGATCATGTCCTCGCGGTTTGAGGCCCCGATGACGATGACGTTCTCGAGACTTTCAACTCCGTCGATCTCGGCAAGAAGCTGTGGCACAACCGTTGACTCGACATCCGAGCTCACCCCCGACCCGCGCGTGCGGAAAAGCGAGTCCATCTCGTCGAAGAACACGACGACCGGATTGCCCGAGCTTGCCTTCTCTCGGGCGCGCTCGAACACGAGCCGAATGGAGCGTTCCGTCTCGCCCACATACTTGTTGAGAATTTCCGGTCCCTTGACATTCAGGAACCACGAGCGATTCACAACCTCACTCGGATCCTGGCCGCGTTGACGTGCCGCTTTGAGGGCGAGTTCGTGCGCAACAGCCTTGGCAATCATGGTCTTTCCGCACCCGGGCGGGCCATACAGGAGCACGCCTTTTGGCGGGCGAAGACCATACTCATGAAAGAGCTCCTGATGCAGAAACGGCATCTCGATGGCGTCGCGGATTGCGTCAATCTGGTCACCAAGGCCACCGATATCGCTGTAGGACACATCCGGAATGTGCTCGAGGATGAGGTCCGCAACTTCCTTGCGTTCAAGAACCTCGAGAACGAGGGCGGATTTCGGGTCAACCATGAGGTGATCGCCCCTATTGATACGACTATCCAGAAGTTCCGGAACGACGTTCATGACGCGCTGTTCATCGGCGTGAACCTGAACGAGCACACGAGAATCCTCAAGCTGCTCTACGGCGGTCGCGACAAAACCTGTCGTCTCGTGCGTCAATGCTTCAACGGCTATGAGGTTCTCATTGAGGCGCACCTCTTGGCCTTGTGTAAGCGCTTCGACGTCAACGTCGGGGGCAACCAGTACGCGCAGCTTTCGACCATTGTGGAGGATATCGATCTGGTTGTCCTCGACTTTCGCAACGAACGTGCCGAAAGACGACGGCGGATCCGCGAGTGACTCGAGATCACTTCGCAACTGCACGATCTGTTCGCGCGCTTTCGACAGCGACTTCACGAGCTGCTCGTTACTGCGAGCAAGCTTCGACAGTTCCTCGTTCAGCTCCTGATAGGTCTTCACCGCGTCCTCCCCTGCCTAATGTCTCGGAGTGCCCGCTTCGTCTTGCGTGGCGCAACGTTGCGGTCGTGGAAGTCCTCGCTCGTCCATTCATGACTCGAGCCACCGAAGCCCTCGTTTGCGGGGTCGTTGAGCTCCGCCTCATCCCGCGAACCAGGGGCCGGGCGTTGCTTGCGAAGCAGTGCCTTGCAGCCGCGAGCCGTGCGGCGGGACGTCAACAAGAACCCTGTGTGGGCGTTCATGCGGTGCTCAGGGCGCACCGCAAGGCCATCGAGATGCCACGGGCGCATCATCGTTTCCCACGCATAGGGCTCGGTGAACTCGCCGTGATCCCTAAGCGCCTCGACCGTACGAGACAGCTGCGTCACCGTCGCGACGTACGCGAGAAACACGCCGCCGTCTTCAAGCACCTCTGCCGCACTGTCCACGCACTCCCACGGCGCGAGCATATCGAGCACGACACGGTCGACGCGCTCGCCCTGCTGCGCGAGCTCATGCGCGCCGTCCTGGAAATCGCCGATGCTCAAGTCCCACCACGAGGGCACGGAACCGAAGAAACTTTCGACATTAGCCTTCGCGACCTCGGCGAAATCTTCGCGGCGTTCGATGGAGCGCAAAGAGCCGTCGGGCCCAAGCGCCCGCAAAAGCGCAATCGTGAGCCCGCCCGAGCCCACCCCTGCCTCAAGAACGCGTGCCCCCGGGAAAATATCCCCGTACATGAGGATCTGCGCGGAATCCTTCGGGTAGATAATCGCCGCGCCGCGAGGCATCGCCATCATGTAGTCGTTGTAGAGCGGGCGCAGCGCCTGAAAGGCGACGCCAGCGCTGTTCTCGACAACCGTGCCATCGCTCTTGCCGATCAGGTCGTCATGGCGAAGGAACCCGCGGTGGGAATGATGCACCCCGCCCTCTTTAAGCGTGATCGTGTTGAGGCGATTCTTGTGGTCGGCGAGCTGGACCTTGTCCCCCACAACGAAGGGCCCCGTACGGTCGAGGCGTGCGGTGACGGTGGGGTCGGTTTCGTGCGGCGAAGTCATGACAGTGAGTCTACGTGGCTTTTGCGCACCTCACCCGCGAGCGTTCAGCGCGCGGGCTACATCCTGCGCAAAAATCACGCTCACAAATTGACCTGCGTCGTTGCGCACGAGATAGGCGGGCGCCTCATCAGCCTGCATGGCAGCGAGAAGGTCGCTCCCCTCGGGACGCCCATCGAGCACCGTTGCCCTCACCACGGGTGAGAGCACCGCGTGAACCGGATAGTCCGCAGGCGCCTCAGCGATCGCGGCAGCTGGGGCGAGGACGACGCCGTCGGGATCGACGTAGAGCCCACCGCGTTCGAGGTAGGATCGTTCCCGCTCAACCGTTGCCGCGTTCGAAAGCACGCGGACCTCTTGCGACACGTGCGCGATGTGGAGCATATCGGCGCTCTCGAGAAAGCGCGCGTGGGCGATAGCCTGCGAGGCTCCCTGAAACAGCGATAGCGCGATCAGAATGCTCCACACCGTCCATAGCGGGGACGGTAGGTCTCCGCGCACGGCGGAGAGCGCGAGTGGGACGACCACGACGCCGACGGCGATCACACGGCCTACCCACCCCGTGATGATCGTTGCCCGGGCAGCGTTGGTTCCACGTGCACGGAGGATCGCCTCAAGTGCCCGCCCGCCATCCATGGGCAGCCCCGGGAGGACATTGAAGATTGCGAGCGCCCAGTTGAGGGTCGAGGCAAAATGGCACGCAAGCGCGCACATCGCGAGTGCTCCCGAATCGGCGTTCAGGAGCACGGGCGTCAGGGCCCGAGCGACGGCGCTCAGGATGAGGGCAAGGATGGCATTCGTGGCCGGTCCCGAAAGTGAGATGAGCATCGAGCGCGAAGGGCTCAGACGCGGTCCCTCATACGTCGTATGCCCGCCAAACAAGGTCAGGGCGATCTCACGCACCCGCGCCCCGAAGGCGCGCGCGACACACGCGTGTGCGAGCTCGTGCAAAGCAACCGAGAGCAAAAAGAGCACTGCTGCGATGGCTGCCGCGCCAATAGCAAAGGCACCCGGCAAGTACTGGGCGAACTGCGGCTGAATCATCACCGCAAGCAACACCGCAAAAAGAATACTTCCGGCCCCGACGGAGACCTTTGGCATCGTCCGTTCCAGCTCAGCTCCCATACCCACCTCGTTTCTACCTTGCAGCGTCGAGAACTATACTTGCACGACACGCCTAACGGCGTAGCTGAAGGAGGAATGCGTGCCCGAAAACCCCGCTCACGACGAGGTCAACCGCACAATAGCCATCGCAGCCTTCGGCGGCTGGAACGATGCAGGTACCGGCAGTAGTGAAGCCCTCACCCACCTGATGAACACGATCGGCGTCGATGAGGAACGCCCACCGCACACCATCGACGCTAATCACTACGTCGACCTCCAGATCAACCGCCCGCTCCTGGCCAGGGATAGCGAAGGCCAACGCCGCGTGACCTGGCCGCACACGCACATCATCCCCCTCAAGCCCCACCGAGGCACGCGCATCCTCATCATCACCGGCCCCGAGCCCTCCTTCAACTGGACGGGCTACTGCGAAGATATCCTCACGCACGTGACATCCGCTCAGTGCACGCTTCTCGTGACACTGGGGGCCCTGCTCGCCGACACCCCTCACACGCGGCCGCTGCCAACATCGACAACGTGGGGTTCGCAAACCCCGAGGGTTGCCGACGCCGACGATTACGAGGGCCCCATCGGCATCCCCGCCATTTTGAACGACGCCGCCCACACCGCTGGCGTCGGAACCCTTTCCCTGTGGGTCCAGGTCCCGAACTACGTCGGCCAAAACCCCGCCCCCAAGGCCACCCTCGCACTCCTTACCGCACTCGATCGCGAACTTGACCTGCACATTCCCCTCGGCGAGCTTCCGGAGGATGCACGCGCGTGGGAGCGAGGTATGGACGCCATGGCCAACGAAGAAGAGGACATCAAGCAGTACGTTGAGCAACTCGAACAGATGAGGGATGCGACGGAACTGCCGGAGGCATCGGGCGATGTAATCGCTTCCGAATTCGAGCAATTCCTCCGCAGACGCGAAGACGGCGACACGCACTAGGCGCGCCGCCGTCTTACGTCGGTTCTGGAAGCTTTACGCGCCCCCGAGCGGGGACACCACCCCGAACACGAGCAGGAGAAGAAGAACCGTGCCTGCGATGAGGCGGTACCACACAAACACCGAGTACGAGTGATTCTCGATGAGGCGCATGAACCACACGATCACCGCATAGCCGAGCACGAACGCCACGAGCGTGGCGACGATGATCGCCGAAAGGCTTGGCTCCCCCGCTGCCATAGCGGCGGCACGCCCCTCGGGGCTCAAGAGGGCTGGCACCTCCTTGTACGCCTTGTACAGGCCAGACGCGAACACCGCTGGAATCGCGAGGAGGAATGCGTAACGCGCCGCGGCTTTGCGGCTGTAACCCAGGATGAGGCCCATCGTGATCGTGCCACCGGAGCGGCTCACGCCAGGGATAAGGGCGAGAGCCTGCGCGAGGCCGTAGAGGATCGCGTCTTTGAGGCTCAAGTCCTCCAGATTCTTCTCCTGCGCACCGCGTGCATCTGCATACGCGAGAAACACCGCGAAAAGGATCAGCATCGCTGCCGTGATGTACAGATTACGAAGCGCGTGGTCGATCTGCTTCTCGAACAAGAGCCCGAGAACTCCGATTGGAATCGATCCGAGGATGACAAACCACCCCATGCGGGCATCCGGATCCGAATGCGGAACCTTACCCACGAGCGACTTCGCCCACTGCGCGATGATGTGGACAATGTCCTTGAAAAAGTAGATGAGGACGGCGAGCTCAGTTCCAAGCTGCATGATTGCCGTAAATGCCGCCCCGGGATCCTTCCCCGGGTTCAGAAGTTCACCAACGACGCGCACGTGAGCGCTCGATGACACGGGAAGAAACTCGGTGAGCGCCTGGACGATGCCCAGGATCACCGCATCGAGGAAACTCAACTCAACGACTCCTTATCAGGTTGCGTGGGCATCAGATCCATGCGCGGCACGCCGGGCGATTTTGCCACAATGCGACACTACGCGGCACCTCCCCGCCTGGAAGGCACCGCGTAGTGTGTGATCGATTACGGGATCGCCGCCGGACGCTCAGTCCTCGTCGTCATAGTCGTCGTCATCGTCGAGATCGAGATCGTCGAAGTCGTCGAAATCGTCGTCCTCGTCGTAGTCGTCCTCATCGTCGTCAAAGATAATGAATGGGGTCGCGACGTTGTACGCATCGAAAAGTGCGTCGTCGTAATTCTCAAAGGCGAGCGAGAGACGTTCGGTGGCAACGTCGAGCTGGTCTTCATCCTCGCCATTCGTGGCGGCGATGACATCGAAGTGGCGCTCAAGGGCGGCGATCAGTGCGGTCAGTGCGGCGCGAGGATCTTTCGTGTTCATGCAACGAAAATACCGCGAAACCCCCGCAAAAGGTAGCGGAATGCCCGGAATTTGGCGGCAATTTTTTGTGCGGCACGCAAGGTGGCAGACTCGCTCGAGGAAAGGAGCGCTCATGACAAACATTCCGGACCGATCACGCACATCGATCCTTCCTCCTCAGTGGAAGGTCTCCACCCCCTCCAGCCTGCTTCAGGCTCCGGTGGCGAAGGGACGCTCGGCGCGCGACTACGAGTTTCAGGTGCTCACGATCCCTAAGGGGACGTCGATTGGTCAGGCCCGCGAGGCCCTCACGGACGAGGCCGAGTACGGGCGCTGGGAACTTGCCCGGACGCAGAAGTTCATCGGCGGCGGGAAAAAGGTGTGGCTGCGCCGACGCATCATGCGTGTCACCGCACCGTAATGGTTGTCCACAGAATTGGTGTCCAGGCGGCGATGCCAGCTGTCATGTGGTGAACTGAGAAGCGTGATCAGTATTTTCGACTCGGCCGACACAACGGCACTCTTTGCAATCGTGGCTTTAACGCACCTCACGTTTGCGATTCCCCTGTCGTACATCGACATCCGCGAGCATCGCTTACCCAACAAACTCACACTCGCGATCACCGGTGCGGTGGCCTGTACGGCAGCGGTGACTGCCCTCATGATTCCCACGGTCGAAAAGCGCGTGCTTGGTGCATGTGCCATCGCCGTCGTTGTTGGTGCGTTGGTTTTTGTCTTTGCGCTCCTGTCCCCCGGGAGTATCGGAATGGGCGATGCGAAAGTCACCCCGGCCACCGTTGTACTCGCGGGACTCGGCGGCATACCGGTCCTTCTGGGAGCTTTAGCGTGGATATGCGGCGCGGGGGCACTTGCAGCGTTCTGGGTGCTTGTCAGAACGAGAAGCACCAAGGCCCGTTTCGCATTCGGCCCGATCATTCTGAGCGCTCCCTACGGAGGCCTTGGGCTCGCGCTCCTCGGTCTTTTTTAACGCCGCTTGATCTAAGGAAGCCAAGGCTGGCCGCTGCCCTCACCTTCGGATACTCCGGCACGAACCGGACCCCGGTCACAATACTCAACTCGCGTGCGAGTGAACGAAAAGGGACGCCCCGAGAGGGGCGCCCCTTTCAAGAGAAGCGAATGAAACTCCGCGATAGAGCTCAGGCGCGCTTGCGGAGGTAGCTCACGCCACCGCCAACTGCGGTCGCAGCGGCACCGAGTGCAGCGAGGATGCCCACCGAAGCACCGGTGCGGGCAAGACCAGAACCACTGTTCGAAGCAGCGGCCTTCTCTTCCTGCTTGTCCGTGGCGCCATCGGCTTCTTCCGAGGCGCCGTCGTTGTCACCTTCCGAGGCTTCGGAGGTGCCCGCTTCCCCGTCGGTCACCTTCTCTTCCCCGTTGTTGCCAGAGGGCATTTCGGCGTTGTTCTGCTCGTTGAGGCGGTTGTATTCCTTCTCGGCAGCATCGAGGTAGTCGTTTTCTGCCTGAGCAGCCTCGTCGCGAGTCGGAGTGTCCCACTCCGGCATCTCGTTCTTCTTGTTGTATTCCTTCTCAGCGGCGTCGAGGTAGTCGTTTTCTGCCTGGGCAGCCTCGTCGCGAGTCGGAGTGTCCCACTCAGGCTGAGTGTTCTTGTTGTATTCCTTCTCTGCGGCGTCGAGGTAGTCGTTCTCAGCGGCAGCGCCCTCGTCACCGGTCGGGGTATCCCACTCAGGCTGAGTGTTCTTGTTGTATTCCTTCTCAGCGGCATCGCTGTAGTCGTTCTCAGCAGCAGCGGCCTCTTCGCCGGTCGGGGTATCCCACTGACCAACGCACTTCTGGAGGTCTGCGGGCACGCTGATGATGCCCATTGCAGCGTATTCGAGGTCAGCCTTCTGCTCAGCCGTGAGGTCGTTGCAATCGACGGTTTCCGCGTTTGCAGCGGCACCGAAGCCGAAGGTGAGGGCGGCGGTCGCAGCGACTGCGCTCATGCGGACAATAGCTTTCATTGTTTTCTCCTAGCTAGGGAAAGGACCGGACCCGGTTGGGGCCGGATAACCAGGCTCGTGTGCGCGCCGCACGATTTGCAGACCACTAGTGCACGACCTGCGGCTCGTTACGGGGCGTAAGGCCGTAGCCGGGTGAAACGACGTTACCATAACGCTGTCGCGCCAGTTGTGGGACTAAGGTCCATCTTCCACAACAGTGTGATTAAAACGGAACTTGCGCGCTCTAATCGATGCGCGGCGCGCTTTGGAAGCATGAACTGAGCGGTGGTGCGGGCGGGGCGGGCGAAGCTCCATTCATATCGCTATGCACGGCTTCGCCCGCGGTTCCAACCGGTCGTCATTCATGCCGCAGCGTAAGTGGAGAAGGAAGGCCCCCGCCTTGCCTTCGCACCGCAGGTGCGTTAGCGCATGCCCGCTCCGCATGGTTGGAACTCGTCTCTCCGCCCCCGCGAGACGCCCATCACAATCAAAGCAGAGCGGACAAACGGCAACAAGACTTCCGCTTGAACAAGAAATAACTTTCGGTAAACGTTCGCGGATGCAAAACTCCCGAACGCGCGCGCTGCAGGGGGTGATTACACGCAACAGAAAACCCTCCGTGCTGCGATTGCGCACGGAGGGTTTCTCCACGGTGTCCGAGGGGGGACTTGAACCCCCACGCCCTTAAGCGGGCACTAGCACCTCAAGCTAGCGCGTCTACCTATTCCGCCACCCGGACCGGGTTTTTGTCGCTTCTTCGTTTGCGACTCAATGAGATTACCACCGTGCGCACGTCGGAGGAAATTCAGAGCTCGTTTTTTGCGGATTCGTGAACGGAATCACGCGCCGACGGAGGTTCGGGTAAGAATGAGCGACGTGAGAGACTCGAACCTATGCCCCACATCATGTTTTTTGAACCTCTCATCCCCGGTAACACCGGCAACGCCATCAGGCTCTCCGCCGTGACGGGGGCGCCGCTTCACCTTATTAAGCCGCTCGGCTTCAACTTTGACGACGCGCATTTGCGCCGCGCGGGCCTCGACTACCACGATCTCGCGGTCATGACAGTTCACGAGAGCTTCGACGATGCCCTCGCCGCCCTCCCGGATTCACGGGTATTCGCATTCACGGGACATACAGATGCGCATTTCCACGACATCACCTACCGCGAAAGCGATGTTCTCCTCTTTGGGAGGGAGGACACAGGTCTTCCCGAGTCGGTACTGCAGCACCCCCGCATCACGAAGTGCGTCCGTATTCCTATGCTCGAGGGGCGCCGCTCGCTGAACCTCGCTAATTCCGCTTCGATCGCCGTATATGAGGCGTGGCGTCAGCTTGGCTACTCCGGAGCACTCTAGATCCCGACTCCGAATACTGCTTCGTACATCCCTTCGGCGGGAGCGGCCTCAACTCCGCACATGAGTTCGACTTGCCGGGCGGCCTGATGCGCGAGCATGTGGGCGCCGGTCGCGAATGCCGGGGCGGTCGCGCAATCCATGCGGTCGGCGAAAGCCGTGCGAACTCGCGCGAGCGGGGTGGGGTCCGGGAAGTACAGCGCATCGAAAAAGGCCGACGGCACTCGCGCTACCTCGTCCAGGTGGGCAAGGACGCGGTTGGCAATTGTTTTAGCCCCCTCGAGTGCGAGCGCGCTCGCGACGATGTCAGTATCGAAGCTTCGTGCGGGATGATCCCAGTCCCCCACGCGCACGTGAACGCCCCGGCTCTTGAGAAGTGATTCGAGGGACGTGAGTTTCTGGCGTGAGCGCGCGAGCAGGGTAAAACGCGTGCACCCTGCCTCATGAAGGGCCACGGCCAGTGAAAGGGCAGTCGCACCTGATCCAAGAAGCGTCGCACTTTCGATCCCCGCGATTCCCGCAGAATCGAGCGCTCCCTGAATTCCCGCGACGTCGGTGTTGAAGGCGACGTATCGTCGCTTGCGGCCCGAGCCGATCGGGAGCAGAGTATTCGCGATCTGGAGCTCAGAGTGGGTACCGTGAGCCACGGCGAGCTCGTGTGCATGAGCCTTGTGAGGCATCGTCACGCTCACGCCGTCGTAGAGCGGGAGTATGTTGCGTGCGAAACGCGCAAATTCTCCGCGTGGCACGTGAACCCGCTCGTAGCTCGCGTGCTCGATCCCGAGCGCGCGATAGGCCGCCTCATGCAGTTCGGGCGAGCGCGAGTGCGCGATCGGATCCCCGATCACGGCAAACCTCAGTCGATGACCGCTTACTTTTTCTTCGCCCATTCGCGCCACTGCGCCACATTCTTGTCGTGCTCTGCCTTAGTGGCCGCGAACTTCGTCTCCCCGGTATCCGTATTGACGGTCACCCAGTAGAGCCAGGGCCCTTCTGGCGGATTCTTCACGGCATCGAGGGTGGCATCGCCGGGATTGGAGATAGGGCCGATGGGAAGCCCGGGGTGCTTGTACGTGTTGTAAGGCGAGTCAGTCGCCCGCTGCTCCGGTGTCGTGGAGATCGTTTCGCTCTTGCTGAAATAGGCGACCGTCGAATCCAGTTGGAGATTCATGGGCTTACCGCCCGCCTCGCCAACGCCGGCAAGACGATTGTCGATCGTCCGCACGACCTTCCCGTAGTCCTCGGGATTGCGTGCTTCCTTCTCCACGATCGAGGCAATCGTGAGGGTCTCGTGCCACTTGTCCTCGGGAATCCCCTTCTTCTTGAGCCTCGTGGTCATACGGGAGACCATCGTGTCGAGAATATCGGCGGCTGAATCGTCTTCGTGAAAATCGTAGGTACCGGGCCACAGGTACCCTTCGATTGACTTCGCTGGGTTCTTCGGCACGCCGCGTGCCTCATAATCAGCTCCGGCCTTTTCAAACTCTTTGACGGGGATGCCCGTTGCCTTGCTCAACCGTTCGTACATCTTTCGAGTGGTCTGTCCCTCAGGGATAGTCACGCGAATCCCCACGCGGCTCGAAGGATCGAGCAGCAGGCTTAGCGCTGATGCTCCGCTCATCTGTTTACGCAGCTTGTAGGTGCCGGGCGTAATGTTCGGGGCATCCTGGCTCGCCGCAAAGGCGTTGACGAACGGGCCCTTCGTTTTGATCACGCCAGCGTCGACGAGAGTTGCCGCGATGTCCGAGCCACTGTCGCCATCCTTCACGACAATCTCGACCTCGCCGGATCCCTCGCCCTCGTAGTCTTTCGCTGAGCTTGACACATCCACGTTGGTGGAAATCCAGGAGTAGCCGAAGTATCCGCCGCCCACGAGCGCTCCGAGGACGACCAGCACCAGCACAGCGGGCAAGAACCGCTTCAACAGGCTCGGCTTCGGGCTCCGACGCTTTCCACGCCCCGATCGAGTCTCATGGTGACCCGACGAACCCAGCAGGTCCTCAAGGGAAGAATCTGGCACGAATACTCCTTACTGGGGATCGCTGTGGCTCCACGGCTCTCCAGCCGCAGCTCCACGCGCGCGTTCGAAATCAAGAGCAGTCTGAAGAATCATGACTGCAGCGACCTGGTCTATCACCGGTCGGTGTGTGCGATGTCGGCGCCCCGAATCGCTCAGTGCACGGTGAGCACTCACGGTGCTCATCCGTTCGTCTACAAGGTACACGTCGTACTCGGGTTCCGACTCAATCGGTTCGAGTTCCGCGAGTTCGGCGATGAACGCTTGAGCTTTCTCAACTGCCGTGCCGCATTCGCCGCTCAGCAAGCGAGGCTTGCCGACATACAGTCGCTCGGCGCCAAGTTCGGCGATGAGAGCCTGGAGCTTTGGTGCGGCTTCCTCGCGCGGGAACGTGTCGACTGGCGTCGCGAGGAGGCCGTCGGCGTCACTGCGGGCGACACCGACGCGGGCATCGCCCACGTCGACGCCGATCCGCACAAATCGCCGAGGCATCATACGCGGGCGCGAAGGGCTGCGGTAATCGTCTCTAGCGCAACGGGCACGAGCGACGGCTCGCCGCCACCGCCCTGAGCGAGGTCGTCCTTGCCGCCCCCTCGACCGTTCATCGCTGCGGCAGCGTCGCGCAAGAGCGCCCCGGCCTTGATGCCAGCCTCGCGCGCCGCGGCATTGGTGGCGACAACGAGCGCTGCGCGAGAATCGGACTCCCCTGCGAGTGCCACCACGCTGGGCTCTGATTCTCCAAGGCGCGCCCTCAAATCTGTCGCGAGAGTACGCAAGTCCCCCGCTGCCACTCCCTCGCCAGCGTCATGGGCGATCACGCGCACGCCGCCGACGGGAGCGGCGGACTCAACGAGCTTGCCTGCCTCGGCCTGCAGCTGCTGACCTCGCATCTGCTGAAGATTTTTCTCCATCTCCTTCACACGCTTCGTAAGCGCCTGCACACGCCCCGGAATGTCGTCCGTAGACACTTTCAAAATCTCCGCGAGCTGCGAGACAAGTGCGTGCTCTTTCGAATGGAACTTATAGGCACTTTCGCCAACGAGCGCGTCAACGCGACGGACGCCCGAACCGATCGAAGCCTCCGAAACGAGCTGGACTGAGCCGAGGCTGCCGGTGACGGGCACGTGCGTGCCGCCGCACAGCTCGCGCGACCAGTCGCCACCGATCGACACGACGCGCACGATGTCGCCGTATTTCTCACCGAACAATGCCTGAGCGCCGAGCGCTTTCGCCTCGTCGATCGGCATCTGCGCGTCTGTCACCTCGAGGTTCTGCTGCAGCATCTGGTTGACCTTGCCCTCGACCTGCGCGAGGGAGCTCTGCGGAACGGCCTGGCCGTAGCGGAAATCAAAGCGCATGCGGCCCGGCGAATTCTCGGAACCGGCCTGGGTCGCGCCTTCGCCAAGTTCTTCGCGCAGCGCCTGGTGCACCATGTGCGTTGCCGTATGGGCACGGGCAATGGCGCCGCGACGCTCTGTGTCAATGCGTGCGATCGCAGACTCGCCGGTACGGGCAGCCCCTTCGATGAGGCGACCACGGTGGACAGAAAGCCCCTTGACGGGCGCCTGGACGTCGTCAACCTCGATGATGCCGCCGCCGGCAAGACTGATCGTGCCCTGGTCGGCGAGCTGACCGCCCATCTCTGCATAGAACGGCGTGTCTGCAAGGACGATTTCCACGTCGGCGGGGGCACTGACGGTTTCTGCGAGGGCGCCGTTGACAAGGATCGAGCCGACTGTCGTCGAGACCGTGTCGTCCGTGTACCCCACGAAGCGTGTGAGGCCGTTGGTGTTCACGATGTCATTGAACAGTGCTGTATCGGTATGCCCTGCCTTCTTGGCCTGGGCATCGGCGCGGGCGCGCTCTCGCTGCTCCTGCATCGCTGCCCGGAAGCCAGCCTCATCAACGCGCAGACCTGCCTCTGCAGCCATTTCCAGGGTGAGGTCGATCGGGAAGCCGTACGTGTCGTGGAGCGTGAAGGCATCATCCCCCGCGAGCAGATCCGATCCGCTCTTCTTGAGGTTCGCGCTCATACCCTCGAAAATCTGCGTGCCGTTGGAGAGCGTGCGACGGAAGGCATCCTCTTCCGTGTACAGAACCTCTTCGATCTTCGCGAACTTCTCCTCGAGAACGGGATACGACGCCACCATGGCGTTCTTCGAGACTGGCAGCAGCTCCGGCAGCGCCTGCTTATCAAACCCAAGTAGACGCATCGAGCGCACCGCGCGTCGAATAAGTCGGCGCATCACGTAACCGCGCCCCTCATTACCTGGGCGCACGCCATCCGACGCAAGCATCATGGCGCTGCGAACGTGGTCGGCAACGACGCGCATGCGCACATCCGATTGCTCGTCGCCCGTCCCGTACCGAAGCCCCGTCAACTCCTCCGCGCGCGCGATGACGGGGAAGACCTGATCGGTCTCATACATGTTGTTCTTGCCCTGCAAAAGATAGGCGAGACGCTCAACGCCGAGACCGGTATCGATCGCCTTGCGGTCGAGTTCACCGATCAGCGGGTAATCCTTCCCGCTGCCCTCGCCTCGCATGTACTGGTCAAAGACAAGGTTCCAGATCTCGAGGTAGCGATCGCCGCCCGGGTCGACGCTGCCTCCTTCGGCCTCGGGGCCGAACTCGGGGCCACGATCGTAATGCCATTCAGCACATGGGCCGGCCGGACCAGGCTGGCCGGTCGACCAGAAGTTTTCTTCCTTCGGAAGGCGCACAATGTGGCGAGAATCGATGCCGATCACGCGCGTGAGGTGGTCGTAGGCTTCCTGATCGTTCTCCCACAGGGTGATCCACAGCCGATCGCCCTCCAGTCCGTACCCGCCTTCACCCACACTCGTCGTGAGAAGCTCCCACGCGAAGTCGATCGCGCCTTCCTTGAAGTAATCCCCAAAGCTGAAGTTGCCGGCCATCTGGAAGAACGTGCCGTGACGCGTGGTCTTGCCGACATTGTCGATGTCGTTCGTTCGGATGCACTTTTGGACGCTCGCCGCACGTGGCCACGGAGCCGTATCCGTGCCAACAATGTAGGGAATGAACGGCACCATGCCGGCAACGGTGAAAAGGATCGAAGGATCAGAGGAGACGAGCGAGTCGCTCGGGACAATCTCGTGGTCCTTGCTCTTGAAGAATTCGAGCCACCGGCGTGAAACCTCGGCTGTCTGCATGGGTTCTTCCTTCCCTAAGCCCTCACGGGCGTGGACTGGGCTGGGCCTTTAACGAAAAGCGGCCCCGACCAAGTGTACGTTCTCGTACTGGTCGGAGCCGCATGAAGTGAAGGCCGTGAGGCCTCCTCCATAAAGAAATCAGCGAGCGTAGTACTCGACGACGAGCGCGACGTCGCAGGTCACGGGGACCTCGGAGCGCTTCGGGCGAGCAACGAGCTGAGCCTTGAGTTCCTCGAGCTGCACCGAGAGGTACGAAGGAACCGACGCCTGAACGTCGGAGTTCGAACCCTCAGCCGCGTCCGCGAAAGCCTCGAGAGTCTGCGACTTCGGCTTGACCTGGATGGTCTGGCCCGGCTTCACACGGTACGAGGGGATGTTCACGATCTCGCCGTCCACGAGGATGTGGCGGTGCGAGACGAACTGACGAGCCTGAAGGATCGTGCGAGCGAAGCCCGCGCGAAGAACAAGGGCGTCGAGACGAGTTTCGAGAAGCTCGATCATCGACTCACCGGTCAGACCCGGGAGCTTCTTGGCCTCGAAGTAGGCGCGGTGGAGCTGCTTCTCACGAAGCTGGTACTGAGCGCGAAGGCGCTGCTTCTCGGTCAGACGAACCGCGTAGTCCGAGTTCGAACGGCGGCCACGACCATGCTGGCCCGGCGGGTAGGGGCGCTTCTCGAAGTACTTGACGGCCTTCGGGGTAAGCGCAAGACCGAGCGCACGCGAAAGGCGTGCGGTACGACGTGCTTTGGTGACACTGGTCACGTAAGTTACCTCAATTTCGATGCGATGAATCCATTTGGCAGCCGCGGATTCAGCGCAAAACTTTACCGTGCCGAGTGCCGAGCCTCAAGCGTTTCAGAGGCTTGGGAGACACAAGCCTCTGTGGGATCGCTCACCGCGCGTCAACCGTCGGACCCCTGCACCCCACCCGCGCCGCGCGTGAGCGAACGCAAAATCGCAAGTGAGCTCTTCACGCGCGCTTCAAAACCGCGATCCGTTGGTTCGTAATAGTTAACGCCGACGAGGTCGTCGGGGGCGTATTGCTGACGTGCCACTCCCCGCGGCTCGTCGTGCGCGTACACGTAGCCAACGCCGTGGCCAAGCTTTTCGGCGCCCTTGTAATGCCCATCGCGAAGATGTGCGGGAACCGAACGCCCTTTTCCTTCGCGCACATCGGCGATCGCTCGATTGATTCCCGCGTAACTCGCATTGGACTTTGGGGCCGTTGCGATGTGCACGACCGCTTGGGCGAGCGGGATCCGCCCCTCGGGCATCCCAATCATTTGGACTGCCTGCATTGCGGCCACGGCAACTTGAAGCGCGGTCGGGTCGGCCATGCCGACCTCCTCACTCGCTGCGATCACGATTCGCCGCGCGATGAACCGCGGGTCTTCGCCCGACTCAATCATGCGGGCCAGATAGTGCAGGGCCGCATCCGGATCGCTTCCCCGCATCGACTTAATGAACGCGCTGATGACGTCGTAGTGCTGATCGCCCTCGCGATCGTAGGTCAACATCGAACGGTTGATCGCGTGGGCGAGGATATCGCCCGTGATCCGCTTCTCTGGGGTCTTCAGTGCTGAAGCAGCAGCAGCCTCGAGCGCTGTGAGGGCCTTGCGGGCATCGCCTCCGCTGAGACGCACGAGCGCCTCGCGGGCATCGCTCTCAAGTTCGACCGAACCGCCGAGCCCCCGCTCCTCGGCGAGCGCTCTCGTCAGCAGTGCATCAATCTCCTCTCCACCGAGCGAATCGAGGGTGAGCACAATCGAGCGCGAGATCAGCGGGGTGATGATTGAAAAATAGGGGTTCTCGGTCGTCGCGGCGATCAGTGTCACCCACCGGTTCTCAACCGACGGCAAAAGCGCATCTTGCTGCGACTTATTAAACCGGTGCACCTCATCGACAAAGAGAATCGTTTCGCGGCCAGTCGTGCGCAGGCGCGAGCGCGCCGCATCAACAACAGCACGGATATCTTTGACTCCCGCAAGCACCGCTGAAACCTCGACGAACTCGCGATCGCCCTCCCGCGCGACGGCGTAAGCGATCGTCGTCTTGCCCGTTCCGGGTGGCCCCCACAAGATGATTGAGCTCGGGGCCGTATGCGAATCGTCCTCTCCCACGAGACGAAACAGGGGTGAGCCGTCGGCAAGAGCATTCTTTTGACCGACGATCTCGTCGAGCGAACGCGGCCTCATACGGGCGGCTAGCGGCGCGCGGTGATCGACGTTGCGGTCCGCGAGAGTCTTTGGGGCCTGCACGGCTGGCTTGAGGGAAAAAAGATCGTCGTCCACACGTCTAGCGTAGCGAGGGCGCGCGAGATTCGCGCCGCCGAGCAACGATGATCGAGATCCCCGCGACAAGGGGCAACACGAGGGGAACATACCCATACCCCTCGCCGAAGTGCGACCAGACCGTCGCCTTCGGGAACCATTCGGGCTGGGCGAAACTCAAAGCGCCCACGCCGACAACGCCGACGAGTTCGACGCCGACGAGAATGAGGATCGCTCGCCAGTGGGGAGCCTTCCGAATCAGCAAGACCGCGATCGCGACGTACGTAAGCGCAGCAACAATGCTGAGGGAAAAGGCGAGCGGTGCCTCGGAAAAATCGCGAATCGACTGCACGAGTGCGCGCGCCGTCGCCGATACGGCAAACACGCCGTAAACCACGAACAGGGCCATGCGGAAGCCGCGTGGATTCTCCTGCGTCATCGACGACTTCGTGGAACCGGCGGGCGTCATTTCGCGAACCCCGCGGGCCAGATCTGGGGTAGCCGGTAGGCGAGGAAGACGCATGTGAGCGCGATGGCGGCAATGGCGAACGAGCCCCACTTGGTACGTTCGAGGAACGAGATGTACACGCCCGCGATCGGCAGTGCGATTGCGGTGGCAACATAGCCCCAAAAGATCACGGCATCGCCAGGGCTCACCGGAGCGAGGAGCCACGCAAGAGCTCCGATAAGCCACACGAGCGCTAGGGCGAGCGAAGCCCCCATGAGCAACAGGTCTGCTGCAAGATCCTTGATGACATAGACCGCGCCGAGAACGGCTACGAGAGCCGCAACAACGTACAGGGCGATCAGCATTTGCCCACTCCCACCTCAAACTCGAGTGACTCCCCTACGATAAGCACATGGCACATATAACTCTGAGCATCAGCAACGTTGACTCGATCACGACGGACGTCCTCGTGGTCCCCCTCCTTAAGAGCGCAAAGGATGCACCGGCAAGCCCGGTTGGGCTTTCATCGCTCGAAGAATCCTTCACTGCCGTCAAGGCCAGTGGCGCCAAGGGAGCGCTCACGACGATCCCGGCGCCCGCTGCCTACCGCGCTCACGCAATCGTCGGCGTTGGCCTCGGCGCCGAGGCACTTGAAGATGTCACGTGCGAAGACATCCGCTACGCCTTTGGTTCCGCTTCGCGAACCCTCACCGGCCACACAAGCATCGCCCTTGCCTTCCCGGCCGCCTCCGAGGCACACATCGCTGCGGCTCTCGAAGGTGCAGCTCTCGGCGCCTACGCCTACGGCGAATACAAGAGTGACCTCAAGGACGACCAAAAGCC
Source organism: Dermabacter sp. (assembly GCF_032550575.1). Taxonomy (NCBI): domain Bacteria; kingdom Bacillati; phylum Actinomycetota; class Actinomycetes; order Micrococcales; family Dermabacteraceae; genus Dermabacter; species Dermabacter sp. The sequence goes on along the minus strand of NZ_JAWFZC010000001.1, from coordinate 146,446 downwards.
CGTTGAGGAGATCGTTCTCGCCGTCGCCGATAAGAAGGAACTCAAGGCCCTCGAAGGCGCGGCGAATCGCGCTGAAAAGATTGCCCAAGGCGTTCACCTCGTTCGCGACCTGGTCAACACCCCGCCGAATCTTCTGTACCCCGAGTCTTTCGCGAAGCGGGCAAAGGAGCTCACGAAGAAGCTCCCCGTGACGATCGAGGTCCTCGACGAGAAGGCACTCGCCGACGGCGGCTACGGCGGCATCGTGGGCGTGGGCCAGGGTTCGACTCGCCCACCACGTCTTGTGAAGCTCTCGTACGCACCCAAGCGCGCCAAGCGCCACGTCGCCTTTGTCGGCAAGGGCATCACGTTCGATTCGGGCGGCATTTCCCTCAAGCCCGGCGCCGGCATGGATGAGATGACGATGGACATGGGCGGTGCCGCAACCGTTCTGGCCGCGACCGTCACCGCAGCCGCGCTCGAACTCAACGTCAACGTCACGACGTTCCTCGCGCTCGCCGAGAACCTCCCCGGTGGCGGAGCGCAGCGCCCCGGCGACGTCGTCACGATGCGTAACGGCAAGACCGTCGAGGTACTCAACACCGATGCCGAGGGCCGCATGGTCATGGCAGACGCCCTCGTGGACGCCGCCGCTCTCGAACCGGATCTCCTCATCGACGTTGCGACGCTTACGGGTGCCGCCATCGTCGCGCTTGGCAACCGCACCGCCGGCGTCATGGGCACCGACGATGCTCGCGACGAGGTATGGGAAGCATCGAAGGCGGTTGGCGAACCCATGTGGCCGCTCCCGTTCCCCGAAGAGCTGCGCGAAGGCCTCAACGGCCGTGTTGCCGACCTCAGCAACATCGGCGAGCGCCCCGGTGGCGCCCTCAGCGCGGGCATCTTCCTCAAGGAGTTCGTCGGCGAGACCAAGTGGGCGCACGTCGACATTGCCGGGCCTGCCTTCACCCAGAAAGCATTTGGGTACTCGAATGTGGGCGGAACCGGCATGAGCATGCGCACTCTCGTTGAGGTTATTGAGCGCGAAGCCGCCAAGTAAAACGTTGCGCGATTCACGCGCAGCAATCGTCGGAAAGCCCCCGCTTTTGCCCCGCAGCCGCGGGCGAAGTTGGGGGCTTTCCCACACTCTGGCCCCGCTCACGGCCGACCCACGGCGACATCCAGGGGCGTGTCTTACGATAATGGGCGTGCATGCCGCACCGGCTGGCTTAGCGTTCGAGGCCGGGACTTTCGGCGACATGCCCCCAATCCTCAACAGTTAGGGAGCTGAACGTGGCGGATACCTCCACAGACCAGAAGTTCGACATCGTGATTCTGGGAGGTGGCAGCGGCGGCTACGCGGCCGCGCTGCGCGCCACCCAGCTTGGAAAGAGCGTCGCCCTCGTCGAAAAAGACAAGCTCGGCGGCACGTGCCTGCACCGCGGTTGCGTGCCCACCAAGGCCCTGCTTCACGTAGGCGAGATCGCCGATACGCCGGCCGAAGCTAAGGCCGTGGGCATCGAGATGACTGCCTCCGCGGTCAACACCGAAAAGATGCTCGACTTCAAGAACAAGGTCATCGGCCGCCTCTACAAGGGCCTTCAGGGCCTCGTGGGCGCCTCCGGCGCGACCCTCGTGAACGGTTTCGGTCGCCTCACTGGCCCGAACACGATCGAAGTTGAAGCCGAGGACGGCTCAAAGCAGACCCTCACCGGTGACAACATCATCCTCGCCTCCGGCTCCTTCTCGAAGACACTCCCGGGACTCGAGCTCGGTGGCCGCATCATCGACTCCGAGGTTGCGCTTCAGCTCCCCGAGGTCCCGAAGAACCCCATCATCCTCGGCGGCGGCGTGATCGGCGTCGAGTTCGCGTCGGTATGGAAGTCGCTCGGCGCTGAATCGGTCACGATCATCGAGGGCCTGCCGCACCTCGTTGCAAACGAAGACGAGGCCATTTCGAAGAACCTCGAGCGCGCCTTCAAGAAGCGCAAGATCGCGTACTCGCTCGGCGTCTTCTTCGAAAAGGCCGAACAGACTGAGACCGGCGTCAAGGTCACGCTCGCCAACGGCAAGACCTACGAGGGTGACTACCTTCTCGTCGCCGTGGGCCGCGGCCCGCAGACGAAGGGCCTCGGCTACGAAGAGCAGGGGATCGAGATGGACCGAGGCTTCGTGCTCGCGAACAAAGAGACCCTTGAAACGAACGTTCCCGGCATCTACGCCGTCGGCGACATCGTGCCTGGTCTTCAGCTCGCTCACCGCGGCTTCCAGCAGGGCATTTTCGTGGCCGAGCAGATCGCTGGCCTCAATCCCCAGCCGATCGACGAATCCGGTATCCCGCGCGTGACCTACTGTGAGCCGAACATCGGTTCCGTCGGTCTCACCGAGAAGCAGGCCAAGGAGAAGTTCGGCGAGGATAATGTCGCGACATACGACTACAACCTCGGCGGCAATGGTAAGTCGCAGATTCTCGGTACGCAGGGCTTCATCAAGCTCGTGCGCGAAAAGGACGGCCCGATTGTCGGTGTCCATATGATCGGCGCGCGCTTGTCCGAGCAGATCGGCGAGGCGCAGCTCATCGTCAACTGGGAGGCGGAGCCCGAGGATGTTGCTTCGCTCATCCACGCCCACCCCACCCAGAACGAGGCGATGGGCGAGGCCGCGCTCGCTCTCGCTGGCAAGCCGCTCCACGCCCACGCCTGATCACGAGGAGAAACGAACATGTCTGAAGTCGTTAAAATGCCCGCGCTCGGTGAGTCCGTCACCGAGGGCACCGTTGTCCGCTGGCTCAAGGAAGTCGGCGAGGAGATCGCCGTCGATGAGCCCCTCCTTGAGGTTTCCACCGACAAGGTCGACACCGAGGTTCCCTCACCCGTTGCGGGTGTCCTCGAGAAGATCCTCGTGAACGAAGATGAGGACGCGGAGGTCGGCGCTGATCTCGCCGTTGTTGGCGATGGCTCCGGTGCTGAAGCACCTAGCGATGGCGACAACCTCGCCTCGGACCAGACGGTGGCTCCATCGACCGCTGAGGAAACTCCCGCCGGCGAGAGCGAGCGCCCTGCTGAAGCCGCGAAGGCTTCGGGTGCGGCTGACGGGCAGGAAGTCACGATGCCCGCACTCGGTGAGTCCGTTGATTCGGGCACCGTGGTGCGCTGGCTCAAGGAAGTGGGCGACGAGGTTGAGGCCGATGAGCCACTCCTTGAGGTGTCCACCGACAAGGTCGACACCGAGGTCCCCTCCCCCATCGCCGGCACGCTCCAGAAGATCCTCGTGCAGGAAGACGAGGAGGCAGAGGTCGGCGCGGCTATTGCCGTGATCGGTTCGGGTGCACCGTCCGACGCTTCCCCGGCTCCGGCCGCCCCTGCGGCCTCGAACGATGCGCCGGCCACCAAGGCTGAAGAGAGCAGCACCCCAGCGGCGAGCGCCTCGCAGACCGTTTCCTCCAGCAACAACTCCCAGGCGTATGTCACGCCGATCGTGCGTAAGCTCGCTGCCGACAACGGCATCGATCTCGCTTCGGTGAAGGGCTCGGGGATCGGTGGCCGCATCCGCAAGCAGGATGTGCAGGATGCGATCGACGCGAAGGCAAAGGCTGAGGCTCCCGCGCCTGCAGCCGCGCCGGCTGCCGCCGCAGCCCCCTCGAAGAAGGAAGCGCCCAAGGTCGAGGTGTCCCCGCTTCGCGGAACCGAGGAGAAGATGAGCCGCCTGCGCAAGATTGTGGCGTCGCGCATGGTGGAGTCGCTCCAGACTCAGGCACAACTCACGACCGCCGTCGAAGTCGACATGACGCGCATCGCTGCCCTGCGTGCTCGCGCAAAGAACGACTTCCTGGCGCGTGAGGGTGCGAAGCTCACGTTCCTCCCGTTCATCATGCAGGCGGCTGTCGAGGCCCTCAAGGCGCACCCGAAGCTCAACGCGGAGATCGCGGGCGACATGATCAAGTACCACGGCGTCGAGAACATCGGCATGGCCGCGGACACCGAACGCGGACTCGTCGTGCCGGTGATCAAGAACGCCGGGGATCTCAACCTCGCCGGTCTCGCTCGCCAGATCGGCGAGCTCGGTGCGAAGGCGAAGGGCAACAAGCTCACGCCGGACGACCTGCAGGGTGCGACGTTCACGATCACCAACACCGGTTCGGGCGGCGCTCTGTTCGACACGCCGATCGTTCCGAACCCGCAGGTGGGTATTCTCGGCTGCGGCACGATCGTGAAGCGCCCGGCTGTCGTGAAGGATGCGGACGGTAACGAGACGATCGGGATCCGCTCGATGATGTACCTGTTCCTCAGCTACGATCACCGCCTCGTGGATGGCGGCGACGCTGCTCGATTCCTCTCGACGATGAAGAAGCGGCTTGAGGACGGCGCGTTCGAGGGAGACCTCGGCCTCTAAGCCTGACACGCTGAATTTGCCCGGGCCATACTTTCGCAAGAAAGTATGGCCCGGGCTTTCACGTAAAGCGCCGCTGGCCGTCGCTCACGGGCACTGTCGAGGAAATACGCCATGCACCGCGCACACGCTCAAGCTGCACGTCCAGCTCATAGGGCTCGCTTTCGGACAGTTCGCGAGACTCCCCTGCACCCATGATGCGGGCGCCCGAGTCGATCACACGAACACGCACACGGGCGCTGTTATCGCGACACTCAAGTATCCGGGCGTTGAGGATGCGAATGTCTCCACCATCGACGTGTGCGTGTGCGATGGCTGCGCGAAGTTTCTCATCGTCCGCTTCCGCCTCGCTTCCGGGAGCGGCAGAGGTGTTTTCGCTCGTCGCACCCACGAGGTAGCGGTGGCGCGCGGCGGCGAGAGCCGTGATGACGCTAGCGGGATCCTCCATTACCGCGTGTTGTGAGGCCGCCGTTGCCGAAGATTGGGGCGCCGTCGCCGGCGCGGTAGCCCCTACAAGTAAGGCGCATGCAACAACGGCGATCGCTCCGAGCCCGAAGGACAGCCGTCGAAAGTTCCGGCCGCTTCGCCGCGTATGCCCGTCTTGGTGTCGAGAGCGCGGCGCGACCCTTGTAGCGCGATCCGCACGCGCGGCCTCGGAACGCGTTGGCAAAGTAGCCCGCTCTTGTGGGTTTGAGGAGGTAGCTTCGGTCACGCCCCCGACCCGACGATGGGCGTATCGGTAGGTTCCACCTCCGCTTGTGAGCCTCTCGCGCCACTGCTCATCATGTCGTTTGCTCACAGGCGTAAGGTCCGTCACGCGTGAAAAATCCGTGACAACGACGCGCCCGTTTGGCGAAAGTTCAAGTCCCCGGACGCCCTGGAGACCCAAGGCCAGATTCTGCGAGTGAAGGGTGGACAAAAGCGCGGTGAGATCCGACGCTGCCTGTGCTTCGCCTGCGCCCGCATCGGCAATCGAGCCGCGCTCGGCGCGTTTGCCTCGCGGCGGGGCGAGAGCGCTCGGTCCTTCCGCTATGGCATAGGCCGCGGCACCGCGCCATTTAAGAGCTGGCACGGCTGGGGTGTTGCGGGCGCCCAACGCGCGAAGCAGCGCGATTTCTTGGCGCACCTTCTTCACCGCGCGAATTGAGCGGGCACGGACGAGCGTCAACCGTCGGCCCCTGTGATCGCGGGCGTGCCACACCTGCCGGCCTTCCTCGCTGCGGATGAGGCGCACGGGACGCAGACCGTTACTGACGATGGCGCTGAGGCGCGAAGGGTAAAGGCTCATGTCTCTATTCGAGCCCCATTCCGGTACCTTTTCAGTGGATATCCGAAATTGTGGATAAGTCGGTGCCGGCACTCGTTCGATCGCTCATAGGAAACTTTTGTGCAGGCCCTTGGCGAACTAGCATGGGGTGGTGCTTGACATCATCCACCTCGCGTTTTCAGAAGATTCCGGGATCGAATCCGCTCACGAAGAGTTTGATCTTCCCCCGGGCCCCGTTGACTACAACGCAGCGTGGGATGTCCAAAAGAAAATTCATGCCGAGGTGATTGCGGGCGAGCGCCCCAACACGCTTCTCCTCCTCGAACACCAACCCGTGTACACCGCGGGTCGCCGCACACTCGATATCGAACGTCCACGCGATGGCGCCCCCGTCGTCGATGTCGATCGAGGCGGAAAGATTACCTGGCACGGCCCGGGCCAACTTGTGGGCTACCCCATCGTGAAGCTTCCCGCCCCTATCGACGTGGTGGGCTTCGTGCGTGGCATCGAACAAGCCATCATGAAGGTCTGCACTCGCGCCGGAGTTGCAACCGCGCCCGTGGAGGGCCGTAGCGGCGTTTGGGTACTCGATGAGCTTGGAATGGACCGCAAGGTCTGTGCGATCGGTTTGCGGGTCGCTAAGCGCTGCACCATGCACGGCTTCGCATTGAACTGTGAAAACGATCTTTCATGGGCGATGAATGTTATTCCCTGCGGCATCGACGACGCGGGCGTGACATCGCTTTCCGTCGAAAGCGGACGCGCGGTGCGTCCCCGAGATGTTCTCGCCGATGTCGAAGACGTCATGAGAGAGCTCGAGGCCGAACGCGGCCTTAACTAAACACCATTGGGCCGTGGAGATCACACCAATGCTGTGCGGCCTGGGCAGTGATGCCCACTAGAATCTTGAGACCCCTATTCGCAAGGAGAGTGTGACGTGGCAGTTGAACCTCAAGGACGCCGCCTGCTCAGGGTCGAGGCCCGCAACGCGGAAACCCCGATCGAACGCAAGCCCAACTGGATCAAAACCACGGCGAACATGGGCCCCGAGTACACCGACATGAAAAAGCGCGTGCACTCGCGCGGTTTGCACACGGTGTGCGAGGAGGCTGGATGCCCCAACATCTTCGAGTGTTGGGAGGATCGCGAGGCGACGTTCCTCATCGGTGGCGATACCTGTACACGTCGGTGCGATTTTTGCGATATCGCAAGCGGCAAGCCGCAGGCTATCGACCCCGCCGAGCCGTTTAAGGTGGCGACGTCCATCAAGGAGATGGGGCTGAAGTATGCAACCGTGACCGGCGTGGCACGCGATGACCTCGAAGATGGCGCCGCAGGCCTCTTTGCCGAGACCTGCCGCCAGATCCACGCGATCAGCCCCGGCACCGGGGTCGAGCTGCTCATCGACGACATCAAAGGCAACTCGAGTGCGATGCAACAGGTGTACGACTCGAAGCCAGAAGTGTTCGGCCACAACCTCGAGACCGTGCCGCGAATCTTCAAAAAGATTCGCCCCGCCTTCCGCTACGAGCGCAGCCTCGGCGTGATCGCCGACGCAAAAGACAACGGCATGATCACCAAGTCGAACCTCATCCTCGGCATGGGTGAAGACACCGCGGAGATTCTTGCCGCGATGCAGGACCTTCGCGATCATGGCTGCGATATCCTCACCCTCACCCAGTACCTGCGACCGTCGAAGCTTCATCATCCGATTGACCGCTGGGTCAAGCCTCAGGAATTCCTCGAGCTATCCGAGGCCGGTTACGAGATGGGCTTCGCGGGCATCATGGCCGGGCCCATGGTGCGCTCGTCGTATCGCGCCGGCCGCCTGTGGGCACAAGCCATGGAGAAGCTGGGGCGGGAGATCCCCGAGGAACTTTCTCACCTCAATTCCTCGGCGCCTGCCCTTCAGGAAGCAACGAGCGTCGTGGAGCGTCAGGCGGCGCGTGAAAAGCGTGACAGGGAGCGCGCTGCGCGCAAGGCTGCGGCGAACGCCTAGGTAGTCAACCCCGCTATGCTTAGGGGTGGTCTTCGGATCACTCGCATCGCGTTAAGGACAAGGATTAATGGCACGCAAGAATACGACCGACGCCCCCGCTCAGGCGAAAAAGCCCGGCCGCATCCGGCAAACGATCGACGTCTTCAAGGAGACACAGGCGTACGATCGCTCGACAGCCCCGCTCATGGTTCTCTCGATCGTGGGGCTCCCCGTCGTGCTCGCCCTGGTGTTCGGTGCTTTCGGTCACCCGATCTACGGCGCCTTCATCGGGCTCGGTTTCGGCATTCTCATCGCGATGATCATCCTCGGCCGGAAGGCACAGAAAGCGACGTACGCGAAGATCGAGGATCAGCCCGGCGCTTCGATCGCGGTGATGCAGCAAATTTCACGTGGGTGGAACGTCGAGCAGGAGCCTGCTGCTTTCGATGCGCGTAGTCGATCGATGCTTTTCCGGGCGAGTGGCCGTAAGGGCATCGCGCTGGTGTCTGAGGGTTCCGGCGGCGGCTCGCGAAAGCTCATGGCGAAAGAGGTCAAGCGCATGAACCGCATGTTCCCGAATGTGCCCGTTCACGCGGTTTTCGTTGGCCACGGCGAGGGGGAGGTTCCGCTTCCGAAGCTCAACCGCCACCTCACGGGAATGAAGAACGAGCTTACGAAGGCTGAGGCGGGCGAAATTGGGCGCCGTCTTCACGCTCTGCCTAACCCCGTTCGCCAGGCGATCCCGAAGGGCGTGGATCCGATGCGTGCACGCCCGAATCGCAAAGCGATGCGCGGCCGCTAAGGCGACATTCATTCACACGTGGCCCCCGCAAGTCTCGACTCGCGGGGGCCATCCTGTATGTGGACACGAGCGTTTATGCACGCACGACAACGACACCTGCAACGAGATCGTGAAGGGTTTGCCGATTATCGTTCATGACGAAAGCACTGATGATGCTGAGCATGACCGCGCTGCGCACGATGGCACGGGCGATCATGGGCGATCGCCCAGTTACGGGGAGTACTCGAAGCGAGGTGACAAACTGCCCGATACTCGCCCCGAAGAGCGTTTGCATGAGGATGATCTGCGCAAGAAAGAGCAGAAGTGTGGCGAGCGGGTCGTAGTGAAAAACAGCGGCCGACACCGCCGCCGCGGCAGCCCAATCGATGCACGTGGATAAAAAGCGAAGCGGGATGGGCGCGAGCGAGCCGGACCCTTGGTCTGGCAGGCCAAGACCCGCACCCGAGAAAGAGTCAGACTTACTCGCGCTGGAGACTGACTCGTCACTATTGAGGCTGCTATTCATCCCTGAACCGTACGTTCGAGCACCCGCAGTGCGCAAACCGTCCAATGTGGGGCCGTAAACTAGGACGCGCAAAACACTCATAGCAAACGTGCGCCCAGCACGGACGGAGGATACGTGTTCAGCAATCCCAGCGAAGCCGTGAAGTTTATCGAGGAAGAGGACGTCAAGTTCATCGACATCCGCTTTTGCGACCTGCCAGGCGTGATGCAGCACTTCAATGTTCCGGCAAAGACGTTCGACGAAGAGGCGATCGCTGAGGGGCAGTTGTTCGACGGCTCGTCGATCCGCGGATTTCAGGCAATCCACGAGTCCGATATGAAGCTCATCCCCGATCTGAGCACCGCCTACGTCGATCCGTTCCGCGACCAAAAGACCCTTGTCATCAACTACGCCATCGTTGACCCGTTCACCGATGAGCCTTACAGCCGTGACCCGCGAACGGTCGCCGCGAAGGCAGAGGAATACCTTCGTTCGACCGGCATCGCGGATACCGCCTTCTTTGCCGCCGAGGCCGAGTTCTACATTTTCGATTCCGTTCGATACCAGACCGAAGCCAAAGGCGCTTTTTACGAGATCGATTCGAACGAGGCTGCCTGGAACACGGGTCGCGAGGAAGAATTCGGTAATCAGGGCTACAAGACCGCGATGAAGGGCGGGTACTTCCCCGTTGCTCCCGTGGATCAGATGGCTGATCTACGCGACGAAATGGTGCGTGTCCTGGACGAGGTCGGGCTCGAGGTCGAGCGCGCCCACCACGAGGTTGGCACGGGCGGCCAGCAGGAGATCAACTATCGATTCTCGACGCTTCTTCAGGCTGCCGACGACGTCATGAAGTTCAAGTACGTCATCAAGAATGTTGCGTGGGAGAACGGCCGCTCGGCGACGTTCATGCCGAAACCGATCTTTGGCGATAACGGTTCGGGTATGCACTGCCACCAGTCACTGTGGAAGAACGGAGAGCCTCTCTTCTACGATGAGCGCGGCTACGGCGGACTTTCGGACCTCGCCCGTTGGTACATCGGTGGCTTGATCGAACACTCCCCCGCACTCACGGCGTTCACTAACCCCACCGTCAATTCTTTCAAGCGCCTCGTGCCGGGCTTCGAAGCTCCGGTCAACATGGTGTATTCGGCCCGCAATCGCTCCGCCGCCATTCGCATTCCCGTGACGGGCAGTTCGGCGAAGGCGAAGCGCCTTGAGTTCCGTGCGCCGGACCCCTCGGCAAACCCCTACCTGGCGTTTGCGGCTCAGCTCATGGCGGGGATCGACGGCATCAGGAACCGTATCGAGCCGCCCGAGCCGATTGATAAGGATCTTTACGAACTTCCGCCGGAGGAGCACGCGGAGATCAAGACTCTTCCCGCTTCGCTCGAGGAGGCACTTGACGCGCTCGAACGCGATCACGACTTCCTCACCGAAGGGGACGTGTTCCCGGAGGATCTCATCGAGACCTGGATCGCGTACAAGCGTGAGTTTGAGGTCGAGCCGTTTAGGCTGCGCCCCCACCCCTACGAGTTCGAGCTCTACTACGACCTGTAAGCGGAAGTAGAGCGCCGTGGGGCTTCGTGCTAAAGCTTGGCGTTCAAGAGCGTGAGCAAGAGTTCTTTTGGACTCTGTGCCTCGCTAAGCGCGCAATCATCTGGCGCGAAGTCCCACGCCTTTCGCAAGGCTTTAAAGGTTTCCCACTCGGCTTGTGACGTGCGCAGCGGAACGGCGCCGTACCCGCCGGACTCGGGCAGGTGGATGATGAAGGCGCCCGTAAGCTCTGGCATGTCGCGAAGGGTTCCGTCATTGTCGAGAAGGTTCTCGGCATTCATGACCGCAACTGCCTGCAGCGCGTAGTCTCCGCGCACCTTTTTGGAGGTTTTGATGTCGCCGGTGAGGAGGGTGTTGCCGATTTTGACGATCGCGTCCGTTGTACCGGCATAACCCACCGTGCGGTTCACCACGGTTTGTTCGATCTCGATGAACTCCGGTTGGAAATCGTCGAGGAAACCGGCGAAGCCATCGAGGCGCACGTTGGCACGCCGAACGAGCTCGCCGAGGTTCGTCTCCATGCTCAACAGGTCACCGCCGCTGCGCATCTCGGTGGCAAGATCGCGCATGTCGGCATCAGTGGGGCGCTCGCCCGATCGCTCCCACGCCTCGCACAAGGCATGGACGTAGGTGCCGAAGTCTGCCGTCGTTTTCGTATAGTCGGGGGCGGCTTCTGCGATGCGCTTTTGGGTGGTCCAGCTGTTGCGGTTGACGCGGCGAATCTCGTCGAAGGCACGCGACGGGTTGCGGTCGAGGTACGAGAACATCTCGAGGGCACGCTTCGAGGCCATGCGCGCGTACCATCCGTTGAGGTGATCTTTTGCGCGCATCCCGGCGACCGTGGTGATGGAGGGATGGATGAGTTTTCCTCCGGGCTCCATGCGATACATGCGTCCGCGTGCGGTTTGGGCGCTCAATTCGGGTGAGGTCATAACCTCTTCAGGCTACTCGCCGAAGATCAGGCGTTCGGCGACCTGGCGCGAGTGGCGCGTGACTTTGAGGTATCTCTCCTCGATTGCCCTGGCGTTGTCCACGGGTTCGTGCACGAGCGCTGCGAGCGCGCGCAAGTCGACCAGGTCGGTAGGGAGTGCGTCGGTTTCACGCCCCCGCCACAAAAAGAGTGCGCGGCGTAGCTCCCATGCGAGGAGCCATGCTCGACGCAGCGCCTCTGCGTCGGCGCTACTCAGGTGCCCGGCGGTCTCGAGGGCGGCGAGCGCGTCGAGAGTCCCGACGGTTCGGAGGCTTACGTCGTCCCCCGCGTATTCAAGAAGAAGCCGTTGGACGCTCCACTCGACGTCGGTCGTCGCGCCGCGACCGAGTTTGAGGTGGTGCGTCGATTTCACGCCTCGCGGGAGCCTTTCCCCTTCGATGCGGGCCTTCATCCGTGCAAAATCGCGCCGATCGCGCTCGTCCATACCGCCCGCGCGGTATCTCGCGCGGTCCATGACGGCGGTCATGGCTGCCTTCGTGTCTTCGGAGCCTGCGATGACGCGGGCACGCAGCAGTGCTTGGCTTTCCCACCGTTCGGCGTGATGGGCGTAGTAGTCGTCGAAACTCGCGAGGGTGCGCACGAGCGGGCCGGAGCGTCCTTCGGGGCGGAGGTCGGCGTTGACGCGCATGTTGATGCCCGAGGCGGGGGCGTTGAGTATTTTCTGCACGCGCGAAGCGGCGGCGATCGCTTCTTCCGTGCCTCTCGTGCACGCGAACTGGACGTCTGCATCGGAGGAAAAACCCATTTCACGAGCGCCGAACGACCCCATCGCGACGACGCAGAGCTCGACTTCTGTATGCCGTTGCACGAATTCAACCGTGAAGGTGAGGATTGCCTCGGCAAGGGTCGTCAGAGACTCCCCTAGCGACGGCAGGTCGAGCAGACCGCACAGGTGCGCGATGCTGATGCGGACGATTTCTCGCGCGCGCACGGCACGAAGGGCGTCAATCACGTCGTCTTCGCTGTCCGCGCGCCCCGCGATCGCGTCAAGCTCGCTCGCAAGCTGTGCATGGCTCAGGGGCGTCAATTGAGCATCGTTCGCGAGCCAGCGCACGGCATAGGGATGCAGGACGAGCTGTTCACCGACGTATCGAGAACTCGAAAGAATGCGGGTAAGACGCTCGGCGGCTGCGCCGGAGTCGCGCAACATTCCAAGGAACCAGTGCGTTTCGCGGAGGGTATCCGAAAGTCGCCGGAAGGACAGCAGGCCGAGGTCGGGATCGACACCGTTCGCCAACCATTCGAGGAAGGCGGGCAGCAGCTGTTTTTGAATCGCGGATGCGCGGCTGAGCCCTTTGGTGAGCGCATCGATGTGGTGAAGTGCGCGCTTGGGATCTCGGTAGCCGATCGCTTCGAGGCGAGCGCGCTGCTCTTTGGGACTCAGCGCAATCTGGCCATCGCTCAGGCGCGCCGATGTCACGAGGAGCGGGCGGTAGTAGATCTCCTCGTGTAGCTGGCGCACGCGCCTGCGCACGGCATCGATATCGGCGCGAAGGTTCTCCACCCGCGTGCCGATGCCGCGGGCGAGGCGCCGCTCGTCGGGCTCGGTTGACGGCAGCATGTGTGTGCGCCGAAGGCGCCAAAGCTGGAGCCTGTGCTCGCATACGCGCAAGTAGCGGTAGGCATCGGCGAGCTCGACCGAGTGCTCTCGGCCCACGTATCCACCCCGCGTGAGCGCGTCCAGTGCGCTCAGGGTGCCAGCTTCACGGATTCGCTCGTCTGTTCGCCCGTGCACCATTTGGAGCAGCTGGATGGTGAACTCAATATCGCGCAGTCCCCCGCGCCCAAGCTTGAGATCCCGGTCAGCATCAGCCCTGGCAAGCACGCGGGCGCGCATCGCGCGAGTGTCCTCAACAAAACCCTCACGCGTCGAAGCCTGCCACACGAGCGGCGCGGTGAGGCGCTCAAATTCTGCACCGAGTTCGGAGTCGCCCGAGCATGAGCGGGCTTTCAAAAGCGCCTGGAACTCCCACGAATGAGCCCATTTTCGATAGTACTGGGCATACGATTCGAGCGTTCGCACGAGCTCGCCGTCTCGCCCCTCCGGCCTCAGGTTGGCGTCAATCTGCCACAGGCTTCCCTCCGCTGTGCGTTCCGCGCATACGCGCGCGACTTCACGCGCGAGGGCGCCGCCAATGGTGGTGACCTCTTCTTGACTCACGCCGCCTCGAGCGGCTTCAGCGACATACATGACGTCAACATCTGAGATGTAGTTCAACTCGCGCGCGCCGGCTTTACCCATGGCGATGATCGCGAGGCGTACTTTGTCGTGCTCGGGGGTTGCCGCGCGAGCAAGGGCGAGCGCCCCCTCGAGGGCCGCGTCGGCGAGGTCGCTGAGGAGCGTCGAGATCTCTTCTTGGTGCGCGAACGGGTCGGTTGCGCACACATCGCGAGCCGCGATTTGAGCGAGGAGAAAATAGTACGCGCGGCGGAAAGCACGACGCGGCGCGGACCCCTTTTCCGCCACGGCCACGGCAGCATCCGGGCGCGAGCCGACGGCGGCGAGCATCACCTCGCGAAAACGCTCACGTGTGGGGCCGGCAAGCGTCGGACACTCGAGGATTTCTTCGAGTGCATCCACGTGACGTGCGAGCGCATCCCCGAGCGCGACCGAACTGCCGAGGATCCTCACGAGCGTGCGCCCCAGTGCTTCATCCGCAACGACCCTGTCAAACTGCGCGCTTTCGCCGGCTTCCGCTGCAGATTCGGCAAGGCGCGTCAGAGCAAGGAGCGCTTCGTCCGGGTCCGCCGACGCGCCCATGTCTCGCACAAGCGCGGGAGGAACCCGAGAGAGAGCATCGCTCGCGAGGAGAGCGGCGCTCCTTTCCGTGCGGACGAAACCGAGGCGCGCCAGATCGAAGTGGCTGAATTCGCCTTCGTCTGTGCCCGCCTGGAGCGCCTGGATCGCGCCGGTCTCGAGTCTCATGCGTGGTCTAAATATCGAAGGTCGTGCGCAGCTCGGAGTCGGTGACCTGGCGGCGGTACCCCTCCCACTCACGGCGCTTATCGCGCAGGATGTATTCAAAGACCTGCTCGCCGAGGACGTCAGCCATGAGCTCGGAGGTTTCGAAGCTTTCGATCGCGCGTAGAAGATCCGACGGGAGCGGCTCGATGCCCATGGCGTTTCTTTCCCGTTCGGTCAGCTCCCACACGGTGTCTTCTGCCCCCTCTGGCAGCGGATATTCCTCCTCGATGCCCTTGAGGCCCGCGGCTAGAAGCGCCGCGAATGCGAGGTAGGGATTGGCGGCCGAATCGAGACCGCGGAACTCGACGCGCGAGCTCGTGCCTTTCGTAGGCTTATGGAACGGAACGCGCACGAGGGCACTGCGGTTGTTGTGCCCCCACACGATGTAGCTCGGGGCTTCTTGTTCTCCCCACAGACGCTTGTAGGAATTGACGAACTGGTTCGTGAGGATCGAGTACTCGCGAGCGTGCACAAGCAAGCCTGCGATGAAGTGGCGCGCTGTTCGCGACAACCCGTACTCGGCGCCCGGTTCGTGAAAAATGTTCGTGCCATTTTGAAAAAGGGACAGGTGAGTGTGCATGCCGTTACCCGGGTGTTCAATCATGGGCTTCGGCATGAAGCTCGCGAATTTTCCTTCGCTGAGCGCGATGCCTTTCACGACGGCGCGAAGCGTGAGGAGGTTGTCTGCGGTCGTGAGTGCGTCCGCGTAGCGAAGGTCAATCTCGTTTTGGCCCGGCCCGCCCTCATGGTGGGAGTACTCGACGTGAATGTTCATGCGCTCGAGCTCTCGCATTGCGTCGCGTCTAAACCGACTACCGTCAACTCGCTGCACGTAGTCAAAATACCCGCCCTGATCGACGGGAGTAAGGCCAACCCCCTGTTCATAGGCCTGTTCGAACAGGTAAAACTCCACTTCGGGATGGGTAAAGAATTCGAGGCCCTTGGCTTCCGCACGCGCGAGGGCATCGCGAAGAACCCGGCGAGGATCCGAAGCTGCCGGCTCAGAATCGGGCGTGAAGACATCACAGATCATGACGCCCGCTTCGCCGCCGCGCGGCGCCCCCATGACCCGAAAGGTCGAGGGATCCGGGCGCAAAAGCATGTCGGATTCATAGGAGCGGGTCAGGCCCTCGATCGCGCTCCCGTCAATTCCAATCCCTTCGTCAAAGGCTTTGTCGAGATCGTGGGGGGAAATCACGATCGACTTGAGCCGCCCCACGACATCACTGAACCATAGGCGGATGTAGTCAATCCCCTGTTCCTCGACCTGCCTGAGCACTGAATCCTGGTGGCGTTCCATACATCAATTGTGCCCCACGCCCGCTACGCCCCAGAAGTCCCCCGCCGCGCCGACTACGCTGAGGTCGCACCCGCTGCATTGGACACGCACGAAAGGAATTCCCGTGAGCGAGAGCGCCACACCGCGCAAGGTCCGCACCCACACCCTCCGCGATTTCAAGAAGGAGGGCAGAGCGATCACGATGCTCACGAGCTACGACACGTTCAGCGCCCGTATCTTCGACGAGGCCGGTATCGATGTGCTTCTCGTGGGTGATTCGGCGGGGAACACCGTGCTCGGGTACGACTCGACCGTGTACACAAAGCATGAAGACATCGTGCGCTTTACAGGGGCCGTTGCTCGCTCGTGCACGCGCCCCCTGGTCCTTGCCGACCTCGCTTTTGGGACCTACCAAGCGAGTGTTGAGGACGCGGTGCGTCACGGTGTCGAACTCATGCAGGCGGGGGCACACGCGGTCAAGCTCGAGGGCGGCCGTGAAATCCTTCCCCAGGTTGAGGCGCTCGTCAACGCGGGAATCCCCGTGTGCGGGCACGTGGGATTCACGCCTCAGTCGGTCAATCAGCTCGGTGGGTTTAAGGTGCAGGGCCGCGGGGAGGGGGCCGACGCTCTCCTGGCCGACGCGGTTGCTCTTGAAGAGGCGGGCGCCTTCGCCGTCGTCCTCGAACTCGTGCCGGCTCCTCTCGCGACACGCGTGAGCGAAACGCTCGAAGTACCAACGATCGGCATCGGCGCGGGGGCAGGATGCGATGGTCAGGTGCTCGTGTGGCAAGACATGGCGGGGCTGAGCGGCTTCGAACCTCGATTCGTCAAGGCGTTTGCCGACCTGCGCTCCGAACTGTCAAGGGCGGCACGAGAATACGCCGACGCTGTGCGCGCGAAAAGCTTCCCCGCGCCCGAGCACACCTTTGAACACTAGCGAGGTCGATGCACTACCGGTCTTCGTCGTCCTGATCATCGTCGTCTCGGTAGTACTCGTTCCACTCCTCGGTTTCTTCCTCCCACTGTTCGTTGTGTTCGGCCGCGCTTTCAAGCGCGTGCTGAGCCGCTTCGCGGGTCGGGTACGGGCCCATGAGCTCAATCGCCGGGCTCTGCATACCTTCTTCGATCTCAGAGGTCTTGGTGTTGTAATAGAACTCGCTCATCACACCGCCTTTCGTTAGTCGTTATCCAGATGAACCTGTCAAACTGGTAACCATGACTGTAGACCACTGGCTTCGTCCCGAAAACCGTTCCGTGCTTGAACCGGGCACCATCGGCCCCCTTCGACAGGTTCCCTCGTCGATCGCGCGACCTGAATACGCGTTCAAAGACGAGGCCAAGTCCGATAATTGCGGCCCCTACGTGCAAACCTCGGAGGTCATCGAGCGCGTGCGCCGCGCCTCCGCCATTGCCGCAATCGCGCTGCGAGAAGCGGGCAAGGCAGCACAACCGGGGATCACGACCGACGAGATCGATGCCATCGTCCACGAGGTCATCCTCGATCACGGCGCCTACCCCTCGACGCTTGGATATTTGAGCTTCCCGAAGTCGTGTTGCACGAGCCTCAACGAAGTGGTGTGCCACGGTATCCCCGACTCCACCGTCATGGAAGAGGGCGACATTCTCAACGTCGATGTCACCGCGTACCTCGATGGCGTGCACGGCGATACGAACGCGACATTCCCCGTCGGCGAGATCGCTCCGGAGGCAGCGGATCTAATCGACCGTACCGAGGAGGCAATGTTCCGCGGGATCCGAGCCGCGAAGATCGGCCGCGAGGTCAATGTCGTGGGCCGCGTGATCGAGAAATATGTGGGTCGCTTCGGCTACGAATCGGTGCGGGAGTTCACGGGGCACGGTGTCGCCGAGGGTTTCCACAACGGCCTGATCATTCCTCACTACGATTCCGCGCCTCATTACGACGATGTCATCGAACCCAACATGATTTTCACGGTCGAGCCAATGGTGACGCTCGGCTCACGTGAGTGGGATCAGTGGGACGACGGCTGGACGGTCACGACACGCGATAAGGGCTATACGGCGCAGTTTGAGCACACCTTCCTCATTACCGAGGACGGCTACGAGATTCTGACCGATCCGGACGCTGAGATTTCCGCGTAGACTAAAGGACATTGTCACCCCGCAAGGAGAAACCTTTCACCATGGCCAAGGAAGCATTCGGAATCGATATCGGCGGCAGCGGCATCAAAGGTGCGCCCGTTAATCTGAAGAAGGGGGAACTCGCCCAGAAGCGTGTGCGCATCCCCACGCCTCAACCGGCAACCCCCGATGCGGTCGCGAAAACGGTCAAGGAACTCATCGACTCATTTGATGTTCCCGCGGATATGCCCGTGGGCGTGACCTTCCCCGCGATCATTCAGCACGGGGTCGCGAAGTCTGCGGCAAATGTCGACGATTCGTGGATCGGCACCGATGTCGATACCCTCCTGTCTGAGGTCACGGGCCACTCGGTCTTCGTTGTCAACGATGCTGACGCCGCCGGCATCGCCGAAATGGAGTTTGGCGCAGGCAAGGACAAGTCCGGCCTTGTCATCATGACGACCCTCGGCACCGGAATCGGTTCGGCAATGTTTATGGACGGCAAGCTCATTCCTAATTCGGAACTCGGCCACCTCACGTACGAGGGAAAGAGCTTTGAGAAGTTCGCCGCGAGCTCGGTTTTCGAGAAGGCCGGCATCAGCTACGAGGAATGGGCCAAGGAGCGCCTGCAAAAGTTCTACGGCCACGTTGAGTTCCTTTTCTCCCCCGATTTGTTCATCGTGGGCGGTGGCGTGTCGAAAGACGCGAAGAAGTACCTTCACTTCCTCGATCTCAAAACCGAGATCGTGCCCGCGAAACTCCGCAACGAAGCAGGCATCATCGGTGCGGCTGCACTTGCTCACGCCGAGCGTAAGCTCGAAGTGAAAAAAGACAAGGGCGAGAAGAAGGCCAAAAAAGACAAGAAGAACGAATCGGCGGCGGAACTCGCTGCTGAGTCGGTCGAAGAGGCCTGAGGCGGAGGGCATCGGGGGCGCCTAAGGCGCGGACCAGCCAGCCTATAAGCCGGGTTCTGTTTCGACAGTCATCTATCTAGGATCGCCGTTACCGACGACCTCGAGCGGCCTACCCGGAGACTCGGCCTGGCAGCCTTAGCGCCTCCTGCATGACCTTGCTCCCGGTGGGGTTTACCGTGCCGGCACCATCGCTGGCGCCGCGGTGGTCTCTTACACCACCCTTTCACCCTTACCTGCGCAGCAGGCGGTTTGCTTTCTGTGGCACTGGCCCGCGGATCACTCCGGGTGGGTGTTACCCACCACCGTGCCAGGGGGAGCCCGGACTTTCCTCGAGGCAATACCTCGCGACTGTCCAGCTGACTGGTCCAGTCCTCAATTTTACTCCACGCCCGACCAACAGGAGCTCGCACGAGATGTTAATTCTCTTACCACCGTCGGAAACGAAAACTCGCCCCGCCGCCCTCGAAGCACCGAGTCTCGATCTCGCCTCGATGTCGTGGGGTGAACTACGCGAAGCTCGTGAGGACATGCTGCGCGCGGCAAAGCTCACTGCCGAGAGCGACACCGCGATGAGCGCACTCAAAATCCCGGCTACTCAACCGGAGCTGCGCGAGCGCATGGCCCACCTCGAGCGCGAACCAGTCGCGCCGCCACTCGAGGTGTATTCGGGAGTTCTCTACGATGCCCTCGGCACGGTCTCCGTGTCCGACGGCTGCCGGCTTCTCGTGCAGTCCGCACTCTTTGGGGTGGTCGACTGCACAAAAGACCTCATCCCCGCCTATCGTCTTTCAGCGGGAAGCGAAGTGTTGGGACTAGGAAAAGTCTCGACATGGTGGAAGCAGCATCTCAAAGACATTGGCGCAGCAATCGAGCGTAGCGGCGAAATCGTGATCGATTGCCGCTCCGGCGCGTATCGCTCGATGATGCCGCTTAAGGGCGCGCAGGTTCTCGAGGTGTCCCCGGTGGCGGTGCGCGAGGGCACGCGCCAGGTGATCAGCCACGACGCTAAGCGTTATCGAGGCCTCGTTGCGCGCGCTCTTTGCGAGGCGCCAGAGGCCGCCACAACAGCTGAGGGCGTCCTCGACGTGCTCACCTCCGCCCTCGGCGATGCACTGGATTTCGAGATCACCGATGGTAAAACTCGGCGGACGCTCACCGTGATCGACGATTGGGAGCGCCGCTGACGTTCACTGGCCGTAGTGGCCCACGACCTCTTCCCGGCCCGTATCGATGGTGACGTCTCCACCGTAGGGAATGACGTATTGAGGGCGCGTGTGCCCGAAAGGAACACCGAAGCACACGGGAAGATCCGGCGCGTATCGCGAAAGTTCGGCGAGCACGTAATCACGCTGCGCCGCACGACGAGCCGCGCGCACATTCTCGGGAGCGGGATGGTCCCGGTCGTCGACGACGGGCCGCGCGACGAGCATCCCGGCGGCGGCTTCGAGGTAGCCGCGCTCCCCCATTCCACGGATCCAGCGGCCTACGAGGTCGGGGCCCGGAAGAAACTCGGATGTTTCGAAGATAAGTATCGCGCCTTCGAGGTCTGCGAGATCCGGAAGTCGGTTTGCCCACGCGAGCTGGTCGAGCACCTCGAGGCATCCACCCCATGTGCGACCGCGCACGCGCGTTCGTGATCCGTAGAACTCGAGAGGAACTGCGGCCTCGCGAGGCGAGGCTTCCGTGAGGGCACGCTCTTCGCTCCAATCGAACCCGTAATCTTGGCTATCGGCGGGAAGAGTGTAGGTCAGGTCCCCTTCACCAAAGAGCGCCGCGCGAAGTGAGGTGACATGTTCGGAATCCACCGTCGGACCACTCCCGAGATGGACCATGGTCGAACCGCCATAGAAGCTTGCAAGCCCGTGCGCGAAAAGCCACGAGTGGAGATTGGTGTTATCGCTATAACCGAAGAACGGCTTTGGATCAGCGACGGGAAGTTCTGGGGCGAGGTAACGAAGAATACGGATCTGATCGTTACCGCCAATAGTCGAGATAAGCGCCCGGATCTCGGGATCAGCGAAAGCGGCGTTCACGTCGCGGGCACGTTCCTCGGGGCTCGCGCCAAGTGCACGGGTCGTGGGGTATTCGACGACCTCGAGCCCGAAGATCTCTTCGAGCCGTCTCATCGCCTGCTCGTGGATCGCGGGAAAGTACGCGGGAGCCGCCCACGCGGGCGAGAGTACGGCAACCTTGTCGCCCTCGCGGACCGGCGTGGGCTTGACAAGGCGTTTCATCTCACTGCCTCCGTGAAGGGATCGCTTGAGAGAGCTGAAACCTCAACCTCAAGTTCGGGGAATTCTTCGCGCACAATCGAGGCGAGATGCGGCAGATAGAGGTATTCGCTCGCGTAGTGCGGAAGGTCGATGAGTGCGGGCACGCGAGAGTGATCCGCGCGCGATTCGAGGTGCTCTAGGGCGGGGTGGTGGCGAAGATCCGATGTGATGTAAAGATCCACCCCCGCGTTCGTTGCGGCCTCAAGAAAAGAGTCCCCGGCGCCCGGGCACACCGCAATACGGCGCACCTCGCGATCCGCTTCGCCGGTAAATAGGACCCCTTGAGCAGTGGCGGGCACGCTCTTCGCGATAAGCCGGGCCACGTCACCGACCGTCGAAGGCTCGGCACACTCTCCCACGGCACCTAGGCCAAAGAAGGACTCATCGTCCGCGGGCTTACCCGGCTCAAGCGCCCTGGCATCGGAAAGGCCCAGCAGCTCAAGCCATGCCCCGACGGTGCCGTTTTGCGAACGGTCGCTATTGGTGTGCCCGCACCACAGCCCTCCGCGCGAGCGGAGGATTTCGGTCGCCACCGCCCCCTTACCCGTCGTTGCCGGCAGAAAGCTCGCGCCCCGTAGCAGCAACGGGTGGTGCGTGATGAGGAGCGTTCCTTCACGCTTCGCAGCCTCGCGAGCCTCGGCAACCGTCGGATCCACCGCGAGGCGTATCCGCTGGACCTCCCAGGTGGGGTCCCCGAGCACGAGGCCCACGCGGTCCCACTCTTCCGCCCATTGGAGCGGGTAGAGGCTTTCGAGCAGAGCGGTCACGCGGTCGATGGTCGTCATGGGTTGTACCTCGGCGGTTGTCGGTGAACGAGAGTCAGGATTGCGATCCACGCGCGGCTTGAGCTTCGGCGAGGGCCGCCTGATAGGCCTTCCACGGCATGAGTACGCACTTCACGCGGCCGGGAAACTTTGCTGCGCCCACGAGTGCGATCCCATCACCAATGATGTCTTCGTCGCCTTCGTTTTTGCCGCGAGAGTGCATGACCTCGTCGAAGTGGTCAAACGTCTTCTGTGCATCCTGGAGGCTCTCGCCGATGAGCAGATCGCTCATGATGGAGGCGGAGGCGCGGCTCATGGCGCACCCCGTCGCGTCATAGGACAGATCCGTGATCGTCGGGTTGTCCGCGTCGCCATCAAGCTGGAGGCGCAGCGTGATCTCGTCCCCACACGTCGGGTTGACGTGGTGAACTTCGGATTGGAACGGCTCGCGAAGCCCAAAATTCTGGGGGCGTTTGTCGTGCTCGAAAATGAGCTCGGAGTACATCGCATTGAGGTTCATCGATCAAATCCTTTGAAAAACGAGATGGCTTCCTCGAGTGCAGAGGCGAGGCGGTCAACTTCGTCGAGCGTGTTATACACGCTGAAGCTTGCGCGCGTCGTTCCGTGAACACCATATCGACGATGAAGCGGCCACGCGCAATGATGCCCCACGCGCACTTCAACGCCGAGCGTGTCGAGGACTTGCCCAATGTCGTGGGGGTGGCGGCCTTCAACACTGAACGCGACGGCGCCCGCGCGCCCTTCGCCCGGGCCCTTGCCGATGATCCGCACGTCGTCAATCCTCGCGAGATTCTCGAGGGCGCGCTCGGTAAGGACAGCTTCGTGGGCGGCAACGTTCGCCATGCCCAGGTTCCGGAGATATCCGACGGCTGCCTCGAGCCCCACTGCTTGCGAAATCATCGGGGTTCCAGCCTCGAAACGTGCAGGGGGCTCCGCGAAGGTCGTGTGATCCATGTGCACGATCTCGATCATCGAACCACCGAGCAGGAACGGCGGGAGCTCCGCGAGAAGTTCATATCGCCCCCACAGCGCGCCGATGCCCGTGGGGCCCAGCATCTTGTGCCCGGAAAAGGCGAGAAAATCGACACCGAGGTCGGCCACGTCGATCGGCATGTGAGGCGTGGATTGGCATGCGTCGAGCACCGTCAGGGCACCGACGTCGCGGGCGCGCGCCACGAGAGTCGGGACCGGATTGATCGTGCCGAGCACATTGGACTGATGCGCGAAAGCGAAAACCTTCGTGCGTTCATTCAGCAGCGAATCTATATCGGTGAGGTCGAACTCGAAATCGTCCGTCAGGGGGATATAGCGAAGCGTCGCACCCGTGCGGCGGGCAAGTTCCTGCCACGGCACGAGGTTCGAATGGTGCTCCATCTCGGTCACGAGAATCTCATCGCCTTCGTGCACGCGTAGGTGTTCCGGAGTTGAAGAATCCGCATTACCGAGGGCGTACGCCACGAGGTTGAGTGCTTCGGTCGCGTTCTTAGTGAAGACGAGTTCTCGAGGGTCCGTCGCACCAATAAAACTAGCGATGGATTCGCGCGCCCCCTCGTAACGATCCGTTGCCGCCTCCGCGAGCTGGTGGGCGCCGCGCTTAACCGCCGCGTTGCTCGCCGTGAGAAACGCTACTTCGGCATCGATCACGCTCTGGGGGCGCTGATTCGTCGCCCCCGAGTCCAGATACACCAGCGGTTTTTCATCCGCGAGGTTCTGATGGAGAATCGGGAAGTCGCGGCGGATAGCCTCGACGTCGAGCCCGGGATGCTGCGCGGACACTTCAGGTGTCATGGATGAATGCTCCTTGTCGACCGTTCGAGCGTGCGACCTCCAGTATAGGAATTTTGCAAAACCGAAAGCGCAAATCTGTGGGGAATATGTCAGAGCCTCACACGAGCCGTTCGGGCCACGGGCCCCGCCCTTCGTCCGGAGCGAAGATACAAGGGCTGCGCCCGCATTGTCGACACGGCGTGCGCTAACCGCGACTGAGCAACCAGAACACAACGTCACAACACCCTCACTCTTCGCGAAGAGTGAGGGTGGCGATGGTGGACCTAGCAGAAAGCTTGTAGAAACTCGCCCCACCGGTGGGTTCCATGAGATCACTGCACCGAACGATCCGCAGTCGCGCGGGGCGGCCTACCCAACGTGAGCCAGAACCGGTAAGTCCGCACCGCAGCATCGGTAGCGAGGCAGCCGACTCTCTGGAACGGCGGTATCACGATAGCGAGGCGCTCCGCGCGATCGCGAACGATGTCGGGATCAGCCCGTCCGACTATCGGCGCACTGCGAAGGGGGCGCACTCTCACGGAGACCAGTCCGTGGCCATTAGCGACGCAGGGCGGCCCCGAATCAAAAGGCCCCCTCACGACAGGAGTGCCGTGAGGCCGTCGGAGAGAATCTCGCGTGGGCTGACGTGGTGCGTCGCGTGCAGCCGCGCATAGGTAGGAGCTTGGTCAGGGTCAATGGCGACGCGCTTCTCGTCAGGCGCCATGGGTGCGGTCAGCGAGGCGCCAATCACCAGGTTGGACAATCGGTAGGCAGTTCCCAGCGGATCCGGGGTACCCGCTTGTTCGAGCAGGACGCACATCCGCTCGGAAAGGGCCAGGTACGCCGGGCCCCTGGGAGCGCGCATACCGATGACCTGACCGGCCCACCGGTGGGTCGTGAGGTGCGCGAAGAAGGCGTGCATCAGGGCAGACAGGTCGGCGTTGCGGATCGACTCGGACATCACGGGATCGTCTGCAAGCGCTGTGTCGAGGGCGAGGTCGAACAGGTCGTCGACGGATTCGACGCGGGAGTACAGGCTGGCTGGAGCAACACCCACCTGTTGTGCCACAGAACGCAGGGTGAGGGCCCTCAACCCGCCTTCGTCCAGCAGCCTCACCGATGCCCTCGCAACCTCCCCGAGGTCTACTGCGCGGAGGCGTCGCACAGGTTTGCGATGTTCCCAGTAGCTCACCCCACCAGCCTAACCAAACACGCTTCCGTTAGCTATCCATTCTATGTTAGGTTTAGCGCATGCTGGATGCCACCACCCTCCCGATCACCTTTGAGAACACTCGCCTACGCCCCCTCTTTGAGCTGGACGCAGGCGCGTATGCAGCCGGCACCAAGGATGAAGCTGTGCGGCGCTTCGGCCACCTGCCCGAGTCCGACTACACCCCCGAGTCCGTGCGACGGATGATCCGTGACGAGGTTGCTGAGGGTCTGTCGTCCGGCACGCTGGCAGTTCTCGCACTTGCCGACGCCGAGACGGACCGGTTTGTGGGCTCCTTGGTGCTCTTCGACGCCAGCTCCGAGGCTGCCGAGGTCGGGTTCTGGATTCATCCGGATGCGCGGGGAGCAGGGCACGCTCGTCGGGGCCTGGAGTTGGCATCGCGCTTCGCACGCAACAGTGGATTGCGAACCTTGACAGCACGCACGCTCCTGGAGAACAAGGCCTCCCAGCGGTGCTTGACGAACGCAGGGTTCCATGAGGTCGAGCGAGCCGTCGGAACCACGCCCGCAGGACAGCGCGAGGAACTTTTCCATTACCGGCGCGATCTCAAGCCCACCGCCCAGTGGCCGTTGGCGACGGAGCGGCTTCGGCTCCGTCCGCATAACGCCGACGATACCGAATGGCTTCACGAGCTGTACTCGCGACCCGACGTTGCCCGCTACCTGCTGGACGAGCCATGGACCGCGGAAGTCACCCACGACAAGCTCACCGAACGCCTAGCGAAGACTGACATCGATGGCGAGAGTGGCGCGCTTGCGCTGGTCATCGAGCATGACGGCGTCCCAATCGGAGACGTCGCGTTGTGGCTCACCGATCACGAGCACCGTCAAGGCGAGATCGGGTGGGTTCTCGACCCAGCGCACGGTGGGCAAGGTTTCGCCAGCGAAGCCGTCCGAGCAGTACTCGCCCTCGGGTTTGACCACTACCGGCTCCACCGCATCACCGCGCAGATGGATGCCCGCAACAGCGCCTCGGCAGCACTGGCTCGTTGTGTCGGGCTCCGGCTCGAAGCACGTCACGTCCAGGACTGGTTCAGCAAGGGCGAATGGACCGACACCCTCATCTTCGCGCGACTTGCCTCCGAGCACATGCGCCAATGATCAGGAGTCTGACTTTCATGCTCCCTGTATACGGTCCCCAAATCTACCGCGCTCTGACGACGTATCGCAATATTGCAAGGCTGAGATGACTCAAGATCCCCCTGCGCCGGCCTCGCAGCGCACACGGTGGTTCGTGCTCACCGCCGTCTCTCTCGGTTTGCTGCTTGCAACGGTCGACACTTCGATTCTCTACGTGGTCGTGCCTCTTCTGACGGACGGGTTGTCGGCGAGCGTAAGTGAGTCACTGTGGATCATCAACATGTACCCCCTCGTCATGACTGGCCTACTGCTGGGCACCGGGTTGGTTCTTCGACCCTGTGGACAGGTTCGCGGAAGGAGACCGGCATGGCAACGTCACCGACACCTACGCCGCGGCCCGAACAGGCTTGGACCGGCTCACCAAACTCCTCGACAACCTCTACAACAAGTGCGACCCAGCCGAACGACGCATCCTCAACCGCGCCCTGTTCACCCGCATCACCATCCACGACGAAGAAAACGCCACCTACACACCCGAGCAGACCACCCCACCGTCCTTGCCCACACCAGCATCGACGCCCCGGTGCACGTCACCGCAGAAACAAAACTGCCCCGCCATCAGGCGGGGCAAGTTTCGATTTTCTCATCTTACGTGGGTCTTGAGGGACTCGAACCCCCGACATCCACGGTGTAAACGTGGCGCTCTAACCAACTGAGCTAAAGACCCGCGCGGACTATCGTCGCACGAGCGGCTGGATTCGGCAAAACGGGAAGCGGAAAGGCGTCGGAAAACTCTTCCGCGAAAACTACGACCGCGAGGCCAACCGCGTGCCAGACCAATCCGGCGCAAGCGAAACCGCATTCATTCCGCGCAAGCCGGCGGTGTTCGCCGCTTCCTGGATATCCGCGGGATCCACGTGACCCGGGCGGCCGGGTTTCGGCGTGAGCAGCCATACGGGCCCTCCGGCGACGAGGCTCGACAGGCAATCGACGAGCGCATCGGTGAGATCACCGTCACCATCGCGCCACCACATAATGACACCGTCCACGATCTCGCGGGAGTACTCATCTTCGAGGTCGGCGTCGATAAGGTCCTCGATGGCATCGCGAAGGTCGAGATCTACATCGTCGTCATACCCGAATTCCTGAACGAGCTGGCCTTCGTGGAACTCAAAAACTTCGGCAAGGTTGTCGCTCGAAGCTGCAACCGGTGACAAGGGGCGACTCCTTCGGAGGTCGGAAATGAGATGGAGGATCTCGGGACGCTCCAACTGTACCTAAGGACTCCGGCGGTGTCACTCACAAAAACACGACGTGAAGCCACGCCCGAAGTGTGAGACCCGCGGCACCTTTAACCGCCCCGCGCTCACCTCTCTTTCGGGCGCACGCTATACGCTAGGACGGCACAATGGCGGGCCTTAAGGCACAGCCCTTTTCACTCACACCATGAGGGAGAACAACAGCGTGAACTCGAACGACATCACCGGGCGTCAAGGGATCGGTCTTCCCAGCCACGCGAACGACGTGGATCCCGAAGAAACGAGGGAGTGGATCGAATCGCTCGACGCGGTCGTAGCGAACAGCGGCGCGGAGCGTGCCTCCCACATCGTCGGCAACCTCCTCACGCGCGCACGCGAAAAGAATGTTGACGTTCCCAGCGTGGAAAACACCGACTACGTCAACACCATCGCCGCGAAGGACGAGCCCGAGTACCCGGGCGATCTCGACATCGAGAAGTCGATCCGACGGGCCGTGCGCTGGAACGCAGCAATGCAGGTGCATCGCGCGCAGCGTCCCGAAATCGGCGTCGGTGGCCACCTCTCGAGCTACGCCTCCATTTCCACCGTCTACGAGGTTGGCTTCAACCACTTCTTCCGCGGTCGCGAACACCGCGGCGGTGGCGACCAGGTGTTCTTCCAGGGCCACGCCTCCCCCGGTATCTACTCGCGAGCCTTCCTCATGGGGCGCCTGAATGAAAAGGATCTCGACGGTTTCCGCCAGGAAAAGTCGAACCCACACGGAATCCCCAGCTACCCGCACCCGCGCGCGATGCCGGAGTTCTGGCAATTCCCCACCGTTTCGATGGGCATCGGCCCCGTCAACGCAATTGAGCAAGCCTCCATTAACCGCTACCTCCACAACCGTGGTCTGAAGGACACGAGCGAGCAGCACGTGTGGGCATTCCTCGGCGACGGCGAAATGGACGAGGTCGAGTCGCGAGGCGCCCTCCACATCGCCGCCAACGAGCAGCTCGACAACCTCACGTTCGTCGTCAACTGCAACCTCCAGCGCCTCGACGGCCCCGTGCGTGGCAACGGCAAGATCATTCAGGAGCTCGAAGCCCAGTTCCGCGGCGCGGGCTGGAATGTCGTGAAGGTCGTGTGGGGCGAGGGCTGGGACAAGCTCTTCGCCGCAGACACCGACGGCGCCCTCGTGGACCTCATGAACACGACCCCCGACGGCGACTTCCAAACGTTCCGCGCCGAATCGGGCGGCTTCATCCGCGATAACTTCTTCGGCCGCGACCCGCGCACGAAGGCCCTCGTCGAAGACATGAGCGATGCCGACATTTGGTGGGGTCTCAAGCGCGGCGGCCACGATCCCAAGAAGATCTACGCGGCGTTCAAGCATGCCACGACAGTGAAGAACGGCAAGCCGACCGTCATCCTCGTGCACACCATTAAGGGGTACGTGCTCGGCAAAAACTTCGCGGGCCGTAACGCGACCCACCAGATGAAGAAGTTCACGATCGATGACCTCAAGCAGCTGCGCGACACGCTGCACATTCCGTTCACCGATCGGCAGCTCGAGGCTGATCTCTACAACCAGCCGTATTACATGCCGGCCGAAGACTCGCCGGAAATGCAGTACATGCGTGAGCGCCGTGCAGAACTGGGCGGCGTTGTTCCCGATAACCGCCACAAGAAGGCGACGTTCACGGTTCCCGGCGAGAAGACTTGGGCCGTCGCGAAGCGCGGCTCCGGCAAGCAGGAGGTCGCCACGACGATGGCACTCGTGCGCCTTCTCAAGGACCTCATGCGTGACAAGGAAACTGGCAAGTACTGGGTTCCGATCATTCCCGATGAGGCCCGCACGTTCGGCCTCGACGCGATGTTCCCGACCGCGAAGATCTACAATCCGAAGGGCCAGAATTACCTTTCGGTGGACCGCGATCTCCTCCTTGCGTACAAGGAATCCTCGCAGGGTCAGATCAAGCACATGGGTATTAACGAGATCAGCTCGACGAGCGCCTTCACTGCTGCGGGTACGGCCTACTCGACGCACGAGGTGCCTCTCGTGCCGTTCTACATCTTCTACTCGATGTTTGGCTTCCAGCGCACCGGCGACTTCTTCTACGCCGCCGGCGACCAGATGGCCAAGGGCTTCGTGATCGGCGCAACGGCTGGCAAGACGACCCTCGCGGGTGAAGGTCTCCAGCACATGGATGGCCACTCCCCGCTGCTCGCGTACACGAACCCCGGTGCGGTTATTTACGACCCCGCCTACGGCTACGAGATCGGGCACATCGTGCGCGATGGCCTGCAGCGCATGTACGGGGAGAACGAAGAGCGCCTCCAGGAAGTCTTCTACTACCTGACCGTGTACAACGAGCCGATCCACCAGCCCGTTGAGCCCGAGAATGTCGATGTCGAGGGCATCATCAAGGGCATGTACAAGGTCGATGATGTTCAAGAGGGCGACGGCCCCGTTGCCCAGCTCATGGCCTCGGGCGTTGCAGTCCCGTGGACTCGCGAAGCACGCGATCTTCTCTACAGGGACTGGGGCGTTCGCTCGGCTGTATGGTCGGTGACCTCGTGGAGCGAGATGCGCAACGACGCACTCGCCGCGGACAAGCACAACTTCCTCCACCCCGAAGAGGAACCCAGGACGCCGTGGATGGTCGAGAAGCTCAAGGACGCCGAGGGCCCGTTCGTGGCGACCACGGACTTCGACTACCTCGTTCCCGACATGATCCGCCCCTGGATGCCGAACGACTATGCCGTTCTTGGCGCCGAAGGCTGGGGATTCTCAGACACGCGAGCTGCGGGCCGCCGCTACCTGCACATCGACCGCGAGTCGCTCGTCGTGCGCGCTCTCAAGTCGCTCGCGGATCAGGGCACGATTGACCGGTCGATCGTCAAGCAGGCCATCGACAAGTACGATCTGCTGAACGTCAACGCCGGTTCGTCCGGTGGCGCAGGCGGGGACGCCTGAGCATCATGGTCGCTGAACTGCCGTGGCTCCGAGTCGACGCGTCCGCGCCGAACGCCGCCGCGCAGCTCCATGATTCAATCGCGAATGCCGCGGCGGAGGGCACTCTCGCCCCGGGTGAGAAGTTGCCCTCCGTCCGTGCACTCGCGGAAGTCTGCCACGTCGCACCGAACACGGCGGCGAAGGCCATTAAGTCACTTGCGGCGGCAGGTATTGTGGAAACCGATGGGCGCCGGGGCACGCGCATAAAACCCTGGGGCGAGGTGGAACGCTCGCTTCAAGAGGCTCTTGCGCATGCCGCGCGCCTGGCAGTTTCATCGGGGGTTGGGGCCGACGTCTCCCTCGCGATGTTCGAGGCCGCGCTCCGCACGGAAGCGGCCTCCTCTCGTTCGACAGTGTGAAAGGACAGTGGCGTGCTCGTCATTGCATCGCCCGGCCAGGGCGCTCAGAAACCGGGGTTTCTCGCCCCGTGGCTGGACATCGATAGCGTCGCGGAATATGCGGGCTCCCTCGGCGAAGCCGCTGGCGTCGACATTGTGAAGCACGGGACCGTGTCGGATGCCGACACGATACGTGACACGGCGATTGCCCAGCCGCTTCTCGTTGCCTCGAGCCTGATCGTGCACAGCGTACTTTTCGGCGCGCTCGACATGCCGCGCCCCGATTTTTACGCGGGGCACTCGGTCGGTGAGGTTGCCGCGGCTGGTCTGAGCGGGACCCTCACGGAGACGGACGCGATGGAGTTCGTCCGTGATCGTTCGCGGGCCATGGCAGAAGCCGCCGCGGCAGAAGAAACCGGGATGGCGGCAGTCGTGGGCGGTCTGCGCGAGGACGTTTTCGCGAAGATCGAAGCCGCCGGTGCCGTTCCCGCAAACATCAACGGAGCGGCTCAGGTCGTCGCAGCCGGCTCGCTCGCGCAGCTCGAGAGCCTCAAGGAAAATCCGCCGGCAAAGGCTCGCGTAATCCCGCTGCAGGTGGCCGGCGCGTTCCACTCCCCTTTCATGGAAAGCGCGCGAGAAGCGCTCGCCACTCGAGTAAGCGACTACTCGGTGCGCACCCCCCAGATTCCCGTGGTCTCGAACGCCGATGGCGCCGTCGTCCACGACGGTCAGGCGTTCCTCGAGTCGCTCGTCACGCAAGTCGCCCATACCGTCGATTGGCTCGCGTGCATGCGCACGTTTGAGGCCGAGGGTGTCACCGGCATCCTCGAACTTGCACCTGCAGGCACCCTCACCGGTCTCGTCAAGCGGGACGCAAAGTCGATCGCTCGGTTCGATCTCAATACTCCCGATCAGCTCGATGCCGCGCGCGATTTCGTGCGCGAGCATGCCGGCCAGACCCCGAAGGAGGCATAGGTTCGGTGGTCACTCTTCGCCCCTCGAAGCCCGTTGCGGGCTCACAGATTCTCGCCTACGGCGCCGCACGCGGCGACCTCGTTGTCACGAACGATGACATCGCAGGCCCTATCGACTCGTCCGACGAATGGATCCGCCGCCGCACGGGCATTGTGACCCGCAAGCGTGCGAGCGAAGGCATTCACGTCATCGACCTCGCCGAAGAGGCCTCGCGAGAAGCAATCGAAAAGTCGGGTCTCGACGCTTCGGCCATTGACGCGGTCATCGTCTCGACGATTTCGTTTGAATATCAAACGCCTTCTGCGGCAACTCTTCTCGCGGCCCGGCTCGGGATTGAGGATGCAGTCGCCTACGATATTTCGGCGGCGTGTGCAGGCTTCTGCTACGCGGTCGGCCAAGCCGACGCTCTCGTGCGCTCGAGCGCCGCAACGAACGTGCTCATCGTGGGCGCAGAGAAGCTCTCAGATCTCATCTCCCCCACCGACCGCTCGATCTCGTTCCTCCTTGGCGACGGGGCGGGTGCTGCGATCGTTGCCGCTAGCGACGAACCGAAGATCGGCCCCACTATCTGGGGTAGCGACGGCGAGCATTGGGACACGATCCGCATGACGCACTCGCTTCTCGAGTACCGCGACCAGCCGGAGCTCGGTTTTCCGACTCTCGAGCAGGATGGCCGCACCGTGTTCCGCTGGGCCGTGTGGCACACCGCCGAGATTGTCCGTAAAGCTCTTGATGAAGCGGGGCTCACCGTCGACGACATCGACGTTTTCGTCCCTCACCAGGCGAACATGCGCATCATCGATGAGCTCGCTAAACAGCTCAAGCTTCCCGAGAGCGTCGTCATCGGCCGCGACATCGCTGATACCGGCAACACTTCTGCCGCATCTGTTCCGCTCGCCGTGCATCGTCTCCTCGACGAGGGCCAGGCGAAGTCCGGTGACGTGTGCGTGCAGATTGGTTTTGGTGCCGGCCTCGCGTACGCGTGCCAGATCGTCGTCTTGCCGTAGGGTGTGCTTCGCTTGCCCGGTCCGGACCTACCCCGCGGGACGATCTCATGCGCCCGAGCGCAGGGCGAGCCGCGATCGAGCAGAGCGAGACACACGTCAAACTTGCAACCGTCGGAACCAGAACCTTCAGGTTTATGCCTGTAGGCTTATGCCGCTGATTTAATTCGTAAAGCACAAAGGAGAGCCTCATGGCACACACCGAAGAAGACATCCTCGCTGGCCTCGCCGAGATCGTAAACGAGGAAACCGGTGTTGAGACCGCTGACGTTCAGCTCGACAAGTCCTTCACCGACGACCTCGACATCGACTCGATCTCGATGATGACCATCGTCGTGAACGCTGAGGAGAAGTTCGACGTGCGCATCCCCGACGAAGAGGTCAAGAACCTCGTGACCGTTGGCGACGCCGTCAAGTTCATCCAGAACGCTCAGGCCTGATTGTTGCCGGTGCGCGCTCGCCCGTTAGCGGCGGGCGCGCACTTTAATCTTTTCGCCCTTTTCCATCACGCCCGCAAGGAGAACCCATGAGCGAGAGCCCTCGCGTAGTTGTTACCGGCCTAGGCACGTTCAACCCGCTTGGAGTCGACATTGAAAGCTCCTGGAACGCCGCCCTTGCGGGACAATCGACCGCCCACACACTCGAGAACGATTGGGCCGAGCGCTACGGACTCGCCGTCGACTTCGCGTGCACGGTTGCGGGCGATCCCCTCGACTACCTATCGAAGCCAGAAGCTAAAAAGCTCGACCCCAACGGCCAGTACGCGATAATTGCCGCACGTGAGGCCTGGAAGGACGCAGGCAACCCCGAAGTCGATCCTCTGCGCCTTGGCGTTGTGGTCGGTACCGGCATCGGTGGCGTGTGGACGATCCTCGACCAGTGGGACACCGTGAAAGAACGCGGTGCGCGCCGCGTGAATCCGTTCACGGTCCCCATGCTCATGGCGAACTCCGCCGCCGCTCACATCGAGATCGAGTTCGGAGCGAAGGCAGGCGCGCACACGCCCGTTTCCGCGTGTGCATCTGGCGCCGAGGCACTCGCGCACGGCCTCGACTTCGTGCGCAGCGGCCGCGCCGATATCGCCATTGTTGGCGGCACCGAAGGTTGCGTGCATCCGCTTCCCCTCGCGGGCTTCGCGAACATTCGCGCTCTCTCCACCCGCAATGATTCGCCCGAGACCGCCTCTCGCCCGTACGACCGTGATCGCGACGGCTTCGTGCTCGGCGAAGGCGCCGGAATCATGGTCATCGAGACTGAGGAACACGCCAAAGCCCGCGGTGCGCATATCTACGCCTACCTCGCTGGGCGCGGCATGGCTTCCGACGCCCACCACATTTCCGCCCCGAGCACCGAAGGCCAAGCTCGCGCGATCCGCGAATCCCTCACCGACGCTGGCCTTACCGCACGCGACATCGTTCACGTCAACACGCACGGCACCTCGACCCCGCTCGGCGACCTCAACGAACTCGAGTCCATCTCAATCGCTCTTGAGGGTGAAACCGATCAGGTCGTCGTCACGTCGACGAAGTCGATGACGGGCCACCTCCTCGGCGGCGCGGGCGCTGTTGAATCAATCTTCACCATTCTCGCCCTCCACAATCGGGTGGCGCCGCCCACGATCAACATCGAAAATCTCGACGAAGGCGTCTCGATGGACGTCGCAAACGGCAAGCCGCGCGAGCTCCCGAGTGGTGACATCGCGGCGATCAACAACGCCTTCGGCTTCGGCGGCCACGACATGTCGGTCGTGTTCGCAAGCGCGTAATCGACGCGCTCGGTCGCACACGTACAAACGGAGTCCAACGGTTGTCGGGCCCCGTTTGTGCTGCATGCGAGGGCTTTGCGTAGGCCCGGCGGGGCTTGAACCCGCGACCGACGGATATGCCCGTGTGTGAGTCAACCAAAATCGCAT
Organism: Dermabacter sp.; assembly: GCF_032550575.1. Taxonomy (NCBI): domain Bacteria; kingdom Bacillati; phylum Actinomycetota; class Actinomycetes; order Micrococcales; family Dermabacteraceae; genus Dermabacter; species Dermabacter sp. Next base: position 112,123 of record NZ_JAWFZC010000001.1, on the reverse strand, counting down.
ACATCGCATTTGCGCAGGTATACCAACGAGCGCGGGGATCATCGAGGCCATGTTGAAAGCAGAGTCGATCGTGTTTTGAGTGTCCTCGAAAAACCCGCTCGGCGGCTTCGTTTGGAACTTCCCGATCGCGTTATTGGATGTCCACCGGATCACCGGCACGAACCTGTTTTGACTGCTCACGTTGCCATAGCACTTTGAGGTCGTCGAAGTGGACGAATCAAACGTCCCATCTGCCAAGACGACCAACCCATCTGACCCTCGAAGCACCGGCGTGCTTTCACCAACGGCCACCATGCCCTCGCCCGTGAGCGCTTCGTTGCCGATCTGGAGCACACCTTCACCGTGGGCAAGCGCCCGCGCCGGAGTAATGACAAGTGTGAGGGCTGCAAAGATCACCGCCGCGATAACAGCGAAGCGGCTAAGGCGTTTGGCGGGCGTGAGGGTCTTAGCGTCCATGACCGGCTTTCCTTGAGTGGGCATATAACCCGAACCATGCACACGCCACCCACCCGAGACCGAGACCGAGCCCGAAATACGAGGGCGCATAACCCCGTGCAGCAAAATGCTTTAAGCGAGCAGATTTCTTTAGTTTTGAGGAGTACCGATGGATCCCGTACGAAACCCCTATTCCCCCGGTGGGAGCTTTCAGTAAACTCCCCGACCAGTTGTACCGGGTTCGTGGCTACACCCCGGTCACACCGGGTTCCGACTCCGGTTACACGACAGAAGTCAATTATTTGACATGAGCAGAAGCGCTCCTTAGAACGGGAAGTCAGGAAATTCCGCTTCCGCCTCTTCCTGCCTCTCGGCAAGCTCCACGCTCCACCGTGAACGCTCGACAAGCTCGTCAAAGGTGAGCACCTCCGGTGACTTGCGGTTCGAGCGGAAACTTTCAAAGCTACGGAACTTCGAGCCAATTCGGTTGCCTTGGGCGCGGCACAAATCGCACATGGGCCGATCATCAGAAACGAGCGTGGTTCAACCAAGTATGCACCGTCGCCAGTGTTGTCTCCCTCGTTGTCCCTCTCGGCAATCCATCCGGCAAGGTTCTCCTTGGCGGCGCGAACCGTCGTCGAACCCCGAGGTGTCCCCGCTGCAAACGGGAATCGAATCGAGGCTGCGGATGAGGTAGATAAGTTTGTTCGAGCCTTCCCGGTTCAAGATGATGAGGCCATCGAGTTTTGTCCCGTTCGTATCATTGCTTGGGGCCTGAAAACCGATCTCCCGAACTACGCCAGGCTCGTGCGCAACTTGAATCTCGAACTGGCGACGCTGTTTTTGCAACTTTGCCGGAATCTCTGCCATCTCTTCTCCTTCCACTGTCACTTGAGCAGCACACACAGCTGCACCGCTACCCGGAACTTAACTAATTCAGTGCTCGCTGTATAGTTCAGTGAATGCTGACTATTGCTTCGCGCCTCGACGTAATGAACCGCCTGGGTCGTGCACTGGCCGACCCTACTCGATCCCGGATCATCTTGGCCCTGCTCGACCATCCCGCTTACCCGGCGGAACTATCCCGAGATCTGGACCTGACACGCTCGAACGTGTCCAACCACCTGGCATGCTTGCGCGATTGTGGGATCGTCGTCTCCGAGCCCGAGGGTCGTCGGACACGATACGAGATCGCCGATCCACACTTGGCGCAGGCGCTGACTACATTGGTCGATGCCACCTTGGCAGTAGACGAAGACGCCCCGTGCATCGACCCCGCCTGCGCACTTCCCGAATGCAACGTAGCTGGGGTGGGCGCATGAACCTCACTACGGTCTTGCAGGCGATAGGCCTGTTCGCAGCTACCAACATCGACGACATCATCGTGCTCGCCCTCTTCTTCGCACGAGGGGCACGCCAGAGCGGCACCACCGCCCGCATTTTGGCCGGCCAGTACCTCGGATTTGCCGGCATCCTCGGTGCCGCGATCCTTGTGACCATCGGTGCCGGAGCATTTCTGCCTCCGGCAGTCATTCCATACTTTGGTCTCATCCCGCTGGGCCTCGGCCTCTGGGCCGCATGGCAGGCCTGGCGCGGAGACGATGACGACGATGATGACGAGGCCAAGGTTGCCGGCAAGAAGGTCGGCGTTTGGACAGTCGCAGGCGTCACTTTTGCCAATGGCGGCGACAACATCGGTGTCTACACCCCTGTATTCCTTAGCGTGGAACCTCTCGCAGTAGTCGCCTACTGCATCGTCTTCCTCGCGCTCGTTGCGGTCCTGGTGGCCCTGGCAAAGTTCGTCGCCACCCGCCCCCCGATCGCGGAAGTGCTCGAACGCTGGGAGGACATCCTCTTTCCCATCGTTCTCATCGGCCTCGGCATCGTGATCCTCGTCAGCGGCGGAGTCTTCGGGCTCTGACGTAGCGGCAGTGTTCCAAAAGACCCCGCCCGTGCCAACCTCATCAACAAGGGTCTCGTGTACGCTCCCGATTGAAGCGTCCTGGGTTTGGTTCCGCTTCTTTTACGGCCCTGTGTTGATGGGCTGGGTGAGATAGTACTCGGTTTCTACTTCCTGTGGGGTGGCGTAGTCCAATGCTTCGTGACGACGCTTGGTGTTCCACCAATGCACCCACCGCAAGGTGGCCAGCTCGACTTCCCCCACTGACGTCCACGGGCCTTGGGAATGAATCAGTTCCGCCTTGCAGAGGCCGTTGACTGTTTCGGCTAGAGCATTGTCATAGGAATCGCCGACTGTTCCCACACTCGGACGGATTCCGGATTCCGCTAGCGCGGTGGAATACGTCAGTGACGCGTACTGGCTGCCCCGATCACTGTGGTGAATTAACTGGTTTTCATGAATTCGCCCTGCAGTCGTTAACGCATGCTCCAAAGCCTCCATGGGCAGCGCATCGGTACGCATCGTCGAGCGTGTAGCAACACCAACAATTTTTCGGCTGTAGACATCCACGACAAAGCGCGGTGTAGGCGAACCCTGACAGGGTGTGAACATAGGTAGTGTCGGCAACCCAAAGCCTGCCTGGCGCTTGTGCACGGAAGTCTCGCTGTACAAGGTCTGGGCGATGATCCGGTGTCTTCGTGCTAATCGTTGTCACAGGGGTTCGTCCACGCCTGCGGCCACAAACACCTGCGAGCTTCATCAGTCGTGCGGTCTTGTCGCGGCCGATATGGAAGCCTTCACGGTTCATCGCGTGCCACATCTTGCGGATGCCGTAAACCGAGAAACTCTGCGCATGCACACGCTGAATCTCTGGGATGAGAAGGCTATCGGTTAAGGCCCTTGCACTGGGAGTGCATGTAGGGGCTTTGCGGTAGCCGCGTGAAGTAATGAGGCTCTTCGCCGTTCCGATAGGGATCAGGTGATCAGTCCGCCGGCGACGAGGAGCACGCGGAGGCGGTAGTTGTCGCGGTTGCGGTAGCCGCGGGCGAGGCGCCGGTGCAGCTCGATGATGCCGTTGACGGCCTCGGCGCCGCCGTTGTTCGCGCGGTCGGTGTCGAAGTAGGCCAAGAACGCCTGCCGCCAGCGGCGCAGGGTGCGTCCCAGGCGGGCGACCTCGGGGATCGGGCAGGTGTGGAACGCGTCCAGGATCTTCTCGGCGCGGCGACGGCCCTTGGTCGTGTCCTTCGCGCGGTAGGCGGCTCGGAGGTCTTGGACGCAGCGCCAGGCGACGTAGACCTCCTCGTGGGCGGGATCGGCCAAGATCGCGGTCTCGAGGCGGGCGAGCTGGCGGTCGGTGAGGTTCTCGGCGCCGGCGCGCAGGATGGTCTGGATTCCGAACAGGGGGTCGCCCTTGCGGCCGCGGTGCCCGGTGGTGTCCTGCTGGACTCGGCGGCGTACCTCGTCGACGACCTGCGTGCCGAGCTTGACGACGTGGAACGCGTCCAGGACGGCGGTGGCGTCGGCGAGCTCGGCGTCGATCGCGGACTTGTAGCCACCGAACGGGTCCAGGGCAGCGACCTCGATCCGCGCGCGGAAGTCGACGCCGCGGTTGAGCAGCCAGTCGGTGTAGGCCTTCTTCGAGCGGCCGGGCACCAAGTCCAGGAGCCGGGCGTGCACGCGTCCGGCCTGGTCACGGGGCAGGTCGACCATCCCGGTCAACTCCTTCGGGCCGCGCTCACGCACGTCACCGTAGTGCCAGATGTGCTCATCGACCCCCAGGGACGTCACACCGGCGAACCTGGTCGGGTCACCGGCCAGACATTCGAGCTCGGGCTTGACCGCGCGCCACAGCGTCGCCCAGCCGACCCCCAACCGGCGGGCGAGCCCAGCGATCGTGGCGTGCTCGCGGCGCAGCTGTCCGACTGCCCACCACACCGCGCGGCGGGTCAGGACGCCGCGAGCGGCGACCAGGGTCGGGACCTGCTCGGCGAACGTCCCCCGCGGGCACTCGACCTCGCCGCAGCGCCAACGTCGTTACCGCCAGACGATCTGGACCCGAACGTCGCCGTGCGGCACGTCGCGCAGCACCCGCACCCGCCGGCCGCGGCTGAGCGCGACGACCCCGCAGTCCGGGCAGCACGCCAGCTGCCAGGGCGTCGAGACCGTCACCCGCGTGGTGATCGGGTCGCGATCAACCCGCTCGACTCGAACGCCATCGAGCCCGAACAGAAGATCGCAGCGAGCGCAGGGATTGGTGGTCGTGCGCGCGTCGGCGCACCCCGTAGCGTGAGACACGTCGAGGTCCTCGCGAACAAATCGGGCAGCTTGGTCGCTCCTGATCCTCGGGGACCTCGACCCCTACCCGCCGCTCAACCCGCCGAACCCCTCACTCCCCACCGCAACGGTGAAGAGTCGAACAAGGGTCAGGCCCCAGGAGACTTCGCAGCTCGTCGCGCGCAAGGAGGAGGCGACCCCATGAGGTCGACCCCTCCCGTACTCGCCGGCGGTGCAGGCCGGCCCGCAGTCCGACCGGCCACCCCGGGTGAGCAGCCAGCGTCTCCGCCAGACCCGGCAGAACTTGCGCACCGCTGACTGTAAGCATATACTTACACCTGACATCGTTCGATTACGATCCGGAGGGGTAATGGACGCAGCACGGCTCGCTCAGATACTCAGTGCTCTCGGAAGTGAGCCTCGGTTGCGAATTATCGCCTCTCTAGAGACGGAGTCGACCCATGTCAGTGAGCTGGCCCGCCGACTCGGGATGTCTCGGCCACTGCTCTACCAGCACCTCAACCGCTTGGAAGCTGCTCGACTCATCGAGAGCGGCCTGGAACAGCTCGGAGAGAGCCGAGTGAGGAAACACTACTGGGTCGCTCCGTTTCAGCTTGAAATAACTCCAGACCACATTGTGCGCCTGATTAATCAAGAATAGGAAAGGGAATCTTCATGACACTTACCACTACCGTATTTGTTGTCATCCTCGCCGCCGCAATACCACTCGCGATCTTCGTTGTTCTTACCGTCTGGGTGGTAGGCACCGTCACCAGCGCACGACGCGAAACAGCGACGGCGATCGATGGTTCGAACCAACTCATCGTGGAGCACCTAAGCAACATCACCGAGCGGTTGGATCGGATTGAGGCCCAACTCAGCGAGATCCCCGAGTAATCAGGCCCTCCAGAGAGCCGGTGACCGCCACGCCCCTCTTCATGACGCTGGAGGGCGTGCAGACCATCATGTCCATTGGCCGCTCCCAGCCCTACGCACTCGTCCGCTCCGGTGACCTGTGAGCGATCCAGGCCGGCGGCCGCGGACTTTGGCGCGTCGAGCGCCCCGGGCTCGAGGCATCCAAGCCCACCCACCGTCAGACCTCCAACCTCCACGACCTTAAGAGGCTCTTCCCAGATGAGGGTGTAGCGCACGTAGAGTTCAGCATTGTCGAGGTCCTTGGTGCGAGCAGAGGTAAGAGTCCGCTCATCATCGGGGACCTCGACGCCTACCTCCAGCTACCCCGCACCACCGGCGCGCCCACACTCAGCTCTGAAGAGCCAGTAATGAATCCACGATCTGCTTGTTTAAGGACTCGGCAGATGGCCTCGACCCCAAACTGATCTTTATACGTGTCGATGTAGGAGATCATTTGGTCGTGGGTCGGTCGAGTTCCGCTGCGAAAAAACCGAAGCAGTCTTAAGAATCCCGTTTGCTCGTTTCAACTCGCGGTTTTCACGGCGCAGACGCTTGAGCTCTTCTTCCATTGTCTCGCCGCCTGAAGCGTCAGAGTCATCACGTACTGAAGCGCTGTCACGGTACCAAGCCCGCAACGTGTGGTGAGATACTCCAAGGAGCTCACCAACCTCCGTGTAGGCGCGTTGCAGTGAGCAAGACTCCAAGCGGACCATTTCGATGATCTGATGGACCGCCTTCTCCTTGAACTCGACGGAATACCTTCTAGGCATAGTTCAATCCTTCCTTAGCTGAGGTAAGAACTAAATCCAGGACGCTTCACAACCTCCGGCCTTCCAGGGGTTCTAGCGCTCCAAAGCTAAATCAAGCCGACGGTTTTCCCTTTCACGCTTACGCCGCTGGCGCTCAAGCCACGCCTGAGACTGCTCCGGCGTCATGCTCGTCAGGTGCCACCGCTTGCGCTGTTTGCAGGAATAGGCTTCCTGGGGGTGTTTGTGCAGGCCAGACTTGCCAACCCATCGCCCGTTGTCGAGCGCTTTTTGCACCTCGCCACGCGATCCGTAGATAACTTTGCCGCTTGGACAGCGACGCTTTCCGTTACTGTCGCGGTTTTTGCGGTATCCCATGACGCTTCCTTTCAAACTGGCCGATGCAATTTTGTGTACCGCCAAGGGCTAGAAGCCTTCTCGTGGTGAGAGACTAAGAGCGACCTCGCCTTGATCCACCTGGAGTACAGCCATACCACGCCAGTCCCTCGCGCCCGGAGAAATCGGAACCATCTCGCACCAGGTGAAGCTCGAAGGGAAATGGGTCATTGAGGAGGAGGCGAAGCTCAAGGGGTCAAGCCTTCCTCTCTTCCGCGTCGGGCTAGAGCGCGCGCAAAACTCAGCAACGGCAGAGATGTCCGGTTCATGGTCTCGGGCCCTACGAAAGGCGCGATCGAACACCGGATCAAGCTCAAAATGCGCGAGGCAGAAGAGAAGCTTGCGCGAGAAATCGAGGAGCGCTCTTCTCGACAGCCCCTCGGTGAGTACGCGCAGCGCTACCTTGATGGAATCGACGCAGGTGTTCTCGAGCGCGAACGCTCCAGCGCCACGAGAACGAAATATCGCTACACAGCAAAAACCTACGCACTCAATAGCCCGCTCGCCGACCTCAAGATCGACGACATCACGAGAAACCAGCTCACCGACGAGCTGCTGCGCCTTGGTCGCGAAGGGCTGACGGGCGAGCGCAAGCACGTCCTGACAATCTGGCGAAAACTATGGGAGATCGCCGATGGCGATGTAACCGACACCCCGCCACCTTCACCACTTGACCGGCTACGCCTTCCCCGCGACGGCGCAGTCAGCAAAAACCCGCAGGTGGTTCATAAAGACCGCGCCTACACCGATGAGGAAATCGCGCCCCTCATGGATACGGTGATGAATGACCCGCGCGCCCAAGGTAATAACTCCTCTGACGCCATCATGCTGCTTCTCCAAACCGGCTGCCGTATCGGAGAAATCGCCGGGCTGCGCTGGCAAGACGTCGATCTTAAAACTGACCCGCCAGCGATCCACCTGCGCGGCCAGATCCATACAGAAGATGGCGAGCGTCGATGGGAGCCTCGGCTGAAGTCGAAGCTCTCCTACCGCTCTATCCCGCTCACGCAGCAAGCGTGCGAAGTGCTCAAACGGCAGCTTTCACTGCGCATGAGGCCTGGGGCAACAGATGCCGAAATGGAGTTTGTCTCCGCCACGGCTCGAACCGGTAGCATCCCCGACCCCCGCGCCCTCACCCGGTCACTTAGACGCACACTATCCGATGCCGGGCACCCAGAGATGAGTTCACATACTTTCCGCCGCATTGTTGAGCGCGGGTTAGAAGAGTCAGGCCTTTCACGAATGGATCGTGAATCCCTCATGGGGAACACCATCCAAGTGGCCGAGCGCCACTACTCCACCCACGGCGTACCCCAACGCGCCTTGGAGGCGTTGCAGGCAGAACCAAAACGGACAATAAACGGGAAATCGCCACTTTGTCCGTGAAAAACTAGAACGAAAATAGGCCCAAAAACACGGTGTGACCTAGGCATATGGTAGGCCCGGCGGGGCTTGAACCCGCGACCGACGGATTATGAGTCCGGTGCTCTAACCGACTGAGCTACGGGCCCGCGTATGGGTTCCATTATCGCCGGTTCATGCCTCGGAAGAAAAGTTGACGCGGCCCGAGCGCCATGAGCGTGGCCTTTGGCACATCTGCGCCAGATTGAGCCTCTGAATTGGCGAGATAGGCCGGGGCGCTGCTAATGTATTTCGAGTCGATCCCCCATAGCTCAATCGGCAGAGCATTCGACTGTTAATCGAAGGGTTATTGGTTCAAGTCCAATTGGGGGAGCAACAGAAGGCCCCGGGGAAACCCGGGGCCTTCACTTTTCGCGGTAGCGTTAAGCCCCGAGGTCTGGAAGAAGGTACCCATGAGTGTTCACTCGCCCGAGTCATTTGAGCGGCCCGAGGATTTCGGACCGGGCAGCGTGTGGGTCGATCGAGTCGCCACTCGCCAGTACGTGGGTCACACTCAGTCGGGTGTGGAGATCCCCATTGGTCTCGAAGAAGGCCGCGTCAGCCCCGGGGAGCTTTTGAAGCTCGCTCTCATTGGGTGCGCGGGATTGTCGATGGATCATTCGGTTGCGCGGCGCCTCGGCGAGGACTTTGCGGCGCGACTTTACGCGCACGGTACGTCCGACGAAAAGGACGACCGCTACCATGAGATTGACGAGACGATTCAGCTGGATCTCTCCGGTCTTGAGGAGCGAGAGCGGGAAAAGCTCGCCGCCGTCATCGATCGCGTCATTGATGCGGCGTGCACGATTCAGCGCACTGTCGTTCCTGGGGCCGAAGTGCGCCACACGATTACCGATGCACATTCCGCTAGCGCGGCTGCATCGCACGAGGAGGAGAAGTAATGGCCAAGCGCGACATTCGCATTGTTGGCGACCCGGTTCTGCGCACCGAGTGCGATCCGATTAAGGACATCACCCCTGGCGTTCGCGGCCTTGTCGAGGATCTCCTGGAGAACGTCAACGAGGAGGGGCGCGCCGGTCTTGCCGCGAATCAAATCGGGGTGAGCTTGCGCGCGTTTTCCTGGAACATCGACGGTGAGCTCGGCTACATCCTGAATCCGGTCATCACCTACCTGTCTGAGGAAAAGCAGGGCGGTGACGAAGGCTGCCTTTCAGTTCCGGACCTGTGGTTTCCGCGCGAACGCGCCGCGAAGGCGGCGTGCGAGGGCATTGACCTTGACGGAAACAAAATCGTGCTCGAGGGCGATGGAATTGTCGCGCGCTTGATCCAGCACGAGGTGGGTCACCTCGACGGTGCGCTTTATATCGACGGCCTCGAGAAGAGCGAGAAGAAGAAGGCGTTGCGGGCTATCCGCGCAAACCTCTAGACTGTCGTAAGGCCCGAGCTAGGCCACCGCAAGTATCAACGCGAATCGTGGGGAAGACGTTTCGATTGATACGAAAGGTAAGCCCATGGCTCGTGGAACCCTCACAATCCACTCCGTGCCGCGTGCCCTCGCACCTCATCTTGAATGGGCCGTCAGCGGAGTTCTTGGTGTGCCCGTACGCGTGAAGTGGCATCGCCACGAAAGTGATCCCTCGCAGCTACGCATGGCGATCAACTGGACCGGCCCCGAAGGCCTTGGTGCACGCCTCGCGACTGCGCTGCGTGGCTGGGACAGCGTGCGCTTCGAAGTCACGCAAGAGCCGGGAGGCGGCGAAGAGGGGGCACGGTGGATGTATACACCCTCGCTCGGCATCCATCACGCCGCGATCGATGCGGCGGGCAACGTCACGCTCACCGAAGACCGTATTCGTTTTTGCATTGCCGCTGGTGCCGGCGACGCCGCGCGCATCGAACAGGAGATCGGCAAGGCTCTTGGCGAGGCGTGGGATCGCGAGCTCGAGGCATTCCGCGTGGCCGCGAGCGGTGAGGAACCGCGCCGCCTTCACCTCGTCGGCTGACGGACCGTTTTCAAAAACTCCGCGTGTCTCTAGTCTTTGAGGGCGCGGAGTTTTTGCTGCGCCTCTTGAAGGGCATTCATGGTCGCCCGGTACTCCTCGGCGTCACGCTCGGGGGTGAGCCTACCGAGTTTGCGACGCAGCTCGGAAATGTCGTGCGTGAAGCTCAACTGCTGTAGTCGGCGTATGAGCGCGGGCCCCAGACGGTTCAGTTGCTGCTCGTCGCGCGCGGGAAGCGGGTAGGAGGCAAGGTCGCCGATGAGCGGGCGCAAGGAATCGCCTGCAATTTCCATGACCGCTTCGACAAACGCGCGCACGCTCACGTTCTTGTGCGCCGCTTCCTCGAAGAGGCCGGTCGCAATCACGCAGTCCCACACGCTCTGCAGGGTCACCGTGCGAAATGGCTCGTCGGGCAGCGCATGCACATCCTCGATACTGACGCATGAGGGCGCTTGAAGCAGGAGGGACAGTGCCTGCACTTCGGCCGTCTCGATCGGGTCGTGCGTCTGCGTGATATCTCGCAGGCGGATGGGCGACAGGAGGGGTTCGGCATCGGTGGGTGCGTGGGTAGCGTCGGAACCGCCCGCGCCGGGGCTCTCCGGGGGGTGTTCCGACGCTTGCTGCGCGATCCTGCGCTGCTCATATACCGCCTTGCCGGCGTCCTGAACCGCCCGTTGAACGGTTCGTTCGTCGAGGCCGAGCCACCCGGAGAGCCTGCGCGCGTATTCGGGGCGAAGCGCGTGATCTCTGATCTGTGCAACGACAGGGGCGGCCATTCGCAGGCCGGCGATCTGGCCTTCGGCGGTGTCGAGGTCGACGGAACGCAGCGCTGCTCGAATAGCGAACTCGAACATGGGAATGCGGGCAGCAATGACGTCTTTGAGCGCTTCCTCACCGCGCTTGACGCGAATGTCGCACGGGTCCATCCCCTGGGGATCGACGGCGACATACGTTTGGGCAACGAAGCGTTGGTCTTCGCGGAATGCTTTGAGAGCCGCGTTTTGCCCCGCTTCGTCGCCATCGAACGTGAAGATGACTTCTCCCCCGGCCCCCGCGAACGTTCCGCTACCGCTGGCAAGGCTCAGCGAGCTGAGCGCAGAAGTGTCGCCCATAATCCGGCGCACGAGGGTAACGTGCTCGGAGCCGAAGGCGGTTCCGCACGAGGCGACGGCGGTGTCAATACCGGCTGCGTGGGCTGCCATCACGTCGGTGTAGCCCTCCATGACGACCACCTGGCGTTTCGAGGAAATGTTTTTGCGCGCAAGGTCGAGACCGTAGAGAACCTGCGATTTCTTGTAGATGGGGGTCTCGGGTGTGTTGAGGTACTTCGGGCCCTTGTCGTCGTCAAAAAGGCGCCGCGCTCCAAAGCCGATCGTCTTGCCCGTCACATCCCGAATCGGCCACACGAGGCGGCCGCGGAATCGGTCGTACACGCCGCGCTGCCCCTCAGAAACAAGCCCGCTCAGTGTCAGTTCCTTTTCCGTAAATCCGCGCCCACGCAAATGCTTCGCGAGATTGTCCCAGCCCTGAGGAGCGAAGCCGATGCCAAAGTGCGCGGCGGCGCGAGGGCCAAAGTCACGTTCAGCGAGGAACCTGCGGCCGATCTCCGCCTCGGGGCTCGTCAGATGTTCACGGAAGAACGCCTCCGCGACCTCGTGCGCGGCGAGCAAACGCTGTCGGGTGCCGAAATCCGTGCGCGGCCCGGAATCGCGATCAGCGCGGGAAGAGGATTCTTCATATCGCAAATGGATACCGTAGCGCGACGCCAAGTATTCGACTGCTTCGGTGAAGCTCATGTGGTTGATTTTTTGGACGAATTCGATCACGTCTCCGCCCTCGCCGCAGCCGAAGCAGTGGTAGCGGCCGATCGCGGGACGAATGTTGAACGAGGGCGTTTTTTCGTCGTGGAAAGGGCACAGGCCCTTCATCGAACCTAGGCCCGCGCTCCTGAGGGAGACGTGCTCGGAGACGATCTCTTCGAGGTTCGCGCGCTCGCGCACAGCCACGATGTCCTCGCGTTTGATGAGGCCTTTCACGCGCACCTTCCTCGCTCAGTTAAACGGGATTTCCGGGCCGAACCCGGGAAGTGGCACATCGCCCGCCAATGCATCCGAGTAGGCGCCAGAGAAGAACTCGGAGTGCAGTCGCACTGCGGAGACATCGGTGAGCGACGCGATCTGATCCACGATAACTCGCTCGCGCTCCTGAAGCGTGTTCGCCCGCTCGTACAGCACGGTAAAGATGGGATCCAGGTGCGCCGCTCCCGTGCGACGAAAGAGCGCAAAGAGATCCGTAAGGATCTGCTCCTGGAGGGCATACACGCCCTGCTGAGCCCTGCTCGACATGACGTATGCGGCCGCGAGACCTTTGAGAACGCAGATCTCTCGCTCGGTGTCCTCGGGAATCACGACGCTTCCTTCGAAGCGTGCGAGTGCGTGCTGCCCGTGTGCCTGACGAGTCGCCTCGACAACCGATCCCACGAAGCGACCGATGAGCTGAGAGCACATGTCCTTCAATGCCGCCGCGGAGAACGGATCGCCCGAATGCTCCCACTGCCACACCGTTTCGTTTTCGAGCCGCGTGAGGGCGACATCAAGGTCACTAATTTCGAGATGCGGGGTGTACCAGTCCTGGACAACATAGAGCGCAGCTTCGCGCTCTTGCGGGTCTTTCAGTGCGCGCAGCGTGATGGTTCCGCCCGTTATCGCGTCCTCGATATCGTGCACCGAATAGGCGATATCGTCAGCAATATCCATGACCTGTGCCTCGAGGCACTTACGGTGCTCGGGCGCGCCTTCGCGCGCCCACTCATACACGGGCAGATCATCCTCATAGACCCCGAACTTAGGCGAGTTGGGATTCGGCCCTTCACCGCGCCGCCACGGGTATTTGATCGCTGCATCGAGCGCCGCCCGCGTGAGGTTGAGGCCGTAGCTCTTTTCGCCACCAAGGACCTTCGGTTCGAGCCTCGCGAGCAGGCGAAGTGTTTGAGCGTTCCCCTCAAATCCGCCGATGTCACGCGCGAGTTCATTGAGCACCCGCTCGCCGTTGTGCCCAAACGGCGGGTGCCCCAGGTCGTGTGAGAGGCACGCGGCGTCCACGATATCGGGGTCGCAGCCAAGTTCATGGGCGATATCGCGGCCGACTTGTGCGACCTCTAGCGAGTGAGTGAGTCGGGTGCGGGAAAAATCGTTCGAGCCAGCCCCGAGCACCTGGGTCTTTGCACCGAGGCGCCTGAGCGCCGACGAGTGCAGCACTCGCGCGCGATCGCGTTGAAACGGCGTGCGTGCCTGGGACTTCGGTGGCTCCGCGAAAAAACGCTCAATGTCGCGCGAATGGTACGGGGCAGGAATGTGTGGTGGCACGTCTCAACCTCCCGAGACGGAAAGTTCCGCCTCGTGCAAACGAGCGCGGTGCTCTTCTGAGATCTCGCGCGAATCGAGCCAGCCGTCGGGCATGTGGGTGCGTTTCGGGTGCCCTGCCCGCCCGCGGGGGCCTTCAACCGGCTCACCCGGGTACGGTGCGTCCCAGTCGAGACCAGCAAGCTTCTCCTTGAGGTCCTCGAGCGATTCCATGGTCGCAAGGGCGTGCCGTGCTTTGCCACCCACCGGGTATCCCTTGAAGTACCAGCCGACATGCTTGCGCAGGTCACGCACGCCTCGGCCTTCGTCCTCAAAGAACTCGATCAGAAGCTCGGCGTGGCGAATGAGCACCTGGGCAACCTCCCCGAGTGTCGGTTTCACTCGATCAGGTTTGCCGGCGAATCCCGCGGCAAGATCGGCGAAGAGCCACGGCCGCCCCTGGCAGCCTCGGCCGACGACCACGCCGTCACACCCCGTCTGCTCGACCATACGCAAAGCGTCTTCAGCGCTCCAGATATCCCCGTTTCCGAGCACCGGAATGCTCGTGACCGCTTGCTTCAACTCCGCGATCGCGTCCCACCTAGCATGCCCCGAATAGTGCTGATTGGCCGTGCGCCCGTGGAGCGCGATCGCCGCAGCACCGGCCTCTTCCGCGATGCGTCCCGCGTCGAGATAGGTGAGGTGCGAGTCATCGACTCCCATCCGGGTCTTGACCGTCACGGGGACGTCCTCGGCGGCCTTCACGGCCTCGGTCACGATACGGGTGAACAGTTCCGTCTTCCACGGAAGCACCGCACCGCCGCCCTTGCGGGTGACCTTAGGAACGGGGCAACCGAAATTGAGGTCGATGTGGTCAACGAGATCAAGCTCGCGCAGCACGCGAATCGAAGCGGCGATGGTCGCGGGATCAACGCCGTATAGCTGAACCGAGCGAGGCGTCTCCCGCTCCCCCATCGTCACGAGACGCATTGTTTCCGGGTGGCGTTCGACGATCGCGCGGCTCGTCACCATTTCGGAGACGAAAAACCCACCGTCGTTTTCCGAGTGAAGCGCGCCGAACTCGCGGCACAGGAGACGAAACGGCATGTTCGTCACGCCCGCCATCGGGGCGAGAACCACGGGAGTGTCGCTCGTGTGAGGACCAATCGTGAGGGAACGGCTCATGCGCGAAAGCGGCTCCCTAGCATCCCGCAAGGCGCTCGGCGAGGTAGCCCTTGATCTGGGTGAGGGCTACGCGCTCTTGCGCCATGGTGTCTCGATCGCGCACGGTCACGGCCTGATCGTCGAGCGTGTCGAAGTCGACCGTGACACAGTAAGGCGTGCCAATTTCATCCTGGCGACGGTAGCGTCGACCGATCGCACCAGAGAGGTCCATCTCGATGTTCCACAGCCCGCGAAGCTCCGAGGCAAGGTTGTGCGCGGTGGGCTGAAGGTCCTCACTCTTGGATAGCGGAAGCACGGCGACCTTGACTGGCGCGATGCGCGGATCAAGTTTGAGAACGGTGCGCTTATCGACTCCGCCCTTGGTGTTGGGAGCCTCGTCTTCTTCGTAGGCGTCAATAAGGAACGCCATCATCGAACGCGTAAGGCCAAACGACGGCTCGATGACGTAGGGGGTGTAGCGTTCGCCGCTTGCCTGGTCGAAGTACTGCATCTTCGTGCCCGAAGCTTCCGTGTGGCTTGCGAGGTCGAAGTCAGTACGGTTAGCGACGCCCATGAGTTCGCCCCATTCGCTGCCCTGGAAACCAAAGCGGTACTCGAGGTCGATGGTGGCATCCGAATAGTGGGCACGCTCCTCTTCCGGAACATCAAAGCGACGGATGTTTTCGGGTTTGATACCGAGATCGAAAAACCATTTCTCGCATGCCTCGACCCACTCGTCGAAAAATTCGCCGGCACGCTCGGGCTGGGTGAAGAACTCGATCTCCATCTGTTCGAATTCGCGGGTGCGGAAAATGAAGTTGCCCGGAGTGATCTCGTTGCGGAAGGACTTGCCGACCTGGCCGATGCCGAAAGGCGGCTTCACGCGCGCAGCGGTGACGACGTTGAGGAAGTTGACGAAAATGCCCTGCGCTGTTTCGGGGCGGAGGTAGTGCAGGCCTTCCTCGTTATCGACTGCGCCGAGGTAGGTCTTCATGAGGCCCGAGAACTGCTGGGGCTCGGTGTACTCGCCCTTGGTGCCACAGTTCGGGCATGGGATCTCGCTCATGCCCTCGGCTTTACGCCCCTTGCGTTCCTCGAACTCTTCCACGAGGTGATCCTCGCGGAAGCGGTTGTGGCAGCTGCGGCATTCGATGAGCGGGTCCGTGAAGGTCTTGACGTGCCCCGAGGCCTCCCATACGCGAGTAGGCAGGATGATCGAGGAGTCGAGGCCCACCATGTCGGCGCGCGAAGTCACGAACGTGCGCCACCACTGGCGTTTGATGTTCTCCTTGAGCTCAACCCCGAGGGGGCCGTAGTCCCACGCCGAACGCGTGCCGCCGTAAATGTCGCCGGCGGGGAACACGAATCCGCGCTTCTTCGCGAGGGCGATGACGTTATCGAGCTTCGACGGTTGGGGCTTCGCCACGAGATCTCCTTGGAACGATGGGCACGCATGACTTGCGTGCTTTGTTCCACCCTAACCAGAAACCGCCGAAAGGTTGATCCTTCTTGCACGCGGGTAGGTGAAGATTTGCCGCACACCACAACAATCATTGATAATAGTTCTCATGAATGATTCACGCTCACTTTCAGGCATGTCTTCCCCCATTTCTCGCCGCGCGTTCACGCTCGGCGGCGGGCTTTCGCTCGCGGCACTTCTTGCCGGGTGTGGCGGCACGTCGGGTGGTGCAAAGGGGTCCGACGCCTCCTCGGGTTCCGGCGATGTTTCGGTCATGATCACCTGCTACCCCACCCAGTACCTCGCCGAGAAGATTGGCGGAAAGCACGTCTCAATCATCAACCCGGTGAAGCCGGGCATCGACCCTCACGGCCTCGAGCTCTCGGTGCAGCAGGTTGCGCAAATGGCCGATGCTGACCTCGTGGTGCAGATCGAGCACTACCAAACAGCCGTCGACGATGCCATCAAGGCTCACAAGCCGAAGAAGCTTCTGAACCTCAACGAGTTTGTGGACATTCTGCCCGCAAGCGGTGAGGAGCACGAGCACGAACACGGCGATGAGCATGCTCACGAGCATGAACACGAACACGATCACGAGCATGAGGCGAGTGACGGCGGCGGCGAGCACGAACACGAACACGATCACGAGCATGAGGCGAGTGACGGCGGCGGCGAGCACGAACACGAACACGAACACGAACACGATGAGCACTCTGACGAGCATGATCACGAGCACGGTGGCCACGAACATCATCACGATCACGGCGGCATCGACCCGCACTTTTGGCAGGACCCGCACCGCATGATCAAGGCGGCAAAGGTACTCGCCGACACTCTCTCCG
The DNA here is from genome assembly GCF_032550575.1 of Dermabacter sp. NCBI lineage: Bacteria > Bacillati > Actinomycetota > Actinomycetes > Micrococcales > Dermabacteraceae > Dermabacter > Dermabacter sp. The sequence goes on along the minus strand of NZ_JAWFZC010000001.1, from coordinate 95,289 downwards.
AGATCGACGCAGATCACGCCAAGGACTACGCGAAGAACTACGAATCGCTCGAAAAGGAGCTCACGAAACTCGACGAAGAACTCCACGAAAAGTACGACTCCGTGACGCGAGAGAAGGCTTTTATCACGAGCCACACCGCGTTCGCCTACCTCGCAAAGACCTACGACCTTCATCAAATCGGCATCGCGGGCATTGACCCTGAAAACGAGCCCTCGACCGAACGTCTGCTCGAGCTCGCTGATCTCGTCAAGAAGGAGAAGCTGACGACCGTCTTCTTCGAGACCTCGGCGACCCCCGCCGTCGCTGAGGCGCTCGCGAGCCGCACGGGCGCGAAGGCGGAGGAACTTGACAATCTTGAGACGCAGCTCGATGAGAAGAAAGATTATGCTCAGGTCATGCGAGACAACGCCGACAAACTCGTTGCTTCCTGGCAGTGAGTAGCGCCACCACTCACGACGCCGCCGCGTTTAAGGTTCGACATGTGAGCCTCAAACGCGGCGGCAACGTCGTCCTCAAGGACGTCACAGCCCGCATTAACGAGGGCGAAGTAGTCGCGATTCTCGGGCCGAACGGCTCGGGTAAGTCGACGCTACTCAAGGCCATGATCGGGGTGCTGCCCCTTTCGGGTGGAAGCGCCCAGATCCTCGGGCGCCCCTCGACTACGCGGGGTGTGCACGACGCGATCGGATACGTGCCACAAATGGCCGCGTTCAGCGGAAATATTGCGGCAAGCGCGTACGAGACGACCGCGAGCGGCCTGCTCACGAGCACGCGACTGTTCACCCGGGCACCGAAGCACAAGGTCCAGCGTGCCCTCGAATTCGTGGGGCTCGGTGCACTTTCGAGCCGCGCCGTCACGGAAATGTCCGGTGGTCAGCGTCAGCGCGTCATGATCGCTCGCGCTCTCGTGCGGGAGCCACGCATTCTTGTCCTCGACGAGCCCTTTACCGGGGTTGATGCCGCGACTCAAGAGAACATCTCTCAGCTCATCGGCAAGCTCCACGAGCGTGGGACGACTGTCGTTGTCGTGCTCCATGATCTCGACCCGCTGCGCGACCTCATTACGCGCGCAATCGTGATGGAGGAAGGTCGAATTGTTCACGACGGCCCACTCCCCCACGACGATCCGCATGCGGATGCAAGCGAGAGCGAGGACGGAAAGCACCACGTGAACGAGACCATCGACCAGTGCCTAGGGAACGAGATTCACCCGTGAGCCCCCTCGACCTTCTTCTCTCGCCGATCGTCCGCTACCCCCTCATCATCGCGGTACTAGTGGGGCTGACAGCGCCCGTCGTGGGCACCTACCTCGTGCAAAAGCGGCTTTCGCTTCTCGGCGACGGGCTTGGCCACGTCGCGCTCACGGGTGTGGCAATCGGGTGGCTTGCTAGCTCGATCTTCCAGCTTTCCAGTAGCGATGCGCTCGCGATCCCGGGAGCGCTTGCCGCGAGTGTCATAGGTGCCGTGCTCATCGAGTATGTGCGCGAAGTCGGCCATACGAGCCGCGACACAGCCCTCGCGATACTCTTTTACGGCGGCATCGCCGGCGGAGTCGTGATCATTCAACTTGCTGGGGGCACGTCGCAGAGCCTCATGGCATATCTCTTCGGGTCACTCGCGACGGTCACGCACTCCGATCTGTGGGTTGCGCTCGCTCTTGCACTCGTCATTCTTCTCGTCGGCGTCGGCGCGCGCCCACTTCTGTTCGCCGTCACGAGCGATGAGGAGCACGCGCGAGCGATCGGTCTTCCCGTACGTGCCGTGAACGTGTTGATCGCCATTATGGCTGCGCTCACCGTGACCCTCGCGATGAGAATCGTCGGTGCCCTGATGGTGTCCGCTCTCATGATTGTGCCGGTCGCGGCTGCGCAACAGGTCGTTCGCGGATTCACGCGCACGATGCGCGTGAGTATGCTTCTTGGCGTCGTCTGTGCCGTCAGCGGGCTTCTACTGACCGTGTACGTGGATCTTCCGCCTGGTGGCGTGATCGTGCTGATTGCGATTGGGTTCTATATCCTGGGAGTTCTCGCGCAGGCAAGTATTGGCCGCGCGAGAATCTCGCACGAACCGAAGGGCACGTGATTGTCGTGGCAAAACCACTCCGCACCACTAAACAGCGCACCGCGATTTTGGGCGCGCTCGAATCAGCACAGGATTTCATGACGGCACAGCAGCTGCACGATCTTTTGCGAGCCGACGGAGAGTCGGTGGGGCTCGCAACCGTGTACCGGAACATGCAGCCGCTCGTCGACGCTGGTCTCGTGGACGTCATCATCACCGATTCGGGCGAAGCAATCTATCGTCAGTGCACGACGGAATCACACCACCATCACCTCGTGTGCCGCACATGCGGCAAGACCATCGAGTTCCTTCCGCCCGAGCTTGAAGGGTGGGCGAATAAGGTCGCTGAGGAGAATGGCTTCACCCAGATCGAGCACACGCTCGAAATCTTTGGTCTATGCCCCGATTGCTCGGCATCGTCCGCGGCGAAGTAGGCGTCTCCTGCTCGAATGCTCGATTGGATTAACTCCCTTCCTCTTCTGCCCGCGATCGCTTTCCTCATGGTCGTGATCTACTGCCGCGCCGGGGGCACGTACCTCCTGGGAAGGCTCGCCTACACACTCGCGGACCGCGGCCGATTCCACGCGATCCTCACGAGCCCGCGAGTTGAAAACGCCGCAGAAAAAGTCAACAAATGGGGCGCGCCGATCGTCGCACTCAGCTTCCTCACCATCGGCTTCCAAACGGCCGCCAACCTCGCGGCGGGAGTAACACGCATGCCACTTGCTCGTTACCTCCCGGCCCTCCTCATCGGCGGGTTTGCGTGGGCCGTTATCTACGCAACCGTAGGTCTTGCCGCATTTGCCCTGTGGTGGAGGGTGGCCCTCAGCAATCCCTACGTGGCGGCAGCGATGGCGGTGGCAGCCGTCGGACTGCTGACCGCCTACATTCTTCGCAAACGCGCCGAGAGAAACCGCGCCACGAGAGAGCTGGCGCGCGAACGCGTCGTGACGGGCGAACGTGCCCCGCTGCTCCCCGAGATGGGAAGCGGCAAAGCCGAGCGCGACAGCTAGCGCGCCCTATTCGCCGAACCCTTCGGACGTCGCAACCTTGTCTATCGCCCCGCCGAATCGACGGTCGCGTTTGGCGTAGTCGAGAATGGCGCGCCAGAGGGTTCGCCTATCGACGTCCGGCCACAGCTCGGGAACGAAGAGCATCTCGGCGTAGGCGGCCTCCCACAGGAGGAAGTTCGAGGTGCGTTGCTCGCCCGAGGTGCGAATGAACAAATCGACGTCGGGCATGTCGGGGTCGTAGAGGTGGGCACGAATCGTCTTCTCGTTGATGCGCGACGGCGAAAGCTTGCCGTTCTTGACCTTTGTCGCGATCTCACGGACCGCATCCGTGAGCTCCGCCTGACCGCCATAGTTGACACACATATACAGCGTGAGCCCCGTGTTGTGCTTCGTGAGTTCTTCCGCTTCACGCAGCTCTTTGATCACGCTAGGCCACAGCCGTTTTGCCTGGCCGATCCACTTGATGCGCACTCCCCACGAGTGGAGCGTGTTTCGCTGTCGCCGCAAGACGCTCCGCGAAAAGCCCATGAGAAAACGGACTTCGCTCGGGGAGCGCGACCAGTTTTCCGTCGAAAACGCGTAGGCGCTCAGGTGCGTCACGTTCGCCTGGATCGCCCCGGCAACAACGTCAAGGAGAGCCGCCTCGCCCGCTGCATGCCCCTCTGTGCGAGGCAAACCCCGCTTATTAGCCCAGCGTCCGTTGCCGTCCATGACGACAGCGACGTGTTTCGGGATGAAGCGTTCCTCGAGAACCGGGGCCTTCTCCCCCGAGGGGTGTTCGGGCGGGTTCACGTAGCTGGCTTTCACGCGTTCTCCTTTAGCGCCGGCGCGCTTTCGATGAATCGATCCACCAATTCTAGGGCAGCAAGCGGCCGCTCAAGGTGATAGGAAAGAATACGCGCGATGAGACGGCCCGCTTCTGCCTGCGCAGCAGGGTCGGTTGCGAGGGCCTCGTCCCAGTCTCCCGCGAGTAAAAAGATCATATGTTCGGTCACGCTCGGTCGCGCTGCCACGGCGCCGGGGCGCCGGCATTCTCGGCACACGACGCCACCTTGGCTCACATCGAATGCCTGGTGCGGCCCTTCTGCCCCGCACACAGCGCAGTTGCGAAGCTCCGGGCGCCAACCCGCCATCGCAATGCTCCTCAGCAAAAAGGCATCAAGGACGAGCACGGGCGGCCGCCCGGAATTCACGAGCACGTGCAGTGCCCCAACGAGCATCATGTAGTGCGCGCTCGTAGGGTCGAATCCTTCGTTCGTGAGTCTCTCCACGAGCTCGCCCATAGCCGCCGCTGCCGTGTAGCGCGCGTAGTCGCCAGCGATCTGCTCGGCGTAAGCGGTGATCGTCACGACCTGCGAAACGGTATCGAGGGAGCGTCCCCGATGGCACTGCACGTCGACGCGCTGGAAAGGCTCGAGCCGAGCGCCAAAACGGGAGGACGTTTTCCGCACTCCCTTCGCGACCGCGCGGATCTTCCCGTGGTTTTTCGAATAGAGCGTGACGATGCGATCGGCCTCCCCCAAGTCTTGGGTTCGGAGGACGATCGCATCGTCGCGGTACAGCCTCGATGCCACCTGCGAGCGGCCCTAAAGAATCCCCGCGCGTGCGGCACGATTGAGCGCCGAAATTAGCGCCTGAAGTGAGGCCCTGGTAATCGAGCCGTCGATACCCACGCCCCAATAGATTGACTCGCCAATCTCAGCCTCGATGTACGCTGCGGCGAGCGAGTCATCACCCTCGCTCAGAGCGTGCTCGGCGTAGTCAAGAATCCGTACCTTGACCCCGCGCGAGGCGAGCGCCTTCACAAATGCATCAAGCGGGCCGTTACCGAGGCCCTCGATCGTGCTCTCGTGATCCTCGACGCGAAGCTGCACAGCAATTCTGTCTGTCCCTTCGCCCTCAGAGTGCTGGGTGAGCCCCCTGAAGCCGTAGCGTCCCCAGCGCTTGGACGCATCGGGGTTGGGAAGGTACTCGTCGACGAACGCCTCCCACAGCTGGGCTGGAGTCACTTCACCACCGGCAGTGTCGGTGCGGCGTTGCACGATGGTCGAAAACTCGATCTGCAGGCGGCGAGGAAGATCGAGTCCGTGCTCGGTGCGCAGGAGGTACGCCATGCCACCCTTGCCGGACTGCGAATTCACCCGGATAACCGCCTCGTAGCTGCGGCCGATGTCCTTGGGATCAACGGGCAAGTAGGGTACGCGCCACGTCGCCTCGCTCACCTCGACACCCGCGCGCTGCGCATCGGTGTCCATGCGCTCAAGGCCCTTCTTGATCGCATCCTGGTGCGAACCCGAAAAAGCGGTAAACACAAGGTCGCCGCCGTACGGATGACGCTCATGGACCCCGATTTGATTGCAGTGTTCGACCGTACGGCGAATCTCCGGCACATTCGACAGATCGAGTTGAGGATCAACGCCCTGCGTCGCAAGATTGAGGCCGAGCGTCACGAGATCAACGTTGCCCGTTCGCTCCCCATTGCCGAACAAACACCCCTCGATGCGGTCCGCCCCCGCGAGGTAACCGAGCTCGGCCGCCGCCACCCCCGTGCCGCGGTCATTGTGGGGATGAAGCGAAAGCACGACGCTCTCGCGTGCGTGCAAATGGCGATCCATCCATTCGACGGAATCCGCGTACACATTTGGGGTCGCCATCTCGACCGTCGCCGGAAGATTGATAATGATCTTCTTCTCGGGGGTCGGTTTGATGATGTCGATGACCGCGTTGCACACGCGTGCCGCGTACTCGAGCTCCGTGCCGGTGAATGACTCGGGCGAGTATTCGTAGGTGATGTCGCAGCCATCGAGCGACTCCTCGTATTTCTTCGCGAGCAACGCCCCCTGCACGGCTATGTCGAGAACCTCGTCCTCGTTCGCGCGGAATACGACATCGCGCTGCACGATCGATGTCGAGTTGTAAAAATGCACGATTGCGCGCTTAGCGCCCTGGAGCGCCTCGTACGTGCGCTCAATCAGGTGCTCACGACACTGGACAAGCACCTGAATCGTCACGTCATCCGGAATGAGATCCTGCTCGATAAGGGTGCGGCAGAAGTCAAAGTCCGTTTGCGACGCCGAAGGAAACCCGATCTCGATCTCCTTGAATCCCATCCCCACGAGAAGGTTGAACATTCTGAGCTTCCGCTCGGTGTTCATGGGGTCGATGAGTGCCTGGTTACCATCGCGAAGATCCACCGCACACCAGCGCGGCGCACGGGTAATCACGCGGTTTGGCCACTCGCGCCGCTCAAGCGTGAAGGGAATCTGCTCGTGAAACGGGAGATACCGCTCGACTGGCATACCAGAGGGCACCTGGGGCGCATCCCCATGCTGGCCGAGAACTGGCGTGCGCGGATCTTCGGTTGCGGCAACAATACGAGCGTCTCGGTTCATGGCCGTCACCTTACACCTGGGGCAAGCAATGCGAGAGCGGCAACCGTCGGACACTCGAAATGTGAGACGGAGCCGATCCAAAAACTAGAAGCCCAGGCGACCGAGCTGCTTGGGGTCCCGCTGCCAATCCTTGGCGACCTTCACCCGAATATCGAGATGGACCGGGCGACCCATGAGATCCCTGATGCCACGACGCGCCCGCGTACCGACCTGCTTGAGACGCTTACCGCCCCTGCCGATCACGATTCCCTTTTGGGAGTCGCGTTCAACGAAGAGCGAAACGCGCACCACGAGCCTGCCTTCGCCGGGCGCTACCTCCGCGAACGGATCACCATCGAGCGACTCCTCCACGATCTCCTCGACCACAACGGCGAGGGAATGCGGGAGTTCATCGCGCACACCCTCGAGCGCAGCCTCGCGCACGAGCTCCGCGATACGGTCGCTCACGCTCTCCTCCGTGAGTTGATCATCCGGGTAGAGCGCTGGGCCCTCGGGAAGATGCGAGGCAATGACGTCCATGAGCACGTCGATCTGCTCACCCTCAAGCGCGGAGATGGGAACGATGTCTTCAGCCTTGACAAAACGCTCAACCTCCATGAGGTGAGCGGCGAGCTCGTCGCGGCTCACGAGATCCACCTTCGTCACGATCGCCACGATCGCCGGGCTCCGACGGTTGCCACGCAACTGTCGAAGGTCCTCCGCGATAAAGCGATCGCCAGGCCCGATCTTCTGGTCAGCCGGAAGACAAAAGCCCACGACATCAACCTCGGCCAGGGTTTCGCGCACGAGATCGTTGAGGCGCTTACCAAGGAGTGTGCGGGGGCGATGAACGCCCGGGGTATCGACGATGATGATCTGGTCGTGTTCGCGGCTGACGATCCCTCGAATGGCTCGCCTCGTCGTTTGAGGTTTCGAGCTCGTAATCGCGACCTTGTCCCCCACCATCGCATTCGTGAGCGTCGATTTGCCGACGTTGGGCCTGCCGACGAGAGCGACGAAGCCACTTCGATGCACGGTTTCCACTTTTGCTCTCCTAATCGTCGCTCTCGTGCGACTCGTCACCGGTATCGCGCGGGGCGCGACTGACGAGAATTGCCGAGACCTGCTTGCGTCTGCCACTCGTGCGATCCGCTTCCATGTGTAAACCGTGGGCAGTGCCCTCGGCGCCCACGATCGGCACCCTTCCGATGGTCTTCGCGAGGAGACCACCGATCGTGTCAACATCGTCGTCTTCGATCTCGAGATCGAACAGCTCGCCGACCTCGACGATGGTCATGCGCGCGGGAACGCGGTATTCGCCTTCGGCGACCTTCTCGGCCTCTTGCTCGCGGCGGTCGTGCTCGTCGGCAATCTCCCCCACGATCTCTTCGAGGATGTCCTCAATCGTGACGATGCCGGCAACACCACCGTATTCGTCAACGGGGATACCAACGTGCACGCGAGAGGTACGCATGGCTTCCATGACGCGATCGGCAGTGAGGAACTCCGGGTAGAACTTCACGGGCCTCATGATCTCTGTGACGGGCCGATCGCCGCCGGGATCCCACGGCGAATGAATCGCACGCATCACATCCTTGAAGTACAGCATGCCGAGCAGGTCGTCGACGCCCTCTTCGCCGATGACGGGAATTCGGCTGTACCCCGAGCGTACGAACAGGCGCATGGCCTTGTTCGCGGTCGCGTCCGCGTCGATCGTCACCATGTCGGTGCGGGGCACCATGACCTCGCGGATCATCGTGTCGTCAAGATCAAACACACCCTTGATCATGTTGCGCTCGTCGTCTTCGAGCGCTTCCGTTTCACTCGCGCGATCCACGAAGTGGCGAAGCTCCTCCTCCGTCGCGAATGGTCCCCCCGCGACCTTTCCTCCGGGCGTGAAGGCGTTCGAGATGTGGATGAGGACCTTCGCAGGAAGGGCGAGGACGACCCGGGCGAAACGGACAAGCGGCGAAAGAGCCGAGATCGTTTTCTCTGGGGCACGCCTGCCTAGCGTGCGGGGCGACACGGAGGCTCCCATGAACGACACGAGGAAGGTCACCGTAATCGCGAGGAGGAGTGGTAGCCACAGGCCCTCGAGCCGTTCGAACATGAATGCTGTGATGACAACCGCGTAGGTCGTTTCGGCAAGAACGCGCCCGAGCGCGATGGTTGCGAACGTCGTGTGGGTGTCGTCGTGCATCGTGAGGATGCGGTCCCGCTTCTTTTCTTCGTCTTCAAAGTAGCGCTCGATACTGTGGCGCGAAAGCGTGCTGAGCGCGGCGTCAGCAGCCGAGAAACACACCGCGAGGACGATCGCGACGATAGCGAGTGGAACGAGAAAAGCGATGGCACTCATGCGTCGGGGCCGCCGGTATCGCAGATGCCCACGCGAGAGCCACGGCCAGCGAGAAACGTCAACAGGAGCTTGCGCTGGAGCGTGAACATCACACGCTCTTCCTCGGGCTCGACGTGGTCGTAGCCGAGCAGGTGAAGGATGCCGTGAGTGAGCAGAAGAAGCATTTCTTCTTCAGAGCTGTGGCCGGCAATACGGGCTTGCTGCGCGGCGACGGTGGGGCAGATGACGATGTCCCCGAGGAGGCCTTCGGGGGCGAGCTCCCCTTCGCGTCCTTCGCGAAGTTCGTCCATGGGGAAGCTCATGACGTCGGTGGGCCCCTCGAGGTCCATCCATTCCTCGTGGAGTTCACTCATGGCCTTCTCGTCCACAAACGTGATCGACAGTTCGGTGGCCGGGTGCAAGAACATAGCGTCGAATACGTAGCGGGCGAGATCAACGAACTCGCGGGCATCGATCTTGGCGGTCGTTTCGTTGTTGACTTCGATGCTCATCGCTTCCCCTTTTTCTTCGGTGAGAACTCGGAAAGATCCCAACGCGCGTAGGCGTCGACGATGTCGCTGACGAGTCGGTGGCGCACGACATCCTTGGAGCTCAAGTGGCAAAAGGCAATGTCGTCGACCTTACCGAGGATGCGTTCGACGACTTTGAGGCCGCTGCTGGTGCCTCCGGGAAGATCCACCTGGGTCGCATCGCCCGTGATCACCATGGTCGAGTTGAAACCCAAGCGGGTCAGGAACATCTTCATCTGCTCGGGTGTCGTGTTTTGCGCCTCGTCGAGGATGATGAAGGCATCGTTGAGCGTACGCCCGCGCATGTATGCGAGCGGCGCAACTTCGATCGTTCCCGCCCCCATGAGCCGCGGGATGGACTCGGGGTCGAGCATGTCGTGTAGCGCGTCGTAGAGCGGGCGCAAGTAGGGGTCGATCTTCTCGTTGAGCGTGCCCGGGAGAAATCCGAGGCGCTCGCCTGCTTCGACCGCGGGGCGCGTAAGGATGATCCGGTTGATCTGCTTATCGAGAAGTGCACGCACGGCTTTCGCGACCGCGAGGTACGTTTTTCCGGTGCCTGCGGGGCCGATGCCGAACACGATCGTGTTCTCATCGATAGCGTCCACGTACTCTTTCTGGCCGATCGTCTTCGGCCTAATCGTGCGCCCTCGTGCGGAGAGAACTGATTGACTGAGGATCGCCGACACGTGCTGGTCACGTCGCCGATCATCGCCGTAGAGTTCTGCGGCGCGGTGGACGGCTTCGCCCGTCACGGTTTCGCCGCTTGCGGCGATCTCAATGAGAGAGTTCATGATGGCGGCAGCGCGATCGAGAGAGCCTTCGGGGCCGCGCAGTGTGATCTGGTGTCCGCGCATCGACACGTCGATGTCGGGCATGATCTTCTCGATGACATTGAGTGCCTGATCATTCGCGCCGAGAACGGCGACGGGACGCAAGTGGTCGGGGATTGCGACGTAGCGTTCGAGGATTTCGGTGGTCTCCTGCACGGTTAGAAGAGGTCTCCTTCGGATTGGGCTTTACCGGCAAGAATGTGCCCGTGCACGTGGAAAACGCTTTGGCCAGCGCTTTCACCGGTATTGAAGAGGAAACGGAACTCGCCTCGGGCATGTTCCTTCGCGACCGCGCCCGCTGCCTTGACGACCGCGGCAAGCAGGTCCTTGTTGGCCGAGAGCTCCACGATGTTGGCGTAATGTTCCTTCGGCACGGCGAGCACGTGAACCGAAGCTTTCGGCTCAAGGTCTTTGAAGCACACGACGTCGGCGTCCTCGTAAACCTTGGTCGACGGGATCTCGCCGGCAACGATTTGGCAAAAGACACAATCTGGTGCGGTCGTGGTCATCGGTTCCTCCTCAGGGCTGCCGCCGCACGGTGCCGGGAATTGGCGCGTGGCGGCTCGTGTGTGCGCTGGTTCCACCAGTCTAGTAGTCGAGGGTACCGCGCGGCTTGTGCTTCCGACGCTCGCCGGCCGCGAGCCGTGAAGGCAGTTAGCATCGCGGTGGGGCTACTGCCACCGCCCGGTTACTGCGCACAGGGCCGCAAGAGCCGCGGGGCCCGCGCTCGAGGCCCGAAGAATCTCCGTGCCCAGAAGCGTCGGCGTGGCACCAGCGCGAGCAAACCGGTCGATCTCGCTGTCACTAATACCGCCCTCGGGCCCGACGATGACCCACACGTCGCGAGGAATGCCTTCTTGCGTACCCGCGGCATGATTGAGATCGCGTAGGTGTGCCCCGAGTCCTACGGTTGCACTCTCGTGCAGGGCAAGAACCGTCGATCCGCTGTCAACTGCACGCGCGATTTGGGCAGCGAGATCGTCACTTGTGACGACGGGCTCGAGCACGGGGATGCGTGCGCGACGAGACTGTTTAACTGCGGCGTTGATACGCGCACGCCACTTCTCAAGTCCCTTACCCTCTTTCGCACCTTTCCATTGGACGACGCTGCGATCAGCTTGCCAGGGAATGATGCGGTCAACGCCAAGTTCGGTCGCCATTTCAATCGCCGATTCGTCGCGGCCGCCCTTAGCGAGCGCTTGGACGAGCACAAATGTCGTCTCCGGCGCTGGCTCGTGCGTGGGCGCGCTGCACAGCTGAATGTCGAAGCTACTCTTCGAGACGTTCGTGACGGTAGCCTCCGCCTGGTGACCGTGCGTGTCCGTCAGGAGGATGCTCTCGCCCGGGCGAAGCCGCATGACGCGTGCCCCGTGGTGCCCTTCGTCCCCGCCGATCTCGATTGAGCTTCCGGCGGTGGCGCCCTCGAGAGTCCCCTCGAGGAGAAGGAAGTTCTTGAGGCTCACAGATCGCGGAATTTCTCGCGGAGTTTCGCGAAGACGCCGCCGTCGCTGTGCTGGGCGTTCTTCGCCGCTGAGCGAAGGTCGGGTTCGTTGCGCATCTCGCCAAACTTCGCGAGGAGATCCTTTTCGGCACCCGAGAGTTTCTTCGGGATCTCGACGCCCACCTCGATGAGGATGTCGCCGCGAGAGTCGCCGCGCAATGCAGTGACGCCGAGGTCGCGGAGCCGAATGACATCACCGGGCTGAGTTCCAGCCTTGATCTCGACCTCGCGCTCGCCGTCGAAGGTCGTGAGAGTGGCCTTCGTGCCAAGGGCCGCGGCAATCATGGAAATTGTGAGGCGCGCGAGCAGATCGTTGCCTTCGCGATGGAAGATCTCGTGCTCCTTGACGCGAACCTCGACGAAGAGGTCTCCGGCGGGGCCGCCAGCCTCACCCGCTTCGCCCTCCCCGCGAAGCTGGATGCGGCGACCTGTATCGATGCCCGCGGGAACGCGCAGCGTAATCGTGCGCTCCTCCTGCACACGGCCGTGCCCCTGGCACTCGCTGCAAGGATTCTCGATGATCGTGCCGTGTCCCTGGCAGGCCGAGCACGGCGCGAGTTGCACCATCTGACCAAGCAGAGAGTTCACCGTGCGCTGCACGTGACCGCTTCCGCTACAGACGGTGCACTTCTTCGTTCCCGTTCCGGGCTCACAGCAGTTACCGTGGCAGCGATTGCAGGTCACAGCCGTCGCGAATGTCAGCTCCTTTTCGGAGCCGAAGACGACGTCATCGAGCTCGAGTGTCATGCGTCGGAGGATGTCGTTGCCGCGCCGCTCGCGCGGGATCGGGCCACGCCCGCGTCCGCTCATTCCTGACGCACCCGCGAACACATCGAAGAGGTCGGAGAAATCGAACGTCGCTCCCCCGCCGAAGCCACCGAAGCCACCGCCCCCAAATGGGTTCTGACCGCCCATGTCGTACATTCGACGCTTTTCGGGGTTGGAGAGGGTCTCGTATGCCTGAGAGACCTTCTTCATTTGATCGGCTGCGGCTGGATCGGGATTGACATCGGGGTGCAGCTTGCGGGCCTTCTTGCGGTAGGCCTTCTTGATCTCGTCCGCGCTTGCGTCCTTTGAGACGCCGAGAATCTCGTAAAAGTCGTCGTTCACGAAGTGTGGTTCCTTGAGAGTTGGGTTCAGTTCTTAACCGATGAAACGGGAAATGTACCGCGCGACAGCGCGCACGGAAGAAATCGAGGTCACGTAGTCCATGCTCGAGGGGCCGAGGATCGCGATGCGCGAGGAGGGGGAGGCAGCGCCCGCCGTTTCGGTATAGGCGCTCCCCACGAGGGCCGCTCGCTGAAGGGCATCGCCCGAAACGCTACTGAGTTCCTCGCCGATCAACACATCGACCTCGCCGAAGTTCGAATGCATCTCGCCGAGGAGTCGAAGGAGCACGAGCTGTTCCTCGAGCAGGTCAAGCATCGGCCCGACCTCGCGAGAGAATTGCTCGCCTCGCGCAAGGTTCGAGACTCCGCCGACGATCATGCGATCCTCGCGGCGAGAGGCGAGCAGCTCACCGAGCGTGTCGAGCACCTCGGTCGCCGCCGCGCGGGTCAGTTCGGATTCCGCATCGAGCAGTGCCTCCAGATCCCCGCCCACGGAGGTCACGGGCCTTGACGTGCATACCCGATTAATGCGCTCGCGAAGCCTCTCGTAATAGGCGGCCTCTTGGGGATGTGTGAGCGAAATCGTCTGCTGATCCACGCGCCCCGCGTCTGTGATGAGCACGACGAGCAGGAGAGTCTCGGATGTCTTCACGAGCTCAACGTGGCGCACGTGTGCTTGTCGCAGCGCCGGGTACTGCACGACCGCCACTTGATTCGTGAGACGCGACAGCAGGCGCACCGTGCGCGAAAGAAGGTCATCAAGGTCGTGGGCGCCGTCGAAAAACGTCTGAATCGCGCGCCGTTCAGGAGCCGAGAGAGGCTTGACTTGCGCGACGTAGTCGACGAAAACGCGATAGCCCTTGTCGGTGGGAATGCGACCCGCCGACGTGTGGGGCTGCATAATGAGGCCCTCTTCTTCGAGCACGGACATATCGTTGCGTACGGTCGCCGCGCTGACGCCGAGTTCGTGCCGCTCGAGCAACGACTTCGAGCCCACCGGTTCGCGAGTCGCCACGTAATCTTCCACGATCGCGCCGAGGATGCTGAGCTTGCGCTCATCCATACTTCTCATCCTTTCGCGCGTTAGCAGTCACAGGCTTCGAGTGCCAATACTACGCGTAGTGCGCGACCCTTGCACGGTGTGGCGATCCCCTGTGAGCGAACACGCCCCTGGTAGCGTAAAGCGCCGTGAATATCGATCGATACGGCCACGACGTCCTTTCCGGTACCGGGGATGCCTTTCACCCGAAACGCCCCGCGAGCAGGGATGTCCCTGCCGAGCGCGGGCTCGTCGTCGAGGATGTGCAAACCGGCTGGGTCGGCGCCGTCACGCGCGTGGAGAAGTCGGGCGGTATCCACATCGTCGAACTCGAGGATCGTCACGGGCGCCTTCGCACGTTCCGCCTCGGCCCCGGTTTTCTAATCGATGGAAAGCCCGTTCGCTTGACCCCGCCAACGAGCGGCGGTCCGACGGCTGCTCGGCAAACGTCAGCCCCTAAACGAAGCGCGTCGGGCTCAACCTATGTCGAAGGGGCCCGTGCCCGCGTCGCGCGCGGCTCCCGGATTTGGGTTGAAGGCAAGCACGATGCGGAACTCGTGGAGAAGGTGTGGGGGCACGACCTGCGCATCGAGGGTGTCGCCGTCGAGATGCTCGATGGCGCCGATAATCTCCTCGAGCGCGTGCGGGCATTTAACCCCGCGCCGGGCCGCAAGCTCGGAATCCTCGTGGACCACCTCGTTCCCGGATCGAAAGAGACGCGGATCGCCGAGGCCGTCATGCGGGAGAAGGGCGTTGCGGGCAACGTGCTCATCCTTGGCCACCCGTACGTGGACGTGTGGCAAGCCGTGAAGCCCGCACGAGTGGGGCTTGAGAAATGGCCCCACATCCCCAAGGGAACCGACATCAAGGTGGGATCACTTAGGGCGCTCGGCCTCCCCGCCGAGTCCCAAGCCGATATCGCCGAGGGCTGGCAGAAGATCCTCTCTCGTGTGCGCTCGTACGCCGATGTCGAACCAACGCTCAGCGGGCGTATCGAGGAACTGATCGACTTCGTCACCGCCACTCACTGAATTGCATAGGGTGTGTGGGGGTTTGGGCACGAGGCCAAATCCGACGCTTACCTCGCCGGGGCTTAAGGGCCATCGGAAGCGTCGACTAAGCGGACGAGTCCCCGCTTCTGCCAAAAACCATGCGGTGCTCTGTATTCATTCAAGGTCCCGCCGTATGCCGCAACCGAGACATCGCGCACCGCTCTGACGGACGTCACGACTGCCCGGCCGCCTCTCCGGGCCCTCATCTGCACTAAACGTGATTCAAAGCACGCGATGGGTTCAGACAGGTGTAAGATCAGGCCATCCGCGACTTTCGAAAGCGTAGGAATCTCATGATTTTTAGGTCCGCGTGGTTTATGGTCATTTTCGTTGTTGTCGTGATGATCGTGGCGATCCTGCTTCTCGGCTTTCTAATTTTTACCGTTCTTCAACAATTCGTCGCCCGGAATAAGAAAGCGGACAACGAAAGTGATCAACATGAACCGTAGGGATCACCCGAGTCTCAGCCGCTTCAAAAGCGCTCTCAAGGCAAAACATCGCGCGTGATGGCATCGGCGATGAGCCGGCCGGCGTCGGAAAGCCTCACGATCCCGCTATCCCACGCACTCGCATCCAACCGCCCCGCTGCCACGTGCCGCTCGAGCACCTCGCGTGCCTCATCGCTCGAGGTGAGCGGATTACTCGCCGCGGAAAATCCTTCGCGAAGGCGCATCTCGAGCATGAGGCGTTCGAGCGCGCGATCCTCATCAGAGACCTGCTCGGAGCCATCCACGGGAAGCCGGTTCTGCGCAAGAGCCGCCGCGTAGCGCGAGGGGTGCTTGAGGTTCCACGAGCGGTAGCCGTCGCGGTGTCGATGCGCGCCGGGGCCGATCCCCCACCAGTCGCGGCCCCGCCAGTAGGCGAGGTTATGGCGGCACTGAAACTCCTCGCCGTGCGCGAAGTTCGAGACCTCGTACCACTCGAAGCCCGCGGCTCGCGTGCGGTAGGCGATGAGCTCGTAGGCATCGGCCATGAAGTCCGGATCGGGCTCGCTGAGTTCGCCGCGGCGCAGCTGGCGGGCCATTTTGGTGTTGCCCTCGACGATGAGCGAGTATGCGCTCACGTGGTCCGGCTGCATCTCGGTGATCGCGTCGATCGTGGTCTCGACATCCGCGAGGCTTTCCCCCGGCGTTCCATAGATCATGTCGAGGCTCACCTGCAGGCCTGCCTCCCGGGCCCACGCGACGGCCCGCGGGACGGACTCTGGGTTGTGGGTGCGGTCGAGGATCGCGAGCACACGCGGCACCGCCGATTGCATGCCGAAACTCACGCGTGTAAACCCAGCCTCGGCAAGTCGCATCAGGGAGTCTCGCGTAACGGAGTCGGGGTTCGCCTCGGTCGTCACCTCGGCGCCCGGGGCGAGAGGGATAAGCGAGTCGAGGTGGGCGAGCATGCGCGCCTGGTCATCTGCAGGCAGAAGCGTGGGGGTCCCGCCTCCGAAGAACACGGTGACCACGCGGTCGTACGTGAAGTCCGACGCTTGATCGTCTGCGAGTGTGAGCTCCATTTCGCGCATCGCATTGGCAGGATATTCGGCTTGCGATCCTCCCCCACCAAGCTCCCTCGCCGTGTAGGTGTTGAAGTCGCAGTAGCCGCAGCGCACCGCGCAAAACGGCACGTGAATGTAGACCGAGAGCCCTCGGCGCTCGGCGTTAGTTCCCGCGGCCATCGGTGATGAGCGAGGCGGGGAATTCAAAGGCGGTACCGGCGCCTTCAAGCGCCGCGAGGCACCCCCTTGCCATCGAGGTGTACACGGGCGTTTCCGTGTCGCGGGCCCAGCTCAAGAGTGCCTTGGCGCTCGTTGGATCGATCTCGCTCGAGAGACCGCGGAAGATCTCGCCTATGCTTACGCCGTGCTCGGGAACCGAAAGCACTTCGATTTCGTCACCCGGGCGCACAACGCCTTCCCGCACAACGCGGAAGTACGCGCCCGACTTGCCGTAGGCGTTGAAGCGGCGGCCCCATGCTCCTCGGGGCTCGATCCCAGCCTGATCGGCGAAGCGCCCCATCCACACGGCGAAAGTTTTGCAGGGCTGGCGCGGCACGCTCGCCTGAAGCTCGGCACCGCCAATCCGCCAGCGCGAGCCAATGACAACCTCGTCAGTATCAATGCCCTCCGTGACGAGATTTTCGCCGAAGGCACCGTCGGGCAAGCCGCTCAAACCTTCCCGGCGCGCAAGTTCGTCGCGGGTTTCGCGCGCGAAAGCGTACACGGCCTTGAAAAGACCGCCGTGGTGTTCGGTATCGCCCTGCACATCGCCAAGCACGCCGTGCGTAAGGAGCTTGATGCCCTCCGCGCGCGGGACCTTGTTGATCCCCGAGCGGATGCCCGTTTCCTCGACGTGGAAGAGTGATTCCACCGTGCACGTCGCAATCACGCGCGCGGGGCCTTGAGCGATAGCGACCGAAAGTGGTTCGACGTTCATGTTCGTCCCCTTACTTGTTTTTGCCGTCCGACGATCCGCCGTCCGAGCGCAGCGCCGCGATGAAGGCCTCTTGCGGCACGTCGACCGAGCCGATCGACTTCATGCGCTTCTTACCTTCTTTCTGCTTCTCGAGAAGCTTGCGCTTACGGGAGATGTCGCCCCCGTAGCACTTGGAAAGCACGTCCTTGCGGATCGCGCGAATGTTTTCGCGCGCAATGATGCGCGAGCCGATCGCCGCCTGGATCGGCACCTCGAACTGCTGGCGCGGAATGAGGTTCTTGAGCTTGCCAGCCATTTCCACGCCGTAGTGGTAGGCCTTGTCGCGGTGCACGATCGCACTGAACGCGTCCACGGTTTCGCCCTGGAGAAGCATGTCAACCTTGACCAGGTCGGCCGCTTCCTCGCCCTGAACGTCGTAGTCGAGCGAGGCGTAGCCCTTCGTACGGCTCTTGAGCTGATCAAAGAAGTCGAACACGATCTCGGCGAGGGGAAGAATGTAGCGGAGCTCAACGCGGTCTTCGCTCAGGTAGTCCATGCCCTTCATCGTGCCGCGCTTGGACTGGCACAGTTCCATGACGGTGCCCACGAATTCCTTGGGCACGAGGATCGTGGATTTCGCGACGGGTTCGCGGATTTCGTGGACCTTGCCCTCGGGGAAATCGGAAGGGTTGAGTACCTGGACTTCGGTGCCGTCCTCCATCGTCACGTGGTAGATCACACTCGGGGCGGTGGAAATCAAGTCAAGGCTGAATTCACGCTCGAGCCTCTCGCGCACGATTTCGAGGTGGAGCAGCCCGAGGAACCCCACGCGGAAGCCGAAACCAAGCGCGGTCGAGGTTTCGGGCTCGTAGTTGAGCGCGGCGTCGTTGAGTTTGAGCTTATCGAGCGCGTCGCGCAGCGCGGGGTAGTCGGAGCCGTCGATCGGGAAGAGGCCGGAGAACACCATTGGTTTGGGCTCGGAGTATCCGGGAAGGGCTTCTTCGGCACCTCGGAGCGCCGCGGTTACCGTGTCACCGACCTTCGACTGGCGCACGTCCTTCACACCCGTGATGAGGTACCCGACTTCGCCGGGCCCGAGGCCCTTGGTGGGCTTCGGTTCGGGAGAGATCACGCCGATCTCGAGAAGCTCGTGAGTCGCGCCCGTCGACATCATCTGGATCTTTTCGCGCGGGTCGAGCTGCCCGTCGACGACACGCACGTACGTCACAACACCGCGGTACGTGTCGTACACGGAATCGAAAATCATCGCACGCGAGGGCGCATCAATCTGCCCATGAGGCTTCGGGATCGTGCGCACGACGTGATCGAGAAGTGCCTCCACGCCCTCGCCGGTCTTGCCCGAAACCTTGAGCACGTCTTCAGGCTCGCAACCCACGAGCTGCGCGATTTCCGCGGAGTACTTTTCGGGATCAGCGGCGGGCAGGTCGATCTTGTTGAGCACCGGAATGATCTCGAGGTCGTTGTCGAGCGCAAGGTACAGGTTCGCGAGGGTCTGCGCCTCGATACCCTGCGCGGCGTCGACGAGCAGAATCGCGCCCTCGCAGGCCGCAAGCGAGCGCGAAACCTCGTAGGTGAAGTCCACGTGACCCGGCGTATCGATCATGTTGAGTGCGTACGCCTCGCCGTCCACAACCCACGGCATGCGCACGGCCTGACTTTTCACGGTGATACCGCGCTCGCGTTCGATATCCATGCGGTCGAGGTATTGGGCCCGCATCGCACGTTCGTCGACGACCCCGGTGAGCTGGAGCATCCTGTCAGCGAGGGTCGATTTTCCGTGATCGATATGCGCAATGATGCAGAAGTTACGGATCCTCTCCATAGAGGTCGCGGCTGGCTCAATCTCGCGCATGTTCGCGGGGGCGCTAGTCAACGGGAATCCTTTCGACGGGCACAGATGATTCCATTGTCCCATGCACGGACAGTTTTGGCTCGTTCACGCGGGCCCGCGCACGGGTTGATACGGTCACATCATGAGCCTTTTCTCCTCCCTCCGGTCCATCGCGGGCTCCCTTGCCCGCAACCGTCAGGTGCAACGCGCCGCCCGTCGCCTTGCGCGGGAGGGAGTGCGCTCGCTCGAAGGAAAAATGAAGGGTTCCGACGGTGGCCGGGCAAGCGTCGGGCCAGATTCGCACACCGATGCTCGCGCGAGCGACACCGGAACCGCTCTCCCCGACCGTGCGGGCGACGCTCCCCTGAACCTCACGTACGCCCCCGCCGCTGATGGCAATCCGGATCCGGGCGAAATCGTGTGGGCGTGGGTCCCGTTCGAGGAGGACCGCTCACAAGGTAAAGACCGCCCCGTTCTCGTGATCGCCGACGAAGGCGGCGGCGTAATCGTGGCGCTCATGCTCACCTCGCGCGATCGCGGCAAAGGCGATCACACCGATGAGCACGGCAATCGTTGGGTCGATATCGGCACCGGGTCGTGGGATTCGCGGCATCGCCCCTCCGAGGTGCGGGTCGATCGGCTCATTAGACTCGAAGCGGCGAAGGTGCGACGAGAGGGCGGCAAACTGGACAAAGCACGCTTTGAGCGGGTGGCTAATGCCACACGTGACTCGCATGGCTGGTGAGTTTTAACTCTGGGCTTTCACGCTTAGCGCTGGTAAAGTTGACGGCTGTATGTGTGAACATACTGCGCTGTGTGCGGCGCACTTTCGTCCCTTTCGTGTCTCTGGGGCAGAGTGCTGTATGCGCCGGCGTGAGTTTTTCCGTTCGTGATGCGAACGTTTGACGTCTCCAGGCGACACCCCACCGCCCGTCCCCGTCGAGCGCGAGCACCTCTCATGAGCGGCGTTTCACCTCAACATCTAGAAAAGGCACCTCGTGGCAAACATCAAGTCCCAGATCAAGCGCAACAAGACCAACGCGAAGGCTCAGGCACGCAACAAGGCGTACCGCAGCGAGCTCAAGACCTACGTGCGCAAGGTTCGCACCGCGGTCGCTGCCGGCGATGCGGAAGCATCGACCAAGGCTCTTCGTGAGGCTTCGCGCAAGCTCGACAAGGCTGTGTCGAAGGGCGTCATCCACAAGAACCAGGCTGCAAACCGCAAGTCGGGTCTCGCAAAGCTTGTAGCGACGCTCGAGAAGTGAGCATAGTTCTCACGTTTTAGTGTGACGGAAGGCCCCGCTTCGGCGGGGCCTTTTTCGTTGCCTTGTTGGCAATGGATCGACCCGTGCGTCGACCTTCCTAGCCGAAGATGATCAGCACCTGCGCGACGAGGTCCTTCGCGAACGACAGCACGAGAAGAAGCGTGAGAAGCGCACCACCCGCCACCCACAGAGCGGTTCTCCAGTCGAAACGATTCATGCCCGCCCCCTCCTCGCGCGCGAAATCTCAACGATAAGGCGTTGAAGCGCCCACATTGGGTCACGATCATTCCCCTTAACCGCGGCATCCGCGGCAGCGAGGGATTCGAACACCGAGGCGAGCGCTCGCTCCGAGTAGTGGCGGGCGAGCTGAGCGTTGTTGCGGAACATCCAGTCCTGCATGCCTGTGCTCTTTGCCGTCGCACCGGGAATCGCTGCCTGCGCCACCTGTCTGGCCTTGCGCACAATCGTCGCGACGATAGCAACGGGAGACAGCCCCGAGAGTTCGGCTTGGCGAAGCAGCACGAGCGCTTCGCGTTCTTTGCCGGCGAGGCAGGCGTCGGCGATCGCAAATCCCGTTGTCTCCGCGCGACCTGCCGTAAGGGCCTCGACGTGCCTGAGCGTGATGGGGCCGGCCTGCTGCCCCGGCTCGGGTTCGGTGTCGCGCATGAGTTGGGTGCTCACGGCCGCTAGTTCCATGAGGTCCGCCCCAAAGGCATCGACGAGGGCTTTAACCGCATCTGAGTTGACGCGGCGCCGCGCGCGTGAAAACTCGCTCATCGCGAAGGTCATCTTCGCTTTCGCGGTTTTGATCTCTGCCGCGTTCACCCACGGAGCGCCCGATTTCTTCACGGCGTCGAGGAGTTTCTTGGCGCGCTGATCACCGCGATTGATGAGCACGAGCGTGACGTCCTGCTCGGGACTCTGCACGTATTCCATAAGAGCGTTGATGAGAGGCTCCGCGCCGCGTGTCACCTCATCGATGATGACGAGGCGTGGCTCGCCGAAAAGCGAGGGGGCCGTGTATTGAAGGACGTCGCTCTTGGTAATTTCGGTTGAGGTGAAACGGTGGATCTCAAGATCGGCGTGGCGTTCGCGACTGAGCCGGACGATGCGTTCGAGCGCGCGCTGGGCGAGGAGCGCTTCCTTGCCCGCGATAAGCACAACGGGCGCGGGTTCGATACTGTGCCACTGGACTTCGGCCATGGAGAAAGTCTATCGACCACATCGCGAACGCTTTGCGCTTGACGCGAGGTCAGCGGCTACGGTGGCTCATGACATCTAAATGTATACAACAAACTGGAGGTGGAACCCGTGTTGGGTTTGAGCGCGCTGCTGCTGTTCGTCATGGGCATACTCGCGGGCATCGTCAATGCAGCCGTCGGATCCGGTTCTCTCCTCACCCTCCCCGTGCTCCTCGCACTCGGCGTCCCGCCCGGCGTGGCTGTGCGCACCAACACGATCGGAATGTCCTTCGCGACAATCGCCTCCGTCCTTGGCTTCCGCAAAGAAATCGCGGCAGAGAAGCGCCACCTCGCTCCCCTTTCTCTCACCACGATCGTGTGCGCGAGCGCCGGC
This sequence comes from Dermabacter sp., assembly GCF_032550575.1. NCBI lineage: Bacteria > Bacillati > Actinomycetota > Actinomycetes > Micrococcales > Dermabacteraceae > Dermabacter > Dermabacter sp. Next base: position 73,351 of record NZ_JAWFZC010000001.1, on the reverse strand, counting down.
TCGATACTGCTCCTCCTCTCCCCCTCGAGCGCTCTCGACATCGTCGTGCCCATTCTCATCATCGTTGCGCTCGCCCTCGTCATCGGTCAGCCCTACCTGACGGCGTGGCTCAATAAACGGCGCGAGGCCGATCCTGGCACGCAAACGGGCCCCGTCGGCGAGGCATACGAAAGTCCGTGGCTCGTCGCGCCCATGGGGGCGGCCGCCGTCTATGGCGGATATTTCACCGCTGCACAGGGCGTTCTCTACATGGGGATCCTCGGCATCGCCACGTCCCGCAGCATGAAAGACGTCAACCCGGTCAAGAACCTCATGCAGCTCTACGTCAATGCGACGGCCGCAATTGTCTACCTCGTGGCGTTTGTGTTTTTCGACGCGCACGTGTGGTGGGTTGGCGTCGTCATTCTCGCCGCGGGCGGGATGATCGGTGGCTATGTTGGCTCGCACGTTGCGAAGCGGCTACCGAACTCGGTATTGCGCGCGACCATCGTCGTCGTCGCACTCGTCGCACTCGTGCGACAGTTCGTATAGAAAAACGTGAGGGCGCTCGTTACCGATCCTCGTCGGCCAAACTCGAGAGGCTCGCGACGAAGGCGTCGCGCGATGCCTCCAGGTGGGCACGCATCCGCTCGTGCGCGCTGTGCGCATCCCCCGCGCGCACGAGGTCGTAAATCACTTTGTGCTGATCCCAGGCAGACGTGTCGCGCGTAACCGTGAAGCCACGATGCGCGCTATGAAGCCACTCCACGCGCCCGCCGATCTGCTGGAGAATGTGGCTCAGCACGGGACGCATGGCTAGATCCGCAAGTCCCTGGTGCACGCGGAGATTCGCCTCCGCGATTCCAGCACCGTCTCGATTCGCAAACGCCTCGTCGCCTTGCGCGAGGGCTTCCTCAATTTCCATGCACAGACGGCGCGAACGCTCGACGTGGGCAGCCCCGGGAGCGGAAAACTCGGCAAATCGCGCGGCTGCGTCCCGCACGAGTGAGGTTTCGAGGGTGATGCGGAGGTCAAACAGCTCGCGCGCATCGTCAAAGGGCGGGTGGGCCACGCGGGATCCGACGTTTGCCCGCGTATCAACGAAGCCCTCCGCCGTGAGGATGCGCAATGCCTCACGCACGGGGACGCGCGACAGCTCAAACTCCTTCGCCAAGGCAACTTCACGAAGCGGAGTGTCGGCCGCGTACTGGGCAGCGATAATTCGCTTGCGCAGGGTGGCGGTCACGGTCTTCGCCGCGGCATCAGACACGCAGAACTCCTTCGAAGATCAGCAGCGGAATCCCGCTACATAGGCATGAGCACAGGCCATGCTACATCGGCCTGTTGAGCGTCACTTCGTGCGCACCGTCCAGCCCGCGTCCGTTCTCGTCAACACCAGCATCCCCTCCTCGTCGGTACGCCTGAGCACTGCCCCTTGTCGCTCAAACATCGCGAGCGTCTTAGGGTGCGGGTGTCCGAACGAGTTCTCACCAACGCCAACGACGGCAATCGAAGCGTGCGCCGCATCGTAGAGCGCCGGCTCTTGGCGACGCGAGCCGTGGTGCGCGACTTTGACGAGCTCGACCGCCTCGACAGCACCAGATTTCGCTAGCACGGCTTGCGCATCAGGCTCTAGGTCTCCTAGCGTCAGAGCACTCCACGTGGGCGTTTTCACGAGCATCGAAATCGAACAATCATTGAGTGCCGATTCCTCTCCCCCGCCCTCGCCTGCCCCGAGGGCTCTCGCTTCCTCGGCTGAACGCGGCCACAGAACTTCGAGGGACAGCGACCCAACGGTTTCCGTACGAGGCGCGAGCACGGTGTCCACCTCAGTCCGAGGGAGCTTTGCTTTCGTCGAGGTATCCAGCGGGCACACCCACGCCTGCCGCGGCGTACGCTCCCCCGTCAACGCCGGTATTCCGCCGTCGTGATCAGCGTGAGGGTGGGTCACGACGAGGAGGTCGATCGCCCCGACTCCCGCACGGTCCAAACATCGGGCGAGCATGTTCGGGTCTGGTCCCGTATCGATGAGTACTGTTTTTCCCCCGGCGCGCACGAGCATTGCATCGCCCTGCCCCACATCGCACATCACGACATCCCAGTCTTCGACGTCCCCGGGGATCAGCGTGGAGACTCCTCCGAAAAGGGCAATCACTGTGAGGAATACGAGCGCCCAGCGCACCTCGCGGCGTGCACGCAACCACAGCGTGAGCCCTACGACGATGAGTACCCCTGCCGTGGCCAGTGCACCTCCCGCGCCGGCGGGCAACGCGATGTGCGCTCCCGGAAGCGCGGCACTCACGTGCGCAATGAGCACGAGAACGTGCGCTCCTGCCCCTGCGACGGCGAAGAATGGTACGCCGAGCGGCGCCCACACATGCGCGACAATAATGCCGACAAAACCGCTCACGGTTGCGGGCGCCACGACGAGTTCCGCGGCAATGTTCGCCGGCACAGCCCACACTGACGTTTCGGGAGCAAGCAGGAGCAGGACCGGCGTGCATGCTGCCTGGGCAACCGTCGGAACGGAAACCACAAGCGCGAGATTGCGAGAAATTCTCTCGCGACTGACCTGCCGGATAACCTCAGCAAGCGGAACCGAGAGCGCGAGAATAGCCGCCGTCGCGCCCACGCTGAGCACGAAGCCCACCTCTCCCACGAGCGCCGGATCCATGAGGCACCAGGCGAGAACGGTGAGTGCAAGCGCGTTGAGAGGCGGCGTGCGGAAACCCGCATAGCGTCCAATCATGAGAGGAACGGCCATGAGTGCGGCTCGCAGCAAGCTGGGCTCCGGGCCCACCGCAGCCACGTACACGGCGATCCCCGCAGCCCCCGCTAAGACGCGCGCTTTGCGGCGCACGCCCACGGCAATCAGTGGCAGCGTGACAAAAGCATAGGTCAAAGCAATATTTGCACCCGAGGCAGCAACGAGATGCGTGAGCCCGGAGGTCGCCATATCGTCCTTCACCTCTCTGGCAAGGCCCGCCGCGTCTCCGAGGGTCATGCCCACGACGAGCGATGCTTCATTGGCAGGCAAAAACGAGGAGGCTAGCCGTACAACCTCTTTTCGCTCTTCTCGCCAGGAGTCAAGGACACGCCCTACGGCGGCCATCACCCCCTCATCCTCAGCAGGTCGTGGCGGCTCCTGCTCCCATTCGGCAATCTCAAGAAAGAGCGTGGAGCCATCCTTATCGGCATACCCCCGCGCCCGAAGCATGTCCCCACGTTCAAGCGAGAAAGGATCGCCCCCACGCGTGTGTTTCGACCAGGTGAGCACGATTCGCGTCTGCCTCGAAATCGCTTTGTCTCCTGCACCGACCGTGATCTTCGAGAGTTCGGGCTGGCTCGATGCACGTGCAACCGTCGTATCCCACGCGGCACCTCGCGCGGGCTGTGACGGTGACTCGCGAAGCGTCACCACGACCTCGCTCACAACGTTTCTTTCGCGAAGAGCCTCATCGAGACTCAAGTGATCGTTGTACACGCGGGCAACCGGCCCTGCGACTGCTGCACCGAGAAGAACAGCAAGCAGTGCATGTGCCCGCAGGCGCTTCTCTCGCACTAGGGCCAGGAGAAGCGCGGGGATCACGACGGCGAGAAGCACGACAGGTCCGAGAGACACGCTCGCAATGGTTGCCGGCCAGAGCACAGCGGCGTGTGGGATGAGGCTCAGCCCCCTCACGGGCCTCACACCACACCCGTTCACGCCCTCAGATACTGATGCGCTCACGAAGCTTCTCGAAGATGGCAGGACCGATCCCCTTGACGTCCTGGAGCTGCTCGATATTCGAAAATGGGCCGTTGGTTGTGCGATGCTCAACGATTCTTGCGGCAATTGCGGGGCCCACACCGGGAAGCTCGTCGAGCTCGCTTTCGGAAGCTGTGTTGATGTTGACGAGAGCGCCGTCCCCACCGGCCTCCGCTCCTGGGGCCGAGGGAGCAGACTCGGCCTCTGTCATAGGGTTCGCGATTTCCTCGGGGATCTCTTCCCCCTCGCGAGGCACATATACCTGTTCACCATCGCTCACGACGCGTGCGAGGTTAATTCGGCGAAGATCGGCGTCCTCGGTTGGTCCGCCCGCAGCCTCGAGAGCATCGCCGACGCGCGCATCTGACGGAAGTTCGACGAGCTTCGGTTGCCTCACTGCCCCCACGACGTGAACCACCACCGTCTGCTTACCGGCAGCGGGAGCGTTCGAAGACCCGGGCGCCGGAGCAGTAGAGGCGGGTGAGGATGCTTCCGGCGCCGACCCCTCGGCGATCGCCGTCGTTACTTCCGGTGCCTCCTCGAGAGGCTGCGCGTTGACTGCGACCCTGTCGTCACTCGGCGTCATCGACGTAGCCATGTGAGCCCCGCCGAGCACGAGCGCCCCCGCGGTAAGGATCCCGAGTATGACGCGCGGGTCCTTGAGTGCTGACCATCGAGGACCCCGCTGCCCGCCGGATCCTTCGCGTGACCATTCCTCAAGATCGTCCCACGAGCGTGTGTTCACACTCGTTCGTGCATCTGCGCGGTGTCGCCTCTCGCGCCCCGTCGAACTGTTCATAGCCTCCACGCTAGGAACGAGGAGCGCCCACGAAAAAGCCCCGGCGATCCACTGGGGACAACCGGGGCTTGTGGAGCCTAGAGCGCGACGGGGCCTAGAAGAACATCGCCTGCCATTCGGGCAGGAACACAAAGAAAGCCGCCACAATCACCACGGCGTACCACGCGAGAGAAAGCGCGATCCACGAACGCAGCACGGTGCGCACGAGCCCGCGCGCCTCGATAATGCCCTCCTCCACGAGGAAGGTCACGAAGGACCAAAACATGGGTGGCACAACCGCCCACACTAGGAGGCACCACGGGCACAGGGCGTGAATCGCAAAAAGGGCATTGCTCGAGAGCCACAGAATGAAGGCGAACGCAAAGGCGAGCCCTCCGAACGTCGCCCACTGGAACCAGCGCGGAAGCGCAAGTCCCGAAAGGTGCAGTGCGCCGACAACACCCATGATCGAGAATCCCATGAACCCGAGGTACATGTTCGGAAAACCGAACGTCTGGGCCTGCCACGTTTGGATAAACGTGCCGCACGAGATGAATGGGTTGATATCGCAGGCCAGTGACGCATTCGCGTCCGTCAGGATCGCGAGCTTATCTTGCATAAGCGCGAATGACGCGACGATCCCGAGGACAGACCCGATGAGCAGCACGAACCCAACGGTGCGCTGAGAAGCTCGAGGCTTCGCGTCTTGTTCAGCGCGAATCTGAGCATCAATGGCCGCAATATCCTTCTCGCCGTAAGGAGAAGTCGTTAAATCTTCAGTCACGAGCCTTATCGTAATACGCTTTGAGCTTCGCGAAGCCTTCGTCCATACTTACGCGCGGCGTCCACTGCAAACGCTCGCACGTACGTCGCTGATCAAACCAATGCGCTGTCGACAGCTGCTCCGCGAGAAACTCGGTCATGGGCGGCTCATCGTAGCCGGGCCGCAACTCCCACGCCTTCTCGATCACGCGACCCGCAGCGCGTGCGAGCGGGCCGGGAACCGTGATTCGCGGGCGCGAGACACCGGCCGCATCGCACAACCCCACCACGAAGTCGCGAACCGTGCGCGGCTCGCCATTCGTAATCACAAAGCTCTCTCCGTGCACGTCCTCGATGCGATCGAGTGCCGCGACGAATGCCTCGGCGGCGTTATCAATGTAGGTGGTGTCAATGAGCGCCATGCCGCGGTCGAGAAGGGGCATCGTCCCCTTGCGGCCACGCTCGACGATGCGTTCCACGAGCTGGGTGTCACCGGGGCCCCACACGATATGCGGGCGCAAAGTCGTGACGAGAATGCCATCGTTGCCGTCTGCCTCCATCGCCACGAGCTCAGCGGCGGCCTTCGTGCGGGCGTAGGGCCCGCGGGCGCGCGTAGGCTCAGGGGCGGTCGCGTCGAGCCCGACGATAGCCTCGCCAAAGTGGGCGACAGACGGCGAGGACGTGTTGACGAGCTTCCCGCCGCCCTGAGCGCGAAGCGCATTCACCACGTTGCGAGTGCCCTCGATGTTGATGGCGCGGTATTCCTCCTCCGGACCCGAAATGGAAACCTTCGCCGCGAGATGAACGACCGCGTCGTTGCCGTCAACGGCACGGCGCACCTGGTCCGCCTCAGTCAGCGAGCCGCACACGTCGGTGATGCCTTCAATCCCCGCGGGGCGGCGCTGGAACGCACTCACCTCATGGCCCGCATCGCGAAGCCGCTTTGCGACCTCGCCGCCGAGCATGCCGCTCGCACCGGTCACGAGAACCTTCACAGCGCACTCCTTTCACCGGCCAGCTCGCGCGCGGCCCACGCGCCCAGGCGAGCTCGTTCGATTTTCGAGTTATGCCGGATATCAGTGGGAAGGGTCGTCGTCTCGAACGCCGCGGTCACAGCGATGCCGGTAGCTGCCTCAACCGCCTCGCGGATCGCCGCCTGGCGCTCCGGAGTCGCAGGCTTCGGCGTCTCCCCCTTCCCGGGGCGGAACGTCGCCGGATCCTCATACACGACAACGACCTGCTGAGTTCCCGCAGGGCCGACACCGCACACACCCGCGCGGCGCACGAAATCGAGGCTCTCCGCCGCCTTCTCGATCTGCACGGGCGTCACGGGGCCCGCCGCAGTCGTGACCACGTGTGCAAGGCGCCCCTCAACCCACAGGCGGCCCTCGGCATCGAGCTGACCGACATCTCCCGTCGCGTGATAGCCCTCGCAGCGCATCGACTCTCGCGTCGTATCCCACAGCATGAGGTAGCGGTCGCGAACGTGCGCGGCACGGACCATAATCTCGCCGACAACACCGGGCTTAGTGGTGACCGTGGAGGCTGCGCGGCCATCGGACTGAAGCGGCGCGATTGCGAGCTCCACACGCGGGACGGGCGCACCCACGCACACGCCGCTTCCCTCACCAGCGGCTTCAATTCCCTCGAGGTCGATCGCCGCGACCGCAAGGCACTCGGTCATGCCGTAGGGCGAATACGAGTGCGCGTTCGGGAGCACATCGCGTAGCGCGCGAAGAAGCGGCGCGGGAATTGGTGCCCCCGCGCTAAAGAAGCTCGGCACTCGCGAAAGTGCCTCGCGCTGGCGCTCATCGAGCGTGCCAGCCGTGTCGATAATGTTTTGGAGCGCAGCCGGAGCAGTGAAGACTGCCGGCGAACCGAGCTCATCGACGGCATCGGCGAGGGCGCTCGCGGTGAGCTCGCCGGGGCGCGTCACGTCCATCTCGGGCACAATGCTCGGCGCACCGAGGGCCGGGCCCAGCAGTGCAAACGGCGCGAATCCGGCAACGAGCCCGCGTTCAGGACGCAGCTGAAGGGTGTCCCCCACCGCCGCGAACATCGCGCTCGCCTGCCGATGCGTGTACACGGCCCCCTTCGCGGGGCCGGTCGACCCCGATGTAAACAGTACGAGCGCATCCGCATCGGGATCGATGTCGGACCATTCATCGCCGCCACCAAGAGCGTGAATCTGCTCGCCCTCGCGCATGAGCTCATCGATCGACGTGCTTACACCAAACACAGCGCGATCGATCGTGGGCAGTGTGCGCACGGAAATACGTTCACCCGGCCAACCGAGTGCGCGGGCTCCCGCAAGAGCCGTAGGGATACCCACGACGTAGTCGATGTGGGCGCCCACAATTGCGCGCGTGAGGCCCTTAACCCCCAGGCCTGCATCGGCGACGACGGCAATCGCGCCGATCCGGAGGCACGCATACAGCACCGCCGTGAGGTCGGCGCCTGGCGTCACGAGAACGCTCACACGATCACCGGCCTTGATGCCATGCGCGCGCATGCCACTCGCAAGCTGCGATACTCGCTTTTCAAGAAGGCTCCACGTAATCGTGCGCGGGCCCTCGGCGAGCATCTCGACGACAGCGGGTTCATACGCCGTCGTCGGATCGTTTGCGCGCTCAGTAATGAGCGAGCCGAGACGTCGGTACTCGGGCTGTTCGGCAAAGCTCGAGACCGAACGCTCACGGTGATCGGCGCCGTTGATGAGCCGTTCCTCAAGCCAGCGCCGCACGAGCGGGGCGACGGGCGCGTCGTCCCACACGAGATGCGATGCGCCTTCGAAACGATGCACATCGGCATGCGGGACACGTTCAAGAAGATCGCGAAGGTATCGGTCCGAAAAGACAACATCGCGCGGCCCCCACACCATGAGGGTGGGAACGTCCATGCCCTTGAGGCCCTCCGCAAGGCGCTCAAGGGTCGCGCGAGAGGGGTGCTCCGCGCTCGCCGGAATATCGGCGACGAAGGTTTCGATGCCCCGACGGCGCGCTCTCGACCGATACGGCGCGTAGTAGCCCTCCCGCACCTCGCGCGGCAGCGGCGGCTTAGAGAGATTCACGGTCGTGCGAAGGAACGCATCCGTGCGCGACGTCGAGAACGGCAGAAAACCGGGGGCCGTTGCGAGTTGAAGTGAAGCCGGGAGCGACTCGCCAAGTTCCTGATGAATAGCGGTGTTCGTGAGCACCATGCCGATCACGTCGTGACGGTTGTCGAGGGCCCAGCCGATCGACACAATGCCGCCCCAATCGTGCCCCACCGTCACGACGTTGCCGGAAAGGCCGAGTGCATCCGTGAACAACGAAAGATCGGTAATGCGATCCTGCAAGCGTCGCTCTCGTCCCGTGCGTTCCGAGTAGCCCATCTCGAGCTGGTCAACGGCAACGACACGCCAACCCGCTTCGAGCATCTCCTCGTTGAACAGGCTGCGATAAAGGAAGGAGTAGGTGGGGTTGCCGTGGACGCACAGAAGCGTGCCCCGGGGCTCAATGCCTCGCTCGGCAAGCTGACGGTCGTTATCGAGGTAGTGCCAGCGGCGCATATCGCCGAACGAGTCCCGCACGTTGAGCGTGTGGTGCAGTTCAGGCTCAACCCCGGGAAGATCGGGAACGTCCTGCACGTCCTGGAAGGTCTTCGCGCTCACCACTGGACCTCCATCATCGCCGTGTTCAATCCCGAGCCGACCCCGAGGAGCAAAAGTTCATCGCCCTTCCCAAAGCGATCCTGGTTGAGGGCAAGAGTGAGCGGAACGGCCTCCGCGGCAATGTTGCCAAGTTCGGGGAAGGTCACCGGAATGATCTCGGGGTTGATTCCCATAGCCTTCGCGAAGGCACGCGTGTACACCATCGACACCTGATGGGTGATGTACCACTGCTTATTCGAATAATTGCGACCGCTTTCCTCGGCGGCGCGCCACGTTTGCGTCACGAGCTCGAGGCCGTTTTCAAGGAGACCGGCCGTATCGGTACGCATATCGTCCATGTTGCCGATGCAGAGCTCGTGGTGCTCGGTGCCCGCACGCGTTTGCGTGTGCACGATCCGGTGGCCATCCGGGTGTTTATCGAAGCGCCCCACAACGGCCGCAGCAGCGCCCGAACCGAGCGTGAGCGACGCAAACTGGTTATTGAAATCCTGGCGCGTCGAGTTCTTGTCGTTCAAGCGCGCAATGGTGCGCCGCTGAACTTCCTCGACATCCTCCGCGCCCACGATGAGTGCGTAGTCGATTTGACCGGCATCAATAAGGCCGGCGGCGAGGGTCATCGCATTCACAAAGCCGAGGCACGCGTTCGTGATGTCAAAGTTCATGCACGAGGCGGGCATACCGAGCGCCGCGTGAATATGGGCACTCATCGCCGGCTCGAGATGCTGACGCGAAACGGAAGCGTTGATGAGGACCCCGACGTCCTCGCGCGTAATGCCCGCGCTCGCCATCGCACGCTCAGCGGCAATCACGGCACCCTGTTTCCAACCGTTTTCCGGGTCTTTCCACCATCGCCGCTCGTACACACCGGCCACGCGTTGAAGCGTGCCCTTCGGCAAGCGAAGTCGCTTGCGGGCCGGTGAAAGCATCTCGTCGATCGAGTCAGAAGTGACGGGAACCTGAGCTTCCACGGCGGAAACGGAGAGAATGGCGGCGTTTTTATGGTCAAACGCGGTGTTGGGAATCACTACTACTATTCGCTTTCGGTCTCGGTTCGCGCCTCTCAAAGCGCCCCATTATTGTCCACCGAAGCACTGGAGATTTGGTGAAAAAGTGACCAGTTCAAAGGGCTTTGGCGCTCAAACGTGACTGAGTTCTCGGCGCGCAACGACGAGCGAACGTTCGATAGGGGCGAGCTTCGCGTCGAAGTTCCGGCTCGTGCCCGTCGCGATCTCCACGATGACAGACCCGCCCCATCCACGACGCGCGAGCCTCTGCAGAATCTCGGCAACCGGCTGATCCCCCTCGCCCGGCACGAGGTGTTCATCGCGCAGCGTGTGGCCTGAACCGTCGGTGAGGTGGAGGTGGCTGAGCCGATCCCCGACACGTTCGATCATCGCGAGGGCATCATCACCCGCGGTTGACGCATGAGAGAGGTCGATCGTCAGGTGGGCGTAATCCTCATCGGTCGGGTCATGATCCGGGTAATACGGAAGGGCCTCGCGCACCCCGAGGCGCCACGGATACATATTCTCGACGGCAAGCGCGATCCCGTAGCGCTCTTCGAGCTCGGCAACGATCTCCACGAAGTTCTTGGCGTAACGCCCCTGCCATCGGAACGGCGGGTGGGCGACAACCGTCGGAACCCCAAGATCCACCGCGAGGCGCATCGTGTCCTCAAGCTTCTTTTTGGGGTCGAGACCACCTGCGAACTGCAAAAAGAAGAGAGTCGGTGCGTGAAGCGACAAAATCGGCAGGTCGTACACACGCGTGAGGGTCTCAAGGCGCATGGCGTCACGGGTAGCCGGATCGAGCGAACACATGACCTCGACGCCGTCATAGCCCGTTTCCCGTGCCGCCTTGAATGTGTCTTCGAGGCCGAGCGGGAACAGCGACGAAGTGGAAAGCCCAATGGGAATCGTGCGACCAGCGCAGGTTCTCGGGTGTGCGGCTTCGCTTGTTTCAGTTCGGCCCGCCCCATCATTGGAGTGAGAAGCGCTGGGTCCGACGCCTGCTCGGCTCCTCTCACGCCACGCTCTCGAGTTTTTTCTCGCCTGGTTCTTACGGGTGAAGACCTTTCGGCCGTTGCCACTTTTGTCGCTTGTCGTCACGCCTTCACGCTAGCAAGGCCAGGTGCACTAAGGTTGTGGAGGATATATTCACGCGCGCCGAAGGGATGCTCAGGAGGAACCGATGGCTAAGCTCCACTTCAAATACGGCGCGATGAACTCGGGAAAATCCGACACCCTTATCAAGACGGCCTACAACTACGAGGAACGCGGCCTCGGCACCATTACCGTCAAGCCCGCTGTCGATACGAAGGGCGAAGACTGGGTGCTCGCGCGCGGAGGCGCGAAGCGACGGGTCGATGTTCTCATTGAGTCCGGGCACGACCTTCGCGAAGAAATCAAAGCGTTCATCGCTGCTCGCCCTGAGCGAAACTTTCATGTCGTTCTCGTCGATGAGAGCCAATTCCTGGACCGCGATCAAATCGACCAGCTGTTCCTCGTCGCCAAGAACGACCAGATCTCCGTCATCTGCTACGGGCTTCGCACCGACTTTCTCGCCTGTCAATTTCCCGGCTCGTCGCGCCTGTTCGAGCTTGCCGACAACTTCGAGAAACTCCCCACGATGTGCCGCTGTGGGTCGCAAGCCGAGTTCAATTGTCGAAGCGTGAACGGCGCGTTCGTGTTCGAAGGCGACCAAGTAGCGATCGATGGCGCGGGCCGCGTGACCTACGAGTCGCTGTGTGGCACGTGCTACCTCGATGAGAAAGCTCAAGCGCTCGGCCCCGCTCTCTTCTAAACACCGATGTTTCCCGTTCCCAAGCCGTCAAGGAGTGACGCATGAAAATTCTGTCGATCCAATCTGCCGTGGCCTACGGCCACGCGGGCAACTCCGCGGCGGTGTTCCCGCTCCAGCGTCTCGGCCACGAAGTGTGGCCCGTAAATACAGTTCTCTTCTCCAATCACACTGGCCACCCCACATTCCGTGGCCCCGTGATCGACGCGAAGGACGTACACGAGGTCGTTCTCGGCATCGAAGAGCTCGGCATCCTCGGCGAAGCCGACGCTGTTCTCAGCGGTTATCAGGGCTCCGCTGCCGTCACTGACGTCATCCTCGATGCCGTTGAGCGCGTCAAGAAGCACAATCCACGCGCCGTGTATATCGCCGACCCAGTGATGGGCAATGCGGGCGAAGGTTTCTACGTGGATTCCGATATCCCGCCGCTCATGGCGAACAAGGTTGTTCCGGCCGCGGAGGTGCTGACTCCGAATCACTTCGAGCTGGGCGTGCTCACGGACACCGATGTGTCCACTCTCGAGGGCACCCTCACTGCTGTCGAACAACTGCGCGCCGAGGGCCCCGACACCGTTCTTGTCACGAGCGTACTCACCGATAAAACCACGCCCGGCACCCTCGAACTTCTCGTGGCCGATTCTTCCGGCGCTCACCTTATTTCGACACCGCGCCTGAAGCGCAAGGTTCACGGCAGCGGCGATGTGACGACGGCTCTTTTCACGGCACACTTGCTTGGCGGCGCCGGCCCCGTTGAGGCGCTCGAGAAAACTGCCGCGTCGGTGTTCGAGCTCATCGACCGCACCCTCAAAGTGAATGCACGTGAGCTCTTGATCGTCGAAAGCCAGGACGCGTTCGTCAATCCCGACACGAAATTCAAGGCCCACCCCCTCCCTCACTGAATTCCATAGGGGTTGTGGGGGTTTGAATCCACAGGGTTTAGGGGATATTGGATCCTAGGTCGTTTCGGCTTTGACTCTATAGGGTCCTGAAGCTTTGATTCCAGCGCACTTGCGCGACATACGCCGCGTCATGAGGGTGGAGAAAAACGGCGAGAGCATTTCCGAAACGGTGCCGCCTGATTTTTCCCGACCCTTGCCTTGCCCCACGGGAGGCTAATTTTTAGTTCTTCTTGCGCGGTTTCGTTAACGTTTTCTTCTCCGCGTCCGGGTTCAACGGCCCCAGCGTTTCCTTACCCCGCTGGGGAATACCGAGATACTCCGTTGGCTCTTCATCCCCCACAAGACGCGCCTGCCGAAGATCCGAATACATCCACTTCGGTTCAGACCTCACCTGCACAGTGCCATCAATCGGCTGCCACGCACCCCCACCAACCGAAAACTCCCCACTAAAAACCGTCACCAACGACACCTCATACCACCCCTCAAACGCATACCCAAATGAGCGCCACGCTCGTAGTCACTGGCCTTAGGCGCCGTGAACAGGGAGTGACGCGGACCTCTCTCGCAGTAGACATAACTATACTATCCATCAGGTACAGTTACGTTGTTCACGATTAGGGAGACGCGCATGTCCACGATGACGAAACGGCGACGCTGGTCGCTGCTGGTGACTGTCGGAGCGGGGCTCCTACTGATCACCCTCGACAACTCGATCCTGTACACGGCATTGCCGACACTGACCGAGGACCTTCAGGCATCAAGCACCCAGAGCCTGTGGATCATCAACGCCTACCCCCTGGTGATGGCGGGCCTGCTGCTCGGTAGCGGGACCCTCGGTGATCGCATCGGCCACACGCGGATGTTCGTCGTCGGCCTGGTGATCTTCGGGTTGGCGTCCCTGCTCGCAGCGTTGGCGCCGTCGCCCGAGGTGCTGATCGGTGCACGCGCTGTGCTCGCTGTCGGTGCGGCAGCGATGATGCCGGCAACCCTGGCACTGATCCGCACGTACTTCACGGTCGAGCGCGAGCGGAATTTTGCGATCGCGATCTGGGGCAGCCTGTCGGTCGTCGGGTCCGCTCTCGGTCCGATTCTCGGCGGCACGCTGCTCGAGTTCTTCTGGTGGGGCTCGGTGTTCCTGGTGAACGTGCCCGTAGTGGCGCTGGCGCTGGTTGCTACCTGGTTGATCCGCCCGGCCAATGACCTGGATCCTTCGAAGCGCTGGGATGCCGTGTCTTCGATACTGGTGATGATCGGGCTCGTCGGAACGGTGGTGGCCATCAAGGAGATCGGCCACGCGCCCCCGTCTGTCGCGACCATTGTTGTTGCGCTGCTCGTTGCTGCCATCGGGTTCTGGCTCTTCGTGCGCCGTCAGCGGCGCCTGGAGAATCCGCTGCTGGAGTTCTCCATCTTCCTCAACCCGGCGTTCAGTGCTGGCGTGCTCGCCGCGGCGTTCGCGATGTTCGCCATCGGTGGCATCCAGCTTGTCACCACGCAACGGTTCCAGCAGGTCGTCGGCTTCAGTCCGCTGGAGGCTGGGCTTTTGGTTGCCGTGATTGCCGTGGGCTCGTTGCCGACAGCGCTCCTGGGTGGTGCCTTCTTGCACCGTGTCGGGCTGCTCGCGCTGATCACCGGTGGTCTCGCCGTCGCCACCGGCGGCGTCGTGGTGACGGTAGTCGGGTTCCAATCATCCTTCGGCGTGCTGGTTCTCGGCCTTCTGGTGACGGGTGCCGGTCTCGGAGCTGCCATGTCGGTCGCCTCCACCGCCATCATCGGGAACGTGCCGGTGCGCCGTGCAGGCATGGCCGCTTCCCTCGAAGAGGTCTCCTACGAGTTCGGCAGCCTCATCGCCGTGTCCGTGCTCGGAAGCCTGCTCACGGCCATCTATACCGCCAGTGTTGTCCTCCCCAACGGTGCACCGGCGGCGGCTGGTGACGGTATCGCCGAGGCACTGGAGGCGGCGCAGGGAGACGCCGCCATCATTCAGGCGGCCTCCACGGCCTTCGACTCCGCGTGCCTCGTCGTGATGCTAGTCGTTGCCGGCGTCCTGGCAGCGGCCGCTGTCATCACGGGAGTGCTGCTGCGTCGGTACCTGCCTGGCACGCAGTCACAGCTGCACTCCGAGCACTGACCACGAAAGGACCGCTCATGCGGACCAGCAAACGAGACTCCATCCTCCAAGCCGCCCTCCACGTTGTCGAAACCGACGGCGTCACGGCCGTCACGTACGAATCGGTGGCCGCCGCCTCCGGACTCACCAAAGGTGGGCTGCTCTACCACTTCCCCTCGAAGGACGCCCTGGTGCTCGCGCTGCACGAGCATCTTGCCGAGCGCTGGGACCACGAGATGATCAACGTCCTGGGCAAGGACCCAGACGAGGCAACGCAGGACGAGCGCGTCACCGCCTACGCCCGCGTGAGCGCTCGCAGCGCCACTGGCCCCGAGCTGCTGCTCATGCTCGAGGCGAGCACCGACAGCGAGCTCAACAAGCCGTGGAGAAGGGTCATCTCCCGATGGATACCCGACCCTGCCGAGATTGACCCGACTGACCCTCGGGCGCTGCAGAAGATGGTCGTGTACCTTGCCGCCGACGGACTCTGGCTTAGCGAATCCGTCGGAGCCGCCCCCCTTCCGCCCGAACTGCGCGCCGCGCTGGCAGAGCACCTCGCCCACTCCGTTGCGGACGCAGCCGGAACCTCGAGCAACGCGGCGAACCGATGAGCGCATCCATCTCGTAGATCTGAACCGATCCAGGTTCGCTGCCGCTGCCTTTCGCCTTCTCAAGAGGCTGCTCGTTCGCGGCCTCGTCGAGTCAGTGCCATACAGGGGCACCCCAGCGGGACAGTTACGGCGCAGTAGTTTGCTGTTGCCAATAGGCTCGGTCTCGCCATTTTTGCGACACATCTGTCGCACTGGGTATACCCCATCGACACATCCTTACTCGGAAACGGCCTACCGGGAAACAAAGTCGTCAACACCGTCCCATCACCAAAATCCCAGATATATTTCACCGGCGTCGCCCGCACACTCACAGCCCGACCAAGCATCTCCACCTCAAAAGTCTGCACCCGAGACTCCGCCCACACCACCATGTCCAACCCAATCGGAATCCACTCTCCCGGCGGCCCCAAATGCGCCACAAGCGGCTCCACACCAAGCGACCGAAAATCCTCCTGCGACACCACCGGCATCACAGAACCACCGCCACCCGAGCTCGAAGACGGCGACGAACACCCCGACACACGCTCCGTCCCCAAAATCGGCGCCCCCGTCGATACCTCTACCTCATGTCCCACCACAACTGACGCCCCCGGAAACGCTACCGGACACGCTGCCCGCGCAGTGCGACAAAACGACGTCACAGCAAGCAACCGAAACACATCAGGCCCACCACTACGACAACCCAAATCCCGATCACTCGCCGACACCCACACCCGCCGCGGGCCATCCGTCACCGCATCACGCTTGCCCGAAGGTTTATCCGGCGCCCGCCCATTTGACCCGCCATTAATGGGGCCTCCAGGTTTTCTACCCTCGATTGTCAAAGATCCAGTTTCAGCGACTCCATCAAAATCAATATCTGAGTTCTCTTCACCTAAGACCGGTGCCGACCAACTTGAAATGGCGATTGCCGCACCAATCAACAAGCCGAAAATTTTACCGCGAGACATCGTCCGCCCCTTTCCAAACACCCTCTTGGATCTTCCAAGATCCGTTCAGGTAACGGAGGCGAAATGCTGATGCTTTTCTTTCACTTTTAACCGTTTCACTACTTAGGCCCGGCTCTGTCACCACCACATCGTTGACGGTGTATCAATATTCCACTTGAGTGAAGTCGTCGTTAGTCTCAACGACCCAAATATCATCTTCAGAGATCTCGGCGGGCGAAATATGTTTAGACTTCTTCCGCCACCGATCTATGCCGTCAATAACACGTTGGCAATTTTCGCACTGACGGGAATCAACCACGTTCCCTAGCGGTTCCGTATCGCCCGTGGCATACCCGTAATACATCCATCAACAAAGTACCTAGCTGTCTCCTGGGCGCCCTGATCGGTTTCGTACTTTATGCCCGTGTAGTCCTTGAAATCAGGAGCCTCAAGCGCCGCGTTTTCCGGCGGAAGATTCGGCGTGCGGCCGGACGCTTCACCACCGCCATCACTGCCACCACCCGAATCGGAACCGCCATCATCACTGCTCAGAGGAGAACTGGATGACTGCGCGGCAGGCGTCGGACCACCCGCAGACTCACCACCACAGCCCACGAACCCAGCCGCCACCACAACCGCGACACTCAACGCACCAAGAACCTGTGCCCGCCCGCTCCGCATACACTCCCCCATCCAGCTCGACGCGGCCCCACTCCCCCGAGCGAGGCCCATGTCACATAGCCAACCAGAACGCTAAAGGCTGCGCAACGGGTGTTTGGAAATTGTGGAAGCTCTTCATAGGCGAAGAGAGTTTGGCGAGCCGGCATCCGCTCGACTTAGCGGCGCCTCGCCTCGGCCAGGCGCGTCAATGACGACTGGGCGGCTGCGCAGCATGGAAACGGGGGCCTGGGCGGGCCACATGCACCGCGCCAAACCCCCGCAACCCCTATGCAATTCGAGGAGGGGAACTAGGGGAGGATTCCGCCCTCAGCTCCGAGGGTCACGTCACCTTCAATCCGGACGCCCTCATTGAACGTCCAATCCCCCTCAACGGTGAGCGAAGACGCGTCTTTAAGGCTCGGCGCACCACCCGGGAAACGCTTCTCGAAGTCACCCACGAGCTTGTAGGGGCTGTCGGCGAGCTTGACGAGCGGGGCCTTCTCGATGACCTTCTCAAGAGCGTAATCCTCGGTGAGCTCGTAGACATCGGAGCGCACGAGCAGCAGGTCGCTCGTTGTTTTCACGGGCAGGAAGCGCGAGCGGTCAACGACAATCGCGGTGGCTCCCTCGAACACCTCGATGGCCGCTCCCATCGCCGATTCAATCTGGTAGACGGGAGTGCTCGACTTATCGGAAGGATCAACAGTCTTTTCGTTGCGGATGAGTGGCAGGCCCATGACGCCCTCACGCTCGGTGAGGATCTCCTTGAGCTTCACGAGATCAAACCACAGGTTGTTCGTGTGGAAGAACGGGTGGCGGTGCTCGTCGGTGAAGTAGTCCATCTGCTCCGCCGGGGTTTGGGCGGTGTCGCGCAGGATAAGGCGAGAGTCGGACTTACGGATAGCGAGGTGGCCTCCCTTGCGGTCCGCTGCTGTGCGGCGGCACAATTCAGCAGCGTAAGGGGCGCCGGAAGCGGCAAACCAGCCGGCAATCTCGGGCGAGGGAACGGTGCCGAGGTTGTCTGAATTCGAAATTGAAGCGTAGCGGAACCCCTGTTCGAGCAGGGCATCAAGCACGCCCGAGGTGAGAAGGGCCGTGTAAATATCGCCGTGGCCCGGCGGGCACCATTCCAGCTCCGGGTTCTCGGGGAATTCGACGGGCGTGAGATCGTCGCGGCGAAGCTTCGGTTCCTTATTCTGAAGGAAGTCGAGCGGCAAATCCCCCACCTGAAGGTCGGGATATTTAGCGAGCACCTCGAGAGTGTCCTCGCGCGTGCGGAACGAGTTCATAAACAGCAGCGGGAGGCGGGCGCCAGTCTTCTTTCGAGCGGCGAGCACCTGTTCGACGATGATCTCGAGGAAGCTCTTGCTATCGCGAACAGGGAGGAGCGACTTCGCGCGATCCATGCCCATCGAGGTGCCAAGCCCACCATTGAGGTTGATGACAACGAGCTTCGAGAAAGCATCCTTCGCAACCTCGGGATCAACCTCGACATCGGCGAGTCGATCCACCTCGGTCAGTGGCGAGATCGTCTCTTCCGGGATCGAACCGGTCACGCCCTGCTCGAGCTGGTGGTAAAAGTCGCTGAAGACGTTAATGGCAGCTTCCGCCACGCCCGCCTCGCGCATTTTCTGCTGAGCGAGGGTGAGTCCGGTGGCATTCGTGTCGTTGTCGTAACTCATGCCCCCAGGATAAGGCGCTTCCCTCATAAAAAGTCGTAGAATTGGAGCCCTATGAGTACTGTGCTTTCTGCTGTTGCCTGGCCCTATGCAAATGGACCCCGCCACATCGGCCACGTTGCCGGATTCGGTGTCCCTTCCGATGTGTTCTCGCGCTACATGCGAATGGCCGGGCACGACGTGCTCATGGTCTCGGGAACCGACGAACACGGCACGCCAATTCTCGTGGCCGCTGATCAGGAGGGCATCACGGCGCGGGAACTCGCGGACCGCAACAACCGCGTGATCGTCGAGGACCTCGTCAATTTGGGTCTTTCCTACGACCTTTTTACTCGCACGACCTCGGGCAACCACTACGCGATCGTGCAGGAAATGTTCACGACTGTGCGGGACAACGGCTACATGATTGAGCAGGTCACCCGCGGCGCAATTTCCCCCTCGACCGGCCGCACTCTCCCCGACCGCTACATCGAGGGCACGTGCCCTCTGTGTAAAACGCCGGGTGCTCGCGGCGATCAGTGCGATGCGTGCGGCAACCAGCTCGACCCGACCGATCTCATCGACCCGGTCTCCCGTATCAATGGCGAAACCCCGAAGTTCATCGAAACAACGCACTATTTCCTAGACCTTCCCGCACTCGCCGACGCACTCGGAGCGTGGCTTGACGAGCGCGAGGCGACGGGGCTGTGGCGCCCGAACGTCATCCGCTTTAGCCAGAACATCCTCAAGGACATCAAGCCGCGCGCGATGACCCGCGATATCGACTGGGGCATTCCAGTTCCGGGGTGGGAGGATCAGCCCACGAAGCGCCTGTACGTGTGGTTCGATGCGGTGATTGGCTATCTTTCGGCGTCAATTGAGTGGGCACGCCGCTCGGGTGACCCCGAGGCCTGGCGCAAGTGGTGGAACGATCCGGAGGCTCTTTCCTACTACTTCATGGGCAAGGACAACATCGTCTTCCACTCACAGATCTGGCCGGCCGAGTTGATCGCCCACAACGGGGGCGGCAGCAAGGGCGGTGAGCCCGGCAGGCTTGGCACGCTTAATCTTCCGACGGAGGTTGTGAGCTCGGAGTTCCTCACGATGGAGGGGAAGAAATTCTCGAGTTCCAAGGGCGTCGTTATTTATGTGCGCGATGTTCTCGAACGCTACCAGGCCGATGCACTGCGCTACTTCATTTCCGCGGCGGGCCCTGAGAACCAGGATGCCGACTTCACGTGGAGCGAGTTCGTGTCACGCACGAATAACGAGCTCGTTGCCGGATGGGGCAATCTTGTGAACCGAACGGCCGCGATGATCGCGAAAAACGTCGGTGAGATTCCCGCCGCCGGTGAATTCACGGATGCCGATAACGCCCTTCTCGCGAAGGTCACCGAGGGCTTTGACACCGTCGGAAACCTCATTCGTACCCACCGCCAGCGTGCCGCGATTAGCGAGATTATGCACCTCGTGGGTGAGGCAAACGCTTATGTCTCGGCGACCGAGCCGTTCAAGCTCAAAGCGGAGGAGGAACGGCCCCGCCTGCTCACGATCCTTCACGTGCTCGCGCAGGTCGTCACCGACCTCAACACCATGCTTGCGCCGTTCTTGCCGTTCTCTGCGAACGAGGTGGAGAAGGTGCTGGGCGGCACTCTTGAGGTTGCGCCGATGCCGCGCATCGAAGAGGTCGACGATCTCGACGCCGACGGCTCATACCCGATTATTACGGGCGACTACACGAACGTTCCTGCGTGGGGCCATCGCCCGGTCACGGTCGGGGCGCCTGTCGCGAAACCGAAGCCGATCTTCCGCAAGCTCGATCCGAGCATCATCGAAGAGGAACTCGAGCGCCTCGGTGTCGATAAACAGTAGGTTCGGGAGCTGGGCGTGAGCACATCTGTTCTTCTCGCGACTGCTTTCGCTCTCGCTCTGTGCCTCACTTTGACGCTCGCGCTCCGGCGTGCGTGGAGCATTCCCAAGTGGGCGGATCCTGCCGTGGCCCTCGTGCGGGCACTTTTGCAGCTTGCGATCCTCGCAAGCGTCCTTAGCCTCGCGATCACGAACGTTGCGTACGTCTTTCTCGCGCTGCTCGTCATGCTCGGCTTTGGCATCTGGACCTCGTCGAGGCGACTTGGCGGTGATGCACGCACCGTTGTGCTCGTCGCGATCTCGATGAGCACGGCTGTAGCGGTGTCTGTTCTTACCGTCTTCCTCACGGGGGCACTGTCCTTCACGGGACAAAACCTCCTTGCCTTCGGCGGCATTATTACGGGTAATGCCATGAGCGTCGTGACCCTCTCAGGCCGTAGGCTCAGCCAGGACGTCGCGCAGCATTGGGGTGAGATCGAGGGGTGGCTCGGTCTCGGTGCAACGAATCGCCGGGCGGTGCGCGATATCGCGTCCAAGGCCATGAGCGAAGCCCTCATCCCGAATGTGGATCAAACCCGTGTCACGGGAATTGTGACCATGCCAGGGGCGTTCGTGGGGGCCGTGTTCGCGGGTGCTTCCCCGCTTGAAGCTGGCCGGTTCCAGCTGCTCGTGCTCGCGGGCATCATGGCAACCGGCACGATCGCGGCAGCACTCATAATGTGGGGATCCGATCCCGTTGCCGCCGGCCGGCCGGGGCGCGCCGATAATATCAAGGAAGCGCACGTCGGGTAGGGTTTTTGGCATGACGTTATCGACCGCCCCCGCATTGATAGGTATCGCCCACGGAAGCCGCAACCCCGATGCCGCAGCCGTGACCGAGTCCCTCGTTTTCGCTGCGGGAGCCCGCCTCGGCGTCGAGGCTCACGCTGCCTATCTAGAGGATTTTGCCTCGCCTTCAATTACCGAGGTTGCGAAAATGCTCGCTGAACACGGGTATTCCTCCGCTGTCGCGGTGCCGCTTCTATTCACCGAGGCCTATCACGCGACTGAGGACGCACCGAGCGAGCTGCGCGAGGCGAAAGCCGCCCACGGGATCGAACTCGTGCAGGCCGAGGTGCTCGGCACGGGCGCAGAGATGGTGGACGTCCTCGCAACTCGGCTCGACCAGGGCGAGGGTGAGAATCCACGCGGCGAGATCATCCTCCTCGCGGTTGGCTCGTCGCGCCCGGGTGCAAACGAAGCGGTTCAAGCGCTCGGCGATGACCTCGCCGCATCCACGAGACGGAGCGTCCACGTACGTTTTGCCACGTGCGAGCCGCGCCTCAACGATCGCCTCGAAAACGCCAAAGGCCCAGGAACTGTGCTGCCACTATTTGCCGCCCCCGGCTTGCTGCTCGATAGGGCGCGCGAGCGCGCCCGGGACGCGGGCTGGGTGGTCCTCGATCATCTCGGCGACGCCCTCGCTCCGATCGTGGCTGCGCGCTACGAAAGCGCGCTTTCTCGACTCAGCGCTCGCGAGACCTGAGCTTCTCTCCCATGAGCTTGACCATTGCGCCGAGCCTTTCGCGCTCGGGGTAAAGCGGGCGCAGCCCCTCGTCCTCAAGCGGCTCGGCGGTCACGTGTCCGACGGCAACCGGGCACACATCGCTGTCGAGAGCTTCGAGAAGCTGTGTGCGAGCCCCCATCTCCTCCGCGACTTGGAAGAGCGCGACTACGGCTGGCGCCGCGGTGAACGTCACCGCATCGACCTCTCGTGCGATGATCGCGTTCACGAGAGTGTGGACCGGTGCGAGGTCCTCGGCGAGTTCCCACCGATACGGTGCCACAACGTAGAGTTCACGGTCGCCGAGCGGCGCGAGAGCCTTGTCTGGGACGTATCCGTGGCGCTGAAGCCCCACTGGCCCATCGGCGATACCGAGTTCGAGCGCGAGCTCGACCATCGACGTGCTCGTTTCCTTCTCGCTGCTCGGAGCGTCGGGAAGCCCCCACTTGCGAACGGTGCCACGGCCTTTAGATCCGCGGCAAATGATCTGTGTCGTGGAGAGGTAGTCGAGGACCTGCTGCTTGAGAGGATCCTCAAGGATGTCGAGCCATGAATTGATGCCCTGCCCGGTCGTCACGAAGAACGTCGGCGGGGCTGCCTCAAGAAGAGCATGGGTTTCTTCGATCAGTGCCGTGTCGTCTTCGACTGGAACGATGCGCATCGTGGGAGCGTGGAATGCTTCGGCTCCGGCGCGCTCGAGAGCAGCGATTTGGTCGTCGGCACGTCGTGTAGCGGTCACGGCCACGCGCAGACCGGCAAGAGGACGCTCAGTTGGTTCGGCTGCGGCGGTCGGGTTAGGGATGCTCATGGGAACTCCTCTTATTCGGTAGCGGCGAGCGGGGTTGTTTCGGCGAGTTCTGCCGAGGTTTCCCGGACGTTGACGACGTCACCGATCACGATTATCGCCGGGTTCGTCACGTTGCGCGAACGGGCATCCTCGATCGCAGCGCCGAGCGTTGTAAACGTATGGCGCTCGTGGGCGGTGTAACCCTGCTCTAAGAGCGCGACGCCAGTGGACTCCGGCAGACCAGCCGCTCGCAAGCCCGCAACGGTTGAGGGGAAGGTTGCCACTCCCATGAGAATCACGATCGTCCCGCCAAGCGCGACGAGGGCCGAAAGCTCGGCATTGTTAAACGGCTGGTGGCCCGAGATGATCGTGACCGCGCGCGTTACATTGCGATAGGTTGCCGAGACGCCCGCATGGGCGGGAACGCTGAGCGCACTCGTGATTCCAGGGACGATGTCGACGCGGATGCCGTGAGCGGCGAGAAACCGCCATTCTTCTCCCCCGCGCCCAAAAATGAACACATCGCCACCCTTGAGCCGCACCACCCTCGCCCCTTCGCGCGCAAAGGCGAGCATTGTGTCGTTTATGCGCTCTTGCGACATTTTGTGGCGTCCCGGGGCCTTACCAACGTCGAGAACGAGTGCGCCAGGCGCGAGATCCATGACATTGAGCGCCACGCCCAGACGATCGAGAAGAATGACGTCGGCGCGCAGGGTCGCCTTGAGCGCGGCTACGGTCAGGAGGTCCGGCTCCCCCGGCCCTCCACCCACGAGGGTGACAGCGCCGGGCGTGTGGGCGCGATTGTCCGACGGTTCCTGGTCTTCGGAAAGCGTCACTTTCTCGGCGTGAGGCGGGCAAGCGTCGGAACGAATCTGCCCACGTGGCTCGCTCGCCCACTGAAGCACGAGCGCCTCGTGCCCGAGTTCCCGCGCCTGTTGATCGAAACTGCACGCGCGCTCGTGCTGGGCCGCATCACCGAGGTAAACAATGGCGCCTTCGCGGGCAAGCGCCTGCGCAGCACGCCAACCGGCGGGACCGCGGTGATCCGTCAGATCAACGACGCGGCCCCGCCACTGGTGTGCAACAGAGAGGTCAGAAGCCTTCACGAAGCTACTGGCGTTCGAGGACCTGCTCGGCGGGAACCTCTTGGCCGTGCGCATCGCGGAAGGAGATCACTGGACCGGAGATGAGCACCTGTTCGCGCTCCTCGAGCGTGGCCGGGCGGTTCTGATCGCGCATCGGCACGCGCGCGAATAGCGGATCTGGCGTGTCGGGGGCGTTGATGAAGGACCGGAAGCGCGAAAACTTCTGGGGATCCTTCACGGCCTCGACCCATTCGTCCTTGTGGTTGTCCACGAACTTCTGCATCTCGTGCTCCCACTGCTCGCCCATGCCGAGTGAATCCTCAAGCACGGCTTCCTTAACGTGGTCGATGCCCCGAGCCTCAACCCATGAGGCAGTGCGCTGAAGCTTGTCGGCATCCGAGATGTAGTACATGAGGAAACGGTCGACGTACTTTACGAGCTCTTCGTCACTCAAATCGTGCGCAAACTCGTCGGCGTGGCGCGGCGTGAAGCCACCGTTGCCGCCAACGTAAAGGTTCCAACCCTTATCTGTCGCGATCACGCCGATGTCCTTGCCGCGCGCCTCCGCACATTCGCGCGCGCAGCCCGACACACCGAGCTTGAACTTGTGCGGCGAACGCAGGCCCTTGTAGCGGTTCTCGAGGAGCACGGCCATGCCAACCGAGTCCTGCTGGCCGAAGCGGCACCAATCCGTACCCACGCAGCTCTTGACCGCGCGAAGGCTCTTGCCATAGGCCTGGCCCGATTCAAACCCGGCCTCCACGAGGCGCGTCCAGATATTCGGAAGCTGCTCAAGGCGGGCACCGAACAGACCGATGCGCTGCGCGCCTGTGATCTTCGTGTACAGGTTGAAGTCTCGTGCAACCTCAGCGAGGACAACGAGAGCTTCGGGGTTCACCTCACCGCCAGGCATGCGCGGGATCACCGAGTAGGTGCCGTCCTTCTGCATGTTCGCGATGAAGCGGTCGTTCGTGTCCTGAAGCTCCTGGAGCCCTTTGCCGAGGATGTAATCATCGCGGAGCGACGCGAGGATCGACGCGACGACGGGCTTACACACGTCACAGCCATTGCCCTTGCCGTAGCGGCCAATGACTTCGGGGAAGCTCTTGAGGTCGTGTTCCTTAACGATCTGGAAGAGCTCGGCGCGAGGCATCGAGAAGTGCTCGCAGAGGCCGCGCGACATGGCAATGCCGGACTTCGCGAGCTCGTTTCCAAGGATCTTGGTCAAAAGCGGCACACACGAGCCACATTGAGTTCCGGCCGTCGTTGCGGCCTTGATCGACGGAATGTCGTGGCACGCTTCGGCGAAGTCACCCTCACCGTTAATCGCTGCCTTGATGGTGCCCGCGGAAATGTTGTTGCACGAGCAGACGATGACGTCGTCGGGCATGTCGCCGGAATCGGGAACTTCGCCGCCGCCGGCTGCAAGATACGCCGCCGGATCTCCCGGAAGTTCACGACCGATGTAGGCGCGAAGCGTCGAGTAGTTAGAAGCGTCGCCCACGAGGATGCCGCCGCGGAGGACGGCCGCGTCAGGACTCATGACGAGGCGCTGATAAATGCCGCGGGTGGGATCGGCGTAGACCACGTCGAGCGAGTCTTTCTCGGCGCCCTTCGCATCGCCGAAGCTCGCGACATCGATGCCAGAAAGCTTGAGCTTGGTCGAGCCGTCAATTTCGCCGAAGAGCTTCTCGCCACCAAGGAGCTGATCGGCGACGACCTCGGCCATCGTATTGGCGGGGGCAACGAGACCGATCGTGCGGCCTTCCATCGCGGCGCATTCACCAATCGCCCACACGTGTTCGACCGAGGTGCGGCAATCCTGACCGACCATGATGCCGCCGCGCGGGCCCATCTCGAAGCCGTTGACCTTACCGAGTTCGTCGCGAGGGCGGATGCCAACAGCGAGGCACACGAGATCGGCGTCAAGCTCGGTCCCATCGGAAAGTTTGACGCCACGAACGTTTGAGGCAGCAGCGTTAATGGCCTCTTCGTCCGCGGTATTGCCCTTGCGGTACTCAATGCGCGGTAGAACTTGCTCGAGACTCACACCCGTATGGAGCACAATGCCGCGCTGCTCGATAAGGCGGTTGAGGAGGTTGCCACCGCCTTCGTCAAGCTGAGCCGGCATGAGCCATCCGGCGAGCTCGACGAGGTGAACTTCGTAGCCCTCGCTCGCGAGGCCACCGGCGGCTTCGAGGCCGAGGAGACCGCCGCCGAGAACAATGGCCTTACCCGTGCGCTTTTCATCGTCCTTGAGCGCCTCAACCGTCGCGCTCATGCCGTCGACGTCGTCAACGGTGCGGTATACGAACACGCCCTTCGTGTCCCAGCCATTGATGGGAGGCGTAAAAGCGTTAGATCCGGTCGCCAGTACTAGCTCGTCGTAACCGTACACAGTGCCGGAGGAGGTGCGCACGAGCTTCGATTCGGTATCGATCGAGTTCACGCGATCGCCGAGGCGCAGGTCAATGTGCGGGTCTTCCCACAGCGAGCGATCGCCAAGTGTCAGGTCGTAGCTCTTATCCCAACGCTTCGCGAGATTGACGCGATCGTAAGGCTCAACCTTCTCTTCCGAGATGACTGTGATCTTGTAGGCGCCTGCTTTATCGCGCGCCTGCATCGTTTCCGCGAAGCGTTGGGCGGCAGGTCCGCCACCAACGACAACGACGTGCTTGACGAGAGTTTCCTCGCCAGCGGTTTCAGAGTTGGGGGCAACGTCGGCAGTGCTCACGGCAGCTCCTACATCAAGGCTAGGGGTGTAGACGTGGTCTCACCCTACACAAAATCTGCCGTCGTTTTCGAGTACAGTGGAGTTGCAAGAACGAGGGATTTTTGCGTCACCCCACAGGAGTCCCGCATGGGACTTTGGTCCGCGAAGTCGCAGGCCAGATACCGTACTGGCCGCATTCCCCCGTCATCGACATTGCCCGCCACTTGAGCCGACAAGCGAGGACACCCATGAGCAACTGGCAGAGCATCTGCAAGGAGAACGACATCAACCAGGATCTGCCTGAAGCGGCACTTTTCGGCACCGAGCAGGTTGCCGTAGTGAAGGCCTGGGACGGCAAGATTTACGTCGTCTCAAACGTGGATCCGCGTACCCAGCAGGGCGTCATGTCGCGCGGCATCGTTGGCGACCGCGACGTCGAAGGCGCGCGCCGTGCGACACTCGCGAGCCCCATTTACAAAGAGGTCTACGATCTCGAAACCGGCAAGTGCTACGCCAACGACGCCTACACCCTGCCCGTGTACGCCTCACGCGTGAGCGATGGCGTGATCGAAGTCGATCTCGATTCTAAAAATCCGGCCTGAGCGCACGCGTTCTTAGCCGGCCTCGCCGGCCATGCGGCGACCGTCGGAATCGAATATGCCCGAGCTGCCGCGCCGCGGTGAGGTGACGAGGTGCGTGTCGACGATGCCGATCGCCTCCATGAGGGCGAAGCAGGTCGTGGGCCCCACAAATGAAAACCCGTGCGCCTTGAGATCAGCGGACATACGCGCCGAGGTCTCATCGCGCGTGGGAATCTCCTCCTGAGTTCGGGGCGCGTAGGTCTTTTCTGGGACATAGCTCCACAGGAGCCGCGCAAGATCGGTGCCGTCATCGCGCAGCGCTTGCGCGGCACGAGCGTTGCCGATGACCGCCTCATTTTTCCGACGGTTGCGGATGATCCGCTCATCCTCCATGAGCCGTTCGATGTCGCTCTCCCCCATAGCTGCGACACGATCGACCGCGAATTGGTGGAAGACCTCGCGGAAAGCATCGCGCTTCGTCAGAATCGTTTTCCACGACAAACCGCATTGGAATACTTCGAGGCTCAGGCGTTCGAATACGCCCTGTTCATCGGTGACGGGAACTCCCCACTCGGTGAGGTAGTAGTGCTCCATAAGCTCGCTTGTGCGTGCCCAGCTTGGCAGCGTGGTGAGAGTACTGTTCATGCTTCGAGACTAGCGACTGCTCTTCGCAGCATGTTCTCGGCAGTGCAAGGACTTGGAAAACACCAAGGTGTGGAGCACGAGCCGTAGCAAGACCGCCCTCAATCGGGGTCAATGCGACCGATCGCTTCGCGCTTTTCTGCCTGGAATCGATCTTCCACTCGGCCGAGCGCCCAATACGCCGAGATCGAAATGTCTTCGCGCGCAATTCCTCTTTCGCGCACGAGATGGGCACGCAACTGCTTCGTGAGGCCGCGTTCGGCGTGGCAAAAGACATGGACACCGCGCTTGTCGATGATGCCGTGTGGAATATCGAGCGTTTCGACAGCCACGAGCAGCCCCTCGCGCGCTCCAACAACCCATTCGAGCGAAAAGCCCTCCGGGTGAGAAAGAGAGAGAATATCGGCTTCGTCCTCGACGTGAATGACGGCGTGGCCCCGTGCGCTCGACGGCATTACCTCCAGCGCGGCGGCGATCGCCGGGACTGTTGCGTGATCCCCCACGAGGACGTGGAGATCGGCTTCTGGGTGCGGCGAATAGCCACCACCGGCCCCCATGACCGCGATTTGGTCACCTTCGTGCGCACGTGTGGCCCAGTCGGATGCAAGGCCGTGCTGACCCGGAGCGTTGTGCACGACAACGTCAATCCAGAGCCGTTCATTCGCATCATCCCAGCGGCGGACCGTATACGTGCGGCGTGCGGGCAGGAGTTCGGGGGCCTCGTCTCGCAGCCGATCCATGTCGAAGGGTGCTGCTAGACCGCTTCCCGGCTGTGGCAAAAGGAGCTTGACGTATGCGTCCGTACACGAATTGCGGTTGAGCTTTACGTAGTCAGAGCCGCCAAGGCAGAGCCTCACGAGGTTCTTACTCACCTGCGTCTTGTCCTGAACTGTGAGCACGGCCTGCTGGCGCTTGGTTTTGCCACGGGGAGGGGCTGCGGCGCTGTCCGATATCATGCGCAGCACTATACCGACAGCTCCCCATTTTCAAAACCTCGCACTTTCAAAAAAGGGAAGAGGCTCGCCGTTCCTGGCGAGCTTCTTCCCTCTTGCGGAGAGCAAGTGCTTACTAGCCCTGTTTTGCCTGCTGCTCTTCGTAGGCCTTGCGGACCTCGTCCATGTTGAGGCCGCGCACTTGCGAGATAAGCGAGTCGAGGTCAGCCTGGCGAAGGGCGCCGGGCTGGCCGAACACGGGGATGCCATCGCGGTACGCCACGATGGTGGGGATCGACGTTGCGCCGTACTGCATTTGCAGTTCGGTTTGGTCCTCCGTGTCAACCTTCGCGAAGGTCACGTCGGGGTTCTCCTCCGAGGCCTTCTCGAAAATCGGGGCGAAGCGCTGGCACGGACCGCACCACTCTGCCCAGAAGTCGATGAAGACGATCCCGTCCTTGACGAGTTCGTCGTGGTTTTCCTTGGTCATTTCTACGGTTGCCATGTCGTTTCTAACTCCCTCAAAGGCGTTCTTATTTCAGGTTATTTGGTCGAGGTGGTCGCCACCACACGCGCGGTCATGTCGTCTTTTGGTGGCTGCCACGTATGCGCGTCGGCTGGGGTCTGTTCGCCGCTGCGAATGTCTTTGACTTCTCCCCTGCCATCCTCGGAGGGGAAGAACACGAAGGGAATACCGCGGCGATCCGCGTACTTGATCTGCTTGCCGAACTTCGCGGCACTCGGTGCGACTTCGGCAGAAATACCTCGCGAACGCAGCACACGGGCGACGTCGACGCTCGCCTCACGGTGCTCCTCGTCCGCTACCGCGACGAGTGCGACGGTCGGCACCGCCCTCGTGGAGGTCGCGAGCGACCGCGTCACGAGCCGCGAGACAAGACGAGAAAGACCAATCGACAGACCAACGCCCGGGTAGGAGTGGCGGTTGTCGGTTGCGAGCGTGTCGTACCGGCCGCCCGAGCAGATCGAACCAAGGTCCTCGTGGCCCTCTACGAAGGTTTCGAACACCGTTCCCGTGTAGTAGTCGAGACCTCGCGCGATCGAGAGATCGGCGATGCAAGCACCCGGCACCGAGGCGTTGACGGTGCGGATCACGAAGCTCAGCTCCTCGAGTGCGTGCGTAATCGCCTCGCTCGAGACGCCAAGTGCGTTGACTTTCTCGGCAAGGTCCTCATGGGTCGCCTTGATCCGCGCGAAGGCGAGGCAGCCGTCGGCCTGCTCTTCGCTCGCTCCCGCGTGCTCGATAAGGAGTGTGCGCACCTCCGCTTCGCCAACCTTGGCGAGCTTGTCGAGCTGCCTGAGGACACCTTCGATGTCGGTGAGCCCCAGTGCCTCGAAGACGCCCTGCGAAAGCTTGCGATTGTTCACCGAGATCGTGAAGCCAGGAATCGGGAGTTTTCCGAGCACCTCGGCCATCACGATCGCGACGTCGGCATCCATGTGAGAGGGCAGCGTATCTTGCCCAATGATGTCTATATCCGCTTGATAAAACTCGCGGAAACGACCGTCCTGGGGGCGTTCGCCGCGCCATACCTTTTGAATCTGGTAACGGCGGAAGGGGAACGCGAGATCGTTTTGATGCTCGAGAACATACCGCGCAAGCGGGACGGTGAGGTCGAAGTGAAGGCCGAGCTTCTGGCCCTCCTTATCGCGATCCTCATCGTCGGCTTGAAGGCGCGAGATCAGGTAGACCTCTTTGCTGGTCTCCCCTTTGCGCAGAAGTTGGTCGAGCGGCTCAACCGCACGGGTCTCGATATTGGAGAAGCCGTGCAGCTCTGCGACATCCCGGAACGTGTCCATCACGTGCTGCTCGATGCGGCGCTCGGCAGGGAGCCATTCGGGAAATCCGGAAAGCGGCGTCACTTTCGCCATGGGCTATTCTCCTTGACAAGTTGTGGTGTCTTCTACGCTGATTCAGCCTCAGAAGGCGGTGCGCAGGTATCCATTATCCGCGAGTTCGTCCCGGAAGACGCTCAAGGGGCCGTGACCCGGCACAATCACTGCCTCAGCATGGCCAAGAGCGCCCCCTCGAAGCTTCGTAAGCGAAGCTTTCATCTCCTCAGGGTTGCCGCCCGGCAGATCGGTGCGGCCGATCGTTCCCTTGAACAGCACGTCTCCGGTGAAGGCCAGGGCGGGCGCGGTGAGGGCACGCGGCGTCACACCGACGAGCGGATTGATGTGCACGGGACCGTCGAAGAAATAGAGTGTCGAGCCTTCTGTGTGTCCGGGGTACGCGTGTGCGACGAGGCGCAGGTTCCCCGCATCGAGAACATCGCCGTCTCCAAGGGGCCGCACGTCCGCGGGCTTAGACCAGCCGCGCGCGTCCCAGCGGGGCCGGATCTGGTTGGTAAACGCCGACGGTAGCTGGCCCATAGGGTCCTCAAGCCTGTACTCGTCGCGAGCACCCACGTACACCGGCACGTTGAACTGCGAGGCTAGGAGGGCGGCGTCGGCAACGTGGTCGAGGTGCCCGTGAGACACGAGGATCGCTCGCAGGTTGAGGCCCTGCTCCCCAAGCACGTTCGTAACTTCCTCGTGGACCTCGAGCCCGGGGTCCACGACGAGAGCGTCGGTTCCGTCATTCAGGATCGAGCACGTGGCACTCAAATAGGGGGACAGCACAAAATCGAGGGTGGCGCGCACATCAGTCATGCCTACCATCGTGCCGCGTTTCCCATGCCGCGGCATCGAATTCCGTTCGCAGTGTTATCCGCGATACAGTTTTAGGTAATGCCGTGGCTAATGCGCCGCCGTTGGTGCGAGGCAATATGCCCCGTCCCCTGTCCGAGGCACCCCGGTGCCCTCGAATCCTAGGAGAAGCTCGTGAACGAGAACGACCAGAACACCCCCGAGAACCCCGCCGCGCCTGAGGCCCCTGCAACGCCTGAGGCCCCTCAATCCCCTCAGGCCACGCACGCCCCTGACTCAGCAGAGGCAAGCGCGCAGGCCACCGAAGCAGAAGCGCCAAAAGCGGCGGAGGCGTCGGACGAAACAGCCGAGACGTCGGCACCTAAGCCCAGTGCCCCAAAGCCGGGAGCACCAAAGCCCAGCGCCCCTAAGCCCGGCTCCCCCGCACAGCTTAAAGGTAAGGCGCCGCGCACCCCGCTCGTTCCTATCGTTCCCACTGCAACAAGCTACGACGACGCCAAGGTCACCGAAGCCCTCACGTTCGGCGATGTGACCGACGAAGGCACCGTCACGGTGAAGGACGGCACCCAGATCCGCGAAATCGGCACCGTTGAAAAAGGCACCGAGCGCGAGAAGGCTCTCACCCCCTTCGCCCACGCCTACCTCGATCTGAGCGCCTTCCTCGACGTGGTCGAGCAGAAGCTCCAGGTTCCCGGGCTCACCCAGGCAGACCTCAACCGCATCCTCGAGCAGATGCGTAAGAACATGAAGGAGCCGAAGGTCGTCGGCGACATCCCCGCGCTGCGCGAACGCGCCCACGAACTTCGAGAGAAGGCGAAGGAGCTCATCGGCGAGCTTGAGAAGGCACGCCTCGCTGCCCGCGAGGAGTCGACTAAGAAGCGCACCGCGTTCGTCGAAGGAATCGAGGAGCTCGTCGCCACCGACTCCCACCGCATCTCCTGGAAGAAGGCCGCCGAGACGATGCGCTCGATGGTGCCGAATTGGAAAGAGATGCAAAAGAACGAGGTGTCGCTCGAACGGGAAGTCGAGGACAAGCTGTGGAAGCGCCTCTCAGCCGCCCGAAGCGAATTTGACCGCAAGCGCCGGGCGCACTTCAGTGAGCTCGATGAACAGCACGCGAAGGCGGAAAAGATCAAGGCACGCCTCATCGAACAGGCGGAGGCTATCCGGGACTCTGAAGACTTCGGCCCTACGGCCCGAGAGTTCCGCTCGCTCATGGATCAGTGGCGTGCTGCTCCCCGCGGTAACCGCAAGAAGGACGACGCCCAGTGGGCAAAGTTCAAAGCCGCGCAGGATTCCTTCTTTGATCGCCGCAACGCCGACCTCAAGAAAATCGAGGCGGAACAGTCCGAAAACCTCAAAGTGAAGGAAGCCCTCCTCGCCGAGGCTGAGGCTCTTTTGCCCATCACCGATTTGGACAAGGCAAAGGAGCAGTTCCGCTCGATCGAGGACCGCTACGACGCCGCTGGCCGTGTCCCCCGCAACGCGATGCGTCGCGTCGAGGACCGTATCCGCGCCGTTCGCGCCGCGTTCCAGAAGGCTGAGGACGACGAGTGGCGCCGGACCGACCCGCGCACCAAGGCGCGCGTCGAGGGCGCCTCCTCGCAGCTGCACGCAGCCATCGCGAGCTACGAAGAGGATCTCGAGAAGGCCAAAGCCACGGGCGATGCAAAGAAAATCGAGAAGGCGCAGGCCGCTCTCGATGCCCGACGCGAATGGCTCGAAGTGATCGAGCGTAGCGCTAAAGATCTTGGCTAGGCGTTGAACTTGCTCAACAACTAAAGTTCTCCACAATGAAAGGCGGGTGCCCTGCGGGCTCCCGCCTTTCGTGTGATTCTGGTGCCATGACTCGCCCCACACATGCCACCGCGACAGCATGCCTCGCGCCTCACCTTCGCGAAGCAGGCCGCGCGCCGTTCGCTTTCGACGTGGGGCACGCACTCCTCCTCGAGCCCGGTGCATCGCTTCCGTTTCTTGCGCGAGACCTACCGCTCGCCTCACTCGGCTCGGGATTCGCCCTGGCCCTCACTCCCACAGTCGGCGTGCGCGAACGGGCAGCCGCCGTCGGCGTTGCCATCGAGCGGATTTCCCCTACCGCGACCGCCCCGGGAGCAGTCATCGCGGATCACACAGCGGCTTGGATATGGTGCGGCGGCGATTACTCGCCTTCACGCCTCATCGTTGCCTCAGAACGGCACAGCCAACGCTATGACGACC
The DNA here is from genome assembly GCF_032550575.1 of Dermabacter sp. Taxonomy (NCBI): domain Bacteria; kingdom Bacillati; phylum Actinomycetota; class Actinomycetes; order Micrococcales; family Dermabacteraceae; genus Dermabacter; species Dermabacter sp. The sequence continues at coordinate 39,733 of NZ_JAWFZC010000001.1, read as the reverse complement.
TCGAGCTTCGCAAAATCACCCTCGCCACCGGAGACATCGCCTATCCCGCGGGAATCCCCACGCTCGCGCCCCACCGCGCTTTCGCTGAACTCGCACGCAAAGGCGCAGACGAAACCGCCCGCATCTATGCCGAAAGGCTCGTCGCTCAGGGATGGGTGACAAGCAGCGACCTCACGCGCATCGCCTATCGCGCGTGTCGCTCAGGCCGGGGCAACGGTTACTCGGGACCACGGACGGGGCGAGCCCGCTACAAAAAGCTCGCAGCACTCGCTAAAGAGATCGAAAAGACGCTCGAAGGTCGCGCTGCCAAAACGCACCATCAGACCGCAGATCACATCGGCTTGCCATCGCTCGTCACGCGGTAAGCATCGAATACGCCCGACACCTTCCGCACCTGCGTGAGCACGTTACGAAGATGAGAGGGATCCGCAAGCTCAAAGGAGAAGAAGACGACACCGATACGATCCGGAAGCGAGTGCGCTGAGGCCGAAAGGATATTGACCTCAAGCTCGGAGATCACGTCAGCGAGATCAGTAAGAAGCCGTGATCGATCAAGTGCCTCGACCTTGATATGAACCATGTAGGCCTGGTTCGTCGCGCCAGACCACCTCACCGGCACGAAGCGATCGGCTTGCTTCTCACGCATCTGCTCCGCATTCGCGCACGCTGCATGGTGCACGCTCACGCCATTGCCACGCGTCACAAAACCCACGATGTCATCACCGGGCACGGGGGCACAGCACTTTGCGAGCTTCACCCACAAATCACGCTGACCATCCACAACGACGCCCTGATCGGCATGTGAGGCGCGGCGCGGCTTCGCGAGCACCCGCGATGGCACGACAGATTCGGCCATGTCGTCCTGAACGCCCTCGGCGCCGCCCACCTCAGAAATGAGGCGACCCACGATATTCTCGGCGCTCACATGGTGCTCACCGATCGCCGTATACAGCGCGTCGACCGAGTCGTAATTGAGGTCCGCCGCGACGTTTGTGAGCATCTCGTGCGTGAGCATGCGGCGCAACGGCAGATTCTGCCGGCGGAGCTGAAGCGCAAGCTCGTCACGGCCTCGCTCGAGCGCCTCTTCGCGTCGCTCTTTCGAGAACCACTGTCGAATCTTCGTGCGTGCACGAGTCGACGCCACGAAATTCAGCCAATCCTGGCTGGGACCTGCACCCTCTGCCTTCGACGTGAAGACCTCGACGACGTCGCCCGTGTTCAGCTCCGATTTAAGCGACACGATCTTGCCATTCACGCGCGCGCTCATCGTGCGGTGGCCGACCTCCGTGTGGACCGCGTACGCGAAATCGACGGGAGTCGCCCCCTGCGGGAGTGAGACAACATCGCCCTTGGGCGTAAACACGTACACTTCATTCGAGGCCATCTCGTAGCGCAGCGACTCGAGAAATTCATCGGAATCCGTCGTGTCCTTCTGCCAGTCAAGAAGCTGGCGAAGCCACGACATATCCCCGCCGACGGCAGAGCTCTGCGGGGAATCCTCGATCTTTTCGCCGCGGGCCGTAGCGGCTTTGTACTTCCAGTGCGCGGCAACGCCGTACTCTGCGCGGCGGTGCATATCCCACGTGCGAATCTGTATTTCAACGGGCTTGCCGCCAGGTCCGATGACCGTCGTATGAAGCGACTGGTAAAGGTTGAATTTCGGAAGAGCGATGTAATCCTTGAAACGCCCCGGCATGGGGCTCCAACGCGCGTGCAAAATACCGAGAACCGCGTAGCAGTCGCGTACCGTGTCCACGAGCACGCGGATCCCCACAAGGTCATAGATGTCGCTGAACGAGCGCCCGCGCACGATCATCTTTTGATAGACCGAGTAGTAATGCTTCGGCCTACCCGTCACCGTGCCTTCGATGTGCGCGGATTTAATGTCTTCCTCGATAGTGCCGATCACGCCCGCAAGGTACTCTTCGCGCGCCGGAGCGTGCTCGGCAACGAGCGCCACCACTTCGTCATAGAGCTTCGGATAGAGCACCTGGAAGCTCAGATTCTCAAGCTCCCACTTAATCGCGTTAAGTCCAAGGCGGTGCGCGAGCGGTGCATAGATCTCGAGTGTCTCTTTTGCCTTGCGCTCGGCGCTCGAACTCGACACAAACTTCCATGTGCGAGCGTTGTGAAGACGATCCGCGAGCTTGATGAGCAGAACACGAATGTCGCGGCTCATCGCAATGATCATTTTTCGCACGGTCTCGGCCTGCGCGGCTTCGCCGTACCGCACTTTGTCGAGCTTCGTGACGCCATCAACCATGACGGCGATTGTCTCGCCGAAATCAGTCGTGAGCTCTTCAAGCGTGTATTCGGTGTCCTCAACGGTGTCGTGAAGAAGGGCCGCCGCGAGCACATCGGGCGGGGAACCCATGCCCGCGAGGATCGTCGCGACCGCAATCGGGTGCGTAATGTACGGCTCGCCGCTCTTGCGAAACTGGGGGCGATGCCAGTACTCGGCGACGTTATACGCGCGATAGACGAGGGAAAGGTCGGCTTCCGGATGAAGTTCACGGATTGCGTCGATGAGCGGCAGGAGAAGGGGATCGTCTTTCGTTCCCCAAACTTTGCGCGGGCGGGAGTCCTCACGATCCGCATCCATGCCGCTCACCGCCTTCCTCGAGTCGGAATTATCCCAGTTTAGACCCAAAAACGCCCGTGGCCATGTCCAGGGCACTCAAAGTCAGTTCTGGATGCTCCACACGGTGTGCAGCGGGATGTCACCGAGCTTTTCACGGCCACCGAGTCCGAGAAGCTCGATGAGGAAGCTGGCAGCCACGACCTCGGCACCGAGCGATTCAACGAGCTGGATAGTCGCCGCGGCCGTGCCGCCGGTTGCCAGAAGATCGTCGAGAACGAGAACGCGCGCCCCCTTCGGGACGGCGTTTTCCGCGATTTCGATCGTTGCTGAACCGTATTCGAGGTCGTAGGTGAGAGAGTTCGGCTTCCCCGGAAGCTTGCCTGCCTTTCGCACAGGCACAAAACCGCGGTCCATCTCGTACGCGAGCGGGGCACCAAAAACGAAACCACGTGCCTCCGTTCCCACAACCAGATCAACCTCGGCGGGAACGGTGCTCGCCCAGTACTTGATGACGGTTTTCATCGCTTTGGGGTCACGCAGAAGCGGGGTGATATCGCGAAAGAGGACGCCGGGCTGCGGAAAATCCTGGTAGAGCCCGATGTGTGTGCGTTCGATTTCGGCAATTTCGGGGGGTACTGGCGTAGTGGTCATGCCGTGACAACGTCCTTTTCATGTGTGCGCTCAACGCGCAGTGTGTGGTCCTTGATAGATTTTTCGCCCTTACGCAGGTCCACGAGGAAGCTCGGCGCAAGGAAGATGGATGAGTAGGTGCCGGCGATGATGCCCACGAACAAGGCGAGCGAAATATCCTTCAGCGTTCCGGCTCCAAGAATAAATGCGCCGATAATCAGGATCGAGCCGACGGGCAAGAGCGCAACAACCGACGTATTGATTGAACGCACGAGCGTTTGGTTCGTCGCTCGGTTGACGAGGGTCGCGAAGCTCGCGTCAGTGCGCTCGAGGAAGCCCTCAGTGTTCTCTCGCACCTTGTCGAAGACGACGACCGTGTCATAGAGCGAGTAGCCAAGGACCGTAAGAAAACCGATCACCGTGGCGGGGGTGACCTCGAATCCGATCGCGCCATACGCCACGATTGTGAAGAGAAGGTCGTGGGTGAGCGCGGCCATCGCGGCAACCGATGACTTGAAGTTTCGGAAATAGAGCGCCATCACAATGGTCACGAGCAGCATGAAGATCACGATGCCCTGGATAGCCTTCGCGGTGACGTCCCCGCCCCAGTTGGGCCCGACGAATGAGCTCGAAACATCCTCCGCAGGCACGTTGTAGGCCTTCGCGAGGTCTGCGCTGAGCGCCTTCGTCGCATCGGTGGAGAGCTCTTCCGTTTGAACGCGCAGAATATTGCCACCCACCTGCGAGATGCGCGGCTCGTTCGAGGGCACGTGTTCGCGCACAACATCACGGGCGAGAGCTTGGTCCGGGTTCTTCACGTGCGAGATCTGGAACTCGCTGCCACCCGTGAATTCGATACCCCAGTTCACGCCCCGCACCCCCGTGATCGCTGCGAGGATCACCAGGATGAGCGCAGAGCCCAAGTACCACCATTTGCGGCGAGGAACGATGGGGATTGAACGTTGACCGGAGTGGAGTTCGTTGCCGAACGTGGAAAAGCGCGACATCAGCGGTCCTCCTTCGGGGTTGTATCCTCAGGCGAAGAGGCTTCGGTGTTCGCTGCGTGCGAGCCGGCAGGAGTGGCGTCGTGGTCGGCACCATGCGAGTCCTCCGCGGCTTCGCGTGCGAGGCGCGCCTTGCGCTCGGCAAGGGTTTCAGTTCCGACGCCAGCCGCGCCCCTATCGCCGCCCTTGGCTTTACGCCCCTTTCCGCGTTCTTCGGAGCTGCGGAAGCGCGCGCGGCCCGCATACGCTGGAACGTCGCGCCCGAGCAGTGCGGGGTCGAGGCCCGAGGCTGGGTGCCCTTTGCCGAAGAAGTTCGTGCGCCCAAGGCTCTGCAGGAGCGGGTGCGTAAACAAGAACACCACGAGAAGGTCGAGAACCGTTGTAAGACCGAGCGTGAAGGCGAAGCCGCGTACGCTGCCCGCGCTCACGAGATACAGCACGACAGCGGCGATCACGTTGACGGCGTCGGACGCGAGGATCGTCCGCTTCGCCCGGTCCCAGCCGTGGTCGATCGCTGCCACGATGCCGCGCCCGTCGCGGATTTCGTCGCGTACGCGTTCGAAGTACACAATGAACGAATCCGCCGTGAAGGCAATCGACACGATAAGGCCGGCGACACCTGCAAGCGAAAGGCGATAGCCGATCTCAGGCATGTTCGACATGAGCGTGATGATGAGGTAGGCGAGCACGCCCATGATGGCAAGCGATGCGGTTGTCACGATTGAGAGCACTCGGTATTGGAATGCGGCATAGATGACGACGAGAGCAAGGCCGATAAGACCCGCGATGAGGCCCGAGGTGAGCTGATCGGAGCCGAGCGTCGCGGATATCTGTTGCTCTGACTGCACCGTGAACTCGAGCGGGAGCGCGCCAAACTTGAGCTGGCTCGCGAGTTCCTTCGCTTGATCGGCCGTGAAGTTGCCCGTGATCGTGGATTGGGTTGTCGTCACGGCCTGGACCTGCGGTGCCGAGATCACGAGGGAATCGAGCACGATTGCGAATTGCTTAGTCGCTCCCTGATCGCCGTAGAGCGCCGAGCTCATTTCGCCGAAGGCCTTACCAGCCGCATCGTTGAAGGTCAGATTGACTGCATAGAAACCCGTATCCTGACCGGTTTTATTCTTATCCGCACCGGCGCTCGCGTCCTTGATCGCTTCGCCGCTGACGACAACTGGACCGAGGATCAGCTTCGAGGTGCCACCGGCTCCGCACGCGACGACCGCCTCGTCGTCGCGGCCTGTAACCGAATGGTTATTGAGCGTGTCGGGGTCGGTGCAGTCGAGCTTGGCGAACTCTTTCTGGTCGACCGTTGAGAGCCATTCCTGGCTCCAGGCCTTCGCCCCTTTATAGGTGTTCACGCCTTTGCTCGCAGAAGATGAGGATCCCTCTTCTCCGCCATCCGAGGCAGGTGCAACGTCCTGCGCAACGGGACCGAGCGACGCAGCATCCTCGCTCGTCCCGTCGCTTGCCCCGCCCGCATCGGAAACACCGGCGTTGGGCGCCACCTGCAGAAGCACGGGACGGAAGCTCATAGTGGCGGTGCGCCGCAGTGCATCGCTCGTAGCCTCATCGAGTTTCCCGGGAACGTTCACGACAATACTCGTGCCGCCTTGGACGGAGATCTCCGTCTCCGCCACGCCCATCGCGTTCACGCGCTGAGAAATGATCTGGCGTGCCTGCTCCATCTGCTCGGGAGTGATCGCCTCACCGCCGTGAGACTTGGCTTGCAGGATGACCTGAGTGCCTCCTTCGAGATCGAGCGCGAGCTTCGGGACGGCCTTCCACCCGTTGTTCGCTACGCCGAAGCCGAGGATGCCCCCGAGGACGAGAATCAGGACGGTGAGCGTCGTAAGCGCTATGCGTCGTGCTGGCATGAACGGTCCTTTAAGTCATACGAAGGCGACGCACGTGGGTACCGCGCGTCGCCTTCTTCGATTCAGTTCTTGCTGTCGTCAGCGAGGAAGTCCGAGCTCTTCTCCGCGTCACTACGCAGGTCGGCATCGGAGACGGGAGCATCGCTCAAGGTCGGCTCGGCCGAGTTTTCCCCGAAGCTGTCGACACGCTCGGCGATCGCGTTGCGGTTCCACTTGAGCTGCGAGCCATCCTCGGTTTCCAGGATCACTGTCTCGCCCTCTTCTTCGACGATCATGCCGTAAAAGCCCGAGTGGGTACGGACTTCATCACCGACGCCAAGAGACTTCACAAGTTCCTGATGCTGCTGCACCCTCTTGCGCTGACCGCGCGACATGAGAAACATCGGTACAGCCATCACGACGAGCATGATGATCATCAAAAGCATGGGGTTATCCACGAGACGAGCCTTCCATCGGGAGTCATAATCCGTTCCACTGTACCCGCGTATGGCCGCTATTCCCCACTCAGTTAAAGCGACCGTCCTCACGTCCGGGCTCATCGAAGAGTGTTCCGCCACGCGCGGGGTCGACGGCGGGAACGTCAAGCCCCAGGTGCTCCCATGCCGCGGGTGTTGCGATACGGCCTCGCGGGGTGCGACCGAGGAGACCTTCGCGAACGAGGAACGGTTCGACGACGGTCTCGACGGTCTCTGTTTCCTCGCCAACTGCGATCGCGAGGGTAGAAAGGCCAACCGGTCCGCCACCAAACTTTGTGCACAGTGCTTGCAGCACTGCTCGGTCCAACCGATCCAGGCCCCGGGGATCAACCTCGTACACCGTGAGCGCTTCGTGCGTGGAATCCATCGTGATCGCGCCGCCGCCGCGCACTTGGGCGTAGTCGCGTACGCGCCTCAGAAGTCGATTAGCGATACGCGGCGTACCGCGCGAACGTGAGGCGATCTCGTGCGCGCTTTGAGGATCGATATCTATCTCCAGCCGCGCGGCACTCCTTGCGATGACAAGGGCGAGTTCTTCGGCCGTGTAGTAGTCCAGGTGACCCGTAAATCCAAACCGGTCGCGAAGAGGCGAGGGAAGCATCCCGGCGCGCGTCGTCGCTCCGACCGCCGTAAATGGGGGAAGTTCGAGTGGGATCGCCGTGGCCCCGACCCCTTTGCCCACCACAACATCGACGCGAAAATCCTCCATAGCCATGTAGAGCATTTCCTCGGCGGGGCGTGCGAGGCGATGGATTTCGTCGATGAACAACACCTCACCCTCTTCAAGCGACGAGAGAATGGCGGCGAGATCACCGGCGTGTTGGACGGCTGGCCCGGACGTAATTTTGAGCGGCGAGCCCAGCTCGTGCGCGATGATCATCGCGAGTGTTGTCTTCCCGAGGCCCGGAGGCCCCGAGAGGAGCATGTGCTCAGGAGGCGTTCCCCGCAGCGATGCGGCATCGAGCACAAGCGAGAGCTGTTCGCGCACCTTCTTCTGCCCCACGAAGTCGGCAAGCTCACGGGGCCTCAGGGCACCCTCTGCTGCGCGGTCAAGGGCGCCGGCTTCCGCACCGATGATCCGCTGGAGAGTCTCGCCTGTCTCAGCTCCCTCGCCGCTCACCCCGGAATGTTCAATCATGAGCGACCACCCAGCTGACGGAGCGAAAGACGCAGCAGCACACCCGAATCGAGGCTCGCACTCGATCCTTGCTCGGACTCTTCATAGCTCAGCAGCACCGCCTCGACGGCCTCCTTGGCTCCCTTCTCGGGCCATCCGAGGCCCTGAAGGCCCTGCACGACGTCTTTCGCGGCGCGCGAATCGAGAACCGAACTTTCGTTGGTCTCCGGCGCCGAGGGTACGGGGGCTGCGCCCTCCGACGTGCCCGCCGCGAAGGGAGCGACCTTGTCCTTCAGCTCGAGGGTCATGCGCTGAGCCCCCTTCTTTCCGATTCCAGGCACCGAGGTCAGGGTTTTGAGGTCCTCGTTGAGGACCGCGCGCGCGAATGTTGCGGGGTCCATGACTGCAAGCACGGCGATCGCAATTCGCGGACCGATCCCCGAAACCGATTGAATCGTGCGGAAGAGATCGGCTTCGTCTTTCGTCAAGAAGCCGTAGATCGTCATCGAATCCTCGCGCACCACAAGCTCCGTGTGCACGAGCACCTCTTGCCCCGTGCGCACAGCAGACAGCGTTTGTGGTGACGTGTTGACCAGGTACCCCACCCCGCCAACATCGAGGACGAAAGAATCGAGAGCGATGGCGCTCACGGCGCCGCGAAGGGAAGCAATCACGCCCCCGATTTTAGAACACGCGTACGACTACAGGCGGGAGGTCGACCTCTCCTGGGCGAGTCGAGCCTTTCGCTCGGCCTCGGCCCACTGAGCTTGGGCGCTTGTTCGCCGGGCACCGTCGGAACCTAACTTGACCGGACCTGAGCCTCGCCACAGCTGCGTGATCCCGATCGCCACCGCATCCGCCGCATCCGCGGGCTTGGGCGGCGCATCCAAATGCAAAATCTTCTGGACCATCGTTTGAATCTGCGCCTTGTCGGCGCGGCCGTTGCCCGTGATCGCGCGTTTAACCTCGGAAGGAGTGTGCATCGCGACCGGGATTCCCCTCTCGGCCGCGAGCACAATCGCGAGACCCGACACCTGCGCCGTCCCCATGACGGTCGAAACGTTATTTTGCGAGAACACACGCTCGACCGCGACGATATCCGGTGCATACTGCTCGATCACGTGCACGAGTCCCTGATAAATCTCGAGGAGGCGTGCATCCACGCCGGCGTCCCGGGCCGATGTGATCACGCCAACGGCTTCAAGGCGCACGGATCGGGCGGGGCCGCCATCGACGACCCCAAACCCGCACCGGGTGAGACCGGGATCAATTCCCAGAACTCGCATACAGCCCTCGTGTGGGCCGACTATTCGGCCTCGAGCTGCGCGGCAACGTCCTCGGGGATATCGAGGTTTGAGTACACGTTCTGCACGTCGTCGCTGTCTTCGAGCGCGTCGATAAGGCGCAGCACCTTTTGGGCACCTTCAAGATCCACCGCAGTTCGCATGGTCGGCACGAACGAGGCCTCGGCACTGTCGTAGTCCACGCCGGCTTCCTGGAGTGCGGTGCGGACGCTGACGACGTCCGACGCCTCCGAGATGATCTCGAAAACCTCGCCCTCGTCGTTGATCTCTTCGGCACCAGCGTCGAGCACGATCTCGAGCAGCTCATCTTCCGTGTGGCCGGCCTTGGTGACGGTCACAACGCCCTTGCGGTTGAAGAGATAGGACACCGAGCCGGAGTCAGCCATGTTTCCACCGTTGCGCGTGAAGGCCACGCGCACCTCCGAAACGGCGCGGTTCTTGTTGTCGGTAAGGCACTCGACGAGAAGCGCGACGCCGCCGGGGGCATAGCCTTCGTACATGAGAGTCTCGTAGTTGACTCCAGCGCCATCGAGCCCGCCGCCACGCTTAACCGCGCGATCAATGTTGTCGTTCGGGACGGAGCTCTTCTTAGCCTTTTGGATCGCGTCGTAGAGCGTGGGGTTACCGGCGGGGTCGGGGCCGCCAATGCGCGCCGCAACTTCAATGTTCTTGATGAGCTTCGCGAAGAGCTTCGAACGCTTAGCATCGATCGCAGCTTTCTTATGCTTCGTTGTTGCCCATTTAGAGTGACCTGACATCGGTTTCCCTCATTCTTCGGAAATTATCGCTGAACCATTGTACGCGCCGGCGCAACCGGATACGTGAGCGCGGCCAGCACTCGTCGCGTTTCAGTCAGTTGCGAAAGCAACATGGCTTCGGATTCCTTGATCCTGGAGGACGTGTGTCCCGCAAGCGCAGCTTGCCGCTGTGCGGCGAGGCGCAACGCCACGCGCTGGAACTCTTTCATCGTCCACGAGGCGACTGCTCCATAGCTTGCGGCCCAGGCCACGGCGCGGCGACGGCGGCGCAGGCCCACGAGCATGTCAACCTCGCTCGGGGTAAACCACCCGGCACGCCCGTAGTCGGAAAGACGCCAGCGCAGAATCCGCCTCTCGCGCCAGCGAAGGAAAATGAAGAGCAGCGCGAGTGTGAGGAAGATCGGCACCTCGATGATCGCGTACCAGAACAAAAGCCCTTTCAGACTCGTCACGCCATTGAGTGCGAGGAGCATCGAACCGCCATTCCACAGGGCATGCAGGCCCATACCGAGACTCAGTCCGCCGGCTCCTAAGAAAAAGTAGAGAGGAAGGCTCCGGCGCTCCGCCGCGATACCGACACCGAGCCCGACGAGCGAGGTGAAACTCGCGTGCGCAAACGGTGAAAGAAGCCCACGTAAGAAGAAGGTCTGCCAGAAAACAGTCGAGTTACCCTCGACTTGAGCAGCCGCGAATGACCGTGCGAAATACGTGATGTTTTCGGTAAAGGCGAAGCCAGCAGCGATGAGCATCGCGTAAATAACGCCGTCGATCGTCCCAGAAATGTAGCGCCGCCCGAAAAGGAGGAGCAGCACGAGCCCAAACGCCTTCGTCGACTCCTCGACGACCGGGGCCTGGAATGCCACCGCGAGGAATTCCTGAGAGCTTGCATCCTTGGCCTGCATGGCGATCAAAAAGATGACGGCCGTGCCGAAAATATACGTCATGGCAATGGAGCCGATAGATCCCCACAAATAGGCATAGGTCTTTGTGAAGCGCGGCTGAGGGGTATTACGGTCAAGCCACCACACGGCGCTGAGCACAATGCCGAACGGTACGAGGGCGGCCGTGAGCGAGACGAGGCTCGTCCCAATCCCCTGCGGCAGGATCACAAAGTAGAAGAGCAGCAGTGCGGTGATGGCGAGGGCGAGAAAGGCGAGAAAAAAGATGATCCACGTGGCGACCTTGCCGCGCGGCTTCTTTTTCGCACGTTCCCCGAACGATGGCATCGCATGGGCGATGTCCTCAGGGACATCGCGGTAAACGTCGTAGCCGTAGCCGCGCGACTGCCCTGTAGTGCTCACGTGTGCTCCTTTACGCCTTTCTTCCCTGCCTCGGGCCACGCTTCAGCAAACATGTCGCGTGTGTGCGAGAGCAGGAACGGGAGGGCCTTGGTGCGCCCCACGATTGGAAGGAAATTCGCATCGCCGAGCCACCGCGGTACGACGTGCTGGTGAAGGTGCGCGGCGATTCCAGCCCCGGCAACCTCTCCCTGGTTCATCCCGAGGTTGAAGCCCGCGGGATTGGACACGGCACGTACCACGCGCATCGCCGTTCGCGTGAGCTCCGCGATTTCGAGGTATTCCTCGCGCGTGAGGTCGGTGTAGTCGCTCACGTGACGGTAGGGGCACACGAGAAGGTGCCCGGAGTTGTAGGGGAAAAGATTGAGAATCACGAACGCGAAGTCGCCTCGGTGAACGATAAGTGCGTCCTCATCGCTCTTGTCCGGCCCCGTGCAAAACGGGCATTCGTCGGTAGCCTCCGCGCTCGAGGGTTTCCCCTCCCCCTGAATGTATGCCACGCGGTGCGGTGTCCACAGGCGCTGGAGGGAGTCGGGGGTGCCGGCGAATGCGTGGGCGTCCTCGAAGGCCTCCCCGACTCGAGCCTCCTGCTCACCGTTCATCGGGTTCACACTTGAGCCTTCGTGCGGATCGCTTCGAGGATGCGCTCGACTGCATCGTCAACCGGAATGCCGTTGTCCTGGCTTCCGTCGCGCATGCGGAAGCTCACGGCTCCGGCGTCGCGATCCTCACCGCCAGCGATCAGCATGTACGGCACCTTTTCCTTGGTGTGGTTGCGGATCTTCTTCTGCATGCGGTCATCAGACGCATCGACTTCGACGCGCACGCCGTGAGCGCGAAGCTTCGCTGCAACCTCCTCGAGGTAGGGCACGAATTCTCCCGCTACGGGAATCCCCACGACCTGCACCGGCGCGAGCCACACGGGGAAGGCACCCGCGTAGTGCTCGGTGAGAACACCGAAAAAGCGCTCGATGGAGCCGAAGAGCGCGCGATGGATCATGACGGGTCGCTGGCGCGAGCCGTCAGGCGCCGTGTATTCGAGATCGAAGCGTTCGGGCAGGTTGAAGTCGAGCTGAATGGTCGACATCTGCCACGTGCGCCCAATCGCATCTTTCGCCTGAACGGAAATCTTGGGGCCGTAGAACGCTGCGCCACCCGGATCGGGAACGAGATCGAGCCCGGAGGCGGTCGCGACTTCTTCGAGCGTTCGCGTCGCCTCTTCCCACACGTCATCGCTACCCACGAACTTCTCGGGGTTCTTCGTCGACAGTTCGAGATAGAAGTCGTCGAGGCCGTAATCCTTGAGCAGGTCGAGCACGAAGGTCAGAAGCGTTGTGAGCTCATCGCGCATCTGCTCGCGCGTGCAGTAAATGTGGGCGTCATCCTGGGTGAAACCCCGCGCACGCGTGAGACCGTGGATCACGCCGCTCTTTTCGTTGCGGTACACGGTGCCGAACTCGAACAGTCGCAGGGGAAGCTCACGGTAGGAGCGCCCGCGGGCGGCGAACACGAGATTGTGCATCGGGCAGTTCATGGGCTTGAGATAGTAGTCCTGGCCCTGCTTGGTGACGTTGCCTTCAGCATCGCGTTCTTCATCGAGATGCATCGGGGGGTACATGCCGTCGCGATACCAGTCGAGGTGCCCGGAGGTTTCGAAAAGCTGCCCTTTGGTCGCGTGAGGGGTATACACGAAGTCGTACCCGGCCTCAACGTGCCGCTGACGGGAGTAGTTTTCCATCTCCATGCGTACCATGGCGCCCTTGGGGTGGAACACGGCAAGGCCGGAGCCGATTTCATCGGGGAAGCTGAACAGGTCGAGCTCGCTGCCCAGCTTGCGGTGATCGCGCTTTTGCGCTTCCTCGAGGCGGAACTTGTAGGCCTTCAGGTCGTCCTTCGTCGCCCACGCGGTTCCGTAGATGCGCTGGAGCATCGGGTTCTTTTCACTCCCACGCCAGTAGGCGGCTGCGGAGCGCATGAGGGAGAAGCCGTTGCCGATGAGGCGCGTCGAGGGCAGGTGCGGCCCGCGGCACAGGTCGGTCCACACGACCTCGCCCTTCTTATTCACATTGTCGTACATCGTGAGGCCACCGTCGCCGACTTCGACGCTCGCGCCTTCGGCGGCGGTATCGGCATTCGATTTCAGGCCAATCAGCTCAAGCTTGTACGGCTCGTCCTTTTCCTCTTCGCGCGCGTCGGCGTCATCGATGTCGCGGCGCTGGAAACGCTGACCTTCCTTGACGATGCGCTGCATGTCCTTCTCGATCGCCTTGAGGTCTTCGGGGGTGAAGGGCTCGGCGACGTCGAAGTCGTAGTAGAAGCCGTCCGTAATAAACGGGCCGATACCGAGCTTGGCGTTGCTGTCGCGACGCTGAACGGCCTGCGCGAGAACGTGTGCGCATGAGTGACGCAGAATGTTGAGGCCATCCTCACTCGCGATGTCCACGCCCTCGACGGTGTCGCCTTCGGCGGGCGCGATGTACAGGTCCTTCAGTTCGCCGTTGATGCGCAGGGCGACGATCTCGCGGCGACCCTCGTACAGCGTTTCTCCCGTGGTCCCCTGCTCGATCGTGGTGGGTGAGCCGTCGAGGACGATGGAAAGCTGGGACACGGATGACTCCTTTAGTTCTCGGGTGCGAACCGACCTACACTGCCGGCTCCGCCGTCCAGTCTAACGAGTGAGGTCTCAAGGTTTCTGCGCCTGCGAGAAGGAATCGATCGTGTGAAAAGAGGATCACTCACTTGCCAAAGGGCCTCGCGCGAGCGAACCATAAAAATATGACTTCTCCCCTTGTTTCAGCTGGTTCTCCCTCCACTCGCCCCACCAAGATTGCCGTGATCGGCGCCGGCAGTGTGGGCTCGTCCGTCGCGTATGCCGCGATGCTGCGCGGGAGCGCGCAGACGATTGCCCTGTACGACCTCGCGACCGCTAAGGCCGAGGCTGAGGTTCTCGATCTCGCTCACGGCGCACAGTTCGGATCAGGAGCGACGATTCTTGGCGGGAGCGACATTTCGTGCGTGGCCGACGCCGACGTCGTCGTGATCACCGCTGGTGCGCGTCAAAAGCCCGGCCAGACTCGTCTCGATCTTGCGGGCACCAATGTCAAGATTCTTCGCTCCCTTATGCCGCAGCTTCTCGAGCAGGCGCCCGAAGCGATGTTCATGCTCGTCACGAATCCGTGCGATGTCCTCACGGTTGCCGCCCAGCAGGCCACGGGGCTCGATCCGTCTCGCATCTTTAGCTCGGGAACCGTGCTGGATTCGAGCCGGCTCAAATGGCTCTTGAGCAAGCGGATCGGCGTGAACCCACGCAGCGTGCACGCACGCATTATTGGTGAACATGGCGATAGCGAGTTTGCCGTGTGGTCAAACGCCAATATCGGCGGCATTCCGCTTCGCGAGTGGAGGAATTCCGACGGTTCCCTCGCCTTCACTGAGACCGAATTGGACGCGGTGCGCGACGAGGTCGCAAATTCGGCGTACCAAATCATCCAGGGCAAGGGCGCAACAAACCTGGCGATCGGGGTTTCCGCGGCTCGGATTTGCGAGGCCATCATTAATGACGAAAAAGCCGTGCTGACGGTCTCGACGGTCCTGAATGACTACCGTGGCGTCAGCAGTGTGGCGATGAGCGTCCCAAGCGTCGTGGGCCGTGGCGGTGTCGAGCGCGTGCTCGACATCCCGCTCGATGAGCACGAAACCCACCTGTTGAGGGCGTCGGCTGGTCAGCTTTCCGCCATCCAGGAGAAGCTCGGCCTCGAGCTGGAGTAGAGTTACACGAGTCCCAGCTTTTCGAGCGCGTCGGCAAGACCGTCTTCGCGCGGCCCACTCATGACATAAGCAGGGTCGCTGATGGCGCGGGAGGCGTCGGACCCCTCGACCGGCACCGGGACTCCCACCCCGCGAAGCATGCCGACATCGTTCATGCCATCGCCGAAACCGACCGCACGCTCGAGCGGAATCCCCGTGTGCTCGAGAACGCGCTTAACTCCGTCGATCTTGTCGATCGCGGAAAGTTGCAGTTCACCAGAGGTGTCCTGATCCTCGCCAATCGAATAGGGCATGTCGCGGACCTCCGGGCCAATTGACCGTGCGATCTCGGTAATGCTGACCGGGCATCGCCACGCGACGACTTTCGCAAAAGAGACCTGCGAGAGATCACTGTGACGCTCAAAGGCGCCGAGGAGATCCGCGGATCCCTGCCCGAGCGTTCCCGTTTCCTTTTGCGAGACCGTGCCGCTGCGAAAGCTCGTGGCGAGGCGCTCGCGAATGTACTGTTCTGCGGTCGCGTTTCCGACGGTCGCCTCGGGCGCCTCGAGAACAAAGGGAAAATCGCCGGCTGCGAGGAGCGTGTCGACGGTTCGGCGGGCAAGGTGCGCGGGGAAGCGCGAATCCTCAAGGATTGACTCCCCCACTTTGACGTAGGCTCCCGCCGAGCCGATGACGCCGTCGAGCGCCATTTCGACGTCGCGCGGAATGAGCGAGTGCGGGCGGCCGGTGCACAGAAACGCCAGATGACCGGCTTCGCGCACGCGCGCGAGTGCGTCGACGTGAGCCTTAGGGACGATTCCGTGGTCGGCAAGTGTGCCGTCGAAGTCGAGAAAGAGTGCGTGCTGTCCGCTCATACTTGTACTCTCTCACGGCAAGGGAAACGAGAGATGACAATAAAAAGACGCCCCGCGGGGCGTCTTTATCTGTGGGCGATACTGGACTCGAACCAGCGACCTCTTCCGTGTCAAGGAAACGCGCTAACCAACTGCGCCAATCGCCCTTATGAGACCGTGCGGTCTATTTTGCGTGGCTGCGGGCCACACGAGAGGTGGGTACGGGATTCGAACCCGTGTATACGGCTTTGCAGGCCGCTGCCTCGCCTCTCGGCCAACCCACCACGTGGAAACCTGAGATTCCAGAGCGGATGACGGGACTCGAACCCGCGACCCTCACCTTGGCAAGGTGATGCTCTACCAACTGAGCCACATCCGCATTTTTGGTTGATCTCTCGAACCAACGAATAGATACATTACGTCAGGATCGCGTTCCGCGCAAAGTAGGCCGCCCGCTTTTGACTCAAATCACCTCGAGCAGCTTTGCGAGCGTGCCAACTCGCCCCTCACGGGCGATTTTCCAGCCATAGAGCTTCATGACGCAGCGCGAGGAGCTTCATAGCGCAGCGCGAGCCGCGAGCGAGCGCCGCACTTGCGAGCCTCACCACAAAAGACCGTCACGAACCCCGCGACAATTTGGGGCCGCGCGCCGGTGGTGTATTGTTGTCTAGTCGCAAAGAGCGAACAGGCGAGTTCCCGCCGGCTCTTATGCGGGCGATTGGCGTAGTGGTAGCGCGCTTCCTTCACACGGAAGAGGTCACTGGTTCGATCCCAGTATCGCCCACGCGGATGTGGCTCAGTTGGTAGAGCATCACCTTGCCAAGGTGAGGGTCGCGGGTTCGAGTCCCGTCATCCGCTCCACTCCAAGGCCCCGTGCACGTGCACGGGGCCTTTCTCATTCCACGAAACTTCGGGCTTCTGCCAGGCCATCGGGCCACAATGTCGATGCAAATGTGTTTTCGCGCAGCCATCGGCTGCCTCAGCGCAAGGATTCTTCGACAGTGCAGATTTGGCCAGGCTCCCCGTACCCGCTCGGTGCAACCTTCGACGGCAGCGGCACGAACTTCGCCCTCTACTCAGAAGTTGCCGAGAGAGTCGAACTCTGTCTCATCGGCGACGACTTTTCGGAGCGACGCGTAGAAATGACGGAAGTCGATGCCTTCGTGTGGCACGTGTATCTTCCAGCCGTCCAGCCGGGTCAACGCTACGGATTCAGGGTCCATGGCCCCTATGATCCGGCGGCCGGGCACCGCTGCGATCCCTCGAAACTCCTTCTCGACCCGTACGCGCGCGCAATCGCGGGCATGCCCGACACGGACGCGAGCCTGCTCAGTTACGAGCTCGACGATCCTTCGCAGATGAGCAACCTGGACTCGAAGGATCACACGATGCATTCAGTCGTCGTCTCACCCTACTTTGATTGGGGCAACGACCACCCTCCGGCCCATGAGTACCACGATTCGATCATTTACGAGGCGCATCTCAAAGGCTTCACGGCTACGCACCCGGACATCCCCGAGAGTATCCGGGGCACTTACGTGGCGATGGGGCACCCGGTCGCGATCGATTACCTCAAGTCCCTCGGGGTCACGGCGGTTGAGTTCTTGCCGTTGCACCAGTTTGTCCAAGACGGCCACCTTCAGGATCGCGGACTTCGCAACTACTGGGGCTACAACACGATCGGCTTCTTCGCGCCGCATAACGAGTACGCGTATGCGGGCGAGACCGGCCAGCAGGTCCAAGAGTTCAAGCAAATGGTGAAGAACCTTCACGCGGCGGGTATCGAGGTCATTCTCGATGTGGTCTACAACCACACCGCCGAGGGCAATCACTTAGGCCCAACCCTGTGCTTCCGCGGAATCGACAACGCCAATTACTACCGCCTCGTCGACGACGATCTCACGCACTATTACGACACGACCGGCACGGGCAACAGCCTTCGCATGCGCACCCCGCACGTGCTTCAGCTCATCATGGATTCGCTTCGGTACTGGATTACCGAGATGCACGTTGATGGCTTCCGCTTCGACCTCGCCTCGACTCTTGCCCGCGAGCTGCACGAGGTAGATCGGCTCTCGAGCTTCTTCGACATCATCCAGCAGGACCCAATCATTTCGCAGGTCAAGCTCATCGCGGAGCCGTGGGATCTCGGTGAAGGCGGCTATCAGGTCGGTGGCTTTCCTCCCCTGTGGTCGGAGTGGAATGGCAAATACCGCGATGCCATGCGCGACTTCCACCGCGGTGAGTCAGGCATGCTCGCAAAGTTCGCCAATCGGTTTGCTGGCTCGAGCGATCTCTACCAGCACACGGGCCGCACGCCCATCGCCTCCGTCAATTTCCTTACCGCCCACGACGGATTTACCTTGCGAGATCTCGTGAGCTACAACGAGAGACATAACGAGGACAATGGCGAGGGCGGCAACGACGGCGAATCGAATAACCGCTCGTGGAACTCGGGGGCGGAAGGTGCCACGGATGACGAGGCGATTCTCGACCTCCGCCTCCAGCGCATGAAAAACATGATGGCCACCCTGCTCCTCAGCCAGGGCGTTCCCATGATCCTTCACGGCGACGAGCTCGGCCGCACCCAAATGGGCAATAACAACGTGTACTGCCAGGACAACGAGATCGCGTGGATGAATTGGGAGATCAGCACGCGCCAGCAGGACATGCTGAACTTCACGCGCATGCTTATCGAGCTGCGGCGCTCGCACCCTATTTTCCGTCGCCGGCGCTTTCTCTTGGGCGAGGTCCGCGACGGAGCGTCCTCGAGCCTGCCCGATGTCGCGTGGCTCGGAGTCGACGGCACCCCCATGACCGATGAGGAATGGAACGATCCGGTGGCAAAGTGCCTCACGGTGTTCTTTAACGGAAGTGCGATCCCCGAGCCGAACACGCGAGGCGAACACATCGTCGATGATTCCGCGCTCCTCATGTTCAACGCCTCCGAGACGGACGTGGAGTTCACGATCCCGGAGGGCGAGTATGGCGAAGAGTGGACGGTCACGGCAGAAACCTCTGCGTCGCTCAGCCCCGGCGATACCGTCAGGGCGGGCGAGGTCCTCATTCGCCCCGCCTACACGACGCTCGTGCTCGGCAGGGCCCCCATGACGCCCCCGGGAGAAGAGGATGACGCGACGGCTCTCTCAACTCCCCTGTCTCCTCCCACGTCCGTTTTGACGCCCACGGCGCCGAATGATCCAGGTACCGACGAGGGCCCCGCGCTCTGACGACGCGCCAGCACATCCACGACGAAGGAGGGCCCATGTCCGGCGCGCCGATCAGCACGTACAGGCTTCAGATCACGCCTGAATTCACCTTCCAAGATGCGACACGACTCGTGCCGTACCTGGAGCGACTCGGGGTGAGTCACGCGTTTATTTCACCGATCTTGCAGGCGGCGCCGGGGTCCATGCATGGCTACGACGTCGTGGATCATTCCCGCGTGAGCATGGATAACGGTGGCGAAGAGGATCTGCGGGGGCTCGCAGATGCTCTCCATGAGCGAGGTATGGGCCTCATCGTCGACGTCGTCCCCAACCACATGGCGATCCCCACCCCCATGTGGCATAACCACGCGCTGTGGTCGTTCTTGCGGGGTGGGGCATCGAGCCCCTACGCGTCGTGGTTCGATAGTGATCCTCACGCGGAGCACGGAATTCTCCTGCCGGTCCTCGGCCGCCCGGTCGGCGCGACGATTCTCGACGATGAGCTCGAGCGAGGGACCGCGGAGGTTCCTCAGCCTGATGGCTCGCGGCGAATCGAGCATGTCCTTCGATACTTCGATCATGTGTTCCCTCTCGCCGAGGGCACCGAGAATCTGCCAATCGTGGATCTTCTCGAGGCCCAGCATTACCGCCTTGCCTATTGGAGGGTCGCCAATGACGAGTTGAACTATCGCCGCTTTTTCGACGTCCAGACTCTCGCGGCCGTCAAGGTTGAAGACCGTGCAGTCTTCGACGCGACTCACGCGACTCTCCTCCGCTTGCAATCGGAGGGCGTGATCGACGGGTATCGGATCGATCATCCCGATGGCCTTGCCGACCCGCGCGGGTATCTGCGGCGCCTCGAGAGCGCCACCGGTGGCGCATGGACCGTGGTCGAAAAGATTCTCGAAGGCAACGAGTCGCTCCCACCGGACTTTCCCGTCGCCGGAACGACGGGTTACGACGCCCTCTGGCGCGTCCAGGGCCTTTTCCACGACCCTGCGGGCGCGGCAGCCCTCACGCACACGTGGCGGACATTCACCCACGATTCGCGTTCCTTCGACGAGATCACTCACGCAAGCGCCAAGGAGGTCATCGACACCTCGCTGTGGGCCGAAATTGCACGTCTCGTCGATCTCGCCCGGCGGATCTGTGATGCCGACATAATGCTGCGCGATACGACCGAGCGGCAGCTCGAACACGCGATCATCCAGCTCCTCATGGCGATGGATCGCTACCGCGCCTATATAGTCCCCGGGGAGAAGGCCCCCGCGTGTGAGCGCCAGGTGCTTGCCGAGGCCGCAGATCGAGCAGCCTTGGCCACCGGTGACGACGAGGGGGATCGTGCCGCTCTCGAGATCGTCACGGCATTTGCGGGTGGTCAGGGGCAGTTCACGTCCGACGGTTCACTCGATCCGCTGCGCGCGGAGTTTGTCACGCGTTTCGCTCAAACGTGCGGGCCGGTTCACGCGAAGTCCCTTGAGGACACAGCTTTCTACCGGTACCACCGGCTCCTCGCAGTCAACGAGGTGGGTGCCGACCCGAACCGCATTGGCGTGGATCCCGAAGAGTTTCATCACTTCTGCGAGCGGATGCTCGGGACTTTCCCCACATCGATGACGACGCTCTCTACGCACGATACGAAGCGCAGCGAGGACGTACGCGCAAGGCTTGCGGCGCTCACCGAGTATCCGTCGGAATGGTCCACACACGTGGCTCGCCTCCATGCCGTGAGCGCACAGAAGCGAGGACCGCTCGTCGATGCGCCGTTTGAGTATTTTGTGTGGCAGACGCTTGCGGGGATGTGGGACCTACCCGGCTCGCGGCTTGCGTCGCTGAGCGAGGAACGCCTGGCGGAGTACCTCGAGAAGGCCATGCGCGAGGCAAAGGTCCATACGGGATGGGTCGATGGCAACGATGAGTACGAGCGCGAAATCCGCGACTTTGCCCTGTGGGCTCTCGGGAACGACGACGTGCGGGCGATCCTCGACGAGTGGACCTCGCTGACGTTCGATTCGCAGCGCGCTGCTATTCTCGGCCAGAAACTCCTCCAGCTCACGATGCCCGGTGTGCCCGATGTGTATCAAGGCAATGAGACTCTTGACTTGAGCCTCGTCGATCCCGATAACCGACGCCCAGTCGACCACGCGGCGCACGCGGCGCGGCTCGAGGACCTCCTTTCAGGTGCTGCACCAGAGGGCATCGCCGATGAAAAGCTCCTCCTCGTCTCACGCGCTCTTGACACGCGACGGCACCACCGCGAGTCGTTCGTCGGCCCGGATGCCACCTACACGCCGCTGCCAACGACGTCCTCCCATACGATCGCTTTCGCCCGTGGATGCGCGGATAGCCCCGCCAATGTCGTGGTTATCGCCACGCGTTTGCCGCACGTGGAGGCTTCGCAGGGACCCGGGTGCACCAAAGCACGGATCGTCGTCGATGAGGGGCGCTACACAAACGTCCTCACCGGGGAGCGTGTGGAGGGCGGCACTGTCGAGCTCGCCTCCCTCGTGCGCGAATGGCCCGTCGCGCTCCTTGTACGCGAAAAACCGGAGCACTCGGAAGGATAGGCCGATGAGAGACTATTCGCGTTTCGAGGTATGGGCGCCGAAGGCCGGCACGGTCACGCTTGCACTCGAGCCCCGATTCGAGGGAAAGCGCCGCGAAATCACCATGGAACGCAGGGAGGGTGGCTGGTGGCATGCCCCAGGGGTCGAGGCACACCCGGGCGATCGCTACGGCTTTCTTCTCGACGACTCCTCCGTCGCGCTGCCGGATCCACGCGCACTGGCGCAACCCGAGGGCGTCCACGCCTTAAGCGAGGTCGTCGACCCGCGCACATTCAACTTCACGACTCCGTGGGCAGGCATGGATCTTCGTGGGAAAGTCATTTACGAGCTTCACATCGGAACGTTCGCGGCGGATCGAGATACCGGTGCGTCGGGGACCTTCGACTCAGCGATCACGCGCTTGGATGCGCTTGTAGAACTCGGCGTCGACGCCGTTGAAGTGATGCCTGTCGCGGCGTTTCCTGGCGAGCGCGGTTGGGGCTATGACGGCGTCGGCCTTTTCGCCACCCATGAGACCTACGGCGGGGCCGAAGCGTTCGCGCGGTTCATCGACGCTGCGCACGAGCGTGGACTTGCCGTCATCGTCGACGTCGTTTACAACCACCTCGGTCCCGACGGAAATTACCTTGGGGAATTCGGCCCCTACTTCACACACACGCATACCACCCCGTGGGGGCCCGCTATCAATTTCGATGCCGAAGAAGGTGCCGAGGTGAGGGCGTTTGTTGTTCAGAACGCGCGCCAGTGGCTCATCGACTTCCACCTCGACGGCCTTCGACTCGATGCGGTGCACGCCCTTCGAGATCACTCCCCCACGCACATTCTCGCGGAACTGTCGAGCGCGGTTGCGGATATGAGCCGAGAGGTGGCTCGCCCGCTTACCCTCATCGCGGAGTCCGACCTGAACGACCCCGCGATGGTGACCCCCGTCGCCGAAGGTGGTTTCGGCATGCACGCTCAATGGGCGGACGACATCCACCACCATCTTCATGCGTGGGCCACCGGCGAACGCGCGGGCTACTACGTCGATTTCGGCGCGGCGGCCGGCGTGAAAAAGACCCTCGAGCGCATCTTTGAGCACGATGGGTCCTATTCGACCTTCAGGCAGAAGAACTGGGGGGCGAAGGTCGAAGCCGCGAGTGCGCACTACGATGCTCACGCCTTCGTCGCCTTCATCCAGGACCACGACCAGGTGGGCAACAGGGCATCGGGCGACCGCATCACCAACACAATCGGTTATGGCGCGCACGCGGCGATCGCCTCGCTCTACCTGCTGGGCGCAAGCACGCCGATGCTCTTCATGGGCGAGGAATGGGGCGCGCGAACCCCCTTCGCATTCTTTAGCGACCACGGGGAAAGGATCGGCCCGCTCGTCAGCGCAGGTCGAAAGGAAGAGTTTGCGCGCATGGGGTGGAGCGATGCGGTCCCCGATCCGCAGGCACGCTCAACCTTTGAGGAGTCATTCCTCGACTGGAGTGAAGCCGAAAGCGGCGAACACGAGGCGCTGCTCGAGTTTTACCGAGCAGTTCTTGCGCAGCGGCGCAAGAATTCTGACATCCAGAAAGGCGCATTCGACTCGATCGCGGTGGACGTTCTCAGCGAGGGGGCAATCCTCATGCATCGCGGACACATCGGCGTGCTCGCCTCGCGCGGGGACGCACCCGTGGCATGGGAGCCGGGCTCCCGCGTGCAGGTGCTCGCCTCCTTCGGTGGGGAAAGTGATGGTCGCGCGCTCACGCTCGACGGTGCGGGAGCGCTCGTATTCGAAAGGTCCGACGCTTGATGGCATCTCACGCTCACGATAAAAACACGCCGCTCACCCGCCTCATTGGCGCCGGTGTCCCGGTTACGCCCGAGGAGTTTCGTCTCGACGATGAGGGCGCCCGCGCCCTCGGTAGCCTGCTCGCATTTCCCTCGGACCGCGTCCACGTGCGCTCGATGATGAACCAGAGCCTTGACGGCGCGGTCGCGGGGGGCGATGGGACGTCAGCCTCGCTCTCGAGCCCCTGGGATTTTTTCACTCTCACTGTTCTTCGGGCGCTTGCGGACATCATCGTGTGCGGCGCCAATACGGTGCGCAGCGAAGACTACCGTCGTCCCTCTGGCCGGCCCGCGCTTCGCACCGAGGCGCTACGTCCTCGCGGCGCGGAGTTCCCCGCACTCGCGATCGTGACGACGAGCGGCGAGATTCCCGAGCACATTGACCAAGCCTGGCCGACGTTCCTCATCTGTCCACCTGGCCGCGGAGCTCACGTTGCCCGTGTCAGTGGCTTTGAAAGCGAGGCCATTATCGAAGCGGGCCGCGCCCAAGAGATCGTACGCGCACTCGCAGAGCGTGGATTTCTCGGCATTCAAGTCGAGGGCGGCCCGCGGGTAAATGGAATGTTTGCCGAGGATGAAGCGTTCGATGAACTTGTCTGGACGCGCTCGGCGATTACCGTGGGAGGCGATGCGCCGCGCGCAAGCGTCGGAAGCGCACACCACCTCGCGTGGCGCCTCGCGGATCTCTTCCACAGTCCCGGCGCCCAGATCGAACGCTACGTCCGCACTCACCCCAAGGAGACTCCATGAACGTGCCTCTCGGCGATGGCCGCTACCCGATCTCGCTTACGAACGACGAATGGCGCAAGCGCCTCAGCCCCGATGAGTACCACGTTTTGCGTGAGGCTGGAACCGAGCGGCCCTTCACGGGTGAATACGAAGAGGTGCGCTCAGCGGGCACGTATGCGTGCCGGGCCTGCGGGGCCGAGTTGTTCCGCGCAAGCGAACAGTTCAACGCGCACTGCGGGTGGCCCGCTTTCTGGGCCCCAGCCGAGAGCGACCGCGTGGAACTTATCGAGGATCGCAGCCTCGCAATGGTACGGACCGAGGTGCGCTGTGCTTCATGTGGATCACACCTCGGGCATGTCTTCACCGGCGAGGGTTTCCCCACCCCAACCGACGAACGCTATTGCATCAATTCCATTTGCCTCGTGCACAGCGAAAACGAGGACCCGGCTGCGCACTGATGGAGGCGCGGCGCGCCTCCGCCACGACGCGGTAAGTCAACGATAAGTTAGCGGCCGTGGCCATTCATCACTTTCCCCAGGAACGCGAGGAATTCGTGAGCGCGATCGATGCGCTCACCGCTGCGCCCATTCGCCACGAGGTCAAGTGGGAGGAGATTCCCGCTCCTTCCAGACTCGCTCCCTTTTCGTGGGCAGCCGAGGCCGATGTCGTCATGCACGACGCTGATCTCGCGAGCGGAAAGTTCATCGTGCTCTACGACCCTGAGGGCAGGGAGGACTGGAGCGGTCGCGCACGAATCGTCACCTTGATGCAAGCCCAGCTCGAACACGAGTTCGCGCTCGAGTCCATGCTCGGCGATGTGGCGTGGAGCTGGGTCACCGAATCGCTTGAGCTTGCGGGGGCCGAAGCCCACGAACTTGGGTGTACCGTGACGCGCGTCGTTTCCCAAAGCTACGGTTCACTCGCCGCCCGCCCCACGACGGTCGACATCGAGATGCGCGCATCATGGAGCCCGGACTCCCTCGACCTCGGCGCCCATTTCGGCGCGTGGTCCGCGATCCTCTGCGCCGCAGGTGGCCTTCCGCCCCAGCCACTCTCCGTGAGCCCTCTGCATCCGTCCCACCGCGCGAGGGCGCCTCATCTTTCAGCCTCGAAGGATCACTAGAACGTTCATGACTGATTCCCACGACCAGTTGCCGGATCCCGAGTGCGCGCCCCTCATTAAAAAGCCCGCGGGTGGCACGCCGCCCCTCGTCACGACCGTTCAGGGCATCCTCGAGTGGTGCGCGCGTGTCAAAGCCGACGAGGACCTAGCGATCGACGTCGAGCGCGCTTCGAGCTACCGATACTCCGCTAAGGCCTACCTCGTGCAGATCAAGACGGAGGCGGCAGGGATATTGCTGCTTGATCCCCTCGCGTGCCAACTGCCTGGAACCTTCACGGACATCATGAACTCGCATCCGTGGATTCTTCACGCCTCGAGGCAGGACCTTCCCTCACTCGCCATGCTCGGGCTTGAACCGGTCGCACTTTTCGACACCGAGGTAGCTGCGCGCCTCCTCGGACTTCCCAGGGTGAGTCTCGGGGCTCTCACGGAAGAACTGCTCGAAGTTCGGCTTGCCAAGGAGCATTCGAGCGCCAACTGGTCCAAGCGCCCACTTCCGGAATCGTGGCTCGACTACGCCGCGCTCGACGTCGAGTACCTCGCCGAACTCAAAACCGTGCTCACACGCATGCTCGACGACGCTCACAAGACGTCGTGGGCACGTGAGGAATTTGCCTTCGAAGCCACGTTCGCCCACCCGGAAGTTCCCGACGAGCCGTGGCGCGGCCTGCACGGCCTCGGCCAGCTCAAAAGCCCCCTGCAACTCGCGGTCGCGCGATCGATGTGGGAAAGGCGCGATGCAATCGCGCGTAATTCGGACGTCGCGCCGTTTATGGTGCTGCGCGACAAGGCACTCGTGGCCATGGCAAAAGCCTCGAGCAAGGGACGCCAGGAGTTCGACAACGCCGCACCGAAGAACCTCAAGCACCGCGAGCAGTGGTGGCGATGCGTCCGCGAAGCGCGAGAACTGCCCCGCGTTCACTTGCCGTCGAAGCGCGACCTGGGCCCCTACCCCAATCATCGTTCGTGGTCTAGGCGCTACCCCGAGGTTCTCGAGGCCTACAAACAGGTGCGCGAGGGGCTTCTCACACGCGCCGAAGAGCTTCACATGCCCGTCGAGAATCTCATCTCCCCCGGTCACATGCGCCACTGGGTGTGGAATCACTTCAGTGCAGAGGCCGAGCATCGCATCCCACACGCGAGCCCCGAACAGATCGTGCAGGAGCTCGAAGCGGTCGGCGCGCGCCCGTGGCAAGCCGCTCAAGTCACGCCAGCGATCATCGAATCTCTGCGCTCGTACGCGCGCTCGCGCAGTTAAGCGCCGGGGGCCTCGCCGCGGCGCACGCGTGCCGTATAGGCGAGCGTGGCGATGATCAGCGCACTGTTGTGAAGGCGACCTGACAGCGCGGCATCCTCGAGCTCGTCAAGGGGCACCGTACGAGTGAGGATTTCGGCTTCCTCGTCGACGCGTTCGAAGTCGACGCCCTTCGCCTCCGTGCAGTCGAACGCAACATACACGCTGATTTTCTCGTTCGAGCCGCCCGCGCTCGGGTAGTAATCGAGAAGGTGGTGCGCTGCGCCGGCCGTGTAGCCCGTTTCTTCTTCGAGTTCACGAACGGCGGCCACGGCTGGGTCTTCCCCGGCCTTATCGAGTAGACCAGCGGGCAGCTCCCACATGTGAGCGCGAGCCGGATGGCGATATTGGCGAATCACGACGACTTCACGCTCTGGCGTGAGCGCGAGGATCGCGACGGCGCCCGTGTGAGCGACGTAGTCGCGTGTAAACCTCACACCGGGCGCGAAATCGACGGTATCGCGCGCAACATCCCACACGAGCCCCGTATACACGGTCCGACTCTCAGCGACGGGTCGCGCGCAAAAATCGTCGGCGAGCGAATTCTCGGAGGTGGTCATGAGTGCTGGTTCTCCTCGTCGTCGGCGAACGTGAAAAGCGCGGATTCGAGCTGAGCGATCAAGTCCTCTTCGGTTGGGAGTTCAGCGGCGCGTGCTCGGGAGGCAGCCCGAAGCTCGTCGAGGCGTTCCTCAGATCCCGGGTGTCCGGGCACGAAGGCAATAAGCCGTTCCGCCAGCTCGCGCGCATTCGCCGGCGCGACGAGAGGAATACGCTCGCCCGTCACCCAGCGCGTCCCGCCGGCATCGGTGGCGATGATCGCCGCGCCTTCACCGATCGCTTCCTGAATCGCGACCGGCTGCCCTTCCCACACGCTCGTTTGGACCACCACGTGCGCCTCGCGCATGAGGGCGCGGGTGTCCTCTACACGCCCAAGCAGCTCCACGGGAAGCGCATGTTTCTCGATAAACTCTTCGAGCCGTGCGCGTTCCGGCCCCTCGCCCGCGATCTTTACGCGAAGAGATCCCGGATACTGCTCTTCCACAAGCCGCACTGCCTCACACAGGCAGGCGAGGTCTTTTTGAGCAGCAAGGCGCGCGACGCACAGAACCTCGAGGACATCGCCGTCGAACGCTCGCAACGACCCGCAACTCGCGGGGCGCGCAGCGGGAATGAGAGCCCTTTGAACCGCGCGTGCACCACTCGCGCGCGCGGCATCGGCGAGATCAGGCGAGACCGCGAGTACACGATCGCTACGGCGTGAGGCAAGCGTGAACAATTCTCGCCCGATGACTGCGCCAACGCCGGTACGCGGCATCCGATTATGAAGCGTCGTCACGAGCCGAATGCGGGGGCGAAACCCGGTCATGAGCGCAAGGGCAGTGAGTGCTCCTGCACGCGCGCCGTGGGCATGAACCGTGAGCGGATCGCCCTGTGCACGGCGATGTTCATCCCGAATAATCGCGCCCAAATTTGCCCGTGCGCGAAGCGCCGCAAGCGGAGAAGCCCCCGAGGCGATCGCGAGGTGCCGATGTTCGACTCCGGGCCCAGCGGTATGCGAGGTGGCGTCGTCGAAGCACGGCGCTTCCCCCGCGTCCACAACGTGTACGCCTGCCCGAGCGAGCACGCGTGCCTCATCGCGCACGTGCGCGAGCAAACCGCCTTCCGCGCGGGGCCGCACGAGGATCACACGCCGCATGCCCTACCCCTTCTTCGTCGCCTTGACGATTCGCGCGCCGAGCTCCACGATTGGCGCCGCAAGAGAGCGATCGGCGATCATCAGCACGCCCAGACACACCGCTGCACCAGCCGTACCCGTCCCGATGCCAAGCACGAGCGAGCCCCACGCTCCACGAAAAGCGTCACTCGCGAGCTGTGCGAGAGCGAGCCCCGCAATTGAGCCGAGGACCGACGCCACAACCGAGGCGAGGACCGTCGTGAAAAGGGGACGCACGTGTTCGCGAACCATGATCCGCTCGCGAAGGATGTTGAGCCCGCCAATCGCCGCGATCCACATGCCGATAGATATACACAGACCAAAAAGGACTCCGGCAGTGGCCGTCGATCGCGGTGGGGACGTCACGACCGTCACGAGAATAAGCACGCCCGCGATTCCCCACCCGGTCGCACCGATCGCGAGAGACTCCCCGGGCCTCAGCGCCGCATTGAGAACCCTCGCGGTCAGCATCACGATGCCGTACGCGATCAGCCCTGTGGCGAGCGCCGCCGTGACCGCGCCAACGCCGCGGATCCCCGCGCGATCGATCGCCACAAAAAACTTATCGATGGGGAGTCCCGCACCCCAAAGCGCAGCCCCACCCACGGCTGCGAATGCCACGACCGCCTGGACGGATCGAAGCGTCAGCGCCGAAAACTTTGCCCTATCACCGAGTGCCCGCAGCTCGGAAAGCTCGGGAAACACGCTCGTCATAACGGGGACGAGGAGAACCGCGTAGGGCAGGAGGTACACGGCCTGACCGTACTGGAACAGCGGAAGGGTGCCCGTTCCACCCGCGCGAACGGAGAGGGCAAGAATCAGGGCGGTCGTCAGTTGCTGGGCGCCGACGGTTGCCACACCCGAGCCGGCAAGTCCCAAGGCACGCGCACGCACGCCTCTGGTGAGGGCGAGTTGGGGCGTATACACAAACCCCGATCGCAACGCGGGAAACACTACGCATACCGCCATCGCGACAACCCCGAGAGTTGTCCCCCACCCGAGGGCAGCTTCAGAGAGATTCGAGAGCGTTCCCGCAGACACGCCCACGGGGACCGTGAGGGCATAGAGGCCGTACGTTGCCATGACGACGAGACTCGAGATGAGCGGTGCGAGCGCTGGCCAGAGAAACTTGCGTCGCGCCTGCAGGTACGCGCCAAGGACGATCGTAATCGCATAGAACGGCAGCTGAAGGGCGAAAACCCGCATGAGGCGAGCGCCAAGATCGATCGCTGCGGCATCGGCGGCTTGCGCACCGGTTCCAAGAATGGCTCGAGCGAGTGTGGGGGCAAGCGCCCACAGCACGAGTGCGAGGATGAGCGTGAGCAGAACGCTCCACGTGAGCAGCGCTGAGACAATGCTCGAAGCGTTTCCGCGCGGGGCAACGCGGCTGCCTCCTTCACGCGGGCGGGAAGGCTCGTCAAGAAGCCCCGCGATAAGCGGGATGACCATGCTCGCGAGCGCCCCTCCAGCGGCAACCTCGAAGACGACACTCGGCACAAGATTGGCACTCGCATAGGCGGTTCCAATCTCACCCGCTCCCACGCTCGCGCCGAAAACGAGGTATCGCGCGAACCCTGCGAGCCGCGCGAGAACCGTGATGACAGCGATGAGACCCGTCGCTCGAACGAGCGACGGAGTCCGCGACGAAGCGCTCATGACCGCCCCCATTCGTCAATCGCGCTCAGAAATTCCGAGGAGGAAATGATGCGTGTGAAGCTCACTCGTTCACTCACGAGCGTGAGCCCCACGGCCACAGACGCTGCCGCAGCGCGGAAGGCACGCGAGGATGACAGCGCGGCGAGGGTGCCCGCATTCGCCCCGAGGACGTTTGCTCCCGCATCCCCGAGCATCCCCCGCGCACCGAAGTCGCGCGGAGCGGCAAGGAGTGTCGCGGCCGCATGCGCGGCGGCGAGGGCCTTGCGAGAGCGCGAGGCTTCCTCGCGTGCCGGCCCACACAGGGCTATCAGGACGCCTATGCTCGTGGCCTTCAGCGCCCTCGAAGGTCGCACATCGAAAAGGTTGGCGAGGTTCGCGCTGGCCGCGATCAACACGGTGTCAAGGCCACGATCGAAGACGGCAAGAGCACTGCCGCCGAAGCTGGCGTCGGACTCGCCCCTGCCCCGGACACGTTCACACTCGCGCGCGAGCACGTTCGCCGCCACCGCGATCCCGAGAATCTTGATGTTTCCCGTGGTGAGCTGTCCGTGCGCAAGCGCCCCGAGATGCCCCTTGAGCCCCTTCGGGGGCGCGGTTTCAGCATTGCGCATGAGCATCGGTTCGACGATGTCATCAGCGAGCCCCACCGCGCCGACGAGCGCAGCGGCACCACTCGACGGCACGCCGAGTCCCACGAGTGCACCCGCCGAGAGTGCGCCGGCCACCTCAACTCCCTCGGCGAGAGTGACGGGCTCACCGCGGAAATTGGTGCGGTCGAGGTGTGCACGAAGCGACTTAGGGCACTTGGCGAGGGCGCGAGCGCATGTACGCGAGGCAAGCGTCGCCGCTGCGGCGCTGAAACCCACCGTCCGGAGGATACTCGTCACTGTCCACCGCCGTCGCTCGAGGAGGCCTCTTCATCGTTCGTCTGCCCTCCCGCATCCGTGTCATCCGAGCGCTTCTTTTCGCTTCGATCACCATTGAGCTCTTCGACCTTCTCGCGGATTGCGGACGCATCGGGCACGAGCGCCTCGGCATCGGTCGCTGATCCGTATGCTCCCGGCATCTCGACCTGGGCACCGGCAAGCGCGAGCGTAAGCGTCGCCGGACCCGAGGCATACGTCAGCATGTCGATGCTCGAGACTCGCTCACGAAGATCACTCGTGCGCACAGCCGAAACAAGACCCTCCGAGCCTCCCCGCACGGATGAGGAACCTCCAACCGTTACCGTGACGCCTTCGCCGTCGAATGCCGTCACGAGCGCGCGGCGCGACTTATCAAGGTTGTCCGAGCGGGTCGCAGCAGCCTCCGGCGAGTCACTCGTGACCGAAAAGAGCGACTCTTCGCCCGAAAGCACCAAAACGGAGTCCACCGCTTCAATATCGCCTTTGAGCGTGAGGACGCCGCTTGCGCTCAGAGCCTTTGCGATCTCGAGCCGCGCTGCATCGTCAAGATCCTCGCTCGGGGCAAGAATCGTCGCGATGACGGACGCAAGCTGTTCTGAGGTCGACGTTCCACTCGGCTTCACGCCTGGCCACGTCTGGGTGATTGTCGTCAGGGCTGAACGCCGCTCGCCTTCCGCCGCGGGATCCCACAGCGACTGACCGAGCTCGATCTGGGGTCCGGTTTGTCCCCCGGCAGCCTCAATAAGCGTGCGCGTAGCCTCGACTTCGGCATGCATCGAGGAATGATCGGCAATCGTCGCGACCTTCTCACCGTGCATGGTGCCCGTCACCAGGCCCGCACCCGCGGCTTTGACGAACCCTTCGAGGTCAGAGTTCTCAGCGTTCAAAGCATCGTTCGAGGCTCGCATTTCGTCTCGCTCAACCCTCAACTGCTCGACCTGCGCGGTCAGGGTATGCCCGACGCCGTCTCGAAGAGGGCCCGCACCGAGCACGATGCCGATCGCGAGCGCGAGGAACACCGCCACGAGCGAAACGAGGTGATAGCGAAAGTCGATCATGGGATCGGTCCTCCCTGGACAAACAGAGCAGTGAAAAAGCGCAAGGTGTCATCGAGCCTTGCACCGAGAATCTGGATAAGCGTCTGGCCACCGTCGGTAACCGCCATGGCGACGGCGAGCGCCAGGAGCCCCGCAACGACGAGGAGAACGAGCTGGAAAGTCGAGATGCGCTGCCGGTAGAGGCGAGAGACGCCCTTCGCGTCCACGAGCTTCGAGCCCACCCGGAGCCGCGTGAGGAACGTCGAACTCATACCCGCGCGCCCCTTGTCGAGGAACTCCTCGAGCGTTCCGTGAGTGCCGACGGCAACGATTACGTCGGCGCCGCGATCGTCAGCAAGAAGCATCGCAATATCTTCGCTCGTTCCCGAAGCCGCGAACGTCACGGCATCGTCGGCGAGTCCAAGCGCACGGACGCGCTCCATACCCGGAGCGCGGCCATCGCGGTAGGCGTGCACGACAATCTCGGCACCGCTCGCAAGCGCCCGATCGGACACCGAGTCCATGTCGCCAATAATCATGTCGAGCCCGTAGCCGGCATCGAGCACGGCATCTGCTCCCCCATCGACCCCGATGATGATAGGCCGGTTCTCACGAATGAATGGCATGAGGGCCACGAGGTCCTCGCGGTAGTGGTAGCCGCGCACGACAATAAGGACGGGCCGGCCCTGGAATCGCGTACGGACTTCCGGCGTGCCAACGCCGTTGATGAGAAGCTCACGCTCACGAAGCATGTATTCCATCGTGTTGGAGGCAAACGCCTCAAGCTGCTCGCTGAGCCCCTCACGCGCCTTGTCGAGCTTGTCGTTGAGAACCGCAGGCGTGTAAAGCTCCGCTTCGAGCCGCTCCCCCGTGCTGAGAGATACTCCGCTTTCGTCGATCTCAACGAACCGCCCCTCGCGAACCTTCGCGAACAGATCCTGGTCCAGTACATCGAGCACCGGTATTCCCGCCTCGACGAGGATCTGGGGGCCCGCGTTCGGGTAGCGCCCCGAGATCGACGGTGACGCGTTGAGGACTGCAGCAGGCGCGCGATCAACGAGTGCCTCGGCCGCAACGCGGTCGAGATCCTCGTGGTCGATCACCACGATGTCTCCAGCCTCGACGCGCTTGGTCAGGTCTTTCGTCCGTTTGCCCACCTTTGCTCGACCGGCAATAGGGAACGTAAATCCAGGTTTCACGCGCCGCGAGCCTCCGTTGACGTTGCGAGAAGCTCAGCGGCGTGTTCAAGTGCGGCGTCACTTTCTGCATCTCCCGCGAGCATGCGCGCCAGTTCGCGAACGCGCGCTTCTCCCTCGAGCGGTTCAATCCTCGAAACCGTGCGGTCCTCGCCGCCATCGTTGTGCGTCTCTTTCACGATCCTGACGTGGCAACTCGCCCACGAAGCCACTTGCGGGAGGTGAGTCACGACAATGACCTGGGCATTTTCGGCGAGCCTCGAAAGCCGTTCTCCGACCGCCCGCGCCGCGCGGCCGCCAATACCCGCATCGATTTCGTCAAAAACGAATACCGGGGGCGTGCCGCCATCTGAAACGTCCGTAAGAGAGGCGATTGCCACCTCGAGCGCGAGCATCACGCGAGAAAGTTCGCCGCCTGATGCGCCCGTCGCGACGGGCATGTATTCGGCACCGGGGTGCGGCTGCATCGTGAACGACACACCGTCGGTGCCGCACGCACTTCGAGGTGCCCGCGTCACGTCAATACGAAGAGACGCCCCGGGCATCTCGAGCCCGGCAAGTTCGTTCTCGATTTCGGCTGCAAGCTTCGCCGCGGCCTCGTGGCGTTCTCCGCTCAGTGCATCGGCGATTCGTGCGAGTTCTGCGTCAAGTTCTACACGACGCTTGTCGAGCTCGCCAAGCCGCGCCGCGCCGTCCTCGAGCGCGCGCAGCGCCTCGAGGGCCTCACGCGAGTGGAGCAGAAGCTCACTCACGTTCTCCGCCCCGCCGAGGCGAGGCCCGTACTCACGCACAAGCACTGTGAGCTCGTGCAAACGCTCTTGTGCCTCCTCGAGACGGCCCGGCGAGGCCTCCCACCCGTCTCGCAGAAGCGAGATCTCGCGCGCAATATCGCTCGACTCGTCGCGCAAGGCGATAATGCGGTCCAGAACCTGCGACGCACCGGGCGCCTGAGTAAGCGATGCCGCGGCGGCATCGGCATGGGTCAGGACGCTCGAGGCTTCGTCGCCCGCAAGGTGCATGAGCGCGCCTTCGAGGGCAGTGAGCGACTGAGCAGTATCATCCAAGCGTTCGATTTCCGCGCGCAGCGCGTCATCTTCGCCCTCAAACGTGCCCGCCCGCTCTATCTCCTGGAGGATTTCGGTGAGCTCCGCCTCGCGCTGCTCTCGATCGCGCAGAGACGATGACAGCTCCTTCAGCTCGCGTTCGAGCGAAGCGAACTCCCGAAAGAGTAAGCGGTGCTCGGCGAGCAACCGTCGGCCCTGCGCCCCCAACACCGAATCGAGCGCTCCAAGCTGCGCCGCAGGCTCGCGCAAGCGAAGCTGATCGCTTTGGCCGTGGATCGTAATCTCCCCGCCAACAATCTCGCCAAGCGTGCCCACGGGAACTGGAACGCCACCAATGTGGGCACGCGAGCGCCCGTCCTTCGTCACTCTGCGCACGACAAGAATTTCGCCGTCCTCGACCTCGGCACCAAGCTCATCGAGGCGTTCGTGCACGGGCGTTCCCAGGGCGAGGCCTACGCGGCCCGACACCGTGCTTGACACACCGGCGCGGCGGGAATCGAGGCGACGCCCCATGAGGAGGCCGAGGCCCGTGATGACCATCGTCTTACCAGCGCCGGTCTCGCCCGTGAGCGCGGTAAAACCCGGCCCAAACTCGATCGACGCGTCGTCAATAACTCCGATCTGGCGAATCGACAGGGAACGCAGCATTCAGCTCTCCCCCGCGTTCGAGTCGTAGCGCGTATCGGGATTACCGCCGCGCCACCCCTCAACGGGAAGCTTGAACTTCTCGACGAGTCGATCGGCAAATGGGGTCTCCGCGAAACGAGCGAAATGAACGCTACTCTTCGACAGGTGCGTCTCGAGCCTAGATCCGGGCGGAAGCTCAACCTGTCGCCGTCCATCGAGCGTCAACACTGCGGCCGACGGCGACTCAGGCGACACCTCGATCTCCACAACCGACGAGCGCCCCATCACGAGGGGCCGTGCGAAAAGGGCATGCGCCGCGAGCGGAATGAGCAGCATCGCGTCCACCTCGGGCCACATGACGGGCCCGCCCGCCGAAAACGCGTACGCGGTCGACCCCGTAGGGCTCGACAGGAGCACACCATCGCAGCCGAATTCGGAAACCGGACGCCCGTCGATGCCGACGACGACGTAAATCATGCGCTCGCGTTCGCCCTTTTCGAGGCTCGCTTCGTTGAGGGCCCAATCCGAATGCAAGAGCGAACCATCGGCAGCATATGCTTTCGTGCGGATGACGCTTCTGACCTCAAGAATGTAATCGCGCGATAGAAGCCTGCGCACCGTTGTCCCGAGTTCCGCTACCTCGCTCTCCGCAAGGAATCCCACGTGCCCAAGGTTGACACCGTGCACGGGAATGTCAAAGGGTCGGATCAACTCGAGGGCCCGCAAGATCGTGCCATCGCCTCCAAGAACAATGCACAGTTCCGTTTCCGCCGGCAATTGCTCGTGGTCAAGGACCTCGAGTCGACCCGCACGGATCGTGTCGAGAAGCGCGAGAGCAGCCGGATCGTCCGGCCGCGAGGAGACCTCTTCCACTTGCGCGGAGGTCACGATTGGCCTCACGCCCGCGGCGTGCAGGTCCTCAGCGACCTGACGCGCTGCCTTGAGAGCCACTCCTCGACCCGAGTGAACGTACAGCAAAAAGCGCCTCAGGGCTCTCCTCCTCCCTTACGGTCAGCACTCGCGGCGCTCATGAGCCGGCGGGTGCCTCACGACGAAGACCCTCGGCTTCGGCGAGGGCCTCCTCGATCATTCCACATTCACCTTCCGGATCGCGTGCGCCGGCGGGCAATTTTTCGCACAGAAGAAAAAACTCGACATTCCCGTCTTGCCCGGGAAGCGGGCTCGGGTGCAGAGCCTGGAGCGCGAGGCCGACGCTTGCCGCGCACTCGGTGACGCTCACAAGGGCATCGCGCCACGCCTGCGGATCGGTCACGACACCCGACTTTGGCAAGCGCGCTCTTCCCACCTCGAACTGTGGCTTCAGCATAAAGAGCAAGCTCGCATTCGGCTCGACAAGGCGCGATGCGCCGCCAAGGATGTGCGTGAGAGAAATAAAGGAGACGTCGGTGACGACGACATCGGGAATGCCTACTCCGCTGGGCTCATACGCCGCGAGCATGGTCCGGGTCACGCAGCGCGCGTCGGTCCCCTCGAGATTCGCCAGCCGCGAATGCCCTGCAAGGCGAGCAATGAGCTGCCCGTGGCCGACGTCCACAGCCCACACGTGGCGAGCGCCCCGGCGCAGGCAGACGTCGGAAAACCCGCCCGTCGAAGCCCCCAAATCGAGAACTCGAGCTCCCGCGAGTTGAGGCGCTCGGGCACCGAGGCGCTCAAGCGTACCCTCGAGCTTCAAGGCCGCACGCGAGGCGAACTCGCCGCCTTCGGGAACCCCGAGCACCTCGAGAACGTCGCCCTCCGCCACGTTCATCGAGGGTTTGCGGGCGACGCTACCGTTGACGTGTGCGCGCCCTTCCTCAACGATGCGACGCGCATGCGTACGTGAGGACGCGAGATTGCGCGCAAAGAGTGCGGCATCGAGGCGTGGCACAGCGCGGACCCTTATTCGCCAAATGGCCCAAAGAGCTCACCCGAGGCGGCGCGAATCGCGCCCTCAAACGTGCTTTCGGGGAATCGCGCGTTCACGAGCGACAGGACGACCTGTGCCGCGCGCCAGCTCGACGCGTCACCCGTGACGACGATGTCACCGCCCTCGAGGTGCGCCGCGGTAGAGCCGAGATGCGCTCGCTCCGCGTCAATGACAGGGTGCGCGGCGCTCTTCGCCAAGAAGGAGAGGTTGGGCCGCACAAACACGGGACGTTGAATAGCCGGCGCATGCGCCGCATCGATCCAACTCGACACCCCCGTGAGCGTGTGGAAGGTTGGAACGTTCGCGCGGTTTCCGCCCTCGAGGTCCGTATCGAGGCGATCCCCGATTGCCAAGGGGCGGCTCGAGCTGGAGATCTCTGCCGCGACCTTGAACATCGCAGGCTCGGGCTTGCCCGCAGCTACAGCCTTGACACCCGTCGAAAACTCGAGCGCGTGCACGAGCGACCCGTTGCCCGGCGCGAAGCCTTTCTCGGTGGGAAGAGTCGAATCAATATTCGTCGCGACGAAAAATGCGCCGCGACGAATCGCGTACGCCGCCTCCGCCAGATCCGCCCACCCAACGGTAGGCGCGAAGCCTTGAATCACGGCCTTGACGTCATCGCGGTCTTCGCGCGTCACGGTGTAACCGTTTCGTTCGACTTCCTCCACGAGCCCTCGGCCGCCCACGACGAGT
This sequence comes from Dermabacter sp., assembly GCF_032550575.1. Lineage (NCBI taxonomy): Bacteria > Bacillati > Actinomycetota > Actinomycetes > Micrococcales > Dermabacteraceae > Dermabacter > Dermabacter sp. The sequence goes on along the minus strand of NZ_JAWFZC010000001.1, from coordinate 2,528 downwards.
ATTGTGCTGCCGGGTTCAACGTGCGCCCTCACGAGGCTCATCGCAACCATCGGCGAGTTCACGACCTCGTTCGCGTGGGCTTCGTAGCCGAGCGACGCAAGGTGCTCGACAACCATGTCCGGGGTGCGCGAGGCGTTATTCGTCGCGAAGGCAATCGCGAGTCCTCTCGCACGAGCCGCAGCCAGAGCATCGACCCCGTGCTCGATCACTGTGGAACCGTTCATCAGCGTCCCATCCATATCGAACAGGAGTGCATCGAAAAGGTCGAGGAACGTTGGGTCGGGGCGCTTCACGTCACTCCTTGTCGGATCGTAGGTCTTCTTCGGTGGGCTCGTGAGGGAGCAGCGGGGGTTCAGCCGATTGATCCGGGTTATCCCTGGACTCGTCCGCGGCCTCAAGGCCAGCGTTGGCCTCACTCGTCGTATTCGAGGCGTCAACATCGCCATGCGACTGCTCGGAGGGACCGCTTTCCTCGCTCGTATCTAAATCGTCGTCCGCATCGTGGTGATCCGACGCTTGCTCGGCTTTCGCCGCTTCTCGTTCAGCTGCTTCGCGCTCTGCCCGCTCAAAGTCAGCCTCGACGTCGAACACGCCGATCTCTTCCTCCGTCCGTTCCACGGCCGCCTCCCTCGGACGGGGCGCACGGCCAAGGCGCGCGTAAGCGTCGGTCTCCTCGTTAACGTCTGCGTCGGCAGCGAGCGTAACCCACTTCTTCGCCTCATCGGCACGCCCTGCGGCTTCGAGAAGATCGGCGTAAGCCAGCCACAGCCTGAACTGCCACTTGCCGTCGACCTTCGAGCGCAGTGCCGGAATCTCGAGCGTCGCGATGGCCGTATCAAGATCTCCAAGATCGGCGTACGCACCGGCAACGACCATCATGAGCTCGATCGTTTCCGCATTCGTGAGCTTCGCTGCCTCGTCGGACTGCGCGATATCGAACGCTTTTTCAGGGCGCCCCAGGCCCCTCTCACAGTCGGCGACGATCGGGAGGAGATCGACTTTTCCGCTCATGCGCATGGCGGCGCGCATTTCCCGAATGGCGCCGCGGTAATCGCCTGCCTCGTACAGCAGGGCGCCGTAGAGCTCGCGAACGGATGCGACTCGCGCGCCGAAACGAGCAGCCCACTTCGCATGCTCGAGGGCCCGCTCCGGTTCATTCTCGGTCAGCATCGCGCACGCAACGAGGTGGCGCGACACACGCTCCATCTGTTCCTTCGTAAGAGCCTTGAGGGTGGCGCGGAGTTCGGGAGCAAGCTCGTTTCCGGTGATGTCTGCCGGGACGAATGGTTCGCGCCCTTCGCGAAGGCGTTTTTGGCGATCTGCCTCAAACCCTTCCGCGCTTGACATCCGCTCACGCTGCTCGAAACGCCGCTTATCGCGCTGGTCACGATAGCCGCGCTCCCCTTTGCCGAAGCGCTGCCCGCGGCCCTGGGCGTCACCACGGCGACGCTCACCATCGCGGCGCGGCTTATCATCCCTGGACCAGCGACGCTCACCATCGCGGCGCGGCTTATCGTCCCTAGACCAACGACGCTCACCATCGCGGCGCGGCTTATCCCCCTCGCGACGATCGCGCCAGTTGCCGTCGCCGCCATCGCGCCCATCACGGTTGGGCTTCCAAGCGCGATCGCGATCCGAACGGGAGTCACGAGAACGTCGATCCGAACCGTATGAGCGTCGCTTGCCGTCACGACCGCGCTCTCCCCAAGAATCGCGATCACCACGCTTGCTCGCACGGTACTCCCCGCGACGACCTTCGGTGCGCGGCTTTCGCGATCCATACTCGCCTCGAGTACGGGGGCGGCTTTCGCTCGCGGAACGCGAGTCAGGTTCAAAGTTCTCGTTGTCGGACAATCCGCAACTCCTCCAAGGGGGGCGAGCCACGAAGGTAAACGTGGCCGCAGGAATAAGGCTCCGTTGGCGGTCCCGCGACAAATCGCGGTACACAACGTAGCTCTACGCTAGTGGACTACTTCCCCGTAGCCTCGACTATGGAATGGTTTTCGGGCCAAGTTCACATCGCGCGTCGATAAGAAAAGATGCTTTCGTGATAACCATTGACCACCCGGCCCCCTTCTCACGCGCCCTGGCGCGCTGTTGACCGCGGTGACCCGCGCAGCCCCGGTCCCCGTCCCATTTCGGGCTGTGGATGCGGGAGACACCCGCGTTAAATGTGGGGAGCCCCGACCCTAGCGGCCGGGGCTCACACCAACAAAAGAATAGTTCGGCGGCGTCCTACTCTCCCACACCCTCCCGAGTGCAGTACCATCGGCGCAGTTAGGCTTAGCTACCGGGTTCGGAATGGAACCGGGCGTTTCCCCAACTCTATGACCACCGAAACAACCAAACAACCCCCCAACACGAAGCAGGGGGTGTGGAATGTCAACCACACAGTGAACGCGAACACAAGAAGCAAAGAAGAGTGCAAGTAAGCCATCGGCCAATTAGTACCAGTCAGCTCCACACGTTACCGCGCTTCCACATCTGGCCTATCAACCCCGTCATCTACAGGGGACCTCCCACACAAA